>JAUXZO010000207.1 GCA_030692685.1 Acidovorax sp. | reverse complement strand
TCGCGTGCTCTGGTCTACACCTCCACGGCTGACCGCAGTGCCGTGAACGCCCAGGCCGTGGACGCGCTGCGCACCGGCAAGATTTCTTCGGGCGAAGTCGGCTCGTTCTAAGTCGATGGGCCTGCGCTGCGGCGCGGGGATACCGTTGCAAATGCCTAAAAGGCCGAGGCCCCTCACGGGGTCTCGGCCTTTTTGTTTTTGCACGCAAAGCGCAGACAGATGGGACTCAGTGAGCGCCCCACGTCCGCCCTCGCTAATTCCGTGACTTACTTGCCAGAGCGCGCCTGCGCTACAGCGCCCTGCACGTCTTTCCACAGCGCTTCGCCCACGTTGGCCGAAATGCTGGCGTTTACGGCGCCCAGCTTCTCGCGCATGCGGTTGGCTTCGGCGGCAGACAGTTCGTTGATCTGCATGCCCTTGCCCTTCAGATCTGCCAGCGCCTTGTTGGCTTCTTCGCGGGTGTCCTGGCGCTCAAAGTCGCGGCTCTTCTTGGCGGCGTCGAGCAGCACCTTGTGTTCGTCTTTCGACAGGCCGTCCCAGTACTTCTTGCTCACCAGAACGATCCAGGGGCTGTAGACGTGGTTGGTGACCGTGAGGTACTTTTGCACCTCATAGAACTTGCTCGACAGGATGGTGTTGTAGGGATTCTCCTGGCCGTCCACGGTCTTGGTTTCCAGGGCGGTGAAGAGTTCTGAGAACGGCAGCGGAACGGCGTTGGCCCCCAGGGTCTTGAAGCTGTCGATGAACACGGTGTTCTGCATCACGCGCAGCTTGATGCCTTCCATGTCTTCCAGCTTGGTCACGGCGCGCTTGTTGTTGGTGAGGTTGCGAAACCCGTTCTCCCAATACACCAGGCCCACCAGGCCTTTTTCCTGCAACTTGTCCATCACTTTTTGGCCCACGGGGCCGTCCAGCACTACGTCAGCTTCTTTGGAGTTGTTGAACAAAAACGGGGTGTCCCAGATCGCCATTTCCTTGGTGATGCCCACCAGCGTGGCGGTGGAGCCCACCATCATCTCTTGCGCGCCGCCAATCAGCGCCTGCTGCATCTGCACGTCCGAGCCCAGTGCTGCAGCGCCAATCGCGCGAATCTTCATCTTGCCGCCAGAGGCTTTTTCGACCTCTTCGGCAAACAGCTTGGTAGCGCGGCCCTGGTTGGACACTTCGTTCAGCCCGTAGCCAAAACGGATGATGCGCGGCTTGATGTCTTGCGCGGCGGCCTGGAACGAGCAGGTGATGGCAGCCACCGAGAGGGCGGCCAGCAGGGTGCGACGGAAAGTTTTCATGGTTGTCTCCTTGATGGAAAAGGCAGGGTGAAAAAGCGACAGAGAAACGTTTGGCAATAGCGCGTCAGACCACGTGTCAGAACATCAGCTTGAGCGGCCACAGCACGATGGCGGGGAACAGGATGAGCAGCACCAGCATGGCCATGTAGATCAGCAAAAACGGCATGACCCCGCGGATGACGGGCTCCATGCGCAGCCGCCCAATGCCGGCCACCACATTCAGCACGGTGCCCACCGGGGGCGTCAGCAAACCCAGGCAGCCCACAAAGATGAAGACAAACCCGAAGTACACCGGGTCGATACCGGCCTTGACGGCCAGCGGCGCCAGCACCGGCGCCAGGATGAGGATTGTGGGCGTGAGGTCCATCACCATGCCCACGGCCAACAAGAAGGTGCAGACCACGGCCATGAAGAGCACCGGGCTTTGCAGCAGCGGACCCATGCTTTGCGCCAGCTGGTTGGGCAGGTCGGCCAGCGTCACCATGTAAGACGCCGCCGTGGCCGCGCCGCACAAGAACATCACCACGCCCGTTGTCTTGGCGGCCGCTACAAACACCTTGTAGACGCCCGCCAGATTGAGTTCGCGGTACACCAGCGTGGCCACCAGCAGCGCATACATGGCCGCCACCACGGCAGCCTCGGTGGGCGTGAACACGCCCATGCGCAGGCCGCCGATGATGATGACGGGCATCATCAGCGCCCAGGCACTGCTCACCAGTGCGCGGCGGCGCTCGGGCCAGGTGGTCTTCTCGGCTACCGACAGATTCTTGTCTTTGGCCACCCAGCGCCACACCATGACCAGCGCCACAGCCATCATGATGCCGGGCACGATGCCCGCCAGAAACAGCTTGCTGATGGAGGTGTTGGTGGTCACGCCGTAGATCACCATGGGCATGGACGGCGGCACGATGGGCGCAATGATGCCGCCCGCCGCAATCAAGCCCGCACTGGAGCCATCGGGGTAGTTCTGGCGCCGCATCATGGGCAGCAGCAAGGTGGCGAGCGCGGCGGTGTCGGCGATGGCCGATCCGCTCATGGACGCCAGCATCAGCGACGCCGCAATCGCCACATAACCCAAACCGCCAGGGATGTGGCCCACAAAGGTGCGCGCCAGGTCGATGATGCGGCGGCTCAGGCCACCGGCGTTCATCAGCTCACCGGCCAGAATGAAGAACGGCACGGCCAACAGCGGAAAGCTGTCAAACCCGGCCTGCATGTTTTGCGCAAGCAACTGCGCATCAAAAAAATTCAGGTGCACCATCAGCGCCAGCGCCGTCAGCATGAGCGCAAACGCAATCGGCACCCCCACCGTCATGGTGGCAAACAGGACCAACAGAAAAAGAGCAATCGTCATGGCGGCTTCAAACTTCGGTGGCGGTATCGGCGGGGTGCGGGGCTGGGTGAGAATCAGGCGGCGTGGTGCCGCGCAGGTCGTGCCAGGCTTGCAACAGCAGGATGACGGCCATGCAAACGCCCATCAGCAAAATGCCGCCTGCGCCCAGGGCCAACGGGTAGTTCATGACGGGGCTGCGGCTGTCCATGCCCACTACCACTTGCTGCCAGGCGCCCACCATCAGGTAATACAGCGCCAGCGCCATCAGGCCGCGCGACAACCAGCGGAACACCGCAGCGGGCGCGCCCTTGAGCCGCGCCGTGACCAGATCGAACCCCAGGTGCTGCCCTTCGCCAAATGCCAACGTGGCCGCAAGGCACACCAGCCACACAAACAGCAGGCGCGACAGCTCTTCAGACACCACCCACCCGGTGCCCCACAGGTAGCGCTGCACCACGTTGCCAAACACGGCAATCACCATGCCCAGCAGGCTCAGCGCCATCAGCGCCTCGACCAAGTGCTTCAAAAATTTGCGAATCGCCATGGCTTAGACCTCCAGGCTGGGGTTGGATGTGGGCACCGAAGCTGCAGCAACCGCGTCAACAGCAGGCAAGCCGTTCAGCCACTGCTGCACCTGCTCGCCCAGTTCGGCCAGCGGGCAGGTGGCGTCTACCCGCAGCACGCCTGCTTCGAGGCTGGGGTCTTCCAGCGTTTCAAATTGGCTGGCCACCAGGCTGACGGGGAAGAGGTGGCCCGGGCGCGCCGCCACACGTTCGCGTGCCTGGTCTTGCGTGAGGCTCAAAAACACAAACCGCAAACCCGGTACGGCCGCACGCAAACGGTCACGGTAGCGCTGTCTTAGCGCCGAGCAGGTCAAAACCACGCCTGCAGGGTGGGCCTGCAACTGCGCGGCCAGCGTGTCCAGCCAGGTCTGGCGGTCGTCGTCGCTCAGGGCGATTCCGCCGCGCATCTTGCTGACATTGGCGCTGGAGTGGAAATCATCCCCTTCCAGCAGGGTCAGGCCCAGGTGCGCAGCGCACACCTGGCCCAGGCTGGACTTGCCGCAGCCGGCCACACCCATGACCACCAAAAACACCGTTGAAGGCACAAAACTCATATTGGTAGCGCTATCCAATGAAACCCAAAAAAACATCCAGGCCGGATGTCTGTGAAAACGAACCGAAACCGTATCGAACCTGCATCAGCACAGGCAAATGCAGCTTGTCGACCGTTTCGGACAGCGCTATCCTAGTCATTTACGCGCCTCCAACATCGAGGGAAAACCCTTGTCCGCCCCTTCTCCACCCGTCCCTCTCGCCAAACCCGACTCCAAACGCCGCTCCAGCGGCCGCACCACCTTGACCGACGTGGCCAAGGCTGCGGGGGTCAGCCCCATCACCGCGTCCCGCGCCTTGCGCGGCGAGCGCGGCGTGGCGCAAGAACTGGTGCAACGCGTAAAAGCCGCCGCCGAGCAACTGGGCTACGTGCCCGATCCCGCTGCCCGCGCCCTGGCATCGCAACGCAGCGTGCAGGTGCCCGTGCTGGTGCCGCTGTTGTCAAACGCGCTGTTTGTGGACGTGCTCGAATCCGTGCACCGCACCCTCTTCCCGCACGGATACCAGGCGCTGATTGGCGTCACCCATTACGACCCGCTGGAAGAAGAACAACTGCTGCGCACCTACCTGGCCCACCGCCCGGCGGGCCTGTTGGTGACCGGCTTTGACCGCACCGAGGCGTCGCGCCACCTGATTGCCACCAGCGGCGTGCCGTGTGTGCACTTGATGGAGATGACGCCCGCACCCGGCGTGTTCTGCGTGGGCTTTTCGCAGCAGGACGCGGGACACGGCATGACGGCCCACCTGCTCTCGCGCGGCTACAAAACCATCGCTTTTGTGGCCGCGCAGCTCGACCCGCGCACCATGCAGCGCGCCGAGGGCTACCGCCGCTGCCTGCGCGAGGCGGGCCTATACGACCCGCGGCTGGAGCTGTTAAGCCCCCAGCCCTCGTCCATCCGCCTGGGCGCGGAACTGCTGGAAGAAGTGCTGCGCACCCGGCCCGGCGTGGATGCCGTGTTTTTCTGCAACGACGACCTGGCACAAGGCGGCCTGCTGGCCGCGCAGCGCCTGGGCGTGGCCGTGCCGGGCCGGGTCGCCATTGCAGGATTTAACGACCTAGCAGGCAGCGACCAGATGCTGCCGCCGCTGACCACCGTGCGCACCCCGCGCTCTGCTATCGGCGAGGCCAGCGCGCAGATGTTGCTTTCGCTGATGCGGGGCGAGGTGCCGGTGAAGAATTCGGTGAATTTGGGGTTTGAGCTGACGGTGCGGGGGAGCACCTGAACGGTACCCGTGGGCCCAGTAGACCCGTCAGACCTCCGGACGCAGCAGCAAGCCTCGGTGGGCATGCGCCAAGGCATTTTTTGAGTGTTTTATGCCTCTAGCGCTTGATGGATAAGCGCTTCTAGCTATTGTTTTTGCACAGATTTACAGCACTGCCTAGGCTTCACCGTACCACGGGGATGCGTCGGTGCAAACGCCCAGTCGGTGCATGATCCATTCACCCCGCGCGTCCTTGAGCATCGCTGCCCAAGTCGAGAAGCTGGACACACGCCGGATGAACTTCTCCCACTCCTCGTCCGTACTTTCCTCCAGACGCGCAACGTGATCGGGGCCGAACGCGCTTGCACGCAGAAGCGCACTGAAATCGGCAAATACGGTGTGCCGAGCGACAAAACCGGGCGTGAGCAATTCGTCAACGGGAATGAAGATCGACCGGTTTTCGGGCCTCGCAGGATCATCAAGGCGGGGAAACCTGGGGTTCAGGTGCAATACCTTCGCCTGGACGCGTGGCATAGGGGCTCTCCAAGTCTTGGGGCGCTGGCGTGTGCAAATACAACGCTGCCCACATAGTGACCCCGAGAGCGCATGGCATCTGTACGGTGTCGCACTGACCACACAGTGCCAATAACTATCAAAAATATAGCTGCTAGGGATCCTCTGCTCGAATCGAGCGGTAAGTGGGCGCTACGGATCGGGAAGGGCTGCAAGGCGCAAAACGCAGCAATAGCCGTAGCTACTGCGAGTATTTGCAACGCCGCAGACCACCCGAGACCGCAGATGCACACGGCGCGATGATTTCGCGTGCCTTTGAGGTCTACCGATCATCCGACACGCACGAAAAGCCATTGAGTTTTAGCTTCACATCCCCGACTCCACAGCGCGCTGACGCCAGAGACTGAAGGCGTGAACGACTCACGTAACAGCGTTTCCGCTCACCTGCGCCACCGCGGCCGCAATGGCACCATCAATCGCACTGCGGGCCTGCGGACTGTTCTTCCAGCATGAAGACCCCGTCAGCAACGCCCCCTGCCGGAGGATGTCTGCAGCATCCGCGTCGGCCAACTGGTCTAACGAGTGGAACCCCATGGCCTCCAGTCGCGCTAGAACGGTCAGACCCACGCCGTTGACGGCAAGGAGAACGTGGCGGTCGGAGGGAGAAAAACGCATGGCAGGTACACACCTCAAAAATGTGGGTTCGTTCAGGCGACTGCACCCAGCACCGCAGTGCCCCAGGGATTGTCAATGGCAATTCTCCATGTTCCGTCCGATTGCTGGCGCAACACGTCTGCCGACAGGCCTTTCATCTCAATCAGGCTACCGTCAGGCCCCTTGATGGTCATCTGCCACGACGAGTGACACAGGGCCAAGTTGCCTGACCGGAACACATGGTGCCCCAGCGTCACCAGTTGTGGTCTGCCGGCCAACATTCCCGAGAGTGCCTCTCGAATAGCGACAAATCCCAGAGCCTCCACGCCGGGCTGAACAACCAGCACCGCATTGGGCTCATAGTGGGCCGTCGCGGCATCGATGTCGCCTCGGTTCATCGCACCCACGAGGGAGTGAAGAAGTTGCTGTGGCGTTGTGTGGGGCATATGGGAACCTTGTTTGCTGGTCAAATCGACCGCCCGAGTGGACCACCTGCTGCTGCCAGCGTTATGGCAGCAGCGTCACAACGGAGTCCCAATTGGCGACCATACGACCTTACCGGCGGGGCGGCATTGACGGTGTTGCTTTAGGTTCGAAGGGACAACCACTCTCTTGTGTGGAGTCCATTCGGGGCATCGACGGAACCGTTTCCGACTGGAACGCGCAAGCCACCAACTTCCGGGTGGCCCTCCCCGCAAGCAATTGAGCGCAGGCTGGAAGAACTCGTCGTCGCGGAGAGCCAGCGCCAAGCACACCGAGAGGGACTTGCAAGCTTCGCGTTGACCGGCGCGGGACCGTCGGGCTGACTGGCTGCTTCTTTCGGCTCCTCTGGCAAGCGCTAAACCCAGTAGCAACCGCAACTTCGTCGCGCTTAAACCGCTGCCAACCCCCGCTCCGACGATGCCTTCATCTCCTTGCGCAACTCCACCGCATCCCGCGCCTGGCTGGGTGCCGAGGCGTCGATACGGAACACCTGCACCGTCTCCGTCATCGACTGCGCCTGGCCGTTGAGCTGCATGGCAGACGCTGCGTTTTCCTCCACCAGCGCGGCGTTCTGCTGGGTGATGGTGTCCAGCTGCGCCACGGCGGAGTTGACTTGCGAGATGCCGCTGAGCTGCTCGTTGGAGGCGCTGTGGATCTCGCCGATCAGCGTGTTCACGCGGCGCACCAGCTCCAGCGATTCGGTCATGGTCTTTTGCGCGGCGTCGGTCTTTTGGTGGCCTTCGCTGACCTTGGTGGCCGAGTCGTCGATGAGCTGGCGGATCTCTTTGGCGGCCGACAGGGTGCGGTGCGACAGGCTGCGCACTTCGGTGGCCACCACGGCAAAACCGCGGCCCTGTTCGCCCGCCCGCGCGGCTTCGACTGCTGCGTTCAGCGCCAGAATGTTGGTCTGAAACGCGATGGAGTCGATCAGTTGCGTGATCTCGCTGATACGGCCAGATGCGGTCTGGATTTGCTTCATGGTGCTGGCCACACCATCAACGGCTTCGCTGCTGCGCTCCGTCACCTGAGCCGCCTGCGTGGCGAGGACCGTGGCCTGGCGGGCGGACTCGGCGGTCTGCTTGACGGTGCCTGTGATCTCTTCCATCGACGCTGCCGTTTGCTCCAGGTTGCTGGCCTGCGCCTCGGTGCGGGATGAAAGGTCGTGGTTGCCCTGCGCGATCTCGCGGGTGGAGACCTGCATGTTTTCGCTCTCCTGGCGCGCGTCGCGCACGATGGAACGCAGGTTCACGTTGAGCTGACCCAGCGCTTTTTGCAGATGGCCCGCGGTGTCGTTGCGGGATGCGCCAATATTTTGCGTCAGGTCGCCCGCTGCCATGCGGTTGGCCCAGCGCAGCATTTGCGCCAGCGGTGCCACGGTGACCTGGTGCAGGTACACCGCCATGCCCAGCGCCAGCAGCAGCACGACCACCCATGCGGCGCCCGAGCCCAGCGTCAACGTGTGGCCGCCGACGAGCGCTGCACACCACGAGGCCACCACCAGCACCACCGTGCAGGCCATCATCTTGCCCATGGCACCCAGGCGCAGCACGCCAGACAGCTTGCCCCACAGGTTGTTTTTAATGAGCACCCCGGCCCGCAGCGCATGCACCAGCTGGCCGGCCTGCTTTTCGGCCTGCATTTGTTTGTAGAGCGCGTCGGCCGCCTGGATCTGTTCGCGCGTGGCTTCAGTGCGCACCGACATGTAGCCGGTGGGCTGCTCGCCCTGCATCAGCGGGGTGACGTTGGCCATCACCCAATAAAACGTGCCGTCCTTGCGCCGGTTTTTGACCGGTGCGGACCAGGGGGTGCCGCTTGCGATGGTGTGCCACATGTCGCGGTACGCCTCTTCGGGCATGTCAGGGTGGCGAACGATGTTGTGGGGCTGGCCCAGAAGCTCTTCTTTTTCGTACCCGCTGACCTCGATGAACATCGGGTTGCAGTACAGGATGCGGCCCTTGAGATCGGTGGTGGACACCAACGTCTGGCCCTTGGGAAACGCATATTCTTGCGTGCTGACCGGCAGATTGACGCGCATAAAAATGCCCTCGTGGTGGGTGCCTCGTCACTCCAGAACCGGGCAACACGGCAGTGGAAAAACCGAAGTCATCCTATGTTGATTCTTCTTGAGTTGATACAAGTAATTGGTGCCTCGGGGCGCAACACCAAACTGGTGCACACCCCAACGGCGTGCATCGAACCGTGATGCACTGCACCAAATTAGAACAGTGCCGCATCATATTTTCAAATTTGATAGCTATCGGCGCTTGATGGATAAGCGCTAGCGGCACTCTTGACTTATATCAAGGGAGTCCCAAACTTGGCACAGCCATTGCTTGAACTACACCACGGCCAACGCTGGCCGTGTGTCAGCCCGGTGCAATGGCGGATTGGGCGAACAGGACGTTGGCGTCTTCATGGAGTGCGATGTGGCTGCAAAGCCTGCGCGGTCTGTGCAGGCGCTTTTTTGTTTTCTGGCCAGGCGAAGAACCTGCTCTTTGGAGTGGTTCCCCAAGCCCTTTGCACACCCTCTCTCATGCTTCAATTTCGCGAGTTCCTCAAGTCCGGCCATGCGCCCACGCTGTGGTCGTCGTTTCTGTATTTCGGCTTTTCGTGTGCGATCTGGGTGATCAATGGCGCGATGGCGCCGTTCATTCAAGAGAGCTTTCGGCTCACGCCCACGCAGATGGGGATGATGCTGTCCATCCCCATCTTTGCGGGTGCGCTGATGCGGTTTCCGCTGGGCATCCTGGCGCAATACATCGGACGCAAAAATGCCACGCTGGTCGAGATGGCGGGCATCTTTGCCGCCATGGCCTATGGCTTTTTGTGTGTGCAGACCTACCACGAGCTGCTGGCCCTGGGCGTGTTGCTGGGGGTGGCCGGGGCCAGCTTTGGCGTGGCGCTGTCGCTGGGCTCGGGCTCGTTTCCGCCCCGCTACAAGGGCCTGGCCATGGGCATTGTGGGCGCGGGCAATGTGGGCACGGCGGTGGCGGCGCTGCTGGCGCCCATGCTGGCGCAAAAGTTTGGCTGGCAGGCCGTGTATGGCTTTGCTGCGGTCAGCGTGGCCGTGCCTGCCATCGTGATGGCGGTCTTCGCCAAAGAGCCTCCCGACCTCTCGCCCCACGCCACGTTTCGCGAACATGTTGCCTGCCTGTTTGAAAAAGACGGCTGGGCCTTCAGCCTGATCTACGCGGTGACGTTTGGCGGTTTTATTGGCCTGACCACCTTCATGCCCAGCTACTTTTACGACCAGTTCGGCGTGAGCAAGGTGCAAGCCGGGCAGCTGACCATGCTGGCCGCCTTTTTGGGCGCCGCGCTGCGCGTGTTTGGCGGCTGGCTGTCGGACCACTGGGGCGGCGTGAACACACTGACCGGCGTGCTGGCCATCACCACCGTCAGCCTGGTGCTGTGTGGGCTGGCCGAAAACTCATTGCCCGTCACCATGCTGCTGTTTCTGGTGTGTTTTGCGGCGCTGGGCGCAGGCAACGGGGCGTTGTTTCAGCTGGTGCCCCTGCGCTGGCCGCTGTCGACCGCCGTGGCGGGTTCGATGATTGGCGAGATCGGGGCGTTGGGCGGCGGGCTGATCCCCAACGCCATGGGGGCCTCGCGCCAGTTCGCTGGCACCTACCTGTGGGGCTTTGTGGCGATTGCGGTGTGCGCGGCAGCCATGCTGGTGCTACTACGGGTGATGCAGATTCGGTGGACGCGGACCTGGGCGGAGAGTGGTGGAAGGGCCCGGACTTGAAGCGATGTTCCCGGCCTCCGGGCTTGCGGCGTGCATCCGATAGCGCGCTGAAAACCCCCTCTCCCCTCGTGGGAGAGGGTTGGGGAGAGGGGGCGATCTGGCGCAGCGCCCAAGATTCCCCCTCTCCCCCCCGCCCTCCCCCGCGAGGGGGGAGGGAGCCAATCCGGCACTGCGCTGGTAGCAAGACTCGCCCATGTTCAACAAGGAATCAGCAACCTTGAAATTTGGTTCAAATATGCCTCTAGCGCTTATCCATAAAGCGCAAGCAGCTATCACTTTAGAAGCAATGACATCCCAACGCCCTACCGCGGCAAAAACACCAGCCAGTACACCAGCAGCAGATTCACCAGCACGCTGACCACCAGCGCGATCTTCCACACCGCAGTGGCGTCACGCTGGATCAGCGGTTGTGGCCCGGGGGCTGACAGGGGGCGGGATGCGCCGCGCTCCAGGGCCAGCAGCAGTTCTTCGGCGGTTTCAAAGCGGCGGGTGAGGTTGCGGGCCACGGCCTTCAGGGCAATCTGGTCGAGCCAGATGGGGACGCCGGGGTTGTGGCGGCTGGGGGCCACGGGGTCGCGGTGGTAGCGGCCCAGCTGGTACTGCACCACGTCGCCATACGGCAGGCGCCCGTTGGCCAGCAGCTGGTACAGGGTGACGCCCAGCGCAAACAGGTCGCTGCCTGGGTCGGGCAGCTGGCCGGCCGGGTCGCCGCTCTTTTCGTAGCCCGGCCATTGCTCGGGGTTCATGTAGCTGGGGGTGCCGGCGTGCAGGCGGCGCGTGGCCTCGGGCTCGCGGCCCGACAAAGCCACGCCCAGGTCCAACACGCGCAGCACGCCGTCGTCGCCCAGGTGCAGGTTGTCGGGTTTGATGTCGCGGTGCACCACCCCTTGGCGGTGCAGCCAGCCCAGCACCTGCGCGGCCTGCATGACCACCGCCACCGTCTGTGCCACCGTCAGCGGCTGGCGGCGGCGCAGACGCTGGCCCAGGGTTTCGCCCGAATGCCAGTCGTACAGCAGATAAAACGCGCTGGCGTCGGTGTGTTCGCTGGTTTTTTCGGCGGCGTGGTCCTCTGCAGGCCATGTGTTCAGCCGCGCCAGGTGCACCGCCGCGTGGCCCGACTGCATGCGGCGCGCCACCCAGGCCTCGTGCGCCAGCGTGGCGCGCTCCTTCGGGTCGTGCGCGCGGGCGGGCACCAGGGTTTTAAGGGCGTACAGCCGCTGCGTGGGCGGGTGGCGCATCTGGTAGATGCGGTGAATGCCGTTGTCGGCCACCAGCGCGGTCACCACCAAGCCATCCACCGGGTCGCTCACTTTCAGCAGCGGCAGCACCGGCAGGTCGTGCGCGCGGCGGGACTCGTCTTGCAGCGTGGCCACCAGTGCGCCTTGCACGCGCACCACCAGGGCGGTGACGTTGTCGGTGCTGCCCCGGCGCAGGGCGGCTTGTGCCAGCTCTTCGCCCAGCGCCTGGGCGGTCAGCGTGTCTTGCAGCAGCATCTGGCGCAGCTCGCGCTCGGGCAGGCTGCCGTGTACGCCGTCGGACAGCAGCACAAACAGGTCGCCGCTGTGCAGCTCGCCCTGGCTGTAGTCCACCACCACATGGTCGTCCAGCCCCATGGCGCGGGTGAGCTGGTGGGCAAAGTCGCGCTGGTGCATCACATGGTCGGACGTCAGCAGCTGCAGCCGCCCGGCCCGCAACAGGTAGGCGCGCGTGTCGCCCACATGGGCCAGGGTGTACGACTGCCCCCGCAGCACCAGGGCGGTGATGGTGGTCAGCCCCACCGCAGGCTGGCGGCGGCGGTTCATGGAGGCCAGCCAGCCGTTGTGGGCGCTCAAAATGCGGTCCAGCCCCACCGTGGTGTCCCAGGTTTCGGGGGTGCCAAAGTAGTCGTTGACCAGCGTGTTCACTGTGGTCTGCGCGGCCTCGCGGCCGTTGCCACCGGCACTGACTCCATCGGCAATGGCGGCAATGGCACCGCGCTCGCGGTCGCGCCCCTGGCCCTCTACCAGCGCCGCAAAGTCTTCGTTGATGTCTTTGCGCCCCGCCAGCGAGGTCTGGCCGAAGTCCAGTTCAAAACTCATGCACCGCCTGCTCGCAGGTTTCGTGCCCAAGGTGGTGCATGCAGCGCCCCCGAGGCGCCGATGTGGCCCCACCCCGCACGGTGCGGATCAGCGATCAGACGCCATGCGCGCTTCCAGCCATCGCCATCGCCCCACATCAGTGCAAACCATCTGGCACGGCCATTGCTTGAAGCAACACAACGACCCGGCAGGGTCACGCAGTTCCCCCGTGCAATGGCGCACTGAAGAATTGCAAGGACGAAGGCGTCCCCACATGCGGTTTCGAGTTCAGATCGAAGCAGCATCGTGTGGACGCCTTTTTTGTTTTTCGAATGCCCAGGCGATGAACCGACGGAGTCAGTCACGATGAAAAAGCTCAAGCTGGTGATGGTAGGAAACGGCATGGCCGGTGTGCGCACGCTGGAAGAGCTGCTCAAGATTGCGCCCGATCTGTATGACATTACCGTGTTCGGGGCCGAGCAGCACCCCAACTACAACCGCATTTTGCTGTCCCCCGTGCTGGCTGGCGAGCAGACCATCGACGAGATCATTCTGAACGACTGGTCCTGGTATGCCGACCACCACATCACGCTGCACACCGGCTTTACCGTGACCGATGTAGACCGCGTGCGCCGCGTGGTCAGCGCCACGGGCGCGGCGGGCGATGTGATCACGGCCGAATACGACCGCCTCATCCTGGCCACGGGCTCCAACCCGTTCATCCTGCCCATTCCCGGCAAGGACCTGAAGGGCGTGCTGGCCTACCGCGACATTGCCGACACCCAGGCCATGATCGCCGCTGCCGCCACCTACCAACACGCCGTGGTCATTGGCGGCGGGCTGCTGGGCCTGGAGGCCGCCAACGGCCTCATGAAGCGCGGCATGCAGGTCACCGTGGTGCATGTGGGCGACTGGCTGATGGAGCGCCAGCTGGACGACGTGGCGGGCAAGATGCTGCAAAAGTCATTGGCCGAGCGGGGCATGCAGTTTTTGATGGGCGCGCAGACGCAAGAGCTGATCGGCAATGCCGAAGGGCGCGTGGCCAGCGTCAAGTTCAAGGACGGCACCGAGGCACCCGCCGACCTGGTGGTGATGGCCGTGGGCATCCGCCCCAATACCGCGTTGGCCGAGAAGATGCGCCTGCACGTGAACCGGGGCATTGTGGTGAGCGACACCCTGCAGACCACCACCGACGCCCGCATCTACGCCGTGGGTGAATGCGCCGCACACCGGGGCATTGCCTATGGGCTGGTGGCGCCGCTGTTTGAGCAGGGCAAGGTGCTGGCCAACCACCTGGCCGAGTTCGGCATTGGCCGCTACCAGGGCTCGCTGACATCGACCAAGCTCAAGGTCACAGGCATCGACCTGTTTTCGGCAGGCGACTTTCAGGGCGGCGCCGACACCGAAGAGATCGTGATGAGCGACCCTTTTGGCGGCGTGTACAAAAAGCTGGTCATCAAGGGCGACAAGCTCGTGGGCGCATGCCTGTATGGCGACACGGTGGACGGCAGCTGGTACTTCAAGCTGCTGCGCGATGGCCGCAGCGTGAGCGACATTCGCGACAAGCTGATGTTTGGCGAGAGCAACATCGGCGACGTGGGCCACCAGGGCCAAAGCAAGGCATCGGCCATGGCCGACACCGACGAGGTGTGTGGCTGCAACGGCGTGACCAAGGGCGCGATCTGCAAGGCCATCAAGGACAAGGGTTTGTTCACGCTGGAAGAGGTCAAGAAGCACACCAAGGCCAGCGCCTCGTGCGGCTCGTGCACGGGCCTTGTCGAGCAGATTCTGATGTTCACCGCCGGTGGCGACTACAGCGCCACGCCCAAGACGAAAGCCCTGTGCGGCTGCACCGACCACGGGCACCAGGCGGTGCGCGAATCCATCCGCACCAATAAGCTGCTGACGATTGCCGACGTGTTCAAGTTCATGGAATGGAAGACCCCCAACGGCTGCGCCACCTGCCGCCCGGCCGTCAACTACTACCTGATCAGCACCTGGCCCAAACAGGCCAAGGACGACCCGCAAAGCCGCTACATCAACGAGCGCAGCCACGCCAACATTCAAAAAGACGGCACCTACAGCGTGATCCCGCGCATGTGGGGCGGCGAAACCACCGCCGACGAGCTGCGCCGCATTGCCGACGCGGCCGACAAGTACAACATCCCCACCATCAAGGTCACGGGCGGCCAGCGCATTGATTTACTGGGCGTAAAGAAGGAAGACCTGGTCAACGTGTGGAAGGACATCGGCATGCCCAGCGGCCACGCCTATGCCAAGGCGCTGCGCACCGTAAAGACCTGCGTGGGCAGCGAGTGGTGCCGCATGGGCACACAAGACAGCACCCAGATGGGCAAGGACATGGAGCGCGCCATGTGGCGCATGTACGCCCCGCACAAGGTCAAGTTTGCGGTCAGCGGCTGCCCGCGCAACTGCGCCGAGGCGGGCATCAAGGACGTGGGCATCATCGGCGTGGACAGCGGCTGGGAGATGTACGTGGCGGGCAACGGCGGCATCAAGACCGAGGTGGCGCACTTTTTTACCAAGCTCAAAACGTCGGAAGAAGTGCTGGAGTACACCGGCGCGTTTTGCGAGCTGTACCGCCAGGAGGGCTGGTACCTGGAGCGCACCGTGCACTACGTGAACCGCGTGGGCCTGGACTATGTGAAAAAACGCATTCTGGAAGACCACGAAGGCCGTAGGGCCCTGTGGGAGCAGCTGCAGTTTGCGCTGGACGGCGAGCCCGACCCCTGGTTTGAGTTTGACAAGGCGGCGGTGGACACGCGCCAGTTCGAGCCGGTCAGCGCCTGAGCGCCAGGCCCATTATTTGTTGTGACCACTCCCTCTGATCGCCTTCACACCCCGGAGCACCCACATCCATGCACCGCAGAACTTTTCTTGTGAACGCTGCAGGCGGCGCCGCCACCGCAGGCGCCCTGCTCTCGCCCTGGCACGCTGCGCATGCCCAGGTCACCGACCTGAACGACGCCATCAACAAAGCCGGGCGTCAGCGCATGCTGAGCCAGCGCGTGGGCAAAGCCTGGTTGGCCCTGGCCCACAAGGCCGACAGCCCCGCTGCGCGGCAGGTGCTGCAGCAGTCAATGGCGCTGTTTGACCGCCAGTTGGTGGAGCTGAAGGCCTACGCCCCCTCGCCCACCATCCGCGACACCTACACGCGGCTGGAGGCTGCGTGGAGCGAACACAAGACCACGCTGGTGGGCGCCGCCCCGTCGCGCGACGGCGCCAGCGCCTTGCTGGCCGCCGACGCCAAGGTGCTGGCGCTGGCCCACCAAGGCACAGTGCAGTACGAGGCCGCATCTGGCAAACCCGTGGGCCACCTGGTGAACGTGGCAGGCCGCCAGCGCATGCTGAGCCAGCGCATGGCCAAGTTCTGCCTGTCGGCGCTGCTGCCGGTGGACGCGACCACTGCCACCACCGAAATTGCCAAGGCCCGCACCGAGTTCGTGGCCGCCAACGCCGTTTTGCGCGACGCCCCCCAGGCCACAGACCGCATCCGGCAAGAGCTACAACTGGCTGAAGGCCAATGGGTGTTTTTTGACGCCGCCTTGCAGCGTTTGCAACCCGGCGGCGCCAACGCGGCCCGCCAGGTGTCAGAAGTGTTTGTGGCCAGCGAAAACCTGCTGTCCAGCATGGACCGCGTGACCGGCCTGTACGCCGCCATGGTCGCCTGAGCGCTGAGCGCGTTCACCCCCACAAGAAAAATACCAGGAACTGCCATGACCACAAGCCCTACCGCCATCGCCACTACCGCCCAGCCCCCCGCAGCCACCGCCGCCGAATGGAAGCGGGTCTGCCACGTGGACGACATCCCTGTGCTAGGTTCGCGCCGCGTGACCCGCCCCCAGGGGCTGGATGTTGCGGTGTTTCGCAACGATGCGGGCGGTGTATTTGCGCTGCTGGACCGCTGCCCGCACAAGGGCGGGCCGCTGAGCCAGGGGATTGTGTTTGGCACGCAGGTGGCTTGCCCTTTGCACAACTGGACGATTGGGTTGTGTGATGGGCAGGCGTCGGCGCCGGATGAGGGGTGTACGCCGAAGTTTGCGGTGAAGGTGGAGGATGGGGCGGTGTATCTGGATGCGCTTGAGCTGGGGTCTGTGGCTATCGATCTGACACGACCTGTTGCTGGGCCTGCGCGGCGGACTGCCGGGGTTTGAGGTGGTTGGTTCTGCGCTTCTTTTTGATTCCGTGCCTGTGCTGAGGGCGGAGGCCGGGGTGTGCGCCCGGCGGCGCAGTAACTTTCTTTCGCGTCGCCAAGAGAAAGTCACCAAAGAGAAGGCGACCCCGCTGTCTGCGTCCCCAGCGCTGCGCGCTGGGGCAACCTGTGGTGCTCGCGGGCGGGGTGCGTCGCAGAACTCACTGCGCGCTGTCGCGCTCCGTTCAAACAACTGCGACGAGCTAGTCCACGAAGCCTGTGTGTCCTTCGGCACACAGGCCACCCCGCCCACTGCGCTCCTCGGCGCATACAGAGGGGCTGAGGAGCCAACATCCATTCGGGCCATTGCTTCGCTGCGCTGCGCTCGGCCCCACATCGCGGGCGCAAGCGCCACGCGCTGCGCAGCCTGGGCCGAGCGAAGCAATGGCCCGTGTGGATGTTCGGATGTTTGGCTGTCCACCCCCTGCTGGCTGCGCCTGCGTCGGGGCGGTTGCGGGGTGAGCATGGGCGCCAGTGCGCCCATGCCTCGTTGTCTAGCTCGCCGCAGTTGTCTGAACGTAGCTGCACAGCAGCGCAGTGAGTTCTGCGGCGCACCCCGCAACCGACCCGACGCAGGTTGCCCCGCAGCGCAGCGAAGGGGTCGCAGACTGGGGCTCGCCTTTTCTTTGGTGACTTTCTTTTGGCGACGCAAAAGAAAGTTACTCGCCCGCCGGGGCGACAACCCGGCCTCCGTCCTCTTCAAAAGCACGCGCCCAAACCAGCGCACAAGCCCAGGCTCCGACAAGCTCAGCCCGAACGGATGGGGCAGCGCCCAGGCTCCGACAAGCTCAGCCCGAACGGGTGGGGCAGCGCCCAGGCTTCGACAGGCTCAGCCCGAACGGATAGCTGGAAGCTCAGGAACTACCAAAACCATAGCTACCAGCGCTTGATACACAAGCGCTAGAGCCCAAAAACATTTAAAACCACGTCATGCAAGAAACCAAATCAACCTGCCCCTACTGCGGCGTAGGCTGCGGCGTGATCATCGAATCCGTAGGCGCGCAAATCACCGGCGTGCGCGGCGACCCCACACACCCCGCCAACTTCGGCCGGCTGTGCACCAAGGGCTCCACCCTGCACCTCACCGCCACCCACCCCGTCACCCTGCAAACCCGCCTGCTGCACCCCCTGCACCGCGCGCAACGCGGCGACAAAGCCGCGCTGCCCATGCCTTGGGACGCAGCGCTGACCCTGGCCACCGAACAGTTCGCCCGGGTCATCAGCGAACACGGCCCCGATGCCGTGGGCTTTTACGTCAGCGGCCAGTTGCTCACTGAGGACTATTACGTCTTCAACAAACTCGCCAAGGGCCTGATCGGCACCAACAACATCGACACCAACTCGCGCCTGTGCATGAGCAGCGCCGTGGCGGGCTACAAGCAGACCCTGGGCGCCGACGCACCGCCCGCCTGCTACGACGATGTGAACCACGCAAAGTGCCTGTTCATCGTGGGCAGCAACGCGGCCTGGGCGCATCCCATTTTGTTTCGCCGCATTGAAGACGCACGCGCCGCCAACCCGGGCATGAAGGTCATCGTGGCCGACCCGCGCCGCACCGACACGGCGGGTTTGGCCGACCTGTTTTTGCCCATTCAGCCTGGCAGCGACGTGATGCTGTTCAACGGCATGCTGCACCTCATGTTGTGGGAGGGCTGGATTGACGCCAACTACATCGGCGCACACACCACGGGCTTTGACGAACTCAAGGCCCTGGTGCGCGAGGCCACGCCTGAGCGCGTGGCGCAGGTGTGTGGGATTTCGGTGGCCGACCTCACCACCGCAGCCCAGTGGTTTGCCACCTCGAAAGCGACCTTGAGCCTGTACTGCCAGGGCCTCAACCAAAGCAGCAGCGGCACCGCCAAGAACGCATCGCTTATCAACCTGCATCTGGCCACCGGCCAGATCGGCAAGCCCGGTGCGGGCCCCTTCAGCCTGACCGGCCAGCCCAACGCCATGGGCGGGCGCGAAGTGGGTGGCCTGGCCAATTTGCTCAGTGCCCACCGCGACCTGGCCAACCCGCAGCACCGCGCCGAAGTGGCCGCGCTGTGGGGCGTGGCCGATGTGCCAAGCAAGCCTGGCAAGACGGCGGTGGAGATGTTCCAGGCCGCCGCCGACGGCGAAATCAAGGCCCTGTGGATTGCCTGCACCAACCCCGCGCAAAGCATGCCCGACCAGGCCACCGTGCGCCGCGCGCTGCAGCGTGCCGAGTTTGTGATCGTGCAGGAGGCGTTTGCAACCGCCGAAACCTGCGCATACGCCGACTTGCTGCTGCCCGCCACCACCTGGGGCGAAAAAACCGGCACCGTGACCAACAGCGAGCGCCGCATTTCGCGCGTGCGCACTGCCGTGCCCGCCCCCGGCCTGGCGCGCCACGACTGGGCCATTGCGGTGCAGTTTGCGCACCAACTGGAGGCGCGGCTGCGCCCGGGGTTGCCCACCCTGTTCCCCTACTCCACTGAGCAGGCCGACCAAGGTGCCGAGGCCGTGTGGAAAGAACACCGCGAAAGCACACGCGGGCGTGATCTGGACATCACCGGCCTGTCGTGGGACCTGCTCGAATCACACGGTCCGCAGCAATGGCCGTGTCCTTCGGACCCGGCCGCCGGCAGCCATGTGGACGGCAACACGACCGCGTTGCCGGGCGTGCAGCGCGACATCGGCAAGGCGCGCCTGTACGAAGACGGCATCTACCCCACCGCCGATGGCCGGGCCCGTTTTGCAGCACACGCCTGGCAACCCACTGCCGATCAACGCGAATCGCGCTACCCCTTCAGCCTGACCACCGGCCGCCTGCGCGACCAGTGGCACGGCATGACGCGCACCGGCACGCTGGGCCGCTTGTTTGGGCATGTGGCCGAGCCCTGTGTGCAGCTGCACCCGCAGGACATGGAGCGCCGCAAACTGGCGAATGGCGACCTGGTGCACGTGACCAGCAAACGCGGCTCCATCGTGGTGCCCGTGCAAGCCGATGCCACGCTGGGCTTGTCGCAAGCGTTCATGGCCATGCACTGGGGCAGCGAGTATTTAAGCGGAGTGTCTGCCACGGGCGAGCGACTGGCGGGCGTGAACGCGCTCACCACGTCCGCGTTTTGCCCCACCTCCAAACAACCCGAGCTGAAACACGCTGCGGTGAAGGTGCTGAAGGCCGAACTGCCCTGGACACTGCTGGCCATGGCCTGGTTGCCTGTGGAGGGCGCTCATGGCGCACTCACTGTGCGAGAGTCGCTATCGGCGTTGATGGGCGAATTCGCGTTTGCCAGCTGCGTGCCTTTCGGCAACAACTCGCCGCTGGACGAGCCAGGCCGCGAACGCACGGGGGTGCTGTTGCGCGCCGCCGCACACGAGGCGCCCCCGGATGCGCTGGTGGACCGCATCGAGGCACTGATGGGCCTGACGAGCGCTGACACCCTGCGATATGCCGACAAGAAACGCGGCCAGCGCCGCGCGGTGCGGCTGGTACGCCAGGGGGATGGCACCACGCTGGGAGGCATGGTGCTGGCCGGTGACACCAGCGCCGAGGGCTGGCTCAAGACCCTGCTGCAGGAAGAGCTGCCCGCACAGACCTACGGCCGCCTGCTGCTGGTGCCCGGCGCCAAGGCCCCCGTGGCCGTGCAGTCGCGCGGCAAAACCATTTGCACCTGCTTTAACGTGACCGACGTGGCCATCACCGGCGAGCTGGCGCGCTGCCACGGCACCGACGACGACCGCCTGGCACAGCTGCAGAGCCGACTGCGCTGCGGCACCAACTGCGGCTCGTGCCTGCCCGAACTCAAACGCATGGTCCGCGCGACGGGGCCCTTGGCAGCAGCCCCTGCTGCGGCGCAGGTCACCATATAACCAAAAGTTCTCTGGGTTGCATGAAAATAGCCCCCACACCACCCACCCACATCCCACCAGGACTTGTGCAACAGGGCTCCAGCCAGGCATTTCGGCGCAGACAGTACATGCGTACGGCAAGCCGAAATAACGACGCTGGAGCCCTGTGTCACAAGTCCCGCCAAAAAACAACCAAAAGACCATGGGCATCAGCCAGTACATCAAGGAAATAGGGCGCGGCGCGCGCGGCGCCAAGCCGCTGTCGCGCGAGCAGGCCACCGACCTGTTCGGCCAGGTGCTGGATGGCGCCGTGAGCGACCTGGAGATTGGCGCCTTCTGCCTGGCGATGCGCATCAAGGGAGAGACGGCGCAGGAGATGTGCGGGTTTCTGGATGCCACCCACCAGCGCCTGGCCAAAGTGCCCGCCTGCGACCGGCCCCTGATCGTGCTGCCCAGCTACAACGGCGCACGCAAACTGCCGGTGCTGACGCCCCTTTTAGCGCTGCTGCTGGCACGCGAGGGCCTGCCGGTACTGCTGCACGGCATGCGCACCGAAGCGCGGCGCGTTTTGGCATCGGATGTGCTTCTAGCGCTTTATGTACCTGCGCTGACAGCTCCTGAAAAAATAGCAAACGGCACGGTGCGCCACATCCACACCCAGCACCTGCACGCAGGCCTGGCCCGTCTGCTCTCGGTGCGCGAGGTGGTGGGGCTGCGCAACCCGGGGCACAGCGTGGTCAAACTGATGAGCCCGTGCGCGGGGCCCGCGGTGGTGGTCACGGCCTACACCCACCCCGAATATTTCGAGATGCTGCAGACCACCTTTCACACCCTGGGCATGAGCGCACTGCTGTCGCGCGGGCTGGAAGGCGAGGTGGCCACAGACCCGCGCCGCACGCCGCGCTATGACGGCTTTGTGCACGGCGTACACACGGTGCTCGAATCGCAACAGCCCGGCACGGCCAGCGAGGTGCCCGGCATGCCCGCCGAGATCGACGTGGCCACCACGGCCCACTACACACGCCGCGTGCTCGCCGGCGAGTTGCCCATTCCCCCGGCCATTGAGCGACAGGTGGAACACATCTTGCGACTTGCTGATCGAACTGCCGACCACACCGTTTCTGAGACAACCCCATGAGCCGCCCCACGCCCCCCATCGACACATCGCGCCCCCACCTGGGCACCGGTGGCAGCTGCACGCTGGTGGGCGCTGGCCCTGGCGACCCGGAGCTGCTCACCATCAAGGCGCTCAAGGCCATTCAGGCGGCCACCGTGCTGCTGGTGGATGACCTGGTGAGCGACGCCATCGTGGCGCACGCATCGCCCACCGCCCGCATCGTGTACGTGGGCAAACGCGGTGGCTGCAAAAGCACGCCGCAGGCCTTTATCGAAAAGCTGATGATGATGGCCGTGAACGAAGGCGAGACCGTGGTGCGCCTGAAGGGCGGCGACCCCTTCATCTTTGGCCGCGGTGGCGAAGAGGTGGAACACCTGCGCGCTGCGGGTGTGCCCGTCACGGTTATCAACGGCATTACTGCGGGGCTGGCAGGCCTGACATCATTGGGCGCCCCGCTCACGCACCGCGAGCATGCCCACGGCGTGGTGTTTGTCACCGGCCATGCCAAACCCGGCGACGCAGGCACCGACTGGCGCCAACTGGCCGCGACCGCACGCGACGCCAAACTGACGCTGGTGATCTACATGGGCGTGAGCGGCGCCGCCACCATCGAGCAAGAGCTGCTCACCGGCCTGCCCGCTGACACGCCGGTGGCCATCATCCAGCACGCAAGCCTGCCCCAGCAGCGCCACGCGGTCACCACCCTGGGCGCATTGCACGCAACCATTGCCCGCGAAGGGCTGAGCAGCCCGTCAGTCATCGTGGTGGGGGATGTGGTGCGCGGTGTGGCACTGGCATCGCAGGATGGCGTGGGTTCACCATCTGCAACGACCGAAACACACCGGGCACGCCGAGCTGTCTGACGCCACAACGTCGCGCGCCCTCCACCGGGGCTTGGCGCCCAACCAAAGCTGATAGCATCGCCGCGCGCAGGCCTCGACAGGAGTCACCGGACTCCACCTGCGCCACGTGGCAGCGCCGCTCATTGACATCAGCCTTGGAATTCGTTTGAACAAACGTGGTGCGCACCCAGCCCTTGTGCTGGTGCTTTCATTTTTAACCGTCATCACCATAGGCACAGCGCTGCTCATGCTGCCGCTCTCAACCGCCCAAGGGCAGAGCGCGCCGTTTCTCACCGCGCTGTTCACCGCCACGTCGGCCGTGTGCGTGACGGGCTTGGTGGTGGTGGATACCGGCACCTACT
Source organism: Acidovorax sp. (assembly GCA_030692685.1). Taxonomy (GTDB): domain Bacteria; phylum Pseudomonadota; class Gammaproteobacteria; order Burkholderiales; family Burkholderiaceae_C; genus Acidovorax. The sequence goes on along the minus strand of JAUXZO010000207.1, from coordinate 31,533 downwards.
GGAGCAGCACGGGCCAGGCCCTGATCATGGGACTGTTTCAGTTGGGCGGCTTCGGCATGATGACGTCGGCCACGCTGATGGGCTTGCTGATCAGCGGACAGATGCGCATCCGCACCCGGCTGCTGCTGCAGGCAGAAACCCATTCTCTGGCGCTGGGGGATGTAAAAAGCGTGGCCAAGCTCGTGCTCAAGGTGACGGTTGTCGTCGAGCTGCTGATGGCGCTGGCGCTGTGCATGCGGTTCGCCCTGGCCTATGACATGCCCTGGAAGGAGGCGGCCTGGCAGGGCCTGTTTCACTCCATATCAGCCTTCAACAACGCGGGCTTTTCGACCTGGGGCGACAGCGTGATGCAGTTCTCGTCGGACGCGCTGGTGTTGGCTCCTCTGATGCTGGCGATCATCATCGGGGGCCTGGGGTTTCCGGTGCTGCACGAACTGCTGGCAGAGCGCGGTCGCAAACGCCCGCTGTGGTCCATGCACACCGCCATCACCGTGTGGGGATCGCTGGCGCTGATCGCACTGGGCACGGTGGTGATCTTTCTGGCCGAGTTCAGCAACCCTGGCACGCTGGGGCCCATGGGCTGGGCGCACAAGGGGCTGGTGGCACTGTTCACCTCGGTATCGGCACGCACCGCAGGGTTCAACGCTGTTGACATCGGGGCGCTGAGCACCGAGTCGCTGGCACTGCACTACATCCTCATGTTCATCGGCGGCGGCAGCGCGGGCACGGCCGGTGGGGTCAAGGTCACCACGTTCTTCGTACTGGTGCTGGTGGTGTGGAACGAAATCCGTGGGCACCGCGACGTCGAGTTTCGCGGTCGCCGAATTGCTGATTCGGTGCAACGCCAAGCCATCACCATCTTGGTGCTCAGCGCAGCCGTGGTGGGCCTGGCCATTTTGCTCATCTTGCCGCTAACTCCACTGCCGCTTGAAAAAGTGCTGTTCGAAGTGATTTCGGCGTTTGGCACCGTGGGGCTGTCTACCGGCATTACCGCCGACCTGGTGCCGGGCGCACAGGCCATCATCATTGCGCTCATGTTCATTGGGCGCGTGGGCGTTGTCACGCTGGCCGTGGCCCTGGCCACAAACCAGTTGCGCCGCAACTACCGTTACCCCGAGGAGAGACCGATTGTTGGATAAAGCCGTAAAGAACCTGTCGGGCAGCGTGGTCGTGATTGGCCTGGGCCGCTTTGGCACCGGTGTTGCCAAGTCGCTGGTAGAGCTGGGCCACGACGTGCTGGCCATCGAGAGCGATGCCGATACGGTGCAGTCGCTGTCCAGCGTGCTACCCCATGTGGTGCAGGCAGACGCCACCGACCTGGAAACCCTGCGCCAACTGGCCGTGCCCGACTTTGCACACGCCGTGGTGAGCATTGGGGGCAACCTGGAGGCGAGCGTACTCACTATCCTGAACTTGAGCCAGCTCGGCATCAAGGACATATGGGCCAAGGCCATTGACCCCCAACATGGCCGCATTGCCGAGCGGGTGGGCGCGCACCACGTGGTCTACCCCGAGGCCGACATGGGCGAGCGCGTAGCGCATCTGGTCACGGGCAAGATGATCGACTTCATCGAGTTTGATGACGGCTTTGCCATTGCCAAAACGCGCGCACCCATGGAGACGCACAACAAGTCGCTGTCGCAATCGGACGTGCGCAAGCGCCATGGCATCACGGTGGTCGGTATCAAGCGCCGCCATCTCGACTTCATCTATGCCAAGGCCGAAACCGAGATTAAGCCGGGCGACCACCTGATCGTTGCAGGCCCCACCCGCATGGTGGAGCGCTTCGCGGCGCTGTACTGACCCCCTCCAGGGCCACCAAAAAAGTAACTGCCACACCCCACATTGGCCCAGGTATTGCTTGGCAACCTGTATCTGGATGCAACCAGCATAAGGAACACCATGGCAGCCTTTTCACTCTCTTCGCGCAACGGCATGCCCTTTTCCTCGACGCCTGCGCTGGTGACCACGCCCGGGTCCTCCGCCCGGCGTGACAGCGAGATGTCGCTGGTCAACCTTGCAGCACGCCAGCGCATGTTGTCGCAACGCATGGTGCTGCAAACGGTGCTAGCTGCACGCGGCAGCGACCTGCACATGAAAGCCGCGCGCGGCTCGTTGGCGCTGTTCACCGACAGCCAGGCCAAGCTGGTAGACACCGCCCGCCACCTCGACGCAGCCAGCGGCGACGTCATCCGCAAGGCTTACCACGGCCCCAACGGCGTAGGGGCCACCATCGACGCGTTTGCGCAGCAGGTGGGCACAGCGCTGGACCTGGCCGAGCGCCAAAGCCCGCGGGTGGAAGACGCAATGGCGCGGCTGGTGGAGTCCACCGACAGCGCGCTGGAAGCGCTCAACACAGCCACCACCGCGTTCGACCAGGTCGGCAAGGCCAAGTCTGAAACGCTGATGAAAGAGCTGGCGGGCATCGTGGCCTCTATCCAGACCGTGGCGCGCGAGGCCAAGGTGGTTAGCTTCAATGCCCAGGTGATGGCAGCGCGGGCCGGGCAACACGGGCGCGAGTTTGCCGTGGTGGCCAATGTGCTCTCGGGTATCACCAACGAGATCGATGGCCTGTCGCTGCAGGCGGTGTCGCTGGCGGGGCGAAGCCGGACGGCGGCGTAGCACGCTGCGCAGCACCGCCCGTGTCGTTAAGGGGTGGCGGTTTCCCGCACTTGTTGAAAGCGTTCTGCCAGCTCTTTGCGCAACGACTTGCGCAGCAGGGCAGCGTCCCAGCGGCGGCGCTCGTCGGGGGTGGAGGGCGACAACGGCGGCACCTGCACCGGCTTGCGGGACTCGTCCACGGCCACCATCGTAAAAAAGCAGCTGTTGACATGCCGCACGACCTGTGAGCGGATGTCTTCGGCCACCACCTTGATGCCCACTTCCATCGAAGAGCTGCCGGTGTAGTTGACGCTGGCAAGAAACGTGACCAGTTCGCCCACATGGATCGGTTGCAGAAACATCACCTGGTCCACGCTGAGCGTGACGACGTAGCAGGCCGAATAGCGGCTGGCACACGAGTAGGCCACCTGGTCCAGCAGCTTCAAAATGGCTCCGCCGTGCACATTGCCCGAGAAGTTGGCCATGTCGGGGGACATCAGCACGGTCATGCTGAGTTGGTGGGAAGGGATGTTCATGCCGCGATTTTATGGGCCCGGTGCGCCTGCACCGACGACCCTGTGGCCCGCTACACTCGCGCCACACAGGCCTGCGCAAGCCGCTAGGGATGGCCTGCACAACTCCCTGCGGTCTGTGATAGCGCGGCCTCGGGCGGTCTACTGCGTTGCTTTTCTTGCCAATAGCTGGGCTATTGGCCGCAAAAAGACGCCTTGTAGCCCATCCCGATCCGCACTACCACCGACCCGCGAGGGTTATGCAGGACATCCCTAGCAGCTCAGTCAGGCCAACAAGATCAATTGCTTTAAAGCACGCAGGCAGCAGATGCCGGAGGGAAACATGCTCGAAATCGACAAGCTCAATGAGTTCACCGAAAGCCACGGCGCATTGCGGCGCGGGCGGGGGCTGGTGTCTGGCGTGATTGCGCTCACGCTGGCCGTCTTGTGTTTTCTGGGCGTGCTGGCGTTTCACTTTCCCGAGTACCTGACCACACCGCAGCTGCGCAAGAGCTACGACGTGGCCGTGATCCGCAACATCATGCTGGTGGCCATGGCGATTGCGGGCGGTATCTCGCTGGTCAACATTCTGTTCAACCGGTCGCGCTGGTTGTCGACATTTGCGTTTGCCATGGTCGCGCTGACCGCCATTCTGGGCGGCCACAAGGTAGAGGTGAACCCCAACTTCCCCGATGACACGCTGTACATCGGCCTGGACTGGTTCATCCTCGACCTGCTGGGCAGCTCGCTGATTTTTATCTTCATCGAAAAGCTGTGGGCGCTGCGCAAAGACCAGCCCGTCTTTCGCGCTGAGTGGCAAACCGACTTTCACCACTTCATCGTGAACCACATGGTGGTGGGCTTTGTGCTGCTGGCCACCAACCTGCTGGTGCACAAGTTTTTTGGCTGGGCCGCCAATGACGGCATCCGCGGCTGGGTGCAGGGCCTGAACTTCTGGGTGGCGCTGTTCCTCATCGTGCTGGTGGCCGACCTGGTGCAGTACTGGACACACCGCGCCTACCACGAGGTGCCTGTGCTGTGGCGCCTGCACGCCGTGCACCACAGCGTCAAAAGCATGGACTGGATGGCGGGCTCGCGCCAGCACATTCTGGAGCTGATCATCACCCGCACGCTGGTGCTGGCGCCCATCTATGTGTTCGGGTTCTCCAAGGAGGTGATCGACGCTTACATCGTCATCGTGGGCTTCCAGGCGGTGTTCAACCACGCCAACGTGAGCGTGCGCCTGGGCCCGCTGCGCTACGTGCTGGTTACGCCCAACTTTCACCACTGGCACCACAGCCAGGACAACGAAGCGCTGGACAAGAACTACGCCGCGCACTTCGCGTTTCTGGACTACCTGTTCGGCACCGCCGTCAAAACCACCAAACTCTGGCCCGAGCACTACGGCGTGCTGGGCGACTATGTGCCCAACGGGTTTGTGAAACAGTTCAAGTTTCCGTTTACCTGGAAAGGGTAGACGACTGGGCCAGAAGGTATTCGTCGACGGCAGAAGACTTCAAAGGGCCACATTAAAGTTTGGATAGCTCGCCTTCGAGCGACTTCAGTTGCTCGCGCAGCGCTTGGGTGCGAGCGTCACACGCGGCTTTGTCTTTAGCCGCAGTGGTCGATTGCTCTTGCGCAAACTGGGAGCCCGACCCCAGGCTGCGCCGTAGCGGGCCGGTTTGGGCCACACCCTCTTGCGGCGTTGCCGCGCATTCCCGCTGATTGCGCTCGATGGCAGCGCGCGCCTGGGGAATGCCCTGGCTCTGCAGCTGGTTCTTGCGCTGCCATGAGGGGCCAAACGCACCCTCCTGAGCTGTCGAGGGGCTGGGCGGTATGGGGGTGGCGCCCTGCATGGCAGGCCGCACTTCGATCTTCTCGCCCTGGCCAATGCAAGGCGCATCCTGAAACGAAACCTTGCCATTGGCGTCCGTGCATTTGTTGATGGCCCAGGCCGGGGCAAGGAACGCCAGCAATAAGCTACACGCGGCACAGCGGATGGGATTCATGGAACAGTCCTTGGCAGATAGATGTCGCATGCTACCGCGCCGCGCGCAATCTGCTTTATGCCTCGTGCAAGGGCCATGCGCTGGTCAGACGTCTCATTTTCCGCTGGGGAATCGGCGCCGAGCAGGTGAATCAAGCACCCCGCATTCCGTGCACTTTGGAATGGCAAACGTCTACCTCAGCAGCATCCAAACCCCTGGTGCAGTGTTCCACGCTATCTGGCACATAAAAAGTCGTCTTTTCGCCCCTGGCGGCGTTGCAAATCCTCGCGATACACCCGGTATCGCTCCGGTTTGCGCCTTGCCAGAGCCAAAAATCCATCCTTTCTATTTGTGCCATCAAGCATGAAACATTGCACTAGCCCGTCGTGGCATCCAGCCGATAGCCAAAGCCTCGGACAGTCTTGATAAGCGCAAGCCCGTGGCCCTCGTCGATCTTGGTGCGCAGGCGGCGCACATACACGTCGACCACGTTGGTCAATGGGTCCTCGTTGGTACCCCAGACGTTGGAGAGAATGCGCTCGCGGCTGTACACCCGGCCCGGCGCGCTCATGAGCAGCTCCAGAAACGCCAGCTCGCGCGCCGTGAGCACGATGGGCTGACCGGCGCGGCTGGCCTGCATGCGCTCCAAGTCCAGCGACAGGTCTGCCACCTGCAGGGTGCTGGCCCGCGTGCGCTGCTCACGCCCACGGCGAAGAAGGGCCTCGATGCGAGCCAGCAGCTCTTCAAACGCAAAGGGCTTGGTCAGGTAGTCGTCGGCTCCCAGCCGTAGCCCGTTGATCTTGTCTTCGGTGTTGCTCAGCGCGCTCAGGATCAGCATGGGCATCTGGCGGCCTTCTGCGCGCAGGGTCTGACACAGCTCCAGCCCGCTCAGGCCGGGCAGCATCAGGTCTAGTATCAACAGTACACCAGGCTCCGCTTCGCGAGCCATGGTCAGGCCTTCGGGGCCGGTGCGGGCCAGCTCCACGCGATAGCCTTCCGCCTTGAGGCCGCGCGCCAGAAAGTCGGCCACACGCCCATCGTCTTCGACCACCAGGATGTTGTTCATGCCTGTTTACCCAGTTGCGCTTGTTGCCCAGTTCCATCACCCGACTCAAGCAGCAGCGATTCGTGCACCCGCCGCAGCGTGATGCGCACCAATGTGCCCTGCAGCGGCGCGCTCTCCACATCGATTTCGCCCTGGTGCGCCTGCACGATGGCCTGTGCGATGGACAGGCCGATGCCCGTTCCGTCGGCACGGTGCGCACGCGCCCGGCGCCCGCGCACAAACCGCTCGAACACGCGGGGCAGCTCATCCGCATCAATGCCAATGCCCTCGTCACGAACCACCATCTGCACACCGTCGGGTACGCCGCGCAGCCCTACGCTCACGATGGTTCCTGGTGCCGAATAACGCACCGCGTTGTCCAGCACGATCACCAGCGCCTGGCGCAGCCGGTCAGCATCGGCATACACGGCCACGGGACCGGTAGGCAGTGCCTCCACGCCATCGCCCCCTCGCTGATCTTCAAGCCATTGGACCTGCACACCCTGTGGCGCGCCCAGGGCCGTCGCCTGCTCGGATGCGTCGCCCAAAAGAGCGCGCAGGTCCACCGGGGCCGGGTGCATCACCAGCTGGTCGGCCTCGGCCTTGGCGATCAGCAGCAGGTCGTGGATCACGCGGGTGAGTTGGTCCACCCCACCCACGATGCGCACCAATGTCTGGCGGTATTCATCTACCGGCTTTTCGCCGCCACGCAGCGCGATCTCTGCCTCGCCGCGGATGGAAGTGGCGGGGGTGCGCAACTCATGCCCCAGGTCCGCAAACAACTGGCGGCGACGCTGGTCCAGGCGCTGCAAGGTGTCGTGCGCGGCTCTTAGCTCCTGGGTCCGGGCCTGCACGGCGTCTTCCAGCCCTCTGCGGGCAGCGTCGGCCCGGGCGCGATGTTGCTGCAGCTCCGCCGCCATGGCGTTGAAATGCTGGGCCACGCGGTCGAATTCATCGTGAGAGCCTATGGCCACCCGGTGGTCCAGAGCGCCAGCCTGCAAGGCCTGCGTACCCTCCAGCAGGCGGTCCAGCGGACGCTGCAGGCGCCGCGTCAGGTGCAACGCCAGCACTGCGGCAAGCGCCAGGGTGATGAGGGCCATGCCAATCGCCTGCCCGCGCAGCACGCCCAGACCGCGCTCGGTGGCGGCGCGTGCCACGGGCACAGCAGCACGCTGGTGTGCAATGGCCCCGTTGATCAACTCGCGCAGGTCGCGCCCCCGCGCCATGTCAAAAACCTGGGTCAGCTCGCCCCAAAGGGCCGGAAAATCGGCGCCCTGCTCCAGCGGCACCAGTTGCGCCAGCCGCGCCTGCACCGCCTGGATGTTGTCGTGCAGCAGCTCTGTCACGCCCACCAGTTGAGGCACCTCGGCTGGCATGCTCACGCCGTCGCGGCGCGCGATCTCGGTCCACAACGCCAGGTCGCGCTGCACCAGGTCATCGAGGTTGGAGGCACTGGCGACCATGGCGGCCACCAGGCGATCGCGCTGCTCGGGCTGGGCATCGGTGTTCATCAGGCGTTGCATGGCCCACACGCGCAGGCGCTGCTTGTTGGCCGACAGGTCTAGCAACTCGGACTGGATGTCGCTGGCTAAGCGGCTGTGCTGGGCGTAGTCGTTGACGCGGTTGGAGCCCCAATACACAAAAGCGGCCTGGATACACACCAGGGCCACCAAGGCGGCAAAAGCCAGAGATAGTCGTGCGCGATACATGGGCAGGCCCTGAAAGAAGGCCTGAATTATGAAGCCGCGTGACTGCGCCAAGCGCGCCAAGATCCAGCCAGGAACGCCCGTCACACGAGCGAAAAGGGCCGAAGCCCCCAAGCCCATCAATGGATCGGTGCTCAATTGCCCGTGAATGGCAACGACGAGTGGTGCACCACAATGCGCAGCTTGCCAGCGTCATCCTTGACAAAAGTCCAGGTCTTGTCGACCGACGTGACCTTGCCAGCATTGTCTGTGAACATCACGTTGCCCATGGTGCTTGCAGAGTCACCTGCAATGAAAACGGCGCTGTTGGCTACTTCGCACTGGGTCCAGCCCTTCAGTGCAAAACCGGTGTCCTTGGGGAAGGCCGGGTTGCCGCCCACAAAGTACGACAGCGCGCCTTCACGCGTGACACGGAACGTCTGGGGCGCTGTGGTCAGCGTGGGCTTGAACAGCACCGCACCCATCTGGTAGCCGTAGGCACTGTCGATCACTTTCTCTGCCAGAGCCTTGGCCGCCACCGGGCCACTGGCGGTGTTGATGGCGCTGATGTCGACCAGTGCCTTGCACCAGGCTTGCTGGGCAGACAGCACTTCGCTTTCGAGGATGGCGTGATTGACCACCGGGCCCTTGGCCGCAGCCGGCAAAACGGCTGCGCCGAGCAGGAGGGTGGCAATGGCAATGCAGGTGTTTGTTTTCATGATTTTCGGTGGTTGAATGGGTTCAGCTCGCTGACGCCCGGATGGCTGCCTGCGAGACCTTGAGTTCACCAAGTTGGAATGGATGCGCTGTGAATGCTGAATGAGCAGAACCTGAGCAGAACGTGAACACCAGATGAACAAGGCCCAAAAAAAGAGCAGCGGCAACGCGCACGCTTTGTGTTCGCCCTTCGTCTTGATGGCTTTGCTGCACAAACCAGTCCCCTTGCGCTGGTAGCTTTGGGGTATGAGTGAACCCAAAGGGCCAAAGACCCGCTACAAGACCACCAACTGGGCCGGGTACAACGCGGCGCTCAAGGCCCGAGGGGCGCTGACGATCTGGCTGGACAAAGACATGCAGTGGTACGCGCCCGCCCGTGGCAAACGGGGTCGCCAGCATACGTTCACCGATGCAGCCATCCAGTTTTGCCTGACCATCAAGTGCTTGTTTGGCCTTGCCCTGCGCCAGAGTTTGGGTCTCGTTCAGGGTCTGCTGCACTTGGCCAGGCTTGATTGGAGAGCGCCCGACTTCAGCCCCATCAGCCGCCGCCAATAGACACTGCATGTGCAACTTCCTTGCCAGCGCAGTGCAACACCGCTGAATCTGCTGGTGGACAGCACGGGAATCAAGTTCCTGGGCGAAGGGGAGTTGAAACGCAAGAAGCACGGTGCCGAACACCGACGGCAATGGCGCAAGGTGCACTTGGGCATGGATGCCCGCACGCTGGTGATTCGGGCCATTGAAGTCACAGAAAACAGCGTGGGCGACGCGCCGGTGCTGCCCGAGGTGCTGGCGCAGATACCGCCTGGTGAGCCGATAGCCAGTGTGAGTGCCGACGGTGCTTATGACCCCAAGGGCTGCCACGCGGCGATAGCTCAAAGAGGCGCGCAGGCGGTGATTTCTCCCCGCAAGAACGGCAAGCCTCGGAAAGAGATCTGGGTGGGAGCGTCTGTGCGCAACGCAGCCCTGCGGGCCTGCCAAAGGCTTGGGCCCGGGATCTGGAAGAAATGGAGCGCCTACCACTGGCGCAGTTTGGTGGAGACCAAGATGCATTGCCTCAAACGCTTGGGCGAGCGGGTGATGGCCCGCACGTTTGAGCGCCAGGTGACAGAGCTGCATGTGCGGGTGGCTTTGCTCAACCGTTTCACGCAACTTGGACGCCCGACACCGCTGCTTGTTTCGGTGCCCGCTATGGCATAGCTGCGTCTGGGGTCGGGGTTATCTTGGCCGGACTGGGGTTTGTGCAAAAAAGCCAAGTCAGACGCCAAGAAAGTGCAGCCACTGATTACCCAATGTGAGTACCAATGAAATCAACAATCGCCCCCCGACTGAAGGTATGATTGCCGTTTGCAAAACGATCACACTATTGATCAATGGCTTGCAAAATTCAAAATTTTTTCATTGAATTTATAACGCTTTCTCTCATTGCAAATTCAAAACACTCGACAAATAACGACTATGCCCTCAAAAACATATTCCAAACAAAAAATGATAGCCGCATTTTTTACAATGATCACTCTTTCCGCCTGCGGCGGCGGCGGCGGCAACGATAATGGATCACCGACAAGCCCCTCCACTCCAGACAACCCAAATACTCCGAGCACGCCGAGCGCCTTAATGGAATTCAGGGATGGCGACTCATACACCTACTCATCTACAGGCTATTATTTTAACGCCCCCCAGAGTTACCCAACCCAGCCATTCACATCTCAATATACATATACAATAAAAAATCCAAGCATGGATTATTCGCACGACCTTATTACCACATCAACACCTCCAAATGGTCCAACGACAAGTCGTATTAATAAAAACAATCAAACAGATTCATCCAAAACCAAATATATAAGTTGCGAATATACAAATGAGAAAGAGAGACCTGGTTTTTTCCCTCAAATAGGGGAAACGTGGTCGGTAGACTACCGACGAATTTGCAACCAACCGGGTTCTCTCGTCACCTATGAGCACAGCAGTACAGGCCAGATAATCCAAAGAGAACCCTACACAACAGAGGCCGGCACATTTTGGACATTCAAATCAGAGATAACATCAAAACAAGTAAGCCCCTCATCCACATCAATCAACAAAAGAACTTGCTGGCATGATGAAATATCTGCACAAACGGTAGCCTGCCAAGGCCACACAAAATCGACATCGACAACAGTCCCGAATTTTAATTACGAAAGAAAATACACCATATCTCTCATAGGCATCAACACCAAGAATCACCCCGTCAAAAATAGTCGGGTTGAGCGATTTGCTGGATACTGGGATATCAAGATTGCCGGCACCGGCAAAGACAATTGTTTAATATCCATTGAGGCATCTGGCAAGGCGTCCGGAACTTGCTCACGAGATGGATACGGATTTGAGATGGAGGGGACGGTCACACCTGAGGGATTCATTGCACTTTTGAGCCGCGGTAGCGGTTTGGGCATAGCAGGCAATTTCGCTGATCCCACGACTGCAAATGGCACCTGGAAGACCTCTTGGGAGAATGGAACGTGGACGGGTATCCCTACCAACTCACCATAACGACACAAACTCATAACCCAGCTCACTCCACAGCACATGCAGTCATTTGACGCCATCATCATCGGCGCCGGCGCAGCTGGCCTGTTCTGCGCTGCGCAAGCGGGCCAGCGCGGCCTGAAGGTTTTGCTCATCGACCACGCCGAGAAGGTGGCCGAGAAGATCCGCATCTCGGGCGGCGGGCGCTGCAACTTCACCAACCGCGACCTGGACGCTGCCGCGCCGCACAAGCATTTTGTGGGGCAAAACCCGCAGTTCTGCCGCTCGGCGCTGTCGCGCTACACCCCGGCAGACTTCATTGCGCTGGTGCAAAAACACGGCATTGCGTTTCACGAAAAACACAAGGGCCAGTTGTTTGCCGACCGCTCGGCCGAAGACATCATTGCCATGCTGCTGGCTGAGTGCGCGGCCGGTGGGGTGACCCATTGGCAGCCTTGCGGTGTAAAAAATATAGTATTTTTGGCCTCTAGCGCTTATCCATCAAGCGCTGGCAGCTATCAAATTGATACTGACCGTGGGCCGGTGGTGGCACGGTCGCTGGTCATTGCCACGGGCGGGTTGTCCATCCCCAAGATTGGCGCGACGGATTTTGGCTACCGGCTGGCGCAGCAGTTCAACATTCCGCTCATCGAGCGCCGCCCGGGGCTGGTGCCGATGACGTTTGATGGGGCGGGTTGGGCGCCGTATGCGCAGCTATCGGGGCTGGCTTTGCCTGTACAAATCAGTACTGGTGCCAAGAAGGCGCGCATGGCTTTTGACGAAGATTTGCTGTTTACGCACCGCGGCCTGTCGGGCCCGGCGGTGCTGCAGATCTCCAGCTACTGGCAAGAGGGCGCGCCGCTGACCATCAACCTCGCGCCCACGGTAGACCTGTCTGTGGCGCTGGCGCAGGGCAAGGCACGCTCGAAGAAGCTGATTGCCAACGAACTGGCAGCGCTGGTGCCCAGCCGCCTGGCCGACGCCTGGGCGCAGCGCGAGGTCGACTGGCAGCGCCCCATTGCCGAGGCATCAGACAAAGCCCTGGCGCGGCTGGCCGAGCAGCTGGCGCGCTGGGAGCTGACGCCTACGGGCACCGAGGGCTACAAAAAGGCCGAGGTCACGCTGGGTGGCGTGGACACGCGCGTGCTGTCGCAGCAAACCATGGAGTGCAAGACGCAGCCGGGGCTGTACTTCATCGGCGAGGTGGTCGATGTGACGGGCTGGCTGGGGGGCTACAACTTTCAGTGGGCGTGGGCCAGCGCGTTTGCGTGCGCGCAGGCGTTGCCGCTCGCAGAGACAGCTGGCTGAACGTTTTTAGCGCCAGTCATCGGGCAGCGGATGGCGGGCTGATCGACTCCGAGCCCGGCTTCGACAGGCTCAGCCCGAGCGGGCGGGGGCTGCGTCCAGCAATCGGCGCGTGGCCCCGCTCCCGCGTTCTCAAGCAGGTGCCAGCGCGGCATCACGGCCCGTTACAGGCAATCCGCGATGCTGCCGCGCCCAGGCTTCCAGCTGGTCCACCGGCAGCGGGCGGCTGAAGTAATAGCCCTGCAGCTCTTCGCAGTCCAGCACACTCAGCACCTGCGCGGTGGCCAGGTCCTCCACACCCTCGGCCACGATCTTCAAACCCAGCGTGTGGCCCAGCGCGATGATGGCGCGCGTGATGGCCATGTCGGCGGGGTTGCTCAGCATGTCGTGCACAAACGATTTGTCGACCTTGAGGCGGTCAATGTCAAAACGCTTGAGGTAGGCCAGGCTGGAATAGCCGGTGCCGAAGTCGTCGATGGACAGCTGCACGCCCAGCGACTTGAGTGCCGCCAGTTGCTGCTCGGCCGCGTGGGCGTTGTCCATCAACTGCGACTCGGTGATCTCCAGCTCCAGCCGGTGCGGGGGCATGCCGGTGCGGGCCAGCAGGGCCTCGATGTCGGGCACCAGCAACGGGTCGGCCATTTGCGCGGCCGACAGGTTGACCGAGATCGATACATCGGCCAGCGGGTGGGCCGCCGTGCCACTGGGGGCGTCGCCCGCCACGGGCTGCCAGCGCACCCACTGCTCGCATGCCTGCTGCAGCACCCAGCTGCCAATCGCGCGGATCATGCCGGTCTCTTCGGCAATGGGGATGAACTCGCTGGGCGGGATGTGGCCCAGCATGGGGTTGCTCCAGCGCAGCAGCGCCTCGACTCCCAGCAGGCGGCTGCCCTTGGCGGCCAGGCGCGGCTGGTAGTGCAATGTGAACTCGTTGCGCTCCAGCGCGCGGCGCAGTTGTTGTTCCATCGACTGGCGGGCCAGCGCGCGCTGGTCGGTTTCCATTGAATAGAACAGCGCCATGTCGCGCCCGGTGGTTTTGGCCTCGTACATCGCCGCGTCGGCGCGGCGCATCAGCTCGTCAATGTCGCTGCCATCCTCGGGGTACACGGCAATGCCCACGCTGCACGACACATTCAGTTCATGCCCCTCCACCGGGTGGCTTTGCCGGATGAGCGGGATCAGCCGCCGCTCCACCAGCTGTTGCACGTCTTCGCGGCCCGCCACGTCGCGCATCACGACCACAAACTCATCGCCGCCCAGGCGGCTGACGGTGTCGCGGCTGCGCACGGCCTGGGTCAGGCGCCCGGCTACTGAACGCAGCAGCCCATCTCCAATATGGTGACCCAGCGTGTCGTTGATGGCCTTGAAGCGGTCCAGGTCGATGAACAACACCGCCACCTTTTCGCCCGTCATGGGCGCCTGGGCCAGCGCCAGTTGCAGGCGTTGCACACACAGTGACCGGTTGGGCAGCTCGGTCAACACGTCGTGGTGGGCCAGGAACTGGATGCGCTCTTCGTTGAGCTTGCGGTCGGTGATGTCGATGGCAATGCCGATGTGGTTGGCCACCGGGCCGCCTTTGCTCTCGCGCACGGCCGACACCATGAGCCAGGCCGGGTACGTCTCGCCAGAGCGGCGCCGAAACCGCACCTCGCCCTGCCAGGATTCCTTTTCCAGCATGGTGCGGTTGATTTGCGCCGACAGCGGCTCGCCACCCGCTTCTTCCAGCAAAAAGCCCAGGTCTTCGCCGATGACCTCGTAAAAGTCGTAGTGTGTGCTGCGGCAGAACGCCTTGTTCACGCTGATGATCTGCTGCTCGGCGTTCATGATGATGATGCCCTCGGACGAGGCCTCAAACACCTTGGCCCACAGCTCCAGCCGCTGCTCCATCACCTTGAGCACGTTGATGGGCGTGAACGCGGTCAGCACCGCATCGCGTCCCTGAAAAATCAGGCGCCGCGCCGACAGCACGGCCCACGACGGCTCGGGGCTGCCCTTCCAGCGCACCTCAAACTCGTCCACCGACCCCTGGTCGGCCAGGCGCTGAAAGAACCGCGCGCGCACGCCCGGCTCCAGCCCCGCGGCCCAGGGGTCGGTGGTGCGGTCGTTCAGCCAGTGGGATGCGGGCGCGTTGGAGTGCAGCACCTCGTGCTCGGGGATGGACGTGACCACCATGGGGATAGGGAAAGCCTCGACCAGCTCGCGCTGCGCCTCGGACGCGCGGGCGCTGGCGGCCAGCTCCTGCTGCAATATGCGGTCGCGGTCGAGCTGGGACAGCATCTCGTTGAAGGCGGTGACCAGGCGGCCAATTTCGTCGCGGCTGCTCCAGTGCGCGCGCAGGGTGTGGTCGCCGCTTTTGCGCACCTCGTCCGCCACGCGGGCTAGCTGTTGCAACGGTTTGGCGATCTGCCGGGCCACCAGCGTCACCAGGCTCAAGATGCAGCCCAGCAGCACCAGCGCTGTGCCCAGGTGCAGCCACATCCGCGCAAACAGGCTGTCCACCCGTTGGTGCAGCAGGCGCTCCAGGTCCACGATGCCCACCGTCCACGCGTCGCGCAGCGCGCCCAGCACTTGCGACTGCTGATCTCCGACCTGCGCCATCGTCAGGCGCGATTCGCCCCCTGCAATGCCTTGCAGCAGCGCCTGAAAGCCCTGAAGCGATACGTTCAAGGCCTCGCGCTGGCGGGCCAGCGCCGCACGCATCTCAGGCGACCCGGCGATGAAGGCCTGGTTGTAGTCCGACTCAATGCCCAGCATCACGGCGTCCAGGCGCCCCACCAGCGTCAGCAGCTCGGACGACCACTGCGGCCCGCGCCCGCTGGGTGCCGCGTTCAGAAAGATCACGGTGTCGTGCACGGCCTGCAGCAGCTCAGGAAACCGGAGCACCACCAGCGACATCACGTAATAACTGTCGAGGTCTGGGTCGAGGATGAGGTTGGACTGGTTGCCCACGGTGGTGAGCAGCTCACGCCCCTCGCGCAGCAACTGGCTGCGCTGGCGGGTGAGCGACAGGGCATCTGTGGCCTTGGGCGCGCTGGTGGGCAATTGCTCCAGCGCGGTGCTAAAGCGCTGCCCCACGTCCGCCGTGCGCAATTGCTCGTCATGTGCGGCGCGTACCCTGGCCAGCCGGGTCAGCACCTCGGCCACCTGCGGAGGCTGCTGGGAAGGGTCCAGAAACTGTCCCATCAACCCATCGCGCACCACCGCCGCATAGGTGGTGCCCACAATCTCCTTGCGCGTGAAATCAATCGCCAGGTACTTCTCGTGGATCAGGATGCTGGAAACAAAAATGACTGCCGTCAGGTCCAGCAGATAGATAAGCATGAGTTTGCGGCCCACACTGAGCCGGCCCAGCCAACCCGAAACCCGGTGCATAAATGCCATGGTGTCTGCGGCAAGGCGGCCCGGGCTGATGACCTGGGATACCCACCGATGAATGAGAATGAGTGTTACAACGTGAAGCAATTTCCACGCCATTGACGGGTTTCTCTGGGATTTTCGAGCGATCAGGACTGCGCCTGGCATCACTCAGCGCCCTTGACGGGCGCGTGCCCGACGAGAACCTCCAAAACGGGTTCTGAGTGGCAGTCGGTGATAAACCCCGCCTGCGCAGCGAGCTTGGGAGGAGCGTTAAAGGCAACACAGCGGGCGTTCATATCGGCTATACTTTCCGGCTTTGCTGGCAATGCCCCGTCGGCCAAATACTAGTTACAGACGGGGAAACCGCTACGTATGGTCTTGAGGCCCGATCTCCGCAAGACCCTCTGCGAGCAACATCTTGGAAAACCATTAGCTAATGACTACGATCCGCGTAAAAGAAAACGAACCCTTTGACGTTGCACTGCGCCGCTTCAAGCGCACCATTGAAAAACTCGGCCTGCTGACCGACCTGCGCGCCCGTGAGTTCTACGAGAAGCCCACTGCCGAGCGCAAGCGCAAGAAGGCAGCCGCCGTGAAGCGCCACTACAAGCGCGTTCGCAGCATGCAACTGCCCAAGAAGATGTACTAATTCATCTTTGGATTCCGAGCCTCTCGCTTGGATCCCAAAACCCGCGCTAGGGACGCCAAGCGCGGGTTTTTGTTTTTTCGGGTCTGCACAAACCCTCCGTCCCAGTCTGAAACCCAATAAAAGGAAGCTGCCATGAGCCTCAAGGAACAGATCACCGAAGACATGAAAACCGCCATGCGCGCCAAAGACAGCGAGCGGTTGTTGACCATCCGCAATCTGCTGGCCGCCATGAAGCAAAAGGAAGTGGACGAGCGCGTGGTGCTTGACGATGTGGCCGTGGTCGCCATCGTTGACAAGCTCATCAAGCAGCGCAAGGACAGCATCGCCGCTTTTGAAGGTGCTGGCCGTCAGGACCTGGCCGACAAGGAAAAAGCCGAAATGACGGTGCTGCAGGGCTATTTGCCCGAGCGCATGTCGGCCGAAGAAACCCTGGCCGCCGTGAAAGCCATCGTTGCAGAACTGGGCGCTGCCGGGCCCGGCGACATGGGCAAGGTCATGGGCGTGGTCAAGACTCGCCTGGCGGGCAAGGCTGATATGGGCCAGGTGTCTGCCGCAGTGAAGGCTGCGCTGGCAGGTTGAGCCACTTGCACTGAATCCGTTGATCAAGACGATTCAACGGGCCAAGCATCAAAAAATATAGCTGGTAGCGCTTGTATATAAACAGGTTCAGATAGAAAAGCATCTGAAGTCCTTCTAAATCAAGCGGTACCAGCTTCTTTTTTTGTAGCAACCACCGCTTTCAGCCTTCAGATAGCTCATTACAACCCATCGCCAGTTCCGCCCCGCATACACATGCAAGCCTTTTTCCGTGTCGTGACCGTTCTTGGCGCAACTGCCGTTGCCGCCTGCGGCAGCACACCACCCAGCCCCACACCAGCCACTGCGGCAGTCTCCCTGGCCGCCACCGCGGCACTGCCCTCGTCCGCCCCCATCAAAGTCGGCATCGCCCTGGGCGGCGGCGCGGCCAAAGGCTTTGCCCACATTGGCGTCATCAAAATGCTGGAGGCCAATGGTTTTGCGCCTGCGGTGGTGGCGGGCACCAGCGCGGGCAGTGTGGTGGGAGCGATGTATGCCAGTGGTATGAATGCGTTTGAGTTGCAGGAAAAAGCCGTGGCCCTGGACGAAGCCAAGATCCGCGATCTGCAGTTCTCGTCGGGCGGGCTGGTGCTGGGGCAAAAGCTGGAGGACTACGTCAATGAACAAGTGCGCCGCAAGCCGCTGGAGCAATTGTCCAAGCCCTTTGTGGCCGTAGCGACGCGGCTGGAGGATGGCGAACGCACGGTGTTTGCACGCGGCAACACAGGCCAGGCAGTGCGAGCGTCCAGCAGTGTTCCGGGGGTGTTTCAGCCCGTCACCATCGGCAAATACCACTTTGTGGACGGCGGCATCGTGAGCCCCGTGCCGGTGGACGCCGCGCGGCAGCTGGGCGCCGATGTGGTGGTGGCGGTAGATATCTCCAACAAGGCCCGTGGCCAGTCGCCAGGCAACCTGCTGGGCGCGCTGAACCAGTCCATTGCCATCATGGGTCAGAAGCTGGGCGAGGCGGAGCTGGCGCGGGCCGACGTCATCATCCGTCCCAAGGTGCTGGACATTGGCGCGACCGATTTCAGCCAGCGCGCCGCGGCCATTCTGGAAGGGGAAAAAGCCGCGCTGGCCGCCATGCCGCAGATTCGCGAGCGGGTGGCGCAGTTGCTGGCAGAGCGCGACAAGGCCAGCCGCACAGCGCAGCAAAAGGCGGCCG
The DNA here is from genome assembly GCA_030692685.1 of Acidovorax sp. Taxonomy (GTDB): domain Bacteria; phylum Pseudomonadota; class Gammaproteobacteria; order Burkholderiales; family Burkholderiaceae_C; genus Acidovorax. Next base: position 13,422 of record JAUXZO010000207.1, on the reverse strand, counting down.
AGGCTGAGCGCCAGGCGTGCATGGACAAGCGCTCGCGCATGCAAAGGCTGGCGGGGTTTGCCGGGCTGGATGACGCTTGCGCCAGCCAATGACACTCGGGTGGTAAAGCGCCCCGCGCCGAAGCGCCGGAGGGTGATGGCTACAGACATTCCGCACATGCACCAACCCGCACCCGCACCCGCATCGTCATTGCATCGTCAACCGCCACTGGGCGGCACCTTGAAGTTGTCCGTGATGCGCTGCTCGGCCCTGTCCATAGCGGCCCCCACCCTTTCAAACCAGCGTTTAGGACGGCTCTTTGCAGGCGCAATGGGTTGAACGTCCACAGCAGCGTGTGGGCACACCAGCGGCGCGCCCGACGACGGGCCGACATGTTCGGCAGGAGGGCTACTTGAAAGAGATGGGTTGCGAAAAAACATGGTTGCCATGCTCGCGTCCGGCTTAACATCTGTAAAGTTGAATTCTGTGACGTTTAAAGTCAGAAAATCTGATGCGTAACCTGAACCTGGACCAGCTGCAAACGCTGATTGCCATTGCAGACCTGGGCACATTTGCCGCCGCGGCGCAGGCGCTGCACCTGGCAGCGCCCACGGTCAGTCTGCACATCAAAGAGATGGAATCCCGTCTGGACGCCCATCTGGTGGTGCGGGGCAGGCGGCAGGCAGAGCTGACGCCCGCCGGCCAACTGCTGGTGCACGAGGGCCGCCAACTGCTGCTGGCCAGCGACGACCTGATAGAGCGCGTGCGCCGCCATGCGTCGGGGCGGGAGGGCATCGTGCGGGTGGGTGTGTCTGCGGGGGTCAGCACCCGACTGCTGCCGCGCGTGCTGGAGGCACTGGCCCAGCGCAGCCCGGGCGTGGAGATTCGGCTGGAGGCCGTGGGATCGACTGAATCCATACAAAGGCTGAAGGCGGGCACGCTGGACATTGGCATCGTCGCCAACCCACAACCGCCTTCGGCAGAGATTCACCTAGCCCCCTGGCGCAACGACCCCATGGTCGCGTTGCTGCCCGCCGCATGGGACGCGCCTGTGTACGTGACCCCTGACTGGCTGGCCAGCCGCCGCTGGGCGTCGTTTGCCCCGGCCACGCAGATGCATGGGCTCATCGCAGGCTGGTTTGGGCAGGCGGGGCACCATCCGCGCCCGTTCTTAACGCTGAGCTACCCCGGCGCACTGAAAAGCCTGGCGGTGGCCAGCCAGTGTGCAGCGCTGCTGCCCTTCGAAGAAGTGGAAGACCTGCAAGCTGCCGAGGGCGTACAGATATGCCATCTGGAGCCGCCACTGATGCGACCGATGGCGGTGGCGCATCGCCACCAGCCCGCGCCCAACCCCGCCATTGATAGTGTGCTGGCGGTTTTGGCAGACTTTGCCAGCGGGTGACACCGCTGCTGAGGTCCTTTTTTGAGGCTTCAGCGCAGCCTCAAAAGATCAGTCCAGCGACAGAGCGAGGCTCAGCTCCCCGCCACCTTCATCCGGTTCACCAGAATCGAGCCCACGGTCTTGGCGCCGTAGTTGTAGGCGTCGGCCCCTACTGCCTCAATGCCCTTGAGCATGTCCTTCAGGTTGCCCGCAATGGTGATCTCGTGCACCGGGTAGGCAATCTTGCCGTTCTCGACCCAAAAGCCGCTGGCACCGCGTGAGTAGTCGCCCGTCACGTAGTTCACGCCCTGGCCCATCAGCTCCACCACAAAGAGGCCCGTGCCCAGCTTTTGCAGCATGGCGTCCAGGTTGTCGCTGCTTTGTGCAAGGCGCGAGGTCATCGTCAAATTGTGCGAGCCGCCCGCGTTGCCTGTGGTCTTCATGCCCAGCTTGCGTGCCGAGTAGCTGCCCAGAAAGTACCCCTGCACACGCCCGCCCTGCACCACCTTGCGCGGGGACACCCGCACGCCTTCGTCGTCAAACGGTGAGCTGCCCTTGCCACGCAGGATGAACGGGTCTTCGAGAATGTCGATGTGTTTGGGGAAGACCATCTTGCCCAGCGAATCCAGCAGAAAGCTGCTTTTGCGATAAAGCGAGCCGCCACTGACCGCCTGCACAAAGCCTCCCAAGAGGCCCGCTGCCAGCGTGGATTCGAACAGCACCGAGCACTGGGTGGTGGGGATCTTGCGGCTGCCCAGGCGGCTCAGCGCGCGCTGCGCTGCGTAGCGGCCCACGGCCTCGGGCGAGGCCAGCTCGTCGGCGTTGCGCATTGAGCTGTACCAGGCATCGCGCTGCATCTCGGCGTTGCGGCCCGGCAGCGATGCTATTGGAGCGACCGAAAAGCTGTGGCGCGAGCTGGCGTAGCCACCGCGAAAGCCGCGTGTGTGTGCGCTGAAAAAATGGCTTTGCTGGGCCGACACGCCCGCGCCTTCGCTGTTGGTGATGCGGCGGTGGGTTTTGAGGGCTGCGGCTTCGCATTCCATGGCGATGCGGGCAGCGGCCTCACTATCAATCGCCCAAGGGTGAAACAGGTCCAGGTCGCGGTGGGTGTCGGGCGGCGCAATGTCGTCGGCGTCCGGCAGGCCCGCCATGGGGTCCTCTGCCGTAAAACGTGCAATGTCGTAGGCGGCCTGCACCGTTTGTTCGATGGCCTTGTTGGAAAAATCAGAGGTGCTGGCATTGCCACGGCGCTTGCCCAGGTACACCGTCACGCCCAGCGACTTGTCGCGGTTGCGTTCCACGTTCTCCAGCTCGCCCTTGCGCACGCTGACCGACAGGCCGCAGCCCTCGGACGCCTCGGCACCCGCATCGGTGGCGCCCAGTTTTTTGGCGTGGTCCAGGGCCCGGTCCACCAGCTCTTCAAAGAACGGGCGGCTGTAGCTGAAGCCGTTGTCAGGGGTGCGGGAGGTGGCAGATGCGGACGTGGCGACTGGTGCGCTGGAAGCGCGCGCAGCGCGATGGGAGGGTTTATTCATAGCGGCAGCTATGATACTTGCCACTGTGGCGCACCCGCCGCCACCTCTCTTTTTGCCCCCACCCCATGTCACGCAAACCCAAAAAAGGCTATTTTGTGCGAGGCCAGTTCGTTGCCGAAGGCAGCGAAATGGACATTCAGCTCAAGGCCGAACTCAAAGGCACACCCGATGCCAGCCGCACCGATCTCAAACGCGAAAGCGACGAACTGCAGGACCTGGGCAAAGAGCTGTTGAATCTGCGCGCCGACCTGGTTGAGTCCGTGGGCCTGCCCGACAAACTGGTGGACGCGCTGGCCGAAGCCAAACGCATCACCAACTTTGAAGGCAAGCGCCGCCAGATGCAGTACGTGGGCAAGATCATGCGCAAGCTCGACCCTGACGTGGTGCTGGCCGCCCGCCAGGCCCTCGAAGAGCAGCACAAGGGCTCTGCCACCGAAAAACTCAATCTGCACCTGGCCGAACAATGGCGCGACCGCCTGATCGCCGACGACGACGCCCTGCCCCTCTGGATGGCCGAGCACCCTGACACCGATACCCAGCAGGTGCGCGCGCTGGTTCGCCAGGCCCGCAAGGATGCGCAGCCCGCAGGCAAGGTCGCCAACGTACAGGTCTCGCAAGGCTTGGCCCCCCGCAAGGGCCGCGCCTACCGCGAACTGTTCCAGCTGGTGCGCGAGCACCTGGGCGGCACCGGCACGGACGAGGCTGTTGATGATGATGATGCCGATGAGGACAGCAACGATGCCTGAGCCGGTGAGCAGCCATGACGCGGTGAAAATCGGCATCGTCTCCATCAGCGACCGCGCCAGCACCGGTGTCTACGAAGACAAGGGCCTGCCCGCGCTGCAAGACTGGCTCACCCGCGCGCTGCACAACCCCATCACGTTTGAATCACGCCTGATCCCTGATGAGCAGGATGGCATCAGCGCCACGCTGATCGAACTGGTCAACGCGGGCTGCAGCCTGGTGCTGACCACTGGCGGCACAGGCCCTGCCCTGCGCGACGTGACCCCCGAGGCCACCTTGGCCGTGGCGCACAAGGAAATGCCCGGCTTTGGCGAGCAGATGCGCCAGATCAGCCTGAAGTTTGTGCCGACAGCCATCCTGTCGCGCCAGGTGGCCGTGGTGCGTGACCAGAGTTTGATCGTCAACCTGCCAGGCCAGCCCAAGGCGATTGCGGAAACGCTGGAAGGCCTGAAAGATGCCGAAGGCAAGCAACTGGTGCCCGGCATCTTTGCCGCAGTGCCGTACTGCATCGACCTGATTGGCGGGCCGTATCTGGAGACGCGGGACGAGGTCTGCAAGGCGTTCAGGCCGAAGAACGCGGTGCGCGCGCCCCGCAACGCTTGATTCTTCAGAGTTTTAATCAAAAACAGCTGCTAGCGCTTAATCCACAAGCGCTAGCAGCTATATTTTTTATAGCAAATCGATTCTAAGGTTCTAAAGAAAACCGGGGTCAGGCCGCTACGCTACTTCCCCACCAGCTCGTTGAGCTTGCCCGCCTCGAACTGCTCTTTAAGCGCCGCGTCACACGGTACGCAGTCCTTGTTCTGGGGGTTGGCCGATAGCTTCTCGATGGCCTGCCACAGCAGCGCAATCTGGTGCTCTTGCGACGACGCGTTGTCGATCAGCCCGCGCATGGCTTGCGAGAGCGGGTCGTCCTCTTGCGTGATGCCATAAGCCGTGAACTTGCGCGCCTGTTGTGGCTCGGTCACGTCGGCGCTTTCGCCCGCTTTGGACGGGATGATGCGCGCCGGGATACCTACCGCCGTGGCGCCGGGGGGCACAGGTTTGATGACCACGGCGTTGCTGCCTATTTTTGCCCCGTCGCCCACCTCGAACCCGCCCAGCACCTTGGCGCCTGCGCTCACGACCACATCCTTGCCCAGCGTGGGGTGGCGTTTGGCGCCTTTGTACAGCGAAGTGCCGCCCAGCGTGACGCCCTGGTAGATGGTGCAGCCGTCGCCAATCTCGGCCGTCTCGCCCACCACCACGCCCATGGCATGGTCGAAGAACACGCGCTCGCCGATCTTGGCGCCGGGGTGGATCTCGATGCCGGTGAACCAGCGTGCAAAGTGCGAGATAAAACGGCCCGGCCACTTCAGGCCGTGGTGCCAGCACCAGTGCGCGGGGCGATGCAGCCAGATCGCGTGCAGGCCCGGATAACAGGTGATCACCTCAAACGTGCTGCGCGCGGCAGGATCGCGGTCAAGGATGCACTGGATATCGGAGCGCAGGCGGGCAAGCATCGTTGTTATGGTTCTTCGTAAATGGGCTGCCAGTCTATCGTTTCGCCTCTGCCGCCTCGATCATGGCTTTGGCGACACCTCTCAAGATGTGGATTTCTTCGGTGCCCAGCTGCGCGCGGTTGAAAAGCTGGTTAAGGCGGGGCATGAGCTTCTTGGGCGCGGCGGGGTCCAGAAAGCCGATGGTGGTGAGCGCCTGCTCCCAGTGGCCCAGCATGCCAGCCACTTGGGCGGCATCCGCCAGCGCGCGCGGTGGTGTGGCGTCTGACACCGCAAAACCGCCCAGCGCCATGCGCCATTCGTAAGCGACGACCTGGATGGCGGCACCCAGGTTGAGCGAGCCGAAGCCGGGATTGGTGGGAATGGACAGCGCCACATGGCAGCGGTAGACGTCTTCGTTGGTCATGCCAAAACGCTCGGAGCCGAACAGGAAGGCCACACCCGCCTGGCTGGCTGTGACCTGTGGGATGGGCGCTGATTCTTCAGAAATTTGAGTGTTTTTGGCCTCTATCGCTTGTCCATCAATCGCTAGTAGCTCTTGTTTTAATAGCAGACCGAAGTGCGCCCGCGGCGATGCGGTGGGCGGGCCAAAGTCACGTGGGGTCATCGCCGTGGCGCACAGGTGGCTGATGCCGTCCAGCGCTTCATCGAGCGTGGCCACGATGCGGGCGTTCTCCAGCACATCGAGGGCGCCGCTGGCGCGCTGGATGGTTTCCTCGCGCCGCAGCACGTTGGGCCAGCGCGGGGCCACCAGCACCAGGTCGTCAAAGCCCATGGTTTTCATGGCGCGGGCAGCGGCGCCCACATTACCGGCGTGGCTGGTGTTGATCAGGATGAAACGGGTCTTCATGGGCAAAGGCAGGACGAGGAAAAAGGGCGCGCTGTTAGGCAAAAAAGGACTCTGCGGGTAAAATCCCGCCCTCATTGTCGCCGCCCGCATCGCCGGGCCGGATCGCACCGCTCCTGATTCGCAGGCTGCCCATGTCACCGTTGCATGCGGGCACCTTGCTCAACACCACAATCTATGTCGTCCAATCTGCACCCCATGCTTAACGTGGCCATCAAGGCCGCACGCGCCGCCGGCGCCATCATCAACCGCGCGGCCCTTGACGTGGAATCGGTGCGTATCTCGCAAAAGCAGATCAACGACTTTGTGACCGAAGTGGACCACGCGTCCGAAAAAATCATCATCGAGACGCTGCTCACGGCCTACCCCGGCCACGGCATCCTGGCCGAAGAGTCGGGCACCGAATATGGCGCCAAGGATTCGGAATTCGTCTGGATCATCGACCCGCTGGACGGTACCACCAACTTCATCCACGGCTTTCCGGTGTACTGCGTGAGCATCGCTTTGGCCGTCAAAGGCAAGGTTGAGCAAGCCGTCATTTATGACCCGTCGCGCAACGACCTGTTCACATCGACCAAGGGCCGCGGCGCCTACCTGAACGAGCGCCGCATCCGCGTGAGCAAGCGCACCCAGCTCAAGGACTGCCTGGTTTCCACAGGCTTTCCGTTCCGCCCGGGCGACAACTTCAAGAGCTACCTGAACATGATGAGCGACGTGATGCAGCGCACGGCAGGCCTGCGCCGCCCCGGCGCCGCCGCGCTGGACCTGGCCTACGTGGCTGCGGGCTTCACCGATGGTTTCTTTGAAACCGGCTTGTCGATATGGGACGTGGCTGCGGGCTCGCTGTTGGTGACGGAAGCCGGTGGCCTGGTGGGCAATTTCACGGGCGAGGCGGACTTCCTGGAGCAGCGCGAATGCCTGGCGGGCAACCCGCGCATTTACGGCCAGCTGGTGCCCATCCTCTCCAAGTACAGCAAGTTTGCAAGCGCTGGCGACAAGGCTGCCGTTCGCCAGGCGGCGGCTGCCGATGCGCCCGCAAACGCTGCAGCCGACACTGCGGTCGATACTGCGGCCGCATTGGACGCGGACTCCAGCCCCGCTGAAGGCGCCCCACAGGCCGACGCGACCAAGAGCCAAGACGCACCGTTCTGATGCATGAACACCGCCTCTCTGGGCGGTGTTCAGTTCGGGTCCGGGTACTTCTGGGCAATGCTGCGAAAGTCTTCCGCAATGTCCACGAAGGCATCCACCATGTCCGGGTCAAAGTGCGTGCCCTTGCCGCGCATGATGGTGTTGCAGGCTTGGTCGTGCGAGTAGGCGGGCTTGTAGACGCGCTTGCTGATCAGCGCGTCGTACACATCCGCCACGGCCATCAGGCGCGCTGACACGGGGATGCTGTCCCCCGCCAGTCCTTCGGGGTAACCCGAACCATCCCATTTTTCCTGGTGGCTGTAGGCGATCTCTTTCGAGACGCTTAAAAACGCCACCCGCATTCCCAGGCGACGCTCGGCGTCTTCAATCGCATTGCGGCCCAGCGTGGTGTGGGTCTTCATGACCTCGAACTCCTCCACCGTGAGTTTGCCGGGCTTGAGCAAGATGCTGTCGGGGATGCCGATCTTGCCAATGTCGTGCAGCGGAGCCGACTTGTAGAGCAGCTCAATCATGCGTTCATTGAGCAGATGCTCAAACCGTGGGTGGTGCCGCAGCCGCTCGGCCAGTGTCTTCACATACAGCTGCGTGCGCCGAATGTGGTTGCCGGTTTCGTTGTCGCGCGTCTCGGCCAGCGACGTCATGGCCATGATGGTCACGTCCTGGATGGCCTGCACCTCCAGCGTGCGCATGGCCACTTCGCGCTCCAGATAGGCGCTTTTGTCGCGCAGAAAATCTGCCGTGGCCTTAAGCGCCAGGTGCGTGTTGACGCGGGCCAGCAGGATGGGTGGGCTGATGGGCTTGGTGATGTAATCCACCGCGCCCAGTGCCAGGCCCATGCGCTCGTCGTCGGGGTCAGACCGCGCGGTGAGAAAGATGACCGGAATATCGCGCGTGGCGGGCGCGGCCTTCAGGCGGCGGCAGACTTCGTAGCCATCCACCTCCGGCATCATGATGTCGAGCAAGATCAGGTCGGGCGGCGTATCCGACTGCGCAATCTTCAGCGCCTTGTCGCCATGGTTGGCCACCTTCACCAAAAAGTGCTCGCGCAGCAGGCTGCCCATGAGGGTGAGGTTGTCCGGCGTGTCGTCCACCACCAGCACCGTGGCAATCGGTTTATCAACGAGAGCTGCCTGGTTGGAGGCAAAGGGCGCGTTGTCCATGGGTTGTCCTGCGTGTTGTGCCGCTCAGGGGGTGTGAACGGCAGGGTGCTCGGGGCCTGGCACGGCGGCCATCGCCTCCAGGGCCTGCTCGAAATCAAAATTCAGGGTGTGCATCTCCACCACTTTGAAGGCGTCTCCCAGCACGGCCTTCAGCACACTGGCATTGTGTTGTAAAAAATCGGTGGCTGCAGGGTCATCGTGCGCCAGCAGCTGGCCAAGGCGCTCCAGCGCCCCTGCGGGGCTCGCATCCTGCGCGGTGCTATCGGGTGTTGCCGCCAGGGCCACCGCCACCGCTTGCGGTGCCCAGGCCTGCAGCCCCCCCAACACGGGCTGCAGCGCAGCTCCCAGTTCTACCAACAAGCTGGCGTGGGTGTCTGCGGTTTGTGGGGTGCGCAATGCGCCTTCCAGCGCCTGGGCGCGGTCGGACACGTCTTGCGCGCCAATGTTGGCGGCCACCGAACGCAGCGTGTGCGCCAGGCGCTCGGCCAAAACCATATCGCCTGCGGCCAGCGCCTGCTGTAAATCGGTCAGCACGTCGGCCTGTCCCTCAGCAAACCGGCGCAGCATCTCGCCATACAGCACCGGCTTTCCCAGGGCCCGCTGCAGGCCCAGGGTGGTGTCCAACCCCACCACTGCGGGCAAGACCACGGCGGGCGGAAGCAAGGGCCCAGGGGCGATCGGCACGCCCCTTGCAGCCACCAAGGGAGGAGCGCCCGTGGGTGGCGCACCCAGGCCCGGGCGGGGCCGTATCCAGCGCGCCAATGCGGCCCACAAAGCAGCGGGTTCAATGGGTTTGGCAACATGGTCGTTCATGCCCGCAGCAAAACAGCGCTGGCGGTCGGCCTCCATGGCATTGGCGGTCATGGCGATGATGGGCAAGTGCGCATAGCGCGGATCGGCCCGCAACTGGCGGGTAGCGGTCTCGCCGTCCATGATGGGCATCTGCATGTCCATCAATACCACGTCATAGTGTTTGCGCTCAATGCGGTCGATGGCGATGCGCCCGTTCTCGGCCACGTCTACGGCAAAACCTGCGTCCTGCAGCAGCTCCACCGCCACCATCTGGTTGAGCTCGTTGTCCTCCACCAGCAGCACATAGGCGCCGCGGATTTCGAGGGGCAGTTCGTCCGCAGCCGGGGCGGGTGTCACCACACGGCGGCCACTGTGGGTGGAGTGCTCCAGCGGCTGCATCAAGGTGTCGAACAACAGCGACGCGTTGACGGGCTTGATGAGCACGGTCTCAATGCCCTGCGCGCGCGCGGCCCGCATCACGTCTTCGCGCCCATAGGCGGTGACCATGAGCATCTGCGGCACCCGCACCATGCCCAGACTGCGGATGTGGCCCGCCAGCTCAATACCGTCCATGCCGGGCATGTGCCAGTCGAGCAGCAGCAAGCCAAAAAGCCGCTGCTCAACCATGGACTGGCGCAGGCGGTCCAGCGCCTCCAGACCCGAATGCGCCTGTTCTACCTCAAAGCCCATGGCGTGCAGCATGTCTGACAGCACAGTGGCTGCGGTGTGGTTGTCGTCCACCACCAGCACGCGGCTGCCGCGCAGATCGGGCGGCGGCAGCAGCACCCGCGCGGGCGCGCCCCGCTCCAGGGGCAACGACACCCAAAAGGTAGACCCTTTGCCGAATGTGCTGTCCACCCCCACCTCACCGCCCATGAGTTCTGCCAGGCTCTTGCAAATAGCCAGGCCCAGACCCGTACCGCCGTAGCGGCGCGTGGTGGAGGTGTCGGCCTGCTGAAAACTCTGGAACAAGCGGCCCATCTGCTCCGGGGTCAATCCAATGCCGGTGTCGCGCACTTCGAACCGCAGCATCACGCGGTTGCCCGCCGCTTCCAGCAGTCGCACGGCAAGGCTGATCTCACCCGTTTCGGTGAACTTGATGGCGTTGTTGGCGAAGTTGATAAGAATCTGCCCCAGCCGCAGCGAGTCTCCCACCAGATTGGGCGGGACGTCGGCCGCCACGTCGCAGACCAGCTCCAGCCCCTTGGCGCCTGCCTTGTAGCCAACCACATCTGAAACGCTCTCCAGCATGCGGTCGATCATGAACGGGTGCTTTTCTACCGCCAGCTTGCCCGCCTCGATCTTGGAGAAATCAAGGATGTCGTTGATCACGCCCAGCAGATGCTGGCCCGCCTGCTGGATCTTGCTGACATAGTCGTGCTGGCGCGGCGAGAGCCCCGACTTGAGCGCCAGGTGCGACATGCCGATGATCGCGTTCATGGGCGTGCGGATCTCGTGGCTCATGTTGGCCAGAAAATTGGATTTGAGCGCAGTGGACTCCTCGGCCAGCTCTTTGGCGCGGCGCAGATCCTGCTCGGCACGCTGGCGGTCGGTGATGTCCACAAAAGTGCCGATGGCACCGCCCGGGGAGCCATCAGGCCGCGAAAACCCGTGCAGCCAGAACAGGGTGTGGTGGATCAGGCCATCGGCATATGGCATGTCCACCTCCTTGTGCACCGATTGCACCCCGTGCAGCGCCTCGTACGAGTCTGCGTCAAACCGGTTGCGGTCACTCTCCGGCAAAAAGTCGAGGTCCATCACGGTCTTGCCGATCAGGTTTTCGCGCTGCACGCCAAAGGCCTGTTCGTAGGCGCGGTTGAAGCCGATGTACCGCCCGTCTGCCCCTTTGTAAAACAGCGGCACCGGAATCGCATCGATCAGCGCCTGCTGAAAATCCAGTTGCTCGGCCACGCGGGCCTCCAAGAGCTTCTGGTCATGAATGTCCACGTTGACACCCACAACCCGCACGGGGTTGCCCGCTTCATCGCGGAAGATGCGCGCGGCCGAAAGGAACCACCGCACCTCGCCATCGGGCCGCACAATGCGCCAGGAGTCGCGCAGATCCCCCGCACCGCTGGCAAGGCATTGGGCAAAATGCGCGATCGCACGGTCCCGGTCATCGGGGTGCAGGCGATCCATCCAGTCTCGCTTGGTACGCACTTGCTCTTGGGGGGGCAAGCCCAGCATGGCGACCAGTTTTTCGCTCCACAGCACCTCATCGGCCACCAGGTCAATGTCGAACACGCCTATCTTGCCGGCCTCCTGCGCCAGCTCCAGGCGGTCTTTCGCTTGCTGCATGGCGACTTCGGCCCGGCGCTGCTCGCTCACATCTTCGATAACCCAGATGGAAGCAGTACTAAAACCTTCAATCTTCAAGCTGCGGCCTGCCAAGCGCGCTTCAAACTTGCTGCCGTCCAGACGGTGCAGGGTTGCGGTCTCGCGCAGGGCCTGACCCGCCGCAAGGCCTGGGGCCACACGGGCCGCAAAGAGGTCAGAGTTACCCGTGCTACCGAACAGCGCGGACACACCCAACCCCAGCAGTTGCGAGGCCGTGCCGCCCATGAGTTCCACAAAAGCCGGGTTGAACTGGCGAAACTGCCCCTCACACACCAACACGATGGGCGGCGCGTTGTCGAAAATGGCGGTTTGCTGCTCCAACAACTCGTTGAGCAACCGCTCGCGGCGCTCCAGCTCTTTTTGGGCCTGGATGCGTTCGGACACGTCCTCGTGCAGGCCCACGATGGCGATGCGATTGCCCCGCCCATCAAATACTGGCGACAGGGTGGCTTCGTCGTGGTAAATGCTGCCATCCTTGCGACGGTTCACAAAATGCCCCTGCCACGACTGACCGGACAACAACGTGGACCACATCACCTGGTACGTCTGCGCTGGTGTCTGACCACTGGCCACCAGCGACGGTTTCTTGCCCCGCACTTCCTCCAGCGCGTAGCCGGTGTTGCGTTCGTACTGCGGGTTCACCCATTCGATGCGGCCATCCCCGTCGGTGATCACGACGGATACCGGACTGGTCTCCAGTGCAGCCCCCAAAACCCCAAAACGCTCCAGCGCCGTGGCCACCCGCGCACGGCTGCGCAGCAAGGCCAGCATCAGCAGCCCCATCAGCCCCAGCAAGACAAACGCGGCCCCACCCACCTGCATCCGCTGGGTGGTGGACATCAGCGCACTGATGTCGTCCAACACCACCAGTTGCCAATTTCCGCCGGGGTCGTTCCAGTCGATGCTGCGGCGATCCACCGCATAGTCCACGCCGTTGAGCATGACGCTGTCGGCATCGGGCGCAAATGGCAATGCAGAGGCCACGCCGTTTTCAAAGTGGTTGCCAAACTGCCGCGATGCCCGAATGCTGTCGATGCGCGCTTGTGTGAGGGGCGGCGCCACGGCAAACACCCATTCAGGACGAGTGGAGGAAAAGACTACGCCCTGTGGAGACAACAACACTGTGGTCAGACCCGAGCGCTTGAGCAACCCGTCAAAAGACTGCACACCAACCTTGAACATCACCACGCCAATGATGGCGCTTGATGGGGTATCGCTTTCGTACAGGGGCGCCGCGTAATACAGGCCGCGCTCCTGGGTATTGCTGCCAATGGCCGCATACACGCTGTTAGCGCCATTGACGGCCTGCTGAAAGTACGGCCGGAAGGCGAGGTTGATGCCAGTGGACCGCTCACCCGCTGTCTCATGTGCCACCACCGTGCCATCAGCGGACATCACATACACGCCGTTGACCTGGAACCGCCCGCGCGCCACCGCCAGGCGGGCCAAAGCTTCGGTGTCATCTGGGGCCAGATGGCCTTTGGCCATGTCCTTGAGCAAGGGCTCGCTCAAACCCAGCAACGAAACCGCCCCCAACATGCCCCCGCCCATGGTCTGGCTGAGCATTGCATCGGCCGTCTGCAGCAGCAGGCGCGAACGTTCAACCGCCCGTTCAGACCCACGCCAGTGGGCCGCTGCCTGCACCACCAGCCACGCGCCCAAGAGAGCCAACGCGCACACCAGCACCAAGCCGCGCACCCCGGGCGCCTGGCGGTCCAACACCTTGTCGAACCGCATGCCGGCTCCCTCGGCCACGCCATTCATGGCGTGGCGTCGGCAGGTGCCGCGCGCAGGTTCAGACCAATATCGTCACCGTGCTGGCTGCAAATAGGCATCGATGTCCTCCACCGGCCCAGGCCGCCCAAACAAATACCCCTGGAAAGCCTCACACCCATGCAGCCTCAAGAACCCCAGCTGCCCCGTCGTCTCCACCCCCTCGGCCACCACCTCCAGGTCCAGGCTGGTCGCCAGCGCCAGGATGGTGCGCACGATCGCC
>JAUXZO010000221.1 GCA_030692685.1 Acidovorax sp. | reverse complement strand
GTTTCCAAGCTGGACGATCCGCGCAGCATTGGGGAAGCCCTTAAAGGCTCCAAATTGGGCAATCTATGGAAGTACCGGGTAGGTGATTACCGGGTGATTTCTGATATTCAGGACGGCGCTTTGCGCGTTCTGGTCGTGCGCGTTGGTAACCGGCGAGAGGTGTATCGGTGACCCCAGACCAGAAGATCGCCCGCTTGAGGGAGACGGCCGCCCGCAAGGTGGCCGAAGCCAAAGCCAGCAAGAAGGCTTCGGCACCAGACCGCCAGTTGAAGCTTGAGCTTTGGCCGGACGAGGTGCGCGGCGTGCCAAACGCCATCCTGCGCGGAGCGCTGTTCGGCGTTGGCCAGGAACGCACCGTTCACAAGAAACGGACGCTGGTCGCAGCCGTTGATGGTTACGAAATCCGGTTCAAGGGCGAAACCTTCAACCAGACCGATCTGGACGTGCTTGAGGGCATGCTGCACCTCGCCATGCCCCACCCCTTAGGCAAACGAGTGGAGTTCATGGTGCACTCGTTCCTCAAGGCGCTGGGGCGTAAAACCTCCGGCGAGCAGCATGAGCAATTCAAAGATCAGGTGATGCGGCTGGTGACTGGCGGCATCGAGATCACCGACACCAAGGCCCGGATGACCTTTATGGGCACCTTGGTCCACAAGGCGTACCGCGACGAAGACACGGGCCGCTACGTGGTCATTTTCGATAAGGACATGCTGAACCTGTACGAGGCTGGCTATTCGCACATCGACTGGAACCAGCGCATGGCGCTGGGCAAGAGCGCGCTGGCCAAGTGGTTGCACGGCTTCTATGCCACGCACGCCAAGCCCTATCCCTACAAGGTGGAGACGCTGCACAACCTTTGCGGAAGCGTTGCCGCCATGAAGGAGTTCAAGCGGATGCTCAAAAAGGCGCTGGACGACCTGGTAGGCGCGGGAGCCATCGAGAGCTGGAGCATCGACCAGTACGACCTAGTGATCGTCCAGCGGACACCCTCCAAAGCTCAGCAAAAGCACCTCAGTCAAGCGGCAAAACGCCCATGAAGTTATCCACAGACGGAGGGTTCTAGCCCCCCCTTGGGCACGTCTTTCCACCCACCGAGGCACGTCTTTCCACCCACCGCTCTCCCTCGTAAAACGGGCCTGCTAATAGGTATTTAATATTCTTTAATCCGCGCGAGGGCTGTGGATAAAGTTCTCGCGAGGGGAAGCACCAAAAAAGTGCCCCCCACAGGGGGGCGACCGGCCCCCAAACGGTGAGGCCTGCGGCCCCCCGGCCCCCCGTGGGGCTACGCCCCCCCGCCCTCTTCGGGGCGGCTCCCCCCCTTTTGCTCACCAGTCGAAGCAGGCCGAGGTCTCGGCGGTTCCCCAACCTTGCCCCAGATATGCCAAAGCTCGTTGATCGAGCGCCAGTAGTCCATCTGAGTGGCCAGGGATGGCGCTTTTCCGGCCCGTAGAGCCTTCCAAAACGAAATTACAGTCCTACCCCCCACCTGGCCTGCGTCGCGCGCTCCTAGGGCCTCTGCGTGGGCCGCGAACTTGTCCATGTGGGCGCGTTGCCTGCGTCGATGGGCTTTGTTTCCCTTGGCCGCCCACCCGTGGGTGATCTGCTCTACCTGGTGCCGCAAGCTCATTTCCGACCCCCAACGTACTCGCTCACCACATCGGCGCGGCCGTGGCCAAGCTCGGCCGCGATCAGCTCGCGCGCTTCCCGGTCGGCATCCTTGTCCTCGATCTGCCCCCCCGCGCATGGCGCGTCGTGGCCCGTAAGACCCTCGTACCGCTCGCATGCATAGCTCGCGCGCAGGTCGTGCAGGCCCCCGCCGGTGTGCTCCTGGACGAGCTCGCGGACATCCCGGAGCTCCCCTTCGCGCCAGGTCTGCCAGTTCTCACCGGATGGCATCACGGCCCGGTCATCGCCCTGGGCCTCGGCAGCGCGCACGAGCGCGCTGGCCTGCTCCGGCGTGCGGATCTCGATCTCGCGCTCGCGTCCGCCCTTTGTGCCCTCGCTGATCGTGATGTAACCCCGCTCTTTGACCTCCTCGCACGCGGCTTTCGCATCGAGCAGGCTGGCCTCTTTGCTGCGCAGACCAAGCTCGCGGGCTAGCTCAACCACTGCCCCGCCCTTGGGTCCAAATTCTTCGCGGACCGCCTGGAGCGCGCGCTCGTAAGTGCCTCGGTCCAGCGCGCCAGGCGCGTCCTCACGGATCGCGGTTCGCTGTTCGATGCCGCAATCCTTGGTCGGTGAAATGGAGTCCCATTTCGTCGCCAAGCTCATGACCGAATTAACGACGCTGACCATGTTCTGCGCGGTGCTTGGAGCCAATTCCCCAGCGTCCACTTTGCCGGCCAATTGGCGTCCGTATTCGCGCACCAGGTCACCACTTACGTTCTCCATCTTTTTCACTCCGTGATCCTTTGCCCAGCTGGCGAACGCTGACCACCTGTTCCCATTCGTTGCAGCGGTCGAAAAGCCCAAGTTTTTTGACTTCGCTGCCGCGTTCAGTGCGAACTGGCCAGCCGTGGCCATGTCCCTCGAACCCAAACCAAAATTCCTCGACACAACGTGCCTCCTTTCCTTTCCAAAAGGCGCAGCACGCCCTTTGGAAAGTGCGCTGAATGGCAGCGCACAACCCGGTAGAAAGTCGCACCGCCAGATGTGATCCGGGAGGTGCTGAACAGCAAACAAACGCGACTTTTCTACCCCCTCCCGGACCACATCGGCGGTTAAGTTTTATGCGCAGGTCGTGTACCTGGCGGACATTGGGAGGTGCCGTTTTCTATAGCGCGGCAGCGCTTAATTTGTGGCCCCTAAAGGGGCAACTGAGGTGGGCAAAAAACATCCAGCTCGTGGAGGTGGTCAGTCCTATAGCGGGACGGCCTAGCGCCGCCCGCGTCCAGTCCTCGCAGGGTGTTTTTTGCCAAATGGATGCCTTGGCCAACTTGTTGGCCAAGACTTGCTCATCGTCGTTTTTCGTAGCATCAAAAAACGCCGAGACCCGCGCCGCTATTGGGCTGCAGGCTGGTTGATGCACCCGTCTCTGTGGCGCACTTACGTGCTCACAGAGACGGGTGTTTCGTCTCCGGTGGGAGCATCGGTTAACGAGTGGCCAATGAGCAGCGAATCAAGTCCTGGCGGACTTCATTCGCTGCGCTCAATCGCACGCTCGCTTCGCTCGCGAGCGACGCTCGATGTGCAGATGCACGCGCAAGCGCGCGCACTGCAATCGAGCGTTCGCGCAAGCGCGATCTCAGCGGTGAAGACGATGGGAAATCGGCGGCACGCGCGTAGGCGTGGGCCAATGAAACGAGGCGGATCACCCCTCGGGGTGGCGCTTAAAAAATCCGGGTTGGGTACCGGTTGTGGAGATGCCCGAGGGGAGCAAAACCTAGGATGAGGGACGACCACATTTAGAGAGGCGTCGATCGCGCTCTGCTTGCCAACGACACAGTCGTTGTGAAGGTAACCCGATTATATCGGGCGGCACTGGCGGTGGCATTTTTCTTCAACCCGTAGTATCATGAAATACATGTATTACAAGAGGTGCCGCCATGGCTGTTTCTCTGCGACTACCTGACGATCTGAATATCCGTCTGAACGACCTGGCCGACAAAACTGGCCGATCAAAAACCTTCTACATGCTGGAGGCTATCCGTGAACACTTGGATGACATGGAGGACCTTTACTTAGCTGAACAGCGCCTGATTGACATTAGAGCTGGCCGTAGCACGACCATTCCAATCGAAGAGGTGATGAAGCGCTATGGCATGGAAAGTTGAATTCGACGGAGCCGCCGAGCACGACCTGGACAAACTTGACCCTCAGGTGGCGCGTCGCATCCTTTCTTTTTTGTTTGAACGGGTTTCCAAGCTGGACGATCCGCGCAGCATTGGGGAAGCCCTTAAAGGCTCCAAATTGGGCAATCTATGGAAGTACCGGGTAGGTGATTACCGGGTGATTTCTGATATTCAGGACGGCGCTTTGCGCGTTCTGGTCGTGCGC
>JAUXZO010000219.1 GCA_030692685.1 Acidovorax sp. | reverse complement strand
AGAACCCGGCGAACATTATCCGATGGTTTTCACCCGTGTTGGTGACCCCGGGGCCGCCCGGGGCCGTTATCGCAGTTGCAGCCGGGTTAGCGATGGCTGTCCCGAGCGCACCACCGGCCGCAACAGCGGTTTGGGTCCGCTGGAAGTAGGTGGTCATATCGTAGCTGTACTGCAAGCCGAACTTCAGGGCCTGAATGGGCCGGTACCACAGGGTGATGTTGAAGCTCTGCCATAAGTTGATCAAATCCGCCGGCGCGGCAATGCGGTAGCCTTCCGGGTTAGAGGCCGGGCTTACAGTATCGGCCGCCCGGTCCCGGGTGACATCATAGGACTTGCTCATGCCCCAGACGAAGTTGGTGAACCACTGGTTGGTGAAGTAGTACTGGGCCTGGACATAGCCGCCATACCGCTTGTTGAGCTTCCGGTCGTAGAAGTTGGTGATGGGGCCGCCCAAGGCGCCCGCGCCAGGGAGCTGCCCTTTATTCTGAAAGACCAGGTAGCTGCCCTGGCTGGCAAGACCCTCACCCACGAAGTCAAGGCCCTCGCCGACATACCATTGGGCCGTCAAGGAGGCGGTGCCCGCCAGGTTGGCGGTGGTGGTGGCCAGTACCGGGATGAACAGAGTGCCCTGCACGATCCAGGGGTTGAGGTACTGCTGGTTGTTCTGCACCTGGCCTACGGCACCCTGGTTACCAAACATGGCGGCTCCCAAAGCCTGGTAGCCGTTATCCCCAAAGGTTTGGTGGGCCGCAATGTCACCGGGGCGATAGCGGGTGCGCTGCCAGGCATAGGCCACCTGGGCCACAAAACCCCGGGGCGTGCCGTAGAAGGCGGCCTTGCCCCAGAGGTCTTTCTCATAAGCAGCCTTAACCTGGAGCTGCGGGGTTTCCGAAGTTTCGCCGGGCAGGTTGGTCACACCACCAACAGCACCAGCGGCTGGGGCTGCGTTGGCGCTTATCCAGGCCGCCGCTCTGGAGTCATACATGTTCGTGGGTCCGACGATGGCCGCGGCCAGGGTGTAGGTGCCCAGGAACTTCTGGGTCAGGCGAATCTGGGGCGGCCGCTGCACGGCGGAGCCCACAAACTGCATGGACCCGTCCTGGGCGCCTTCCGGACAGAATTCGCTGAACATCCCGAAGTACTGGCCCATCAACAGTTCGGTCTCCGGCCAGTTCAGCCGGAAGAACGCATGGCGCATCCGGAAAGTCGTAACGAGGTCACCTTGCCCCACAGCGTTGCCGGCGGCGTCACAGTCAAATTCCAGGAAGCCGGTGATCTGGGCGCCAAAGACCTTCGGGCCTTTCATGGTGAAGTTGAACCGGGAACTGTTGGCGGTCATCTTCAGGCGGCCGTGCTGCCCGCTGGGATCGTTGTTGCGGAACACCGGGGACACCATGTTTTTGTTCATTTGGGTGGAGTCCCAGTCGGTCTCCATTTTGATGTAGCCGCCCAGGGAAAATTCAACGGCGCCCGGCGTGGTCGGTGCGCTCACCGCCCCCATGGCCATCGTGGGCAAAGCTACCAAGGCCAAAATTGCCAAAAACAAAATCGTTTTCTTATTCATTGTTCCCCCCTTTTTTTTT
>JAUXZO010000216.1 GCA_030692685.1 Acidovorax sp. | reverse complement strand
GAGCGTCAAGGCGACGTATCCCTTCTACGTGATCCGCGTGGCCGGTGGTCTGCTGTACCTGGGCGGCATGCTGGTGATGGCCTGGAACGTGTGGCTGACGGCGATCTCGGGTCGCTCGGTCAAGGTGCCAATTCCTGCTGTGAACGCGGCCCACGCTTGAGCCCCGAAGGAGAGATAACCCATGTCTGACAACAAACCATCTGCTTCTACCGGTTCCACTGGCTTCACCCATGAAAAGGTGGAGACCAACAACTTCCTGATGATCGTGCTGATCCTGCTGGTGATCGCCATTGGCGGCCTGGTAGAGATCGTGCCCCTGTTCTTCCAGAAGTCCACCACAGAG
This sequence comes from Acidovorax sp., assembly GCA_030692685.1. Lineage (GTDB taxonomy): Bacteria > Pseudomonadota > Gammaproteobacteria > Burkholderiales > Burkholderiaceae_C > Acidovorax. The sequence goes on along the minus strand of JAUXZO010000216.1, from coordinate 41,246 downwards.
GCCGTCAAGGGTGTGGAGCCCTACACCTCGGTGCAACTGATCGGTCGCGACGTGTACCTCCGCGAGGGTTGCTACAACTGCCATTCGCAGATGATCCGCCCCTTCCGCGCTGAGACGCTGCGTTACGGTCACTACTCGGTGGCGGGCGAGTTTGTGTATGACCACCCCTTCCAGTGGGGCAGCAAGCGCACCGGGCCTGACCTGCACCGTGTGGGTGGCAAGTACAGCGATGAATGGCATCGCATCCACCTGAACAACCCGCGCGACGTGGTGCCAGAGTCGAACATGCCTGCCTACCCCTGGCTCGAAAAGAACCTGGTGGACCCCACGGATGTCGCACCCCGCATGAAGGCGCTGCGCACTGTCGGCGTGCCTTACACGGACGAGCAGATTGCTGCGGCGCCTGCCGAGGTGAAGGGCAAGACCGAAATGGATGCGCTCATTGCCTATCTGCAAGTCATGGGCCGCGCGCTCAAGTAAGCCCAATCCAGCAACACAGGAGATATCCCATGGACATCACCACCATGCGCATCGTGGCCACGCTGGCTTCGATGGCCTGCTTCATCGGCATTTGGGTGTGGGCCTACCGGGGCCGCAACAAGGCCCGGTTCGACGAGGCAGCCCAGCTGCCTTTCGAGACCGATTGATCTTTCTAAAAATGAGAACACCCCATGAGTGACTTCACCAGCAATTTCTGGTCGGTCTTTGTGACCACGATGACCCTGGGCGGCATCATTGCCTGCGGCATTCTGCTTTGGTTGGCGGGCCGTAAAAAGGTGAACGCCAACGCTGACAACACGACCGGCCACGTCTGGGACGAAGACCTGGTGGAGATGAACAACCCGCTGCCGCGCTGGTGGGTGTGGCTGTTTGTCATCACCATCATCTTTGGCCTGGGCTACCTGGCTGCCTATCCGGGTTTGGGCACCTTCACGGGCAAGCTGAACTGGACCCAGAAGGGCGAGTACGAAGCCGAAATGGCCAAGGCCAAGGCCGAGTTGGAGCCGCTGTACGCGCGCTTTGCCTCGATGAAGCCCGAAGACATCGCGGTGGACCCGCAAGCCCACGCCATTGGCGAGCGCCTGTTCATGAACAACTGCGCGCAGTGCCACGGGTCTGACGCCCGCGGTAGCAAAGGCTTTCCGAACCTGGCCGATACCGATTGGCTGCATGGCGGCGCCCCCGAAAAGATCCGCGAAACGCTGGAAAAGGGCCGCATCGGCAATATGCCGCCCATGGCCGCTGCCGTGGGTACGCCGGAGGACGTGCGCAACGTGTCGCACTATGTGTTGAGCCTGTCGGGCAGCCCGCATGACTCGCTGCGGGCATCGCTGGGCAAGTCCAAGTTTGGCGCTTGCGCTGCCTGCCACGGCATGGACGGCAAGGGCAATCAGGCCCTGGGCGCGCCCAACCTGACCGACGATATCTGGCTGCACGGCTGGGGCGAAACAGCCATTGCCGCAATGATCAACAACGGCAAGGTCAACGAAATGCCCGCGCAGGCCGACAAGCTGACCGAGGCGCAGATTGGTGTGCTGGCAGCTTACGTGTGGGGCCTGTCTAACAATAAGCAGGCGGCACGCTGAACCACCATGCGCAGCGCACCGCGCTGCGCATGGTTGGTATCTGAAAAACCCACGCAGCACAACGAATCGACACCACCATGAAGCCACCCAGCGAGCCTGCTCGCAAGGTCATTCCGATTACCCCCGTTGCAGCCGATGCCTCGTCCGAGGGCGAGATTGTTTCTTTGTACGAGGCGCAAAAGAAGATCTATCCACGGTCTATCAGCGGGCTGTTTGCCCGCTGGCGCTGGGGCATGGTTTTTCTCACTCAGCTGGTGTTTTATGGGTTGCCGTGGCTGGAGTGGGGTCAGCGCCAGATGGTTTTGTTCGACCTGGGTGCGCGGCGGTTTTACATCTTCGGGTTGGTGCTGTACCCGCAGGACTTCATCTACCTGACAGGTTTGCTCATCATCTCGGCACTGTCGCTGTTTTTGTTTACCGCTGTGGCAGGGCGGCTGTGGTGCGGGTTTGCCTGCCCGCAGACGGTCTACACCGAGATGTTCATGTGGATCGAGCACAAGATCGAAGGCGATCGCAGTGCCCGGTTGCGGCTGGACAAAGGCCCTTGGACGCTTGAGAAGGTGCGCAAGAAGTTTTTCAAGCAGATCGCGTGGCTGACCGTAGCGTTCTGGACGGGTTTTACCTTTGTGGGCTACTTCGTGCCCATCCGCGAACTCGGCGGCGAGCTGCTGGCCTGGCAAGGCAGTTGGCAAATATTCTGGGTGCTGTTCTACGGTTTTGCCACCTATGGCAATGCGGGCTACATGCGTGAACAGGTGTGCAAGTACATGTGCCCCTACGCCCGTTTCCAGAGCGCCATGTTCGACAAGGACACGCTGATCGTGACCTACGACGTGGAGCGTGGAGAGCCCCGGGGCCCGCGCAACAAGACGGTCGACTACAAGGCCAAGGGCCTGGGCGACTGCATTGACTGCACGCTGTGTGTGCAGGTGTGCCCGGTAGGCATCGACATCCGCAAAGGGCTGCAGTACGAGTGCATTGGTTGTGGCCTGTGCGTGGATGCGTGCGACACCGTGATGGACAAGATGCAATACCCGAAAGGGCTCATCCGCTTTTCTACACAGAACGGTGTCGCCCAGCGCTGGAGCCAGGCGCAGATCTTTCGGCGCGTGCTGCGGCCGCGGGTGTTGATCTACAGCGCGGTGCTGGTGGGCCTGTGCGTTGCCATGCTGGCCAGCCTGGTCACGCGCACTCCGCTCAAGGTGGACGTGGTGCGCGACCGCGCAGCGCTCTCGCGCATCGTCGCCGGTGGCAAGCTGGAGAACATCTACCGCCTGCAGATAATGAACGCCACCGAAGGCCCGCAGCGCTATCGCATCAACGCCCGTGGTTTGCAGGGCCTCGAAGTCGCCTCAGAGGCGGAGGTAGACATTGGCGCCGCTGAGTCCCGGTGGGTGGCCGTGCGTTTGCAGATTCCGTATGGTTCGGCAACGCCGGGTTCGCACGCCGTGCAGTTTGACATTGAGGCCTTGGGCACTGCCGCCCATGTGTCCGAGAAGTCGGTGTTTCTGGTGCCGCGATAAGTGCGTGCCCAGGGGCGACGCCTCTTGAGGCCCTTGTTGCAAAGATATTGAATGCTAAGTTTTTTGAGGAGTACACACCATGCCATCGACCCCCGCCATTGAGACACCTTCCGCACCGTGGTGGAAGTTCGGCCATGTCTGGTTGGTCATCTCCGGCCCTGCGATCGTGATCGTCGCCGGTTTCGTCACCCTGTGGTTGGCGATCTCGCGCCCCGACCCCGTGATTGCGGAGGACTATTACCGCCAAGGCATCGAGATCAACAAGACGCTGGAGAACCCGGAAAAGAGCATGGCTCCGGCTGTCAAAGGGCGCAACCACGCTGCCACCCCGGCGCAAGACCAACCTCGTTGATCAAGAGCGGCCAACCAACCACTTCTGGCCTCCTTGTCGCAGCTTTTTGCCGGACTGTCTGTAGTGCCTGCATAGCAGCTGCCAGCCGGAAACGCTCGCTTCGTTTTGTTCGCCGCGTTAAATCCAGCGAACCACTACACCTGGCCTACAGCACAGTGCTGCAGGCCGCACACGGAGACACACTATGTGGACGCAACGTCTGATGTGGATTGCATGGCCCGCCTTTTTGATGGCAGGTGTATTGGAGATGCTGGTGTTTGCCATGGTCGATCCGCAGGATCTGCACTGGTTTGGCCAGCCGCTTGCCCTGTCGCGCCAGGGCGTCTATACGCTGGCATTTTTTGTGTTCTGGGCCATCACCATGGCCACCAGCGCGCTGACGACGCTGCTGGCGATGTCACCCTTTGAGGTGAACCGCTGCCCTGTGCCGGATGGGGAGCGTCCGGACGACTGCCGCAAGGCCAATCCGTCCTGCCAATAAAAATGCCTCGCAGCACGCACGGGCTGCGGGGGGGCTTTTTCTTCTGGCTCAGTGGCAGGGTTGCTGGCTGTTCACGATGCGCTTGAGGGCATCGGTTTCCAGAATGCGCACATGGCGTTGCTTGACTTCGACAATGCCTTCTTCCACGAACTTGGAGAACGTGCGGCTCACGGTCTCCAGCTTGAGGCCCAGGTAGCTGCCAATTTCTTCGCGGGTCATGCGCAGCACCAGCTCTGATTGCGAAAAACCTCGCGCATGCAGCCGTTGCACCAGGTTGAGCAGGAACGCCGCGAGGCGCTCTTCGGCGCGCATGCTGCCCAACAAAAGCATCACGCCGTGCTCGCGCACGATTTCGCGGCTCATGATCTTGTGCACATGGTGCTGCAGCGCGGTCACTTCGCGCGACAGTTCTTCGATGCGGTCAAACGGCATCACGCAGACTTCAGCGTCTTCAAGCGCAATGGCGTCGCAGGTGTGGTGGTCGTTCACGATGCCGTCAAGACCAATGATTTCGCCCGCCATCTGAAAACCTGTGACCTGGTCGCGTCCGTCTTCGGTGGCGACACAGGTCTTGAAAAACCCGGTGCGAATCGCGTAGAGCGAGGTAAAGGTTTCACCGTTGTGAAACAGCGTGCCGCCCCGCTTGATCTTGCGGCGCACGGCCACGATATCGTCGATGCGCTGCAGCTGGTCGTCGTTCAGGCCAACGGGCATGCACAACTCGCGAAGGTTGCAATTGGAGCAGGCGACTTTGATGGTAAGGGGCGTGATCGGGGTCATGGCGCGTGGGCAGGTTGGGTTTCGAGCAGATCGCGCCCGATGGTCGAGGCGCTGGCGCCCCGGGCTGCGGAAAAGCGAATGATATGAATCAAATTGTCGCCGTTCGGTCCGCGTCGTCGCTTGATGTAGATCAAGGACAGCAAGCGTAGCCTACGGCACATTCAGGGTGTACGCAAGGATACTCCCCATGACCGCTGTAACGCCTGACCTTCTGCGCCGTTTTGACGTGCCAGGCCCCCGCTATACCTCCTACCCCACGGCTGACCGGTTTGTGGAGGCGTTTGGGCAGGATGACTATGTGCTGGCGCTGGAACAGCGCCGGCTGGGCACAACCGCCAAGGCGCTGCCTTTGTCGCTGTACGTGCACATTCCGTTTTGTGAATCGCTGTGCTACTACTGCGCCTGTAACAAGATCATCACCAAGCACCATGACCGCGCGGAGGTGTACCTGCGCTACCTTAGCCGCGAGATTGATCTGCACACCGCGCATTGCGGCACTGGCCAGGTGGTGAGCCAGTTGCATCTGGGGGGCGGCACGCCCACGTTTTTGTCGGATGCGGGGCTGCGTGAGCTGATGGCTATGCTAAAGCGCAGCTTCACGCTGGCGCCCGGCGGTGAATATTCGATTGAAGTGGACCCGCGCACCGTCAACGCCGACCGTCTGGCCGTTCTGGCCGAATTGGGTTTTAACCGGTTGAGCTTTGGCGTGCAGGACTTTGATGCCGAGGTGCAAAAGGCCGTGCACCGCGTACAACCTGCTGAGCAGGTTTTTGCCCTGGTGGAGTCCGCGCGGTCGCTGGGGTTTGAGTCGATCAATGTGGACCTGATCTACGGCTTGCCGCGCCAGACGCCGGAGTCGTTTGACCGCACGCTGGCTCAGGTGGTGCAGCTTCGGCCAGATCGCATTGCGCTGTATGCGTACGCCCACTTGCCAGAGCGCTTCAAGCCCCAGCGGCGCATCATCTCGGCAGAGTTGCCTACCGCGTCTGGCAAGTTGTCCATGTTGTCGCGTTCGCTGGACGCCTTCATGGACGCAGGCTATGTGTATGTGGGCATGGACCACTTTGCGCTGCCTACTGACGCGCTGGCCGTGGCCAAGCGCCAGGGCCGCCTGCACCGCAACTTTCAGGGCTACAGCACGCAGCCAGACTGCGATTTGATTGGGCTTGGGGTGTCGGCCATTGGGCGTGTGGGCGCCACCTACAGCCAGAACGCCAAGACGCTGGAAGAGTATTACGACTTTTTGGACCAGGGGCGTTTGCCCGTGGTGCGCGGTTTGGCCCTCACGCGCGATGACCTGGTGCGCCGGGCGGCCATCATGGCGTTGATGTGCCAGGGCGAGCTTTTGTTCGAGCCGATGGAACAGTCCTGGCTGATCGACTTCCGCCACTATTTTTCGGCAGAACTTGCACAGCTGGAAGCCATGGCGGAGCAGGGCCTGGTGCGTGTGGGAGACGAGGGCATTGAGGTGACCGCCACTGGCTGGTTCTTTGTGCGCGGCATTGCCATGGTGTTCGACCGCTACCTGCAGGCAGATCGCAACCGGGCGCGGTTTTCGCGCATCATCTGACCGGGGTAAATTTTGTGTACAGCCTGCTAATAAATTAATAGCACATGGCGCTTGATACAAAAGGATTTCAGATTGTTTTTATATCGAATCCCAATGAATACAAGCGCTGGCAGCTATATTTTTTGATGCGTCAACCCCGTCACCTACATCACCCATGCTGGTAACGCTCGCCTCGACGGCTTTGTTGATGGGACTCGCCGGGGGCTCCCACTGCCTGGTCATGTGCGCTGCACCCTGCGGCGCCTTGACGGGGCAGGGCGGTGGCGCGCAAGCTGCAGAGCAGGCCGTGCACTGGGTCCCGCGCGGTGGTGTGGTCTACCGGACGGCGGCGTTTCATGCCGGGCGACTGGCGGGATACGCCGCTGCGGGCGCCTTGGCAGCCTTGGCCATGGATAGCCTGGCGTGGCTTACGCAGCAAACTTCCGCCTTGCGCCCCGTGTGGACCTTGATGCACGTGGCCATGATGGCCTGGGGCTTGATGATGGTGCTTCAGTCGCGGCAGCCTGCCTGGGTGGAGCAGGCGGGGCGATCCGTGTGGGGTCGCGTGCGCCCTCTGGTCCGCGCACCGGCCGGTGTGCTGGCGGCAGGTTTTCTGTGGGCGTTGATGCCGTGTGGCCTTTTGTATTCGGCCTTGCTGGTCGCGGCCCTGAGCGGCGGCCCGGTGGAAGGGGCATTGACGATGGCCTTGTTCGGCATCGGCAGCGGCGTGTGGCTGGTAAGCGGCCCGTGGGTATGGAGCCGCCTCAAAGGCCGACTGGATGCCGCCCGCGCGCAATGGGGAACCCGCGTGGCCGGGGGGCTGCTGTGCGCTGTGGCGGCATGGGCGCTGTGGTTTGACCTGATCTACAAGCCGTCGCTCTGGTGTCGTTAGCCGGTTGACCGGATGCCATAGCGGCGCGAGAGTTGAATACAACGGGCTAGGGATGTCCTGCATAACGCTCGCGAGGCGGTGGTAGTGCGGATCGGGATGGGCCGCAAGGCGTCTTTTTGCAGCCAATAGCCGTGCTATTGGCAAGAAAAGGAACGCAGCGGACCGCCCGAGCCCGCGCTATCACAGACCGCAGGGAGTTATGCAGGACGTCCCTAGGGGCTTGCCCTGCCAAGGGATGGAGGTGCGCTGCGGAAAACGTCACACAAGTGTTGTCTGGCCGCCGCGGTATCCCGGCCGCTTCACGGACAAGCCTCAGGAACTGGGGATAATCTGTGTAACTATTGGTGGCATTGAAGTCTCCATGTTACGTACCCGCCCGAAGTGAATTCCTCCATCCTCATCGACATCAGTCAACTGCGTGTCGGCATGTTCATCCAGCTCGATGTGGGCTGGATGCACCATCCGTTTCCGGTGAGCAGCTTCAGGGTAGCGTCGCCAGAGCAGATCGCAACCCTTCGAGAGCTTGGGCTGACCGAGGTGCGCTACGTTCCCAAGAAAAGTGATCCAGATCTGAAACAACTGGTCCCTGCCGCCTGGAGCGTGCCGGAGATGGTGGCGCCGGTGTCTAACGGGCTGGACACGCCTAGCAGCACCGCTGCGGTCGACCACGAAGCCGTGCGCAGGCGTGAATTGCTGGAGGCCCAGAACCGGTCCCTGGCCATCTGCAACCAGCGTTTTACCGAGGCGACCCGGCAATACCAGTCCCTGGAGCGCGCGGTGTCAGAACACCCGGACCAGGCGCGAACCAAGGGTGATGCCCTGGTTTCGGGCTGTGTGTCTGAACTGCTCGAAAACGGCGATTCCGTCATTCGGCTGCTGTCTGAAGGTGTGGGCGAGCGCAACGCCTTGCACCCCATCAATGTGATGGTGATCTCTCTCTTGCTGGGCCGCTCTTTGGGTATGACGAGCGTCGAGCTGCATGACCTGGGCGTTTCGGCGCTGATCCACGATCTGGGCAAGCTCAAGCTTCCCCCCAATCTACGACAACCCACGCCATCGATGATTCCGATGGAGCGGTCCCGGTATGAGACGCATGTGGGCGAATCTGTGGCGTTTGCCATGCGCATGGGGCTGACGGATGCAGTGCTCACCGCCATTGCGCAACACCACGAAATGGTGGATGGAAGCGGGTTTCCGCTGCGGCTGAAGGGGCCTGTTCTCAGCCGCAATAGCCAAGTGCTTGCGTTGGTTAACCGCTATGACCGCATGTGCAACCCAGCTAACGGTGTGGATGCGCTGACGCCCCATGAGGCCTTGTCCGTTATTTTTGCGCAGCTGAAAGCGCGGTTTGATTCTGTGGTGCTGGGTGCGTTTATCCGCATGATGGGTGTGTATCCGCCTGGCTCCATCGTGCAATTGGTCAATGACCGCTACGCCATTGTTGCGTCGGTTAACTCATCGCGCCCCTTGCGCCCCAAGGTCATTGTTCACGACTCGCGGGTTCCCAAGGACCAGGCGCCGATTCTGGACCTCGAAACCATGCCTGAGCTTGGGATTCGGCGCAGCCTCAAGCCCGCCCAGTTGCCGCGTGATGCGCTCGACTATCTCTGTCCAAGGCAACGCATCTGTTACTTCTTTGAGCGAGCTGTCAATCCCGGTCCTGAAGAGGCGGATGCGTGACCGATAGGCAACCCCACGCGTGGCTTGACGGGCTGCTGGAAGCGGTTTGGATGGTCGATGAATGCAGCCTGGTCATCCTGCACGCCAACGAATCCGCCCAGCGCCTGACAGGGCTGCCGCTTGCCGCAATGGTGGGCATGCCCGTGTTCACTCTGGCTGCGACGCCGCAGGACCAGGCGTTCTGGGGGGAGCCCGCAGATGTGGTGGCAGCCGGCATCCATTCTCACACCAGCCTGCTTCGCGCCGATGGTGTGCTGGTGCCTGTCGAGCGGCGGGTCACCCGTGTGCCGGCAGGCGCAGATGCGGGCACGGTTTTTATGGTCACGATGCTGGACCGCAGCGTGCAAGACGCCACCGAGCGTGAACTGGAAACGCTGCTGTCTGAGCTGCGGGCCACATTGGACTCTGCGGCCGACGGGATGCTGGTGTGCAGCCTGGACAACCACGTGCGCGCCTTTAATCAGCGGCTGGCGCAGTTGTGGAACATCCCGCGCGAAAGGCTGCTGGAGCGCGATGACGCTGCCGTTTATGCGCACATGGCCAGTCAGGTCGTGGATGCACGCCACTATGCAGATCGCCTGGCAGCCATCGCCCGCGAGCCCATGCAAGAGAGCACGGACATCATTGAGTTGCGCAGCGGTGTGGTGCTCGAAATGCGCACTGTGCCGCAATTTAGTCAGGGTCGGCCGGTGGGGCGCGTGTATTCGTACCGCGACGTCACGCGCCAGACCGAGATACAAGCCAGCTTGCGCTTGGCAGCTCGCGTTTTTGAGTCCAGCCTGGACGCCATCTTCATCGCCGATAGCCAGCACCGCGTGCTGCGCATGAACCCGGGGTGTGAGCGCTTGCTGGGGCCTTCCGCAAAGGGGTTTGAAGGCTGCATGGCCGCCTCATTATTTGGAGGCGGCTCCGATGCCACTTTCATGGAGCAGGTGCTGCAAGGGTGGGCCGGTGAGGGTTTCTGGGAAGGCGAGCTTTGGCTGCCACGCGACAACGGCGCCTATTGCGCTGTGCAGTTGTCGTGGGTGGCCTTGCGCGACGACGAAGGGCGCCTGGTACAGAGCATCGGCTTCATGCGCGACCTCACGCTGCAGCACGCTGCGCAAAAACGCATTGAAGAACTGGCCTACAGCGACGTGCTGACGGGCCTGCCGAACCGTCTGCTGTTGTCGCAGCGCGTGGACACGGCCATTCAGGGCGCGAGACAAAGCGACACCGGTTTTGCGATCCTGTTTCTGGATCTGGACCGGTTCAAGATCATCAATGATTCGCTGGGTCACCCGTTTGGTGACCGTGTGCTGCAACTGGTGGCCGAGCGCCTGCAAACCTGCCTGCGCCAGACCGACATGTTGTGCCGCCTGGGGGGGGATGAATTTGTCATCTACCTGCATGGTGGCGATGCGGTGGTAGCCGAAAACGTAGCACGCCGCATTCTGGAAGACATGCTCAAGCCGTTCACGCTCGACAGCATGGGGTTCTCCATCCAGTGCAGCATCGGCATGGCGCTGTACCCGCAGGACGGTGCCACGCTCGATGACCTGATCAAGCAAGCCGACACCGCCATGTACCGCGTGAAGGAGCGGGGTCGTGGCAGTTATGGTTTCTATCAGCCGCAGATGAACGCGAACCTGCTTTCACGCATGCAGATGGAGCACGCAATGCGGCAGGCGCTGGGCTTGCACCGCATGGCCGTGCACTACCAGCCCCAGGTCAACATGGCGACCGGGCGCATCACCGGAGCCGAAGCATTGATCCGCTGGACCGATCCGGAGTTTGGTTCGGTATCGCCTGCCCATTTCATTCCGCTGGCCGAAGAGTCTGGCTACATCGTCACCCTGGGTGCCTGGGTGATGGAGCAATCCGTGCGCGAGGCGGCAGTGTGGATGCACAGTGGCACGCCCATCATGATTTCTGTCAACGTGTCGGCGCTGGAGTTCAGGCAGCCGGATTTTGTCGAGCGCATCACCCGTTTGTTGGCAGTGCACCAGTTGCCACCCACGCTGCTGGAGCTGGAGCTAACGGAAACCATTTTGTTGCAGGACGCACAAGAGATGGAGCAGCGGGTGCGCGTGCTGGCCGATCTGGGCATTGGCCTGGCCATCGACGATTTCGGAACGGGGTATTCAAGCCTTGCCTACCTCAAGAAGCTGCCGATCCACAAGCTCAAGATCGACCAGTCATTTGTGCGCGGCCTGCCCGACGACGACGGCGACCGCGCCATCGTCAGCGCCATCATCAGCATCGGTCGTGCCATGCACATCGAGGTGGTGGCCGAAGGCGTCGAAACGGAGACCCAGCAGGCCGTGCTGCAAAGCATGCAGTGCGATCACTACCAGGGGTTTTTGTGTGCGCCAGGATTGCCCGCCGAAGCGTTTCGCGCCCTGCTCAGCAAGCCCCTGCCATTGAAGGCTCAGGGCAAACGCAGTCCGTTGAAAACTTGAAGCAGGCGAGGGCGTGAGCGCTGAGCGATTCGCTCGTAGCTACGCTGACTGGAGAGTCACCCCGCGGTGACGGGCCGCAAAGCGAGCCATCGATTGATCAGCTCATCAATCATCACCCTCAGGCTGCCGTGACACCCTTCCAAAGCATGTAGGCGGCAAGTCCGAACAGCAAGGTGGCGAACGCCCGCTTGAGTTGTTTTACCGGCAAACTGTGTGCCGCCTTGGCGCCCAGTGGGGCGGTCAGCACGCTGCAGGTGGCAATCACCGCCAGCGCGGGCAGCCAGATGTAGCCCAAGGAGGCAGGGGGCAAATTGGCTACGTTCTGTCCGCTGATCACGTAACCCACGACGTTCGCCAGCGCAATCGGAAATCCGAGCGCGGCACTGGTGGCCACGGCATAGTGAATGGGCACGTTGCACCAGGTCATGAAGGGGACACTCACAAAACCCCCGCCAGCGCCCACCAGCCCTGACAAAAATCCGATCACACCACCCGCCGCTACCTGACCTGCACCGCCGGGCATCTGGCGCGCGGGTGCGGGCTTTTTGTCCAGAAACATTTGCGTGGCCGAGAAGCTGACGAACAGCCCAAAGAAAATTGCCAGGAATGACCCCTTGAGCAATGCAAACACTCCCAGGCTGGCAATGATGCCGCCCAGAACGATGCCAGGAGCCAGTCGCTTGACGATGTCCCACTGCACAGCGCCGCGCTTGTGGTGCGCGCGCACGCTGGAGATGGACGTGAACATGATGGTGGCCATTGAGGTCGCAATGGCCATCTTCACCGCCAGATCAGGCGCCACCTGTTGGCCACCCAGGATGTAAGTCAAGAACGGCACCAGCAGCATGCCGCCGCCAATGCCCAGTAAACCAGCCAGAAAGCCCGTGGCAAGCCCGAGCACACCGAGTTCAACGATCAGAAGAGGATCCAGCATGGCGCAAAGAAAAAGAGAAAAAAACGAAAGGGGAGACGGCTATGGGAGGCGCGATGCGCCCTGTCGGTGCCGTGGCAGTCAATGAAAACGGTGACAGGGGCATGGAAAAGAAGGTGTCTGCGAATGCCACCGGGCTCTCATCCTGAACCGGGGTTCAGGTGGGCGAGGGCAGCCTGGCGTTGGGTTCATCTAACGCGAGATGATCACGCTCGCCAAGGCGATATACCAAGCCCGAGCTCGTTGAGCATTGGTTCTAGGAAATATAAAGCCCGACGGCACCGCAGACGACTTTATTGTAGGCGCTGGTGGCGTAGCCTGCAGTGGCGGGGGCATGTAAAGACCGTAAGTCCATGCAGCGCTTTATGCTTGCTGAAGCTGCGCCGGGCATGCGCTGCCGGAGCTGGCATCAGCGCGCGAACTGAGCCGGTTCTTCAAGCGCGTCTTACAACAGCCGACCGTCGTCGCCCAGTGCTTGGTCCAGGCGCTCAACAAGCGTTTTAAGGCGCTGGTTGTCACCATCGGGCAATAAGGACTCTTGCGCATGGGTTCCGGCGCCACCAGCTGGGGTGGCGCGTAACGCCGCGGCACCTGCTGCAAGGTCTGCGGCCTCGCGGTCTGCGATTTCAAACGCAAGGTTCAGGGCCGCCAGCACAGCAATGCGCTCGCGGGCACGGACCTTGCCGCCATCGCGGATGCGCGTCATTGCAGTGTCCACGCGCTCCACGGCGTCGAGCAAGCGGCTTTCGTGGCCTTCGGGGCAGGTCAGCAGGTAGCTTTGCTGCAGGATCTGCACCTCGATTTGCTTCATGCGGATTCTTTCGTGATCGGCGCGGCGGGGGGAAGGCGCTCTAGCAGGGCATCGACACGTGCGCGTGCTGCGCTGAGGCGCGATTTGAGGGAATCACGCTCGTGCGTCAGTGCGGCCACTTGGCCGGTCAACAACGCATTGGTGCGTTGCAGCTCGGCGTGGCGCAACAGGAGGCGTTCGACGCGCTCGGCGATCTGGTCGGTAGTGAATGGTGTTGCCATACAGCAGTCGATTGTAGGGTTGCGTGTTGTAAACGGTCGTAAAATCCCGCCGTTGGTGCTCGCGGTGTGGTTCACATGCCGCAGTTCAACGGGAAGCAGGGAGGAGCCACCACACATGGTGCCCCCAGCCTGCGCTGCCCCCGCAACGGTCAGCGGACGAATCATCCGATTCTCTCTCCATCCATACGCCACTGAGCGCCTTGAACAAGCGCATGGGAAGGCATTGGGGGGCGTTCCGCCAGCCCGGATACCGGCCAACACGGTGGTTGCGTGCGCCCTTTTTTGGGCAAACGCGGCCGTATCACCCATTTGCTGGCGGGGAGGTCAGCTCGGGTTTTGTTTGTTGACGATGATCCCCATGAAAATCCGTACTCTTCGTGCGCGCGCTGCTGCGCCGCTGTGCCTGCGTCCTGCCCTGATCGCTTTTGCTGTGGTGGGCGCCTGTTCGGCCCAGGCCCAGCAAATCGATGCTGCAGGCGTGCAGTTGGCGCAAAACCTGCGCGCGCCGTCCATGACCGAGACCGTGGTGGCGGCTACCCGCACGCCCCAGCCTCTGTCCGACCTGGTGGCTGACGTGACGGTGCTGGACCGCCAGACCATCGAAACCAGTGGCGCAACCGGCCTGGCCGATGTGCTGGCCCGCGTGCCCGGCATTGAAATCTCGCGCAACGGCGGCCCTGGCACCACCACCAGCGTGTTCCTGCGTGGGGCAGAGTCGCGTTTTACAGCGGTTTATATCGACGGCGTGCGGATGGACTCGCAGTCCACCGGCGGCGCGGCGTGGGAGTCGATTCCGCTGGCATTGATCGACCGCATAGAAGTGCTGCGCGGCCCCGCTGGCGCGGTCTACGGTTCAGACGCCATGGGAGGTGTGGTGCAGATCTTCACCAAGCGCGGCGAGAACGGCGTGTCGCCCTATGTGGGGGTGGGCATCGGCACACACAGCACACGCAAGTTGGAGGCGGGTATCAGCGGCGCCAGCGGCACCATCGACTACGCGCTGGGCATTGCGCGCGAGGAAAGCAAGGGCTTCAACGCCCGCACTATTGCCACGGCCAACCCGGACCGTGATGGCTACGAAAGCACCTCCGCCAACGCTCGGGTGGGCCTGCAGATCGACGCCATGCACCGCCTGGAAGGCACGCTGCTCGTCAACGACATGGACAGCGGCTACGACACCAGCCCGGTTAAAGATGATCGCAACCTGCACAAACTGCATGCGCTGGGCCTGAACTGGCAGGCGCAGTGGACCACGGCGTACAAGACCCGCTTGCAGATTACGGATTCGCGCGACAAATACGAAACCAAACCGTCTATCTACCTGAGCGACACGCACCTGCGCGGCTACCTGTTTCAGAACGAATGGCGCCAGGGTGCGCACCTGTTGACGGCCGCCCTGGAGCGCCGGGAAGACAACCTCGAAAACGCACCCATCGACCGCAAGCGCTCCCAAAACGCCATTGCGCTCGGCTATGGCTACAGCGCAGGTGGCCACACGCTGCAAGCCAATGTGCGCCACGACTCGGACAGCGAGTTTGGCGGCAAGGGCACCGGCAGCCTGGCCTACGGCTATGCCTTTGCGCCACAGTGGCGTGCCACCGCCTCGGTGGGCACCGCGTTTCGCGCGCCCACGCTGTATCACCGCTTTAGCGAATACGGCAAGGGTTCGCTCAACCCCGAGAGCAGCCGCAACGTCGAAGTAGGCCTGCGCTGGGCGGAAGGCAGCAGCAGCTTCTCGGCCACCGCTTACCGCAACCGTGTGCAAGACCTCATCACGTTTGGTGCGGCCGGTCCCTGCCCATCGACCTTCGGTTGCTACACCAACACCGCGCGCGCCGAATACAAAGGCGTGACGCTGGCGGGTTCCCACCGTCTGGGCTCGGTGCAACTGCGGGGGTCGATCGATCTGCAAAACCCGCGTGATCTGGCCACAGGCAAGCAGCTGGCACGCCGCTCCAAGCGCCACGGTACTTTTGGCGCAGATACACAGATTGCCGGATGGACAGTGGGCGCAGAGGTTCAAGCGTCTGGCCGCCGGTTTGACAACGCTGCCAACACCAACGTGCTGGGGGGCTATGCCTTGGTCAACCTGTACGCAAGCACCCGCATTGCACGCGATTTCTCGCTCTTGGCGCGCCTGGACAACGCGGCCGATAAGAACTATGAGTTGGCACGAACCTATGCCACGCAGGGTCGCGTGGCGTACCTCGGGGTGAAGTGGGCGCCACAGTGAAAGTGATGATGGCCTCCACGCTCCAGCACTGCGTTTCGTTGCTGCCCCCAAAGGGAACGCAGCATCTGTTTTCAGAGAGTAGAGAGGAAGAAGAATGGTCACCCCAGCGCGTTGCCCAGCGATCCTGATCGCTGCCCCTGCATCGGGCCAGGGAAAGACCACCGTCACCGCGGCCCTGGCGCGTTTGCATGCGCGCCAGGGTCGGCGGGTGCGGGTGTTCAAGTGCGGGCCGGACTTTTTGGACCCGCACTGGCACCAGCTCGCCAGCGGCGCCCCGGTGCACCAACTCGACCTGTGGATGACGGGCGAGGCAGACTGTGCCCAGCGTTTGCATGAGGCTGCGCAGTCTTCGGACCTGATCCTGATTGAAGGGGTGATGGGCCTGTTTGACGGCACCCCGAGCGCTGCGGACTTGGCGCAGCACTTTGGTGTGCCTGTGCTCGCGGTGGTCGATGCCTCGGCCATGGCGGGCACCTTTGGCGCGCTGGCCTTTGGCCTGCGCCACTACCGCCCGGGTCTGCCCTGGGCAGGCGTGCTGGCCAATCGGGTGGGCAGTGCACGCCATGCCGACATGCTGCGTGATGGCTTGCAAGACGCCGACGACTGGAGGGGGGCATTGATGCGCGTGCAGACCGCAAACGCTGCGCCAACCTCAAGCAAGGCCAGCGCAGCCCTGCTGCCCGAACGTCATCTGGGCCTGGTGGCCGCCCATGAGCTGAACGACAGCCTGGAGCGGCTGGACGCTGCGGCCGATGCGCTGGCGGCCACGCCACTGGGCCAGATGACATTGGACGACCTGCAGCGCTGGGCCGTGGACTTTCCGGCCCCTGCGCTGGCCACTGCGGTAGAGCCCCTGCTGGCGGGCCGCACCGTAGCCGTGGGGCGTGATGCGGCGTTCTGCTTTGTCTACGCCGCCAACCTGCTGTGCCTGGAGCAGATGGGCGCGCGGATCGCTTTCTTCTCGCCCCTGAACGACGCAGCGCTGCCGGGCTGCGACGCGGTGTGGCTGCCCGGCGGCTACCCCGAACTGCACACCGCGCAGATCGCGGCCAACACCGGCATGCAAGCAAGCCTGCAAGGGCATGTGGCCGCAGGTAAACCCCTGTGGGCTGAGTGCGGCGGCATGATGGCACTGTATGAATCCATCACGCTGGCCGATGGCAGCACGGCCCCGTTGTGGGGGCTGTTGCCTGGCCGCGTGACCCTGCAAAAACGCCTGGCGGCGCTCGGGCCGCAGCAACTCACGGTGGCGGGGCACACGTTGCGCGGGCACACGTTCCACTATTCGACCAGTGACAGCAGCGCCCCCGTGGTGGCCCGCACGAGCCGTCCCAACGAGGCGGTCGCACCGGACGTTGGTGAGGCGCTGTACCAGCAAGGCAGCATCCACGCCAGTTACTTTCACGCGTGGTTCCCCTCCAGCCCCGAGGCGGTGGCCCACTTGCTTGGCGGGGCAAACGCATGACGTTAGCGCAGCACCCCATCACCACAGAACTCATTCTGGGCGGCCAAAAGAGCGGCAAGTCGCGCCGCGCAGAGCTGCTGGCGCGCGACTGGCTGGCGCAATCGGGCGGCCACCGCGCCGTGCTGATTGCGACGGGCGAGGCGTGGGACGACGAGATGCGCGAGCGCATCGCTCGCCATCAGCGCGACCGCGCCGAACGCGTGCCGGGCCTGCAGACGGTAGAAGAGCCCCATGACGTGGCGGCTGCCGTGGCCCAGCTCAGCAGGGCGCACACCTTGGTCGTGGTGGACTGCCTCACGCTGTGGCTTACCCACTGGACCATGCCGATGGGTATTGAGGCGATGAATTTTGAGCAAAAACAGGCTCTAGCGCTTGACTGGAAAGCGCAAGCAGCTATGTTTTTGGAAGCGATTCGGAAACCCCCTGGCCCCGTTGTTCTGGTGGGCAACGAAATTGGCCTGGGGGTCATCCCGATGGGGCGCGAGGTGCGCGCGTTTGTGGATGCACTGGGCACGCTGAACCAGCAGGTGGCGCAGGTGTGCCCACGCGTTACGTTGATGGCTGCCGGCCTTCCTCTCACCTTGAAAGAACCCCGTTGATGAAACCAACCCCCGTGCGCCGCATCCTGTGGGTGATTGCGATCCTTGTTGCGCTGGGCCTGCTCATGGCGGGGCTGGCGCAGGCGCAACCGGTGCAGATCACCGACGACCGGGGCCGTGTCGTCTCGCTGCCGCGCCCGCCGCAGCGCATCGTCAGCCTGTTGCCGTCGTTGACCGAAAGCGTGTGCGAGCTGGAGCAGTGCCATCGCCTCGTGGGGGTAGACCGCTATTCCAACTGGCCCGAGGCCGTGATCGACAAGCTGCCCAAGATGGGCGGCGGGTTGGACCCCAGCATCGAGGCTGTGGTGGCGCTCAGGCCCGATGTGGTGTTGTTGTCCGTCAGCTCGCGCGCCAGCGACCGGCTCATCGCGCTGGGCCTCACGGTGGTGCAGCTTGAGCCCAAGACCCATGCCGATGTGCGCCGCGTGCTGGGCACATTGAGCGACCTGCTGGGCGTGCCCCGCGCGCAGGGCTCTGACCGCCTCTGGCGCGTGATCGACGCGGGCGTGTTGGCGGCCGCACAGTCCCTGCCACCCAGAGCCAAAAATGTGCGCGTGTACTTTGAAGTGAGCCGTGGCCCGTATGCGGCGGGCGAGGCGTCGTTTATTGGCGAGTCGCTCACCCGGCTGGGGGTGCGCAATGTCGTGCCCGCATCGCTCGGGCCTTTTCCGCGCCTGAACCCCGAGTTTGTGGTGCGCGCCAACCCCGACATCATCATGATCGGCAACCGCAGCATGCAGGCCATGGTGCCGTACCCCGGCTGGACCAGCATGCGTGCGATCCGTGACAACCGGCTGTGCGTGTTTGGCCCCGGTGACTCCGACGTGGTGGTGCGACCCGGTCCGCGCATGGCCGAAGCGGCCCGCATCATGTCGCGCTGCCTGGTGGAGAAAGCTCCCCCTGAGTCGCCTGCCGCAGCCGCTGCCAACGTTGGAAATAGCGGCAAGTGAATTCGTCCTCCAATCACGTCGGGCAAAGCCGCCGCGCGGCATGGTGTACCGCCTGGCTGCTACTGGTCAGCGTGGTGCTGACGCTGACCGGGGTGGGCGTGGGCAGCACCGGTTTTGACAGCGTCTTGCACATGGGCGGCGACCCGGTGGCCTGGCAGATCGTGTGGGACATCCGCCTGCCGCGCACGCTGGGTGCCTGGCTGGCGGGTGCGTTGCTGGGCCTGTCGGGCGCCGTGGCGCAGGGGCTTTTTCGCAACCCGCTGGCCGACCCGTACCTGCTGGGCAGCGCCTCGGGCGCGGCGCTGGGCGGCGCGGTGGCCATGGCGTTGTTTGGGGTGTCGCCGGTGGCGGCGCAGTGGCTGGCGCGCATTGGTATCACCGGCATGGCGTTTTTGGGCGCGGCGGGGGCGGTGGTGCTCACGCTGCTGCTCGCCAAGGGCGTGCAGCACACGCTGCGTTTGCTGCTGGCGGGCGTGATTGTGGGCGTGGTGCTGGGTGCGTTGCGCGATCTGGTGGAACTGGCGTCACCCGACATTCTGCAGGCCATGCAGGCGTTTACGCTGGGCAGCACGGCGTTTGTGGGCTGGATGGCGTGTGTGCTGATGGCGGCGGCCTGGGGGCTGTGTTCGGTGGTCGCCTGGATGCTGGCGCGCGCGCTGGATGGCCTCACACTGGGCGAGGCTACGGCTGCCAGCCTGGGCCTGCCGCTCACGCCCATGCGCGCCGGTCTGGTGGCGGCGATGGCGCTGGCCACCGGCACGGCGGTGGCGCAGACGGGGCTCATCGCGTTTGTGGGCCTGGCCGCGCCGCACCTCGTGCGGTCCATCGTGCGGGTGACGCACGAGCGGCACATCGTGCTCTCCAGCCTGATGGGGGCCGTGCTGCTGCTGGCGGCCGACATTCTGGCGCGCTGGCTGCTGGCGCCGCAGGAGCTGCCGGTGGGCGTGCTCACCGCCGCGCTGGGCGGCACCTACTTGCTGTGGCTCATGCACCGCCGCAGCTCTCACGGTGGTGCGCTATGAAACGACTTGCGCAACAAGGCGTAGGCAAATCGCCTGCAGTCACCGCCCACTGGCGCCGCATCCCCATTGGTGCGAGTTTGCTATGAAGTTAATAGCTATTGGCGCTTGTGGGATAAGCGCTAGCATCGGAAATCACTTGGTATTGCAGGGCATTGACCTGCAACTGCCCGCTGGGCGGTGGACCAGCATCGTCGGCCCCAACGGCGCAGGCAAGTCCACCTTGCTCAAGGTGCTGGCAGGACTGCTGCCGCGCACGTCGGTGAAGGGCGAGGTGCAGTTGCTCGGCCGTCCACTCGCGCAGATCCCGGCGCGCGAACGCGCTCGGCAACTCGCCTGGCTGGGCCAGAACGAAGGTTCGGCCGATGACCTCACAAGCTACGACGTGGCCATGCTGGGCCGCCTGCCGCACCAGGCCTGGCTGGCCCCGCCGGGCGCGGCGGACCATGCTGCGGTGGAGCAGGCGCTGCGCACCACCCAGGCCTGGGACTGGCGCCACCGCCCGCTGTCGCAACTGTCGGGCGGCGAGCGCCAGCGCGTGCTGCTGGCCCGCGCCCTGGCCGTGCAGGCGCAGGTGCTGTTGATGGACGAACCCCTGGCCAACCTCGACCCGCCGCACCAGACCGACTGGCTGCACACCATGCGCGAGCTGGTGGAGGCCGGCGGCACGGTGGTCAGTGTGCTGCACGAGGTGTCCCTGGCGTTGCAGGCTGACGACATGGTGGTGATGGCGAACGGCCGCGTGCTGCACCAGGGCGCTTGCGACGCGCCCACCACCCATGCCGCGCTGGAGCAGGTGTTTGACCACCGCATCCACGTGCGGCTTCTAGATGGCATGTGGATGGCGCTGCCATCGCTGCAACGCAAGAACAACTGACAAAATCAGAGAGTGAAAGCATGAACATCGAATCGGGTTTTTCGCAGGTCGCGCAGTCATTGCTGTGGCCCGTGCTGGTGCTGGTGGCGCTGGCGTTTGTCTACGCGCTGTGGTCGGGCGGTGCCACGCTGATGGAGGCCTGGCAGCGCTGGCGCCAGCCGCAGTACCGCTCGCTGCGCGTGGCCCCTGGCTTGTCGATGGAAGAGCTGGAGCTGCAACTGGTGCGCCAGGTGGAGCCCGTGCGCCTGCTCAGCCGCCTGTCGCCCATGCTGGGCCTGATCGCCACGATGATTCCGCTCGGCCCCGCGCTGCAAAGCGTGGCAGCGGGCAACGGCCAGCAGGCGCTGGCCGTGTTCAGCGGCGCCTTTGCGGGCGTGGTGCTGGCGCTGGCCGCCGCGTCGGTGGGCTTGGTGGTGTATTCGGTGCGCCGCCGCTGGCTGCTGGCCGAGCTGCTGGAAGTGCGCAAGGAGCGCGGGGTGGCGCAATGACCTTGAAGCACCTGAACGTCCTGGCGGAGGACGACGACGACCCGATGCTTTCGGCCGTGAACCTGGTGGACGTATTCCTGGTGCTCGTCGTGGCGCTGCTTACGGCAGTCGCCGTTCAGACGCAAACCAGCGCCAACGAAAGCGTCACCATCATCCGCAACCCCGGCCAGCCCGACATGGAAGTGGTGGTGCGCGAGCAGGGCAAGGAAGTGCGCTTCAAAGGTGCTGGCAGCGCAGCGCAAGGGCAGGGCGTGCGCGCGGGCGTGGCCTACCAGCTCGAAGACGGCAACATCGTCTACATCCCTGAAACAGGCGCGGCCCCGGTCAATGCACCAGCGGCAGGCGGCGCGGGTGGCGATGCGAGTGGCGCGCCCACAGCGGCACCCGCCAAGCCATGAAGAGACTGATCCTGCGCGCGGCACTGTGGTGCCTGCTGGGGGCTGCGCCACTGGCGCATGCGGCGCCCGGCCTGCTGTGGATGACCTCAGACGTCACCACAGCCACCCGCACGGCCACTGTCCAGCGGCTGGCCGTTGAGGCGGGTCTGGCGTTTGAACACATCGACTACCCGCTGGGTGGCCCAGCGGTGCTGGATGCGGCACAGGCCCAGGCGCTGCAGCGCGCGCTGGCGGGCGCCGCGCTGGTGTGGGTGGATGCGCCGCACGCCAGTGTCGAGGCACGCCTGCGCCGCATGGCGGGGCCGCAACTCGAAGCCCGCGCTGCGCGCACGCCCGGCCAGGTGGTGTGGGTGCCTGCGGGCAGCCCCGCCGCAGACCTGGGTGCGCTGGATGCGTCCGCCGGCATGGTGGCCTACCTGCAGGCAGGCGGCCCGCGCAACTTGCGCAACGCCATCGCCCTGGCGCGTGCCACCGCATCGGGTTTGGCCATGCCCGCCTTGCCTGCGCCCGAGATTCTGCCCACCCGTGGCATTTACCACCCCGACGCGCCTCGCCTGCTGCCCAACGCCGCCGCGCTGAAGGCATGGCGCCAGGACCAGCCCGCGCTGCGCGACCTGCCAGCGGTGGCTGTGCTGGTGCACCGCCACCACTTTGTCGATGGCAGCACTGAATGGCTCGACGCGTGGCTGCGCACCTTCCGCCAGCAAGGGCTTTTTGCCTATGCGGCGTTTGGCCAGCAACTCAACGCGCAGACGTTGGCCGAGGTCCTGGAGTTGCCCCCAGAGAGCGGTACCGGCCCTGGCCGCCTGCATGCTTCGGCCCTGGTGCTGCACCAGCTGGTGCCTCAGGCCGCCGCGCTGCAACCCCTGCTGCTGCGCTGGGGCGCGCCGCTGCTGGCCACGCAGCCGTACCGGGCGGGCGATGCTGCAGCCTGGGAGGCCAGCGCCACAGGGTTGTCGCTGTCTGACGTGCCGTTCTATCTGGCGCAGCCCGAAGCGGCAGGTGCTATCGATCCGGTCCTGGTTGCCGCCCATGGCGCTGACGGCCGCGACTTTCGCCTTATCGAACGCCAGGCCCAGGCCGTGGCGGCCAAGACGCGGCGCCTGATCACGCTGCAAACCAAACCTGCCGCTGACAAGCGCCTCGTGGCCATG
Source organism: Acidovorax sp. (assembly GCA_030692685.1). Taxonomy (GTDB): domain Bacteria; phylum Pseudomonadota; class Gammaproteobacteria; order Burkholderiales; family Burkholderiaceae_C; genus Acidovorax. The sequence continues at coordinate 18,816 of JAUXZO010000216.1, read as the reverse complement.
GTTTACAACTACCCGCCAGGGGGCACGAACTTCGGCGCTTCGTTCCTCAACGTGCCGCGCAGCCTGGAGCAGGTATCCAGCGGCCTGGCCCAGGCGGGTTATCGCACCGAGCGCGTGCCCGAGCAGGGCTGGATCGACGGGCTCAAACCGCTGCTCGCCGCCTACTACCCCGGTGCCGATGTGCGCGCACTGCTGCACAGCGGCCAGGCCGCCCCGCTGCCGCTGGCGCGCTACGAGCAGCATCTGGCCACCTTGCCAAAGAACGTGCGCGAGCGCATGAACGCGCACTGGGGCGCACCCGAAAAGAGCCGTTACGTGGTCGAGTGGCAGGGCGAAAAAGTGTTTGCCATACCGCGCGTGCAGATCGGCAATCTGGCCGTGCTGCCCCAGCCCCCGCGCGAGGAAACCCTGCGCCTGGGTCAGAACCCCTTCATGCACAAGTCCAAGGCGCCGCTGTCGCACCATTACCTGGCGGTGTACCTGTGGGCGCAGCTGGAGACCGATGCATTGATTCACTTCGGCACCCACGGCACGCAGGAATGGGCGGGCGGCAAGGCCCGTGCGCTCGATGTGCACGACGACGCATTGCTGCCGCTGGGTGACCTGCCCGTGGTCTACCCCTACATCGTGGACAACCTGGGCGAGGCGCTCACGGCCAAGCGCCGGGGCCGCGCCGTTCTGGTCAGCCACCGCACACCCGTGTTCGCCCCGGCGGGTTTCGATGCCCGCATGGCCCACATGCACGAGGTGATGCACGAGTGGGAAACCGTGGACGAAGGCCCCACGCGCCGCGCTCTAGAAAAGCAACTGGTGGCGCAGTTTGTAGAGCACCAACTGCACCGCGACCTGGGCTGGAGCGCCGAGCGCATTGCGGCCGACTTCAGCGGCTTTCTCGAAATCTTGCACCCCTACCTGGACCAGCTCGCCCAAAGCTCGCAGCCCAAGGGCCTGGCCGTATTCGGCCGCGTGCCCTCACCGGAGCAGCGGCGCGAGACCATCTTGCAGGCGCTGCGCAAGCCGCTGATCGAGGCGCTGGGCGAGGACATCGACGAGGCTTTTCTTATCAAACACGACGCGGTGCTGGCTGCACGCCCCGCGCGCTGGCTGGAGCTGGCCTTGAAGGATGCGCAGGCCGCTAGCGTGCTGGATTTGCGTCCCGCGGTGCCCGCACAAGCTGCAACGCCGGGTTCAGCGGTTGCACCCGACGTGGTGCGCGCCGAAGACCACGTGCCCAACCGCGCCGCGCGCAAACCCATCGACACGCCCGCGCTGCTGCAACTGGCACAGCGCGCGCAAGAGCTGGAGCGCCTGCTGGCCACCGAAGGCGAAATGCCAGGATTGCTCGCGGCACTGGAAGGCCGCTTCCTCGCGGCTGCCTACGGCGGTGACCCGATCCGCAACCCCGACAGCCTGCCCACCGGCCGCAACCTCACGGGGCTCGACCCCAGCCGCCTGCCCACGCGTCAGGCCTACGCCGTGGCCCAGACGCTGTTCAACGACTGGTTCAAGGACTACCAGGCACGCCACGGGGGCCAGGCGCCAGAGCGCATGGCGCTGTCGCTGTGGGCGGGCGAAACCTTGCGCCACCAGGGCATCATGGAAGCGCAGGCTTTGGTGGCCTTGGGCATGCGCCCGGTGTGGGACGACGCGGGCCGCCCGGTGCGCGTGGAGACCATTGCGGCCGATGAACTCAAGCGCTCGCGTGTGGATGTGCTCATGAGCATCACCGGCTCATACCGCGACCAGTTCCCTGCGCTGATGGCGCTGCTGGACCGCGCTGTGGCGCAAGCCGCCACGGCCGAGCCCGGCAACGCGATTGCGCGCAACACCGAGCAGATCGGCCAGGAACTGCGCAAGCAAGGCATTCCTAAGGCCCAGGCCGAACAACTGGCGCGCGTGCGCTCGTTCGGCAACGCGGTGGGCGACTACGGCACCGGCATTTCAGACGCTGTGCAAAACGACGGCCTGCAAACCAACGACGCGCGCCTGGGCCAGATGTTCCTCGAACGCATGAGCCAGCCTTATCTGGATGGCGAGCCGCTACCAGGATTTACGGGCGTGGCGGGCGCCACAGCGGCGAAGGCGCTGGGCGCTCACCTGCGCCGCACCGACGCCGCCATCCTGTCGCGCAGCTCCAACCTGTACGCCATGGTCAGCTCGGACGACCCGTTCCAGTACCTCGGCGGTTTGTCGGCCGCCGCCCGCGTGGCGGGCCGGGCGCAGGGGCTGGAGCTGCACGTGGCCCAGCTGCAGGATGTGAGCGAGCCCACCACCGAGACCGCCCAGCGCGCCATTGCGCTGGAGATGCAGTCGCGTTACCTGCACCCCGGCTGGCTCAAGGCGCAAAAAGCCGAGGGCTATTCGGGCACGCTGCAGGTGCTCAAGGCTGTGCAGTTCGCCTGGGGCTGGCAGGCCGTGGCGCCCGACACGGTGCGCAGCGACCATTGGCAAAGCTTTTATGACGTGCTGGTGCGCGACAAGCACCAGCTGGGCCTGCCCGAGTGGCTGAAAGAGCATCCGCAGGCCTATGCCCAGTCGCTGGAGCGGCTGGTGCAGGCGCAGCGCCAGGGTTATTGGCAGGCCGATGCCGACACGCAGAAGCAACTGGCGCAGGTGTACCAGGAGCTGACGCGCGCCGCGCCGCTGGCGGCGGAACTGCCCGGCGTGCGCCGCTGGGTGGAGCAAGCCGTGCAGGGCGGCCCAGCGGAGGACTCCACAACCGTCGGTATGACGGTGGCCACGCCGCAGTTGCCTGCGTCCCTGGCGCCACAGCCCGTACCGTCTGCCGCCGTTCTGCCTGCGCCGCCATCCCAGGCTCAGTCCCCGCCCGCTGCTCCTGTTGCACCCGCTGTGCCCACCATGGGCGTGCTGCTGGAACGCCAGCCCGAGCGCGAAACCGCCGAGTCAGTGGCAGAGCCCACGCCGGTGGAGCGCATGGCGGGCATCGTTGCCATGCTGGTCATGGCGCTGGTGGTGCTCGCGGGTGCGGCATGGCAGGCGCGTCGCGTGTCTTCAGTATCGCCCGTGCGGCCATTGCAGCACTGCGCACTGGCTTAGCAGGCAGACAGACGCTCACCCACCCGTTAACCTCGACCCCCCTGAAAGAATGTCCGACACCATGCAGATCGAAACCCCACCTACCGAAAAACGCTACGAAAAGCCCGAGGGTGAGCGCCGTGGCCTCGTCCTTGTCAATACCGGTGACGGCAAAGGCAAAAGCACAGCGGCTTTTGGCCTGGCGCTGCGCGCCCACGGTCGCGGCAAGGCCGTCAAGATTTACCAGTTCATGAAAGTCCCATCAGCGCGCTTCGGCGAGCACCGCATGTTCGAGCAGATCGGCATACCCATCGAGGGGCTGGGCGACGGCTTCAGCTGGAAGAGCCAGGACCTGGAGCACTCGGCCCAGCTCGCGCGCGACGGTTGGGAGAAAGCGCGTGCCGCCATCCTGTCGGGCGAGTATTTTTTGGTAGTGCTCGACGAGATCACCTACCCGCTGATCTACGGCTGGCTCCCGCTGGAGGGCGTGCTGCAGACGCTGCGCGACCGCCCGAAGGAGGTGCATGTGTGCCTCACCGGCCGCCGCTGCCCTCCCGAGATCATCGAGCTTGCCGACACCGTGACCGAGATGCAGATGGTCAAGCACGCCTTCAAGGCGGGCATTCCCGCGCAGCGCGGCATCGAAGACTGATGCCGCGCTGGCCTATCGTCGACAATGCATCCGGCTGCGATCATCGCTTTTGGATGGGGCAAAAACCAACGGGCCACGGCCTGACTCCTGTCCGAAACCCTCACCGTTAGGACTGAGCCTGTCGAAGCCTGGCGCCGCTCGTGGAAAGCCCTTCACCCACTATTCAAACTCCGCATGGATCTGGACCACACCACGCTGCACCAACTGCGCCGCCAGCACCCCGCCTGGCGGCTGTTGGTGGCTGAGCATGCGCCGCTGGTGGCCAGTTTTCTGCACCGCGTTTTCATCACGCCCAACGTGCGCTCCATGGCGCAGGCCAACCTGGTGGAGGCGCTGAACGACACCCTGTACGACCTGCGTGAGCGCCTGGGCGAGCAGGCCTTTCCCCGGTCGGCGCTGGACTATCTGAACGACTGGGCCGCGCACGACAAGGGCTGGCTGCGCAAGTTTTACCCCCCGGGCACGGACGAGCCGCAGTTTGACCTCACCCCCGCCACCGAGCGGGCCTTGACCTGGGTGGCCAGCCTGACAGAGCGCAGCTTTGTGGGCACCGAATCGCGCCTGCTCACGCTGTTTGCGCTGCTGCAGCAGATGAGCGAGGGTACCGATACCAACCCCGAGACTCGCATCGCTGAGCTGCACAAGCGCCGCGATGCCATCGACGCCGAAATCGCGCAGGTGCTGGGCGGCCATATGCCGCTGCTGGATGACACCGCGCTCAAAGACAGGTTCCAGCAGTTCACCGGCCTGGCGCGCGAGCTGCTCGGCGACTTTCGGGAGGTGGAGCACAACTTTCGCCAGCTGGACCGCAAGGTGCGCGAACGCATCGCGCTGTGGGATGGCGGCCCCACGCAGGGCCGGGGTGCGCTGCTGCGCGAGATATTGGGCGAGCGCGACGCCATTGCCGAATCCGACCAGGGCAAGAGCTTTCGTGCGTTCTGGGAACTCCTCATGTCCCAAGCGCGGCAAGAGCAGCTGAGCGCGCTGCTCGACCATGTGCTGGCCCTCGGCCCCGTGGCGCAATTGGCCCCCGATGCGCGGCTGCGCCGCGTGCACTACGACTGGCTGGAGGCGGGCGAGCAGGCTCAGCGCACGGTGGCGCTGTTGTCGCAGCAGTTGCGCCGGTTTCTGGACGACCAAGCGTGGCTGGAAAACCGCCGCATCATGGACCTGCTGCACGGCATCGAAGCGCGGGCCGTGGCGCTGCGCGATGCGCCCCCGCCGGGCGAGGTGTTTGCGGTGGATGCCCTGCACCCCAGCGTGCAGCTGCCCATGGAACGCCCGCTGTTTCGCCCCGCTGCCGCCGTGGCGCTGAACGATGCCCCGGTGCAGGCAGGCGACGCCGGGGTGGACGCCGCCGCGCTCTTCACCCAGGTGCGGGTGGACAAAGCCGTGCTGGCTGCCCATGTGCGGCAAGCGCTGCAAACCCGCACCCAGGTCAGCCTGGGCGAGCTGCTGCACGCCCGCCCGCTGCAGCAAGGGCTGGGCGAGCTGGTGGCCTACCTGCAACTGGCCAGCGTGGCCGCGCAGGCCGTGGTGGACGAAGCTGTGCAAGAGACAGTGCACTGGACCGCTGCCGACGGCGTGCAACGCAGTGCCACGCTGCCGCGTGTGATCTTTGTGAGGACTTGAGCATGAGCGACGACCTGAACGACGATACGTCCATCGATGCAACTGCCCACCCCGCCCCGCAGTGGGATCTGTCTGCCGTGGTCATCCCGTTGCTGCGTGGCGTGGTCTACCGCGACGAAGACGCTGCACTGTGGGACGCCCTGCAGGCGCTGCGTGCGCGGGTGGCAGACTACGTGGCGGTGCTGGCGCTGGACCTGGTGGTGGACGAGGCCGAAGGCTATGCCTTTGTGCGCTCGCGCGTGCAAGAGGAGGACGACGCGGCCGCCAAGTTGCCGCGCCTGGTGCGCCGCCAGCCCCTGAGTTTTCACGTCAGCCTGCTGCTGGCCCTGCTGCGCAAGAAGCTGGCAGAGCTGGACGCCACCGGCGGCGAAGCCCGGCTGATTTTGGCGCGCGACGAGGTGGTGGAGATGGTGCGCATCTTCATGCCCGCCAGCACCAACGATGCGCGGCTGATCGACCAGATCGAGACGCACTTGAACAAAGTGATCGAGCTGGGCTTTGTGCGCCGCCTTAAGGCCACCCACGCGGGCCAGGCGCCGGTGTATGAGGTGCGCCGCATCCTGAAGGCCTTTGTCGATGCGCAATGGCTGGCAGATTTTGACGAGCGCCTGCAGGCCTACCAGCAGCACCTGAACGCTCCGCAGACGGAGGCAGACGATGCACAGCAGTGATGAGGGCGACCTCTTTGGAGGCGACACGGCGGCCCCTGCAGGCTCAGCAGCTCCCGCCACACCAGTAGCTCCCGCCGCCGCCCATGCTGTTGAGGCGCAGGCAGCTTCCACCACAGCTGTGCCGCTCTCAGGCTTTCGGCTCGTGCGGCTGGAGGTGTTCAACTGGGGCACGTTTGACAAACGTGTGTGGTCGCTGGCGCTGGACGGCCGCAACGGCTTGCTGACGGGCGATATTGGCTCGGGGAAGTCCACGCTGGTCGATGCCGTCACCACGCTGCTGGTGCCAGCGCACCGCATTGCCTACAACAAGGCCGCCGGGGCCGATGCGCGTGAGCGCTCCTTGCGCTCTTATGTGCTGGGGCACTACAAATCTGAGCGCAACGAAACCAGCGGCAGCGCCAAGCCCGTGGCCTTGCGCGACGCGGGCAGCTATTCGGTCATCCTCGGGGTGTTTCACAACGCCGGGTTTGACCAGACGGTGACGCTGGCGCAGGTATTCTGGCTCAAGGACGCCCAGGGACAGCCCGAACGCCTGTACGCCGTGGCCGACAAGGCCTTGTCGATTACCGACGAATTTGCCCAGTTTGGCAGCGCCATCACCGGGCTGCGCACACGGCTGCGCAAAGGCGGTGTGGCCTTGTTCGACAGCTTTGCGCAATATGGCGCGCATTTTCGGCGCCGGTTTGGCAACTTGGGCGAGCAGGCGCTGGAGCTGTTTCACCAGACGGTGTCGATGAAGTCGGTGGGCAACCTCACCGAGTTCGTGCGCCACCACATGCTGGAGCCCTTTGATGTGGCGCCGCGCATCCAGAGCCTGATGGCCCACTTTGACGACCTGAGCCGCGCCCATGCGGCGGTGCTCAAGGCGCAGCACCAGGTGGCGCTGCTCACCCCGCTGGTGGCCGACTGCGACCGCCATGCCCAGGTGCAAGCCCACATCGACACCCAGCGCGCCAGCCGCGATGCGCTGCGTGCGCACTTTGCCGGGCTCAAGCTGGCGCTGCTCGATGAGCGCATTGCACAACTCACCGATGCCCTGGCCAGCGACCACACCAAGGTGCAAGTGCTGGAGGCCGACAAGGCCCGGCAGCAAACGCAAGAGCGCGAACTGCGCGCGGCCATTGCCCACAGCGGCGGCGACCGCATTGCCCAGCTGGAAGACGCCATGGCCCGCAGCCAGGCCGAAAGCACGCGCCGCCATGCCCATGCTGCACGCTACGACGCGCTGCGCCAGCCGCTGGGCCTGCTGCAGGTGGGTAACGCGCAAGAGCTGCTGACCCAGCAGCAAGCCTGTCAGCACATGCGCGAGGTAGAAGGTGCCCGCAACAACGCGCTGCGCAACGAAGAAGTGGAGCAGGGCGCCACGCTGCACCAGGGACGGCAGGAGCACGCCGCCCTGGCGGCCGAGATCGACAGCCTGCGCGGGCGCCGCAGCAACATCGATGCACGGCAGATCGGTATCCGCACGGCGCTGTGCCAGGCGCTGGGCGTACCTGAAGACCGCATGCCCTTTGCTGGCGAGCTGATCGAGGTGCGCGACAGTGAACGCGACTGGGAAGGCGCCATCGAGCGGCTGATGCACAACTTTGGCCTGTCGTTGCTGGTGCCCGAGGCGCTATATGCGCGCGTGGCCGAATGGGTGGACCAGACGGCCCTGCGCGGGCGGCTGGTGTACTACAAGGTGCAGCCAACGCGGCCTGCGGAGGCCCCGGATCTCCCCGCCGATGCCCTGCTGCGCAAGCTCTCCCTCAAGCCCGATTCGCCCTTTTATGGCTGGCTGGAGCAAGCGCTGTGGCAGCGTTTTAACGTGGTGTGCTGCACCACGCAGGAGCAGTTTCGCCGCGAGCCCCGCGCCATCACCCGCGCCGGGCAGATCAAGGGCGGTGATCGCCACGAAAAGGACGACCGCCACGCGCTGACCGACCGCAGCCGCTACGTGCTGGGCTGGAGCAACACCGCCAAGCTGGCGGCGCTGCAGGCCAAGGCCAAAGTGCTGGAGGCCCACCTGGGCCGCGTGGGCGCCCGCATTGCCGAGCTGCAAACGCAGCAGCAGGCGGTGCAAGAGCGTCTGCGCTGGCTCGACAAGCTGGTGGAGTTTCGCGACTATGCGGAGCTGGACTGGCAAACCCCCGCGCGTGAGGTGGCGCGGCTAAATGACGAACTGGCGCAGTTGCGGGCGTCGTCCGACCTGTTGCAAACCCTGACCGGGCGTTTGACCGCGCTGGAAAAAGCCCTGGTCCAGTTGGAGGCACGCCTGACCGACCAGCGTGACCGACGCACCCGCACCGAGGTGAACCTGGCCAACGCCCACACCCAGCGCAGCGAGACAGCAGGTACCTTGGCCGACGAGCCCCCTGCAGATATTGCCGCTGCCGAACACCTGAACACCCTGCTGGCCCAGGTGCTGGGAGGGCAGCCGCTGACGCTGGCCCACTGCGACGCCCGTGAACGCGAGCTGCGCGAGGCGCTGCAAAAATCCATCGATGCCGAGGGGCGGCGCAGCCAGCAACTGGTGGAAAAAATCATCGCCGCCATGCGTGCGTTCAACACCGCCTATGCATTGGAGACGCAGGAAATCGACGTGGCGGTGGCTTCGGCCAGTGAATACCGCAAGTTGCTGGAGCAGCTGCACGCTGACGACCTGCCGCGCTTTGAGGCCGACTTCAAACGCCTGCTCAATGAGAACACCATCAACGAGGTGGCGCATTTCAACTCGCAGCTCAACCGCGAGCGCGAAACCATCCAGGAACGCATTGCGCTCATCAACCAGTCGCTCACGCAGATCGACTACAACCCCGAGCGCTTCATCGTGCTGGAGGCACAGGCAACGGGTGACGTGGAGGTGCGCGAGTTTCGTGCCGAGCTCACAGCCTGCCTGTCGGGGGCCATGTCGGGCACCTTGCCGGGTGATGTGGCAGGGCAGGGCAGTCAGTATTCCGAGGCCAAGTTCCTGCAGGTCAAGGCCATCATCGAGCGCCTGCGCGGCCGCCCGGGCCTGGCCGAGCCCGACCGCCGCTGGGCCGCCAAGGTGACCGATGTGCGCAACTGGTACGTGTTTTCGGCCAGCGAGCGCTGGCGCGCCGACGGGCGCGAACACGAGCATTACAGCGACTCGGGCGGCAAGTCGGGCGGGCAAAAGGAAAAGCTGGCTTACACCATCCTGGCCGCCAGCCTGGCCTACCAGTTTGGCCTGGCCTGGGGCGAGACGCGCTCGCGCAGCTTTCGGTTTGTGGTCATCGACGAGGCGTTTGGGCGGGGCTCGGACGAATCGGCGCAATATGGCCTGCAGCTGTTCCAGCGGCTCAATCTACAACTGCTCATCGTCACGCCGCTGCAGAAAATTCACATCATCGAGCCCTTTGTGTCCAGCGTAGGCTTTGTGCACAACGCAGAGGGGCGCGACTCGCAGCTGCGCACCCTGAGCATTGAGGAATACCAGGCCGAAAAGGACCGGCTGGAGGGCCTGACGCAACAAATCCACATCCACCCGGACCCCGGCCATGGCCTGGACTAGCCCGGACGACCTGCGTGCGCAGGTGCAAAAGCGCTGGGACCGGGGCGAGCTGCTGGCCGCGCTGGTAGTCGGCCACGCGGCGGTGGATGTGCCGCCGCTGGTCTTCCCTTGGCGGCTGCGCGTGGTGGCGCCCAGCTCCAGTGAGCTGGCCCAGCGCTTTGTCGAGGCCCGCGCCTGGGCCAGCGCCCTGCGTGCAGGCGCAGGCCACTACCGTGTGGAAGAGCGCGAACTGCGCCACCGCGAGGTAGGCCAGCACAGCCTGCCCGAGGCTGCCTGGGTGGACAGCCTGGACGCAGCACTGGCCCTGATCGGAAAAACCGCTGATGCCCGCCGTTTTGCCACGCTGTTGGCCACCACCGCCGGGCAGCAGCCCCTGCTGGTGCCCTGGCTGGCACGGCGCCCCTTGCAAGCCTTGGCGCTGGCAGCGGCCTGGCCCCGGCTGCTGACCGTGGTGGCGTGGCTGCAGGCCCACCCCCGGCCTGGCATCTACCTGCGCCAGATGGACCTGCCCGGCGTGGACACTAAGTTCACCGAAGCGCACCGTGGCGTGCTGACCGAGCTGCTGGATTTGGCCTTGCCACCCCAGGCCGTGGACGCTGCGGCCACGGGTGTGGGCCAGTTTGCACGCCGCTATGGTTTTGCCGACAAGCCGCTGCGCATCCGGCTGCGGTGGCTGGGGGCGGCTGCGCGGGCGCCGTGGGGCGCTGGCAGCACAGACATCGCCATCACACAAGCCGCTTTTGAGGCCTTGAACCCGCCCGTGCGCCGTGTGTTCATCACCGAAAACGAAGTGAATTTTCTGGCCCTGCCGCCCGTGCCCGACAGCCTGGTGGTGTTTGGCGCGGGCTACGGTTTTGACGTGCTGGCGCGCGCGGCCTGGCTGCAGCAGTGCGCCGTGCACTACTGGGGCGATATCGACACGCACGGCTTTGCCATCCTCGACCAGCTGCGCGCCACGCTGCCGCAAGCGCAGTCGCTGCTGATGGACCGCGCCACCTTGCTGGCCCATGCCGACCACTGGGGGCACGAGCCTCAGCCCTTGTCCCGCGAACTGCCACGGCTGCACCCCCACGAAGCCGCGTTTTACGACGACCTGCGTTACGGACGGGTGCAGGCCGAGCCCCTGCGGCTGGAGCAAGAGCGCATCGGTTTTGGCTGGGTGCAGCAGGCGCTGGCTGCGTTGCCGCCGGACGGAGACGCGGGATGAATGTGCCGTTGCACGACGTGTTGCCCAGCATGTTCACCGCCGGTTGGCTCGCGCTCTTCCTGACCGTGCCCCTGGCGTTGGCCGTGGACTATCTGCTGGGCGAGCCACCCGCAACCGGGCACCCGGTGGTGTGGATGGGCAAGGCGCTGCAGTGGTGGGGCGACAAGCTGGCCCCCACATCACCTGTGGCCGAGGATTTCAAGACTTTTTGGCGCTCCGCCCTTATCTGGTGTTCGCTAGCAGCTATTGTTTTTGTAGTGGCCGGGGTAGCGCAGCACCTGGTGTTGATGCTTCACGTCTTCTTGGCGGCGGCATTGCTGGCGCTGCTGCTCAAGCCCCTGCTGGCCTGGCGTATGCTGCGCGACGAAGTGCTGGCGGTGGAAGTGGCGCTGGGCCAGTCGCTGCCCGCAGGGCGCGCGCAGCTGGCCCGGCTGGTGAGCCGCGACGTGAGCGCGCTCACCGCTGTGCAAGTGCGCGAGTCCGCGATCGAGTCGCTGGCCGAGAATCTCAACGACTCGGTGGTGGCGCCGCTGTTCTGGTTTGCGCTGCTGGGTTTGCCGGGCGCCGCGCTGTACCGCTTTGCCAATACGGCAGACGCCATGTGGGGTTACCCGGGGATGCGCGGCGGGCGCTACTGGCAGTGGGCGGGCAAGTGGGCGGCGCGGGCGGACGACGTACTGTCGTGGGTGCCTGCGCGCGTCACAGCGTTGCTGCTGGCTGCCGTGGTCCGGGGCGTTACGTTGCGCGCCGTGTCGCGCCAGGCACGCAAGACGCCATCACCCAACAGCGGTTGGCCCATGGCGGCCATGGCGCTGGCGCTGGGCGTGCGCCTGTCCAAACCGGGTGTGTACACGCTTAACAGCCAAGGCCGTAGGGCGGGGCCGCTGGATACGCGGCGCGCAGCGCGCACGGGCTCTCAGGTGGTTCTGGCCATGGTGCCTGTCGTGGCGGCTCTCCAACTGCTGATGCTGGGGGTTTTCTCGTGGCTGTTCGCATGACGCTTTTCAAGCCCTTGCCCCCGCTGGCCCCGCTGCATGGGGGACCCGACACTGACGGCATCCCTGTGTTTGATTTTTCGACCAACAGCAATGCCTGCGGCCCCTGTCCCGGGGCGCTGGGTGCCGTGCAGGCGGCAGACGCCACGCGGTATCCCGACCCGGCTTACACCGCACTGCGCCAGGCGCTGGGCGCGTTCCATGGCGTGGTACCCGGCCGCATCGTGCTGGCGGCCAGTGCCAGTGAGTTCATCCACCGCATCACCGCACTGGCGGTGCAACTGGGCGTTGTCCAGGTGGGCGTGCCGCTGCACAGCTATGGCGACTATGCCCAGGCAGCGCAGGCGCGGGGCCTGGGCGTGTTGCGAGGCGCTGGCGCCAATGCGGGTTTGCAATGGGCTTGCGAGCCGTCCAGTCCGCTGGGTCGTTCAGACCCCGTGGCGTACGCGTGGAAGGGGGATAGGCGCGTTGAAGACGACGGCAACGCGGACTGCCGCAGTGTGTTTCGCGTGCTGGATTGCGCTTATGTTCCCCTGCGGCTCGACGCCAAAGGTGCGTGGACCGGCACGCCATCGCCCCACCTGCCATCGGCATGCTGGCAGCTGTGGACCCCCAACAAGGCACTGGGGTTGACGGGCGTGCGCGCCGCCTATGCCATCGCCCCCGAGGGCAACGACGATCTGGCGCGTGCGCTGACGGCCCTGGGCCCCTCCTGGCCCGTGGGGGCACACGGCGTGGCCTTGTTGCAGGCATGGGTGTTGCCCGGCGTGCAGCAGTGGCTGGTGCACAGCCTGGCTACCCTGCGCGACTGGAAAGCGCGCCAGCAGACGCTGTGCAATGACTTGGGTTGGGCGGTGTCTGCGGGCAGCCTGGCCAATTATTTCTGTGCGCAGCCTGCCAGCACCACGCTACAAAGCGACTTGGTGGCCCTGCGTTCAGCGGGTATCAAGCTGCGCGACACCACTTCGTTCGGGCTGCCGGGCGCCGTGCGGCTGGGGGTGCTGGCGCCCGCTGCGCAAGATGCGTTGGCGGCTGCATGGCAAGCGCTGCAGCAGGGCCGTACCATCCGAGGCGAGTCCTTTTCAACCGGTTCCAGGGAGACCTTGTGAGAACCATCACCGTCAACCGCTACGTCACGCCGCTGCGTGAAGGTGGCTCGATGCCCGCCATCGTCGAAGGCGACGACCTGGGCACGTACGTACTCAAGTTCCGTGGCGCAGGGCAGGGCGTTCGAGCGCTACTGGCCGAAATGATTGCGGGCGGCATGGCCCATGCGCTGGGCCTGCCGATTCCCGAGATCGTGCTGGCAGAGCTGGACACCGCGTTGGCGCAGACCGAGCCCGATCCGGAGATCCAGGACCTGGTGCGCGCCAGCGGCGGCCTGAACGTGGGGCTTGACTACCTGTCGGGTGCGCTCAATTTTGACCCGGCAGTGGACGTGGTGTCCGACGATTTCGCATCGCGCCTGGTGTGGTTCGACGCCCTGGTGGGCAATGTGGACCGCACCGCGCGCAACACCAACCTGCTCATGTGGCACCGCCAACCCTGGCTCATCGACCACGGCGCGTCGCTGACGTTCCACCACGCATGGAACGGCGCCGTGGCGCAGCCCGCCAAGCCCTTTGCGCCTATCGCCGACCATGTACTGCTAGCCCGGGCCACGGCGCTGGCGCAGGTAGATTCCGAACTGGCCGCGCGCCTCACGCCCGAGGTGGTCGCAGGCATCCTGGCCGATGTGCCCGATGAGTTCCTGGCGTTGGCCGGAGCGGAACATGCCGAAGGCCCGCTGTCGGCGCCCGCGAGCCACCGCCAGGCCTATGTGGACTACTTCTGCGCACGCCTGGCTGGGCGTGACGCCTGGGTGAATGCGTTGAAGGAGGCTGTCAATGCACGCGCCTGAGGTGTACGACTACGCCATCGTGCGCGTGGTGCCGCGCGTGGAGCGCGAGGAGTTCATCAACGCGGGGGTCATCCTGTCGTGCCAGCGCACTGGCTTTTTGCAGGCGGCCATCGCGCTCGATGAAACGCGGTTGCTCGCCATGGACCCACAGGTGGACATGGACACCGTGCACCGCCATCTGGCCGCCATCGTGGCGATCTGCGCGGGTGACGAGGGCTGTGGCCCGATTGCGCGCATGCCATACCGCCAACGTTTTCACTGGCTCACCGCCAAGCGCAGCGCCATCATCCAGACCTCCCCCGTGCACACCGGCCGCTGCACCGATGCGGCGTCGGCACTCGAACACATCATGGACCGCATGGTCCGCCCGCTGCCTTGACTTCAAACACGACTTCCAAATTGGCCCGCTGCGTGATGGTGCTGGGCACCACCAGCGGCGCTGGCAAAAGTTGGCTCACCACCGCGCTGTGCCGCTACTACAGCAACCTGGGTCTCAAGGTCGCGCCCTTCAAGGCGCAGAACATGAGCAACAACGCGCGGGTGGTGCCCGGCCCGGGTGGCAAGGGCTTGGGAGTCGGCGCTTCTGGCGCCGGGGGCGAGATCGGCAGCGCCCAGTATTTCCAGGCTCTGGCCGCACGCGCCGAGCCTGAGGTGCGCATGAACCCGCTGCTGCTCAAGCCTGAGGCTGACACGCACAGCCAGGTGGTGTTGATGGGGCAGGTGAGCGCAGAACTCACGGCCATGCCCTGGCGCGGCCGCAGCGAAAAGGTATGGCCGCAGATCGCCGCTGCACTCGATGCGCTGCGCGCAGAGAACGACGTGGTCGTCATCGAAGGCGCAGGCTCGCCCGCCGAGATCAACCTGCACGCCAGCGACATCGTCAACATGCGCGTGGCCCGCCATGCCAATGCGCGCTGCCTGCTGGTGACCGACATCGACCGGGGTGGGGCTTTTGCCCACTTGTATGGCACCTGGGCGCTGCTGCCCGAGGACGAACGCACGCTGATCCACGGCTTTGTGCTCAACAAGTTTCGTGGCGACGCCACCCTGCTGGCTCCCGCACCGCAGATGCTGCAGGACCTGACCGGTGTGCCCACCGTGGCAACGATACCGATGAACTGGCACCATGGCCTGCCGGAAGAAGACGGGGTGTTCGACGACCGCAGCACCGCAACGGGCACCGTGCACACCACCGTGGCCGTGGTGGCCTATCCGCGCATCAGCAATCTGGACGAGTTCCAGCCCCTCAAGAACGTACCCGGTGTGCGCTTGTTCTGGGCCCGCAGCCCGGCCGACCTGGGTGGGCTGAAACCCACCGATTGGGTGGTGTTGCCAGGCTCCAAGTCCACCGCCGCCGACCTGGCCTGGCTGCGCGCGCAAGGGCTGGACAGCGCCATTGCCCAGCATGCAGGGCAGGGCGGCTCGGTACTGGGCGTGTGTGGTGGCTTGCAGATGCTGGGCGAGGCGCTGATCGACACGGCGGGAATCGACGGCAACGCGCCGGGCCTGGGTCTGCTACCCCTGGTCACCACCTTCGAGGTCGCCAAAACCGTGCTGCGCACGCAGGCGCAGTTTGGTGCGGTGCAGGGGACGTGGGCGGCATTGGCAGGTGTACCCGTCACCGGCTACGAAATCCACCACGGCCAGACGGCCCAGCACCCGGCCATGGCCGCGCGAGGCGATGTGGCGCGAGAAGTCATCCGTGGCATCGCTTGGCAGAATCCGGCGGGCAATGTGCTGGGCGTGTACCTGCACGGTTTGTTTGAAGACCCTGCCGTTATGAAAGCCCTGTTTGGAGTCCATGCGCCCACGATGGAGGCGGTGTTTGATGGGCTGGCCGATGAAGTTGCCCGGCACTTCGAACCTGGTGTGCTGGACGCACTTGTCGCGCAAGCCGACGCTGGATAAGTCCCCGCGATGGAGCGCGCCCGGGTGCGGCGCTGATTATTTCAAGCAGAAATAGCTGTTAGCGCATATCTGTAAAGCGCTAACAGCTATCAAAAGAGGAGTTTTTACGCGCCCTGGGTGTGCGCCAGCGCTGGTGCTATTCGCGTTCTCTACCATGGTCACGTAGTCGCATTACGTCCTGCACGCGCCTGGCGCTCTACGCCACCTGGCAGAGCTCAAAAAAAGACCCAGACCGCACGGTCGCGATCGGCCATGCGCGTTTGCCACAAGCGGGAAAACCCCGGCGTAAAACTGAGAACTGCGTCCAGAAATACGGACCGGGCTTGGCTAACATCCGCCAGTTCCGAACTACCGTTCGTTTTTTTTAACCTTTCCGCGAACAACTCCATGACTGAATTGCCTGTAAGACCCTGGCACCCGTCGTACCAGCAGGTGGGCATTGCCCAGGAGCTGGAGTCGGTGCCGCACCGCAACCTGGCCGAACTGACCCACGAGTGCTGCAAGAAGTGGCAGGCGGAAAGCAAGGTGAAGGCCGCCTTCAGTTGCGTGGTGCCCAACGGCATGAATGGCCGCCTGAGCTTTGAGCAGGTGGACGAACTTTCAGACGCGTTTGCTGGTTACCTGCGTGCCGTGGCGGGCCTGAAGGCGGGCGACCGCGTGGCGGTGCAAATGCCCAATAGCCTGGGCTACCCGGTGGCAGCCCTGGGTGTGTTCAAGGCCGGCTGTGTGCTGGTGAACACCAACCCGCTCTACACCGAGACGGAGATGATCCACCAGTTCAACAACGCAGGCGCCAAGGTGCTGGTGATGGTGGACATGTTTGCCGACAAGCTGCCGGCGGTGCTTGCCAAGACGGGGATCGAGAAGGTGGTGCTGGCGGCGATTTCGGAGTTCTTTCCGACCGTGCCTGGCGCCATTGTGCGCGGCGTGCAACATTACTGGAACCGGGTGTTGCCGCCGGTGTCGGTGCCCCATGTGCGCCTGAAGGATGCATTGACCCAGGGGCGCGCCACGCTGACCAAGACGCCCGCCCGCGCCTACTGGGAAAGTGTGGGCCGCCACGACCTGGCCTTGCTCCAGTACACCGGCGGAACTACCGGCGTGAGCAAGGGGGCGATGCTGACGCACGACAACTTGCTGAACAATATCCAGCAGACCCGCGCCATGGGCCAGACCCACATGACCATGGGCGAGGAATGCGTGCTGACGGCACTGCCGCTGTATCACATCTTCGCCTTCACGGCCAACCTGCTGGGCTTTCTGTCGATTGGTGGGCACAACGTGCTGATCCCCAACCCGCGGCCGGTGCAGAGCCTGCAACGCGCCATGGAGAATTTCCCCATCACCTGGATGACGGGGGTCAACACCCTGTTCAACGGCCTGCTGAACGAGGAGTGGTTCGTGGCTTACCCGCCCCAGACGCTCAAGGCGTCCATCTCGGGCGGCACCGCGCTGCACACGACGGTTGCGCAGCGCTGGCGCGAGCTGACCAAGACGCCGATTGCCGAGGGTTACGGCCTGACCGAAACCGCGCCGGTGGTGAGTTTCAACCCGCTGACCGGCACGCCGCGCGACGGCAGCATCGGCATTCCTGCTCCGGGCACCGACGTGCGCCTGGTGGACGACCAGGGCCAGGACGTGGCAGCCGGCGCACCGGGCGAGATCTGGGTGCGTGGCCCGCAGGTGATGAAGGGCTACTGGAACGCCGAAGAAGAGACTGCCAAGGTGATGAACAACGGCTGGTTCGCCACCGGCGATGTGGCCGTGATGGACGAAGGCGGATTCATGCGCATCGTGGACCGCAAGAAGGACATGATTTTGGTGTCGGGCTTCAATGTGTACCCCAACGAGGTGGAGGACGTGATCGCCGACATGGACCACGTGCTGGAGGTGGCCGTGATTGGCGTCCCCGACGCCAAGACCGGCGAAGCGGTGCGCGCCTATGTGGTGCAAAACCCCGACCACGCCAAGGAGGTGATGCCGGCCGACGTGATCGCCCACTGCAAGCAGCACCTGGCGGCCTACAAGGTGCCCAAGCTGGTGGTGGTGCGCGATGAGCTGCCCAAGAGCCCTGTCGGCAAGGTGCTGCGCAAGGACCTGCGCAAGGCCGTGGCCGAAGAGCTGAACCGGGCTTGAGCCCCCGCCCCCTTCATCCTGACAAAGAGTACTCCAACATGATCTCCGAATTCGAGACCAAGCTGCTGGGCATCATGATGATCGTCATCATGCTCGGCATGGGCGCATCGCTCACCTGGCGCGACTTCCGCATCGCCTTTCGCAAGCCCAAGGGCGTCATCGTGGGCGTGGTGTGCCAGTACGGCATCATGCCGCTGCTGGGCTTTGTGCTGGCACAGGCGCTGGACCTGTCGCAGGGCCTGACAGTGGGCCTGATCCTCATGGCCTGCATGCCGGGCGGCACCACGTCCAACATCTTCACCTACTTCAGCAAGGCGGTGCTGGCGCTGTCGATCATGATGACCTCGGTGTCGTCGCTGGTCGCGCTGGGCATGGTGCCCGCGCTGCTGGAGTTTTACTCGCAGCTGGCCGGACTGAGCGGTGATTTCAAGATTCCGGCAGGCAACGTTGCGCAGGTGCTGTTTGTGCTGCTGGTGCCCACCGTCCTCGGCATGGTGCTGCGCAAGCTCAACCCCAACATAGGTGCCACCATTGAACTGCTGGGTGGCATGCTCGGGGTGGCGGTGATTCTGTTCCTGGTGTTCACCTGGATTCCACGCAACCACATGCTGCTGGCCGGCACCCCGTGGTACGTGTTCTTTGCCGCCATCGGGCTGGGCATCTTCGGCATCGGGCTGGGGTATGTACTGGCCCGGCTGCTCAAGCAGGACCCGAACCGCAGCCGCACCATCGCGCTGGAGACCGGCATTCAGAACGGCCCGCTGGCGGTGCTGATCGTGACGCTGACCTTTACCGGCCCCATGCAGCAGGAGGTGCTACTGATACCTGTGCTGTACTCGCTTTTCATCGTGATCACGTCCAGCATCGTGACGGTGTTCTTCCGACGCAAGAGCGTGGCCGAAGCGCTGGCCCGCGACCGCGCCAAGGACGGTTCGGTACTGGCGAGTTGAGAGCCAGTACTTGAACGGATGGGGCGCACTGGGCTGCTACCATTCGAAGCTTCAGGTGCCCAATGCCGCTCAGAGGCAACGGGAGAATCGGGAAGGCGGTGCGAATCCGCCGCGTGCCCAACGCTGTAAGGACGATGCCGCTCACAAATGCCACTGGCTGCCAAGCTGGGAAGGTGTGTCAAGGCAGATGACTCCAAGCCAGAAGACCGGCCTGA
>JAUXZO010000200.1 GCA_030692685.1 Acidovorax sp. | reverse complement strand
CGACCACTGACACCTTGGTCCCAAGCGCTGCGTACACCGACCCCAGTTCGAGGCCAATATAGCCACCGCCGACGACCAGCATGGTCTTGGGGATCTCTGGCAGGTCGAGCGCGGTAGTCGAATCAAGCACGCGCGGCGAGTCGATCGACAGCGACGGAATCTTGGTCGGCGTCGAGCCGGTCGCCACGATCATGTAGTCAACGCTGACGGTCTCTTCCCCGCCATCCGCCTTCTTCACGCTGATGGTCTTGGGGTCAACGATCGACGCCCAGCCCTGGATGTAGTTGACCTTGCGGAACTTCGCCACCTGGCCGGTGCCACTGGTCAGCTTCTCGACCACGCGGTTCTTGTAGTCGCGAACCTTGTTGATGTCGATCGTGGGCGCGGCGAACTCGATGCCCCAGTCTTTGGCATGCTTCGCTTCGTCCAACACCTTGGCGACGTGCAGCAACGCCTTGGACGGAATGCAGCCCACGTTGGTGCAGGTGCCGCCGGGTGCGGGGCCGCCCTTTTCGTTCTTCCACTCATCGATACAGGCCACGTTAAAGCCCAACTGGGCAGCGCGGATGGCGGCAATGTAGCCGCCGGGGCCGCCACCGATGACGATCACGTCGAATTGTTTGCTCATGAAAAATCTCGTTCAGTCTGTTGGAGAAAGACCCACCGGCGGGCGAGACCGAAGGTCAGGCCACACGGGTGGGTCGATACGGTTCAGTGCTTAGATGTCGAACAGCAGGCGCGAAGGATCTTCCAGCGCTTCCTTCATCGCCACCAGGCCCAGCACGGCTTCGCGGCCATCGATGATGCGGTGGTCGTAAGACATCGCCAGGTAGTTCATGGGGCGAACAACGACTTGGCCGTTTTCGACCACAGCGCGGTCCTTGGTAGCGTGCACGCCCAGAATGGCGGACTGGGGCGGGTTGATGATGGGGGTCGACATCATCGAACCGAACGTTCCGCCGTTGGAGATGGAGAAGGTGCCGCCGGTCATTTCTTCAATGCCCAGCTTGCCTTCGGCGGCCTTCTTGCCGAATTCAGCAATCTTCTTCTCGATGTCGGCAAAGCTCATCTGGTCTGCATTGCGCAGGATGGGCACCACCAAGCCACGGGGCGAGCCCACGGCAATACCGATGTCAAAGAAGCCGTGGTAGACGATGTCGTTGCCATCCACCGAAGCGTTGAGCACGGGGTACTTCTTCAGGGCATGCACGGCCGCCTTCACGAAGAAGCTCATGAAGCCGATCTTCACGCCGTGTTCCTTGGTGAACGTGTCCTGGAACTTCTTGCGCATGTCCATCACCGGGGCCATGTTCACTTCGTTGAACGTGGTCAGGATGGCGTTGGTCGATTGCGATTGCAGCAGGCGCTCGGCCACGCGGGCACGCAGGCGGCTCATGGGCACGCGCTGCTCGGGGCGACCGGCCAGGTCTTCTTTGCCTGCGGGTGCCGCCACTTGCGGCAGTGTCTTGGTGGGCACTCCTGTGGGGATGGCGCTAGGCGCCGCAACGGCGGCCTTGGCGGCACCGCCAGCGACTGCGCTGAGCACGTCACCCTTGGTCACACGGCCATCCTTGCCTGTACCGGCCACAGCCGATGCAGACAGGTTGTTTTCGGCCAGCAGCTTGGCGGCGGCAGGCATGGCCACATCGCCCTTCGAACCACCACCTGCGGACGCGGGAGCCGACACCGGCGCGGTAGCCACTGCAGCAGCGGGGGCTGCGGCAGCCGCGGCAGGCGCAGCCGCACCAGCCTTGCCTTCGGTATCGATCTTGGCGATGAGCTGCTCAGCCACCACCGTGGCACCGTCCGCTTGAACGATTTCTGTCAACACGCCCGCTGCTGGTGCGGGCACTTCGAGAACGACCTTGTCCGTCTCGATCTCGATGAGGATTTCATCAATCGCCACTGCCTCACCGGCCTTTTTCTTCCACGTCAGCATGGTGGCCTCTGCCACGGATTCGGACAGCTGGGGGACTTTGACTTCTACGATAGCCATATCAATTCTTTCGGAATGGGTTTTGTTCTGTTCTGTTTTCGGGGTGCAGCTGGCCTTACTTGGTCAGGACAAAACCCTTTAGCTTGGCAAACGCGCCGTCCACCAGCGCCTTTTGCTGTTCCTGGTGCAGGTGCGAGTAGCCAACGGCTGGCGATGCGGACGCGGCGCGACCGGAGTAGCCGAGCTTCTGGCCTTCAAGCATGTTCTCGTGGATGTAGTGCTGAACGAAGAACCAGGCACCCTGGTTCTGGGGCTCGTCCTGGCACCACACCACGTCCGTGGCGTTGGGGTACTTCTTGAGCTCGGTCGCAAACGCTTTGTGCGGGAAGGGGTAGAGCTGTTCGACGCGCAGAATGACGACGTCATCGTCTTCACGCTCGGTGCGCTTTTTCACCAGGTCGTAGTACACCTTGCCCGAACAGGCGATCACACGCTTGACCTTGGCCGCTTTCTTGACAAGCGCCTCGTTCTGCTCAGGAATCACCGTCTGGAAGCTGCCCTTGGTGAACTCGGACAACGGCGACGTTGCATCCTTGTTACGCAGGAGCGACTTGGGCGTCATGATGATCAGCGGCTTGCGCAGATCACGCACCATCTGACGGCGCAACACGTGGAAGATCTGGCTGGCCGTGGTGGGCTGCACCACTTGCATGTTGGCATCGGCCGACAGCTGCATGAAACGCTCAAGGCGTGCCGAGCTGTGCTCAGGGCCCTGGCCTTCGTAGCCGTGCGGCAGCATCAGCGTGATGCCGTTGACGCGGCCCCACTTCACTTCACCCGAGGCGATGAACTGGTCGATCACGACCTGCGCACCATTGGCAAAATCGCCAAACTGCGCTTCCCAGACCACCAGGGTGTTGGGGTCGTTGGAAGCGTAGCCGTATTCGAAGCCCAGCACGGCTTCTTCGGACAGGATGGAGTCGATGACGACAAATGGGGCCTGGTTCTCGGCCACGTTCTGCAAGGGCACATAACTGCCGATGTCCCACTTCTCGCGCTTTTGGTCATGAATGACCGAGTGGCGGTGCGTGAACGTGCCGCGACCGCAGTCTTCGCCCGACAGACGCACCGGGTAGCCGCTGGCCACCAGCGAGGCGAACGCCATGTGCTCACCCATGCCCCAGTCCACCGGCGTGTCGCCGCGGCCCATGGCTGCACGGTCGTCGTACACCTTCTTGACCAATTGGTGCGGCGTCACGCTTTCTGGGATGGTCGTGATCTTTTCGGCCAGACGCTTCCACTCGGCCAAAGGGATGGCGGTGTCGCCTGCGTCGGTCCACTTTTTGCCCAGGAACGGGCTCCAGTCGACGGCGTACTTGCTCTTGAAGTTGGTGAGCACGGGGTCGACCGTGTGCTTGCCAGCATCCATGGCGGCGCGGTAGGCCTTGGCCATGTCGTCGCCCAAGGTTTCGCCCATGCCCTGCGCTGCCAGTTTGTCGGCATAGAGCTTGCGCGTGCCAGGGTGCTGGCCGATCTTCTTGTACATCAGTGGCTGGGTCAGCGCAGGCGTGTCTTGCTCGTTGTGGCCCAGTTTGCGGAAGCAAACGATGTCCACAACCACGTCCTTGGCGAATTCCATGCGGAACTCCAGGGCGAGCTGGGTGGCCAGAACCACAGCTTCTGGGTCATCACCATTCACGTGCAGCACGGGCGACTCGATCATCTTGACGATGTCGGTGCAGTACAGCGTGGAACGCGTGTCGCGAGGATCAGACGTGGTGAAACCGATCTGGTTGTTGATGATGATGTGCACCGTGCCCCCCGTGGAGTACCCACGGGTCTGGGCCAGCGCCAGGGTTTCCTGGTTCACACCCTGGCCAGCAAAGGCCGCATCGCCGTGCACCAACACAGGCAGCACCTGCTTGCCGTGCGGGTCAGCACGGCGGTCCATGCGAGCACGCACTGAGCCTTCGACCACGGGGTTCACGATTTCCAAATGGGAAGGGTTGAACGCCAGCGACAAGTGAACCGGCCCGCCAGGGGTGGTCACATCGGAGCTGAAGCCTTGGTGGTACTTCACGTCGCCGGATGGGAGGTCTTCAGGCGCGGTGTGATCGAACTCAGCGAACAGGTCCTTGGGCATCTTGCCCATGGAGTTCACCAGCACGTTCAGGCGGCCGCGGTGGGCCATGCCAATCACGATTTCCTGAACACCCTTGGCACCAGCGGACTGGATCAGTTCGTCCATCGCAGCAATGAAGCTTTCGCCCCCTTCAAGGGAGAAACGCTTCTGGCCCACGTATTTGGTATGGAGAAAACGCTCCAGGCCTTCCGCAGCCGTCAAGCGGTCCAGAATCTGCTTTTTCTTTTCTACGCCAAAGCTGGGCTTGCTGCGGATCTTTTCCAGCTTTTCCTGCCACCAGCGTTTCTGGTTCTGGTCGGTGGCATACATGTACTCGGCACCGATGGAGCCGCAGTACGTTTCGCGCAGCGCATTGATCAGCTCGCGCAACGGCATCGATTCTTTGCCGAAGAACGTGTTGCTGGTGTTGAACACGGTTTCCTGGTCAGCATCGCTGAAACCATAGAAAGAGGGTTCGAGTTCCGGGATCGCAGGGCGCTCAGTGCGCTTCAAGGGATCGAGATCAGCCCAGCGTTGACCGACGTTGCGGTAAGCGGCGATCAGTTGCTGAACGGCGGTGCGCTTGCGGCCCAGTTCAGAGTCGGCACCAGTGGCAACTACAACCTTTGTTCCGCCCTGTTTTGCACGCTCGGCAAAAGCATTGATGACAGGCAGGTGGGGAACATCCTTGGCATTGGAGCCATCGACGGCTGGCACATGCTGCAACGCGTCAAAGTACTCGCGCCAGGTATCAGGCACGCTGCCGGGGTTTTCGAGGTAGTTCTCGTACATCTCTTCAACATAGGGCGCATTGCCGCCGAAGAGATAGGTGTTGCCTTGGTAGGCTTGATAGACGGATGTCGTATCGCTCATATTCCGCTGACCTCCGCTTTCCTTGGGAAAGCATTAGCTGGTTGAGAAACCTTCCGCGGCACGGCTGAACCGGTTGGCGGATGCGACTGTGGCTAGGGAAGGGCCTTGGTACGGGCGCCATTGTGCCACTGAACAGGAGTGCGCCCAACCCTGGTGGTTTAGCGCATCAAACAAACCTGCCCGAAACTGCAGCCTGCGAAGGGCGCTCGCGTACATTCCGGGTATCCGATTGCCTTGACCCAAACATGACATCTTCGACACTCCAAAACAAAACTTTCCTGCTGCTGCTGATTGTTGTCACCATCGCTTTCGGGGCCATCCTGTGGGAATTTCACGGCGCGGTGTTCTGGGGCGTGATCCTTGCCATCCTGTTTGCCCCTTTGCACCGCAAACTGCTGCGGCGCATGCCCCAAAAGAAGAATCTGGCTGCACTGTGCACCCTAGGCCTGTGCCTCGTCGTTGTCATCTTGCCCATGACTGCCATCACCATATCGTTGATTCAGGAAGCAACGGTGATCTACGAGCGGGTGCGATCGGGGCAACTGAACTTCGGTCTCTACCTTCAGCAAGTGATCGCCGCGCTGCCGGAGTGGGCAGCCAATCTGTTGGACCGACTGAATCTGACCACAGTGGGAGAGCTGCAGCAGAAGTTTTCTTCCGTGGCAGTCCAGGCCAGCCAGTTTGTGGCAACACAAGCGCTCAGCATCGGCCAGAACACGCTGCAGTTTGTCGTGAGCTTCGGCATCATGCTGTACCTGCTGTTTTTTCTGCTCCGAGACGGATCAAGCCTCGCGCTGCGGATCGGCCAGGCGACCCCGCTGGATGACGCGCACAAGCGGCAACTGATCAGCAAGTTCACTACGGTGATTCGCGCTACGGTGAAGGGCAACATTGTGGTCGCAGCATCCCAAGGGGCGCTGGGGGGCACGATTTTCTGGATCCTCGGGATTCAGGGGCCGGTCCTTTGGGGTGTGCTCATGGCCTTTCTGTCTCTCTTGCCAGCAGTGGGCGCGGGTCTGATCTGGGTGCCCGTGGCCATCTACTTCCTGGCCACTGGTGCGGTGTGGCAAGCGGTTGTTCTCACCGCTTTTGGCATCTTCGTTATCGGGCTTGTGGACAACGTGCTACGCCCCATTCTGGTAGGTAAAGATACCAAAATGCCGGATTACGTGGTGCTGATCTCCACCCTTGGCGGAATGTCCATGTTCGGGCTTACAGGCTTCGTCATCGGCCCCGTGATCGCAGCCCTTTTCATGGCCTGCTGGGATCTTTTTGCACCCAGCCATGTAGACACACCGACGACGTGACGTGTGATGGTGGTTGCCCACCATCATCTGCAGAAAAACCAGCCGCGATCAATCGGATAGCTGCGCGTCTTGGAATTCGTGCTGCCGACCTAACTAGCTGCCACTGGCAGTTCTCGGCCGACAGCCGCCCCGCGCCTCCCATCACCGCCCCTCGAGCGGCCTCACCAACCGCACCGGCAACTTGCTCCCCCGCGCCACATCGCCGCGCGCTTCGCCGGTGGACAGGCTCACGGCCCAGCCGTTTAGCAGGGCCATCTGGCCTGCGCTGTCACCTTCGCGGTCCTTGCGGATGGTGTTGTAGTTGTATTGGTTGGCGGCACTCAGCCCGCCGACGTTGGCGGTGGAGGACCAGTACCAAAGCTCTGGCGCGGCGGGGAATAAGCGGGTGTCGAGGCCTGGGGGATTTGCCGTCTTGTCCACCAGTCGTTGCAGCTCTGCAGCGCGGGGCAACCGCCAACCGATGTGTTCGGCCTTCCAGCGGTTGGTTGCCAGTGCAGAGGCTTCGGCCCGGTCCAGCAGCAGGGGCTTGCCGGTGCAGGTTTTTCCGGTCCATCGCATGCCCTCCACGCAGCGCGGCCAAGCCAGCCCGGCGCGCAGGTCGTGCACGTAGGCGCCATCGGGCGACAGGGCCAAGTCGGGGGAGGCCGATGCCGACGACGATGCCGCTACAGATGTCGATGGCTGGGCGATGGCCAGTACGGGCACTGAAACCACGCCACACGCCAACAAGAAGTGGCGCGAAGAACGAGCGAGTGTTTTCATGGGCAAACGGGCAAATGGGCAAATGGGCGCGGGGGTTGTTGCACTGTCACAGTGTCATCGTGTGGAGCGGCAAAAAGCAGACCACCACACCCTACCGCAGATGAGGCTCTGCGACGCCCCCCACATCAAGAAATCTTCACGGCATGCTGCCCCGCCAGTGCCTCTGCCAAAAAATCCACGAAGGCTTGTACCCGGGTCGAAAATTGGTGCCGCTGGGGGTAGACCGCATACACGTCGGCCGCGGGGGTCTGGTACTGCAGAAGCACGGGCTCCAGCAGGCCTTGGGCCAGGTGGCGGTTTACGTCCCATTCGGCGCGCATCACGATGCCGTGGCCCTGCAGCGCCCACAGCACCGCAATTTCGCCGTCGTTGGTGGTGAGGTTGCCGGTGATCTTGATGGACTCGGTGTGCGCCTTGCTGCCGCGCCCGGTGGTCAAGCGCCACAGGCCATAGGCTTCGTCGCCCTGACGGATGCCGATGCACTGGTGGGCCATCAGGTCGCGCGGCACGCGGGGCCTGCCGTGGCTCTCCAGGTAGGCGGGCGCTGCGCACAACACGCGCCGGTTGGGGGCGATGCGTCGGGCTATCACGCGGCCATCGGGCGGCTCGCCAAAACGCACGCACACGTCGTAGGCGTCGTCGGTGATGGGTGGCGGGTGCACCGACAGCTGCAGCTGCACATCCACTTCGGGGTACTGGCGCACAAAGTCGGAGATCACGGGAGCGATGTGCATGCGGCCAAACCCCAGGGTGGCGTTCACCCGCAGCAGGCCCTTGGGGCTGGCTTTGGACTGCACGATGAGTTCATCCAGCGCATCGATCTCGCGCAGGATGCGGCGCGCGTGCTCCAGCAGCATTTCGCCCTCGGGCGTCAGGCTCATGCGGCGGGTGGTGCGGTTGATGAGCACCACACCCAGACGACGCTCCATCTGCGCCAGGTGTTTGCTGACCGCAGCGGTGGAGACCCCCATTTCGCGCCCCGCAGCGCTCAGGCTGGGGCTGGCCGCCAGGGCCGAAAAGAAGCCCAATTCTGCAGGTTGGATGGTGGTGCTCATCGATTCAGTATTAACTGCAAGTTAACGATGGATTCACTCTAGCGCCGTTCTGAGAGAGCGTCCAGGCCTACAGTTGTTTTCACCGTTTCGCCATCATTTCGACTTTTTGGGCCCGACGCCTCCATCCACAAAGACATCCGCATGAAAACCTATCAAATAGCCACCATCCCCGGAGACGGCATCGGCAAAGAAGTCGTCCCGGCCGGTCAACGCCTGCTAGAGGCCTTGTCCTCAAGCCACCCGCACCTGAGCTTCGCGTTCGAAAACTTCGGTTGGGGCGGCGACTGGTACCGCGTACACGGCGTGATGATGCCGGCCGACGGCCTGGATGCCCTGCGCGGCAAGGACGCGATCCTGTTCGGTTCTGCGGGCGACCCCGACATCCCAGACCACATCACCCTGTGGGGACTGCGCCTGAAGATCTGCCAGGGGTTTGACCAATACGCCAACGTGCGGCCCACCCGCATCCTGCCGGGCATCGACGGCCCGCTCAAGCGCTGCGGCCCCAATGACTTGGACTGGGTCATCGTGCGCGAAAACTCCGAGGGCGAATACTCCGGCGTTGGCGGCCGCGTGCACCAGGGCCACCCCATCGAGGCGGCCACCGATGTGTCCATCATGACCCGCGTGGGGGTGGAGCGCATCCTGCGCTACGCCTTCCGACTGGCGCAATCGCGCCCCCGCAAGTTGCTCACCGTCATCACCAAAAGCAACGCGCAGCGCCATGCGATGGTGATGTGGGACGAAATTGCCGCGCAGGTGTCTGCCGAGTTCCCCGACGTGAAGTGGGACAGGGAACTGGTGGACGCCGCCACGGCCCGCATGGTCAACCGCCCCGCCACGCTCGACACCATCGTTGCCACCAACCTGCACGCTGACATCCTCAGTGACCTGGCCGCTGCGCTGGCGGGCAGCCTGGGCATTGCGCCCACCGGCAACATCGACCCCGAACGCCGCTACCCCAGCATGTTCGAACCCATCCACGGCTCGGCGTTTGACATCATGGGCAAGGGCCTGGCCAACCCCATTGGCACCTTCTGGTCGGTGGTGATGTTGCTGGAGCACCTGGGCGAGGCCGACGCTGCCAACGCGGTAATGCAAGCCATTGAACAGGTCACCGCCAACCCGGCGCTGCACACCCGCGACCTGGGCGGCACCGCCACCACGGCGCAGGTGACGGATGCCGTGTGCGCGCTGGTGGGCAGTATCGCCTTACGCAAAGCCGCTTAAGTCCGGCAGGCTAAGACCGAAGCCAACAAAAAACACAACGGAGACAACAACCATGAACCACAACAACTTGCCCCGCAGCGCCATCGCCCAGCCCTTGCGCCGCAACCACCTGATGACCCTGGCCCTTGCGGCGGCCGCGTGCCTGTTGCCCGGCACTGCAGCCCACGCGCAGGCATGGCCCACCAAGCCGGTGACCATCGTTGTGCCATTTGCAGCGGGCGGCACCACCGATGTACTGGCCCGCGCGTTAGGCGAAAAGCTCAGCACCGCGCTGGGCCAGCCAGTGATCGTGGAAAACCGGGGCGGCGCGGGTGCCACCATTGGAGCCGACTACGTCGCCAAGGCGCCCGCCGACGGCTACACGCTGCTGATGGGTGCGGTGCACCACACCATTGCCACCAGCGTGTACAAAAAGCTCAGCTACGACTTCCAAAAGAGCTTTACCCCCATCACCACCGTGGCCCTGGTGCCCAACGTGCTGACGGTGAGCACCGCCACCCCGGCCAAAGATGTGAAAGAACTTGTGGCCCTGATCAAGGCAGCCCCCAATAAGTTTTCCTACGGCTCCAACGGCGCGGGCACGGCCCAGCACCTGATCGGCACGCAGTTCTCCACCGCCATCGGCAGCCCGTTGCTGCACGTGCCCTACAAGGGCAGCGGCCCGCTCACCACCGACCTGCTCGGCGGCCAGGTGTCTATGTCATTCGACACCGTCACGCCCGTGCTGCCACACATCAAGGGGGGCAAGCTGCGCGCGCTGGCGGTGACCACGGCCAAGCGCTCGTCTGCGCTGCCCGATGTGCCTACGCTGCAAGAAAGCGGCTTTGCCGGGTTTGACCTCGGCACCTGGTTTGGCATTCTTGCCCCTGCCAACACGCCTGCCGATGTGGTAGCCAAGCTGAACGCCGAGATGGTCAAGGTGATCCAGTCGCCCGACTTCAAGAAGCGCATGCAGGACATCGGCGCCGAGACCATCGGCAACACCCAGGCGCAGATGGCCGAGCAGATTGCCAGCGACACGGCGCGTTTTTCCAAGCTGGTGGCAGACAACAAGATCTCGACGGACTGAGCCGACATGGCGGGGCCTGATGCAGCCCTTGCCAGCACCTAAAAAAATATTGGTCAAAATGGCCTCTAGCGCTTATCCATCAAGCGCTAGTAGCTATATTTTCAAGAGCGTTTGAAGATACCAATGGAGCAATGGCTACCTAGCCATGAATCGCAGCGCCCGCACACCCAGACGCCTGTACGCGAGCGAGCGGGTTGTATAACGCAGCCATGACCGACGCCGCCGCACCCCACGCCCTGGCACCCGCTGCCGCCCCCATCGCACTCATCCGCGCGCTCGAAGAGCGCGCCTTCAACGCCTGGCCCGCGCACCAGACCGTTTTTCACCGAGGGTGGGTGTTTAGGCTGTCGGGCGGCTACACCAAGCGCGCCAATTCGGTAAACGCGCTGGTGCCCGGGGCGCCGTTTGACGGCGTGCGTGAGGCGGCGACAGCCCTGTATGCGCGGCATGGGCTGCCCACGGTGTTCCGGCTGTCACCCCTGGCGCCGCCCGAGGCTGACCAGGAGCTGGCCGACGCTGGTTACCAGCACTTTGACCCTTCGCTGGTGCTGCACAGGCCGCTGACCGGGCTGGCCAAACCCAGTGGCGGCGCCACCGTCATGCCCACGCCTACAGATGCCTGGATGGAGGGTTTTGCCCACGCCAACGGTGTCGCCCTGCACCACCGCGCCCTGCACCGCACCATCGTGCAAGCCATTGCCCACCCCACCGCCTTTGCCGTTCTGCACACCCCCGAGGGCCAGCCCGTGGGCTTTGGCCTGGCGGTGCTAGAACGCGGTGCCGTCGGCCTGTACGACCTGGCCGTGGCCCCCGCGCACCGCGGGTGCGGGCGCGGCCGGGCTCTGGTGGGGGCGCTGCTGCACTGGGCAGCCGAGGCCGGGGCTACGTCTGCCTATCTGCAGATGCGGGCGCAGAACACGGCAGCGCTGGGGTTGTATGAGGGGCTGGGGTTCAAGACGGCGTATGGGTATCACTACCGGGTGCCGGGGTGATCTGGAGACACATACTGTCTATCAGCACCGGGGCGGTCCCTATAATTCCCGCACCATGCTACGGCGCCTTTTCGCGGTTTTAATCCTCCACTTTTTGCTATGCGTGGGGCTTTCTGCTGCAGGTTTGAACCCAGCGGTCTTTGCCCCCCAGGGGCCTGAGGTGACCGCGCAGGTTGCGCCCCAAGGTCCCGCAACGCCGGGGGCATTTTCGGATGCCGATGATCATGCACTGATGGACGACAAGGATGATCTTCCGGACCAGCTGGAGCCACGCTCGCTGGTCAAAACGGACGCACTCCATGCCATTGACGCCGTTCCTCCTCGGGTGAACAGATCCCTCTCAGCGGTCGTCGCTCCACCACACAAACCACCCAAGACCTCAGGCCCCTTCGCCTGACCGCGTCTGACCGCTTGCGTGCGCACCCCGCGTGCACAGGCCACCACCTCGCATTTGCACCTTCTTTTGAAGGTCTGCTCAGTCTTCTGGGCACCCGTCCAGTCAGGCCTCGGCGCGGACCCAATCTCTGTTTTCATCTGAACCTCCTTGTTCAAAGCGCACCAGCCACATTGGAATTCGTGGATGCGCCTGTACCCAAAAAACATAAAAACTCATCATGGAAATTGCCATACTCTTCGCCCTCATCCTTCTCAACGGCCTGTTTGCCATGTCGGAGATCGCTCTGGTCACCGCCCGCAAAGCCCGGCTGCAGAAATTGATTGATGAGGGCGATAGCGGTGCCGCCGCTGCCGTGAAGCTGGGCGAAGAT
>JAUXZO010000196.1 GCA_030692685.1 Acidovorax sp. | reverse complement strand
GAACAGCGCGCGCTACGGCATTGCCTGGGGCGCTTTAGGTGCCGCCGAGTTCTGCTGGCACACCGCCCGCCAATACACGCTGGACCGCAAGCAGTTTGGCCGCCCCCTGGCCGCCAACCAGCTCATCCAGAAGAAGCTGGCCGACATGCAAACTGAAATCGCGATTGGCCTGCAAGCCTGCCTGCAGTTCGGCCGCATGAAGGACGCGGGCACGGCCAGCCTGGAAGGCACCTCCATCATCAAGCGCAACAGCTGCGGCAAGGCCTTGGACATTGCCCGCCTGGCGCGCGACATGATGGGCGGCAACGGCATCAGCGACGAGTTCGGCGTGGCACGCCATCTGGTGAACCTGGAAGTGGTGAACACATATGAAGGCACGCACGATGTGCACGCGCTGATCCTGGGCCGGGCGCAGACGGGGATTGCGGCGTTCGCGAACTGAGGCGGGCAACTCTGGCCTCCCCGCCGCTCGCTGCGGCGTTGAGAACTCCCCTCTCCCCTAGCGGGAGAGGGGAGAGGGGAGAGGGGGCCAAGACGGGCTCTCATACGCAAATTTCAAGTGTTTTAGGCCTCTGGCGCTTGATGGATAAGCGTTATCAGCTATCAATTTAATAGTCCCATCCCTATGACCACACCCTCCCCCAACGCTGGCGCCCTCGCCGGCGTCAAGGTGCTCGACCTCTCCCGCGTGCTCGCAGGCCCTTGGTGCACGCAGATCCTGGCGGACCTGGGCGCGGATGTGGTGAAGGTGGAACGCCCTGGCGCGGGCGATGACACGCGCCACTGGGGGCCGCCCTTCCTGAAGGACGCCGAGGGCAACGACACCACGCAGGCCAGCTACTTCACGGCGTGCAACCGCAACAAGCGCTCGGTGACCATCGACATGGCCACACCGGACGGCCAGGCGCTCATCAAGCAGATGGCGCAGCAGGCGGATGTGCTGGTCGAAAACTTCAAGGTCGGCGGTCTGAAGCAATACGGCCTGGACCACGAGAGCCTGCGTGCACTCAACCCGCGCCTCATCTGCTGCTCCGTCACAGGCTTTGGGCAAGACGGTCCGTACGCCGAACGCGCGGGCTACGACCTGATGATCCAGGCCATGACTGGCATGATGAGCATCACCGGCCGGGCCGACAGCGAGCCCGGCGGTGGCCCGCTGCGTGTGGGCGTGGCGCTGACCGACCTGTTCACCGGCGTGTACGCCAGCACCGCCATCGTGGCGGCGCTGAACGTGCGCGACAACGGCAACACAGGCACCGGCCAGGGCCAGCACATCGACATGTCGCTGCTGGACGTGGGCATGGCCATCCTCGCCAACCAGGCTGCTGGCTTTCTGGCCACGGGCAATGCGCCCACGCGCCAGGGCAACAGCCACCCCAGCCTGGCGCCTTACCAGGACTTCCCCACACAGGACGGCGCCATGCTGCTGGCCATTGGCAACGACGGGCAGTTTCAGCGCTTTTGCGCCGCTGCGGGCCAGCCCCAGTGGGCCACCGATGCGCGTTATGCCACCAACACGCTGCGTGTAAAACACCGCACCGACCTCATCCCCGCCATGGAAGCCGTGACCCGCACGCGCACCACGGCCGACTGGATCACCCTGCTGGAAGACAAAGCCGTGCCCTGCGGCCCCATCAACACCATTGCCCAGGCGTTTGACGATGCGCAGGTCAAGGCACGCGGCCTGGCCGTGACGCTGCCGCGCTGGGCCGATGGCGATACGGCGCAGGATGGCGTGCAGCAGATCGCCGGCGTGGCCAGCCCGCTGCGCCTGTCGGCCAACCCGCCCGTGCTGCGCAACGCGCCGCCCGCGCTGGGGCAGCACACGGACGAGGTGCTTGCAGAGATGGGGCTGGATGCGGCACGCATTGCGGCGTTGCGGGCCAGCGGGGTGTTGTAGCCCGCCCAGCACGGCGTCAGCGAACGACCGCGCCAATCACTGAGCGGCCTTGCCCTGACCGGCAAGGCCGTTTTGTTTTGCCCCACTTTTAGTCAAATCAGGCGCTGGCGCTTATCCAACAAGCGCCATAAGCTATTTTTTTGATAGCAAATCACACGATTGAGGCGCCCCGCGATGTGTTCGATACGGGCAAAAAAACGTGTACAAAAAATTACATCAGTCTCCATAATGGCCGCGGGAATCTCTCCGGCGGGGCTGTACACACGCCGGTTGACCGAGACGACGGGCGCAGTGGGACAACCGCCGCAACGTACGGGGGATGTCAGGCTGGGCCGATTGGACGTTGCCCGCCCCAGCGGCGATTTTTGGACCCCACAGGAGTTCGCCATGAAGCTCAGCCTCAAGCTCCCCCTCGCCTTTACCGTGTCGCTACTGCTGTTGTTTGCAGCGGCACTGTTTGGCATCAGCCGCCTGAACCAGGCGCTCGACACCTACCAGACCACCGTCGCGCAGAGCTTTGAGCACGAGCGAATGGCGGCGGGCATGCTCAACGACTTCAAGGTGCAGGTACAAGAGTGGAAAAATGTGCTGCTGCGCGGCAAGGACCCAGCCCAGCTCACCCGCTACTGGGCGGCGTTTGAAAAGCAGGAAAAGGCCATCAAGGATGAGGCGCAAATGCTCATCGCCGCCCTGTCCGCGGGCGAGGGCCGCGAGCGCGTGAGCCAGTTTGCCCAGGCCCATGAACGCATGGGCGCCGCCTACCGCAAAGGTTTTGAGGCTTTTAAGACCGCCGATCACGACCCGCAAGTAGGCGACAAGGCCGTAGCAGGCATGGACCGCGAGCCCTCGCAACTGCTGGACCAGGCCGGCACCCTCATCGCCAAGGCCAGCACCGAAGTGGCCGAGCGCGCAGCG
The DNA here is from genome assembly GCA_030692685.1 of Acidovorax sp. Lineage (GTDB taxonomy): Bacteria > Pseudomonadota > Gammaproteobacteria > Burkholderiales > Burkholderiaceae_C > Acidovorax. The sequence continues at coordinate 57,096 of JAUXZO010000196.1, read as the reverse complement.
GGTGCGGCGCAGCGTGCCACCACCATCAGCCTGGTGGTGATGCTGGTGGTGTGCGCCCTGGGCATCGCGGGCGCCATTGCCTTTAGCCGCACGGTGGTGAACCCGCTGGACAACGCAGTGCGCGTGTCGCAGGCCGTGGCCGGGGGCGACCTGACGGTGGCGCAGCATGTGGCGGGCAAGGACGAGGTTGCGCTGCTGCTCAATGCGCTGCACGACATGCAGAGCAGCCTGTCCCACGTGGTGAGCAATGTGCGCAGCAACGCCCACAGTGTGGCTGCGGCCAGCACCGAGATCGCGCAGGGCAACAACGACCTCAGCGCCCGCACCGAGCAACAGGCCAGCGCGCTGGAAGAAACCTCGGCGTCGATGGAAGAGCTCAACTCCACCGTGCAAGCCAACGCAGACAACGCCCGCCAGGCCAACCAGCTCGCGGTGAGCGCATCCACGGTGGCCGTGCAGGGCGGCGATGTGGTGGCCGAGGTGGTGACCACCATGAAGGGCATCAACGACAGCAGCAAGAAGATTGCAGACATCATCAGCGTCATCGACGGCATAGCGTTTCAAACCAACATCCTCGCGCTGAACGCTGCCGTAGAAGCCGCCCGTGCAGGCGAACAAGGCCGGGGCTTTGCCGTGGTGGCCAGCGAGGTGCGCAGCCTGGCCGGGCGCAGCGCCGACGCCGCCAAGGAGATCAAGACCTTGATCCACGCCAGCGTGGAGCGGGTAGAGCTGGGCACCGCGCTGGTGGACAAGGCGGGTGCCACCATGACGGAGGTGGTCGCCTCCATCCGCCGCGTGACGGACATCGTGGGCGAGATCAGTGCCGCCAGTAATGAGCAAAGCCTGGGTGTGTCCCAAGTGGGCGAAGCCATTACCCAGATGGACCAGGCCACGCAGCAGAACGCAGCCCTGGTGGAAGAAAGCGCCGCCGCCGCCGACAGCCTGAAGGTGCAGGCGCAGCAACTGGTGCAGGCCGTGGCCGTGTTCCGCCTGGCGCCCGGGGCCGATGGGCTGGGAGATGCCGCGCCACTGGCGCCGACACGGCGACAGATGCCGCAATTGGCGGCGGGGTAACCGGGTAACCGGGTAACTGGGTAACGTGGTGCCGAGGCTCTATTTTTAAGCGAAATTGGCCTCTAGCGCTTGATGGCAAAGCGCTAGCAGCTATATAAACAATAGCAACCCACAATCCTGCCGACGCATCCAGAGCGGCTACAAAACGCAGCGCAGCGGTTCTGGCTGGGCGCTGCGTCGCAGACAGTACGGCAAGTACGGCAAGTACGGCAAGACGCAGCAACAACGCCAGAAGCGTTCAAGTGCTCCGCCCCCAGCCCATCAATCGCCGTGCGCGGGCTCCAAGGCCTTGAACTGGGCCATCGTGTCCAGGCAGGCGCGCGCCACCTCAGTGCCCTTCTTCACAAAGTGCTCGCGGAAGAACTTGAGGTGGTCTTCGTGCTCATGAAAATCGCGCGGCGTGAGCACGGCGGACATCACGGGTACGTCGGTATCGAGCTGCACCCGCATAAGGCCGTCGATGACGGCGGTGGTCACAAACTCGTGGCGGTAGATGCCGCCGTTGACCACCAGCGCGCAGGCCACGATGGCGTCATAACGCCCGCTTTGCGCCAGCCGCTTGGCCAGCAGCGGGATCTCGAACGCGCCGGGCACTTCAAACTGCTCAACCTGGCCTGCAGGCAGCCCGCTGCGCGCGAACTCGGCCGTGGCCGCATCACGGGCCTGGTGAACGATGTCCCGGTGCCAGCTGGCGCAGATGACTGCAACGCGTTCGCTGCGCTGCGCGGTGGCTGCGCGGCCGTTTCGGTCGGCGTTGGCAGCGGCTGCGTGGTGGGAATACAAGGACTGATTCATGGATTTTCTCGAAGAAAGAAAAGGGTTACCAGAATCAGGGCGCGCGCGAAAAGAGCCCCTCGCAGTGCAAAGCGGACGCCCAGGCATGCAGCCCAGCAGGCAGCCCGGACACGGCAAGCACGCCCGACCCAAAAGGCCAGGCAACCCCCACAGCCCGGCACCACGCGCCGACACACATGCCACAGGCGACCACCCCAACGGGAGGCCCATGGCTTCGCGATCTCTTTCATCCGGACTGTGACCGTCGGCTCTGGCTTCGCACCAGATCTGCTGACCCTGCGGGGCAAAACTACCTTGCAGGCGCTCGCGGGCTGCTGCAGGTTTTTATTCAACCCGCAGATACCGCCGGTGGGGAATTTCGCCCCGCCCTGAGAACGCAATCGACCCCGAAAACACTTCGGGGCCGACGGACAGATTCTAGGGGCTTACCCTGTATTCGCCCGTCGCGCATGCGATTGGCAACTCCAGCAATGCCGGTTTTCCGCCACCCCGCGTCTCGTCAGCGCGGCTTTTCGAACCCGCCCTGTGCCCAGGCCGTGGCGCTGTCGGTGGTCAGCTTGAACGTGGGGGGCACAGGCACGCGCGCCAGTTCTTCGCCCAGTTCATCCATTGCGCTCAGTGTGGCGGTGGCGCCTTCTTCATCGGGCACGATGGCCAGCGCCACGCGCAGGCGCTGGCCGTCGGCGGTGGTGATGCTCACGTTTTTGTTGAGCTGCGCGTGCAGTTGCTGCTCGTGGCGGCGCAGCACCTCGCTGGCGGTTTTGACCAGGGTGTTGAAGGCCGCAACGTCGAGCGGCTTGGGGTTCTTCTTGTCGCGCCCCATGGTCCACGGGCCCACCAGCGCGGGTTCAGACTCGCCGTGCAGCGTCATGGCCACGGCCCAGCCATCGTCGTCCTCGTTTTTGATGACCTGCGCCATCCAGCGCTCGTCGCTCCACACGCGGGGTTCGTGGATGGGGGTGGGCGTGTCGTCAGCAAAGTCGGTCATGGGGCAGCAGGCAGGTTTCGGTCAAAGGGCGCAGAGCATAACGGCGCGGGGGCAGTGGCAGGCAGTCAAACCCTGCCGGGGACATCTACAAATCCCAAACCACCTTCATTTTCAATAACTTTTAGTTATTGATGAGCAACGCAGGCAAACCCGTCAAGACGCCTCAGGGGCAAGGCCCGCCGTTTCGCGCAGCACGTCAATAAAGGCCTGTGCAGACGGCGTGGGCTCTTCGCCCAGCCGCGTGATCAGGCCGTAGCTGGGCATGCGGTCGGGCAGGTCCAGGGGGATGCGCGACAGCAAGCCTTTGTTCACGTATTTTTCGACCAGGCGAGCGGGCTGCAGCGACATCATGTTGGTGGTGTTCATCAGCTCCAGCGCAAACAAGAACGAGGGCGTCTCTACCACCCCTGCCGTCAACGCCAGGCCCACGCCACCAAACAGGTCGTCCGACACCTTGCGCACCGCTGTGGAGGCGGGGTACAGAATCCACGGCCAGTGGGCCAGCTCGGTCAGCGCCAGGTCGGCCGCGCCGCGCAGCGGGTGGTGCAAGCCTCCCACCACGTACAGCGGTTCTGCAGACAGGCGTTCGTAGTGAAACTGGCTGCGCTGGGCCTCTTCAGTAAAGCGGCCAATCATCAAATCGATCTTGCGCTCGGCCAGCCATGCGATCAACTGGTCGCTGCTTTGCTCCAGAATTTTGAGAACCAGCAAAGGCCGAAGGCGCTGGATTTCGACCACCGACGCCACCAGCAGATGCGCCGCCGATCCGGTGATGGCGCCCACCGTCAGGTGCCCGTGTCCGCCCTGTTTGAGGGCGTTGAACTCGTCCACAAATTGGCGCTGGCCGTCAAGCGCCGCGCTGGCATAACGCAGCGTAAAAAGACCCAGCTCGTTGGGCCGCATGCCGCGCGACAAACGGTCAAACAAACGCGCCTCCAGGATGTCTTCAATGTCCATCAGGATCTTGGTGGCCGCCGGCTGCGTGACGTGCATTTGCTCGGCCGTCAGCCGCAGGTTGCGCGTGCGCCCCAGGATGTCCAAAAACTGCAAATGCCGAAACCTCAGCCGCGCGCAGGCCTGTGCCAAAGACAAGGGTTTACCCGGAAATTCGTCTGGACTCATAAGCGTTTGGAATGGATCGTAGCAAAAGATTCAGTGGACCCCGGCAGGTGCCAGTCCTAACCTTCGGCCTGCATCGATGACGGACCACCAAAAGGACCGCGCGGCGCCGATGGCCCAGGCCATCGCGACGACACAGCCATTCCAACGGAGACAAACCCATGCCATTCAATTCCCTCGCCAAATCTCTGGCGCTGGCCGCCACGCTGCTGGCCGCCCTCGCAGCGCCCGTTTCTGCGCAAATCAAGGAACACACGTTCAAGGTCGGCATCGGCCTGAGCGACGACCACCCGCAGGCCCAGGCCGTGCGCCACTTTGCCGAGCGGCTGCAGGCCAAAAGCGGCGGCAAGATGACCGCCAAGCTGTTTGCCAGCGGCTCGCTGGGCAACGACGTGAGCATGACATCGGCCCTGCGCGGCGGCACGCTGGAGATGACGATTCCCGATTCGTCCACGCTGATGTCGCTGATCAAGCCTTTTGGCGTGCTCAACCTGCCACTGACCTTCAACACCGAGGCAGAAGCCGATGCCTTGCTCGACGGCCCCTTCGGTCAGAAACTGCTGGCCATGCTGCCCGACAAGGGCCTGATCGGCCTGGGCTTTTGGGAGAACGGCTTTCGCCACGTGACCAACTCGCGCCGCCCCATCAACAAGGCGGACGACCTGGCCGGTCTCAAGCTGCGCGTGATCCAGAGCCCCTTGTTCCTGGACACCTTCAACGCGCTGGGCACCAACGCCACGCCCATGCCGTTCACCGAGCTGTACACGGCCATGGAGCAAGCCGCCGTGGACGGGCAGGAGAACCCGCCCGCCACCATTCTGGCCAGCAAGTTCTTTGAAGTGCAAAAACACCTGGTGCTGTCGCGCCACATGTACAGCGCCTGGGTGCTGCTGATGTCCAAGAAGACGTGGGACGGCCTCTCAGCAGACGAGCGAAAGATCGTTCAGGAAGCCGCCCGCGAAGCCACGCTGTTTGAGCGCAAAACGATCCGCGCCTTCAGCGAAACCGCGCTGGGCGAGCTGAAGAAGGCCGGCATGCAGATCACCGAGCTGCCCGCCGCCGAGCAGGCCAAGCTGCGCACCAAGCTGCAGCCCGTGCTGACCAAGTACGGCAAGGAGTTTGGTGAAGAAACCACCAGCGAAATGATGGGCGAGCTGGCCAAGGCGCGGGGCGGGAAGTAACTGGCTCGCTCCAGCGGCAGCTTGTGGATCGCCCTCCGGAACCGTTCACTGAGCGCAGTCGAAGCGCCGCACGAGGCTTCGACAAGCTCAGCCCGAACGGGTGGTGGTAGTGGTTCAAGTTCAAAGATACCCATTCAATCGCGCTGCGCACCGCCCCTCTTTTGCAACGTCTCGACCCCATGACAAAAACACCCCGCCGACCCTTCCGCTCACGCGACTGGTTTGCCGACCCCGCGCGCTCGGACATGACAGCGCTCTACCTCGAACGCTTCATGAACTACGGGCTCACGCCCGAGGAACTGCGCTCGGGTCGGCCCATCATTGGCATTGCACAGACAGGCAGCGACCTGTCGCCCTGCAACCGCATCCACGTGGACCTGGCACGCCGTGTGCGCGACGGTATCCGCGATGCGGGGGGCATTCCGATGGAGTTCCCGGTCCATCCCATCTTTGAAAACTGCCGCCGCCCCACGGCGGCGCTGGACCGCAACCTGGCGTATCTGGGGCTGGTGGAGATCCTGTACGGCTACCCCATCGACGCGGTGGTGCTGACCACGGGCTGCGACAAGACCACCCCGGCAGGTGTGATGGCCGCATCCACGGTGGATATCCCGGCCATCGTGCTCTCGGGCGGGCCCATGCTGGACGGCTGGCACGACGGCACGCTGGTGGGCTCGGGCACCGTGATCTGGCGCAGCCGCCGGCAGCTGGCGGCGGGTGAAATTGACGAAGAAGCGTTTTTGCAACGCGCCTGCAGCAGCGCCCCGTCGGCCGGCCACTGCAACACCATGGGCACAGCATCGACCATGAACGCGGTGGCTGAGGCGCTGGGCTTGTCTCTGCCTGGCTGCGCCGCTATTCCGGCGCCTTACCGCGAGCGCGGCCAGATGGCGTACGAGACCGGGCGGCGCATTGTCGAGATGGCCTATGAAGACCTGCGGCCCTCGCACATCCTCACGCGCGAGAGTTTTTTGAACGCGCTGTCGGTCATCAGTGTGGCGGGCGGCTCCAGCAATGCGCAGGTGCATGTGATGGCCATGGCACGCCATGCGGGCGTGGTACTGGAGGCCAAGGACTGGACAGAACACGCCTACGACCTGCCGCTGCTGTTGAACATGCAGCCGGCAGGGCAGTTTTTGGGGGAGCGGTTCTTCCGTGCGGGCGGCGTGCCTGCGCTGATGTGGGAGCTGCAGCAAGCGGGCCGCCTGCACAACGACTGCGCCAGCGTGACGGGCAAGACCATCGGCGACAACCTGCAAGGCCGCGAAACGCGTGACCGCGAGGTGATTCGCCCGTTCACCGACCCGCTGATGGAGAAGGCGGGCTTTCTGGTGCTCAGCGGCAATTTGTTCGACTTCGGCATCATGAAAACCTCGGTGATATCGCCTGCGTTTCGTGCACGCTACCTGAGCCAACCCGGGCATGAAGGCATCTTTGAAGCCCGCGCCGTGGTGTTTGAAGGGGCCGACGACTACCACGCACGCATCAACGACCCGCAGCTGAACATCGACGAGGGCTGCATTCTGGTGATGCGCGGCGCGGGGCCGATTGGCTGGCCGGGTTCTGCAGAGGTGGTCAACATGCAGCCGCCCGATGCGCTGATCCGGCGCGGCATCAACACGCTGCCCACGCTGGGTGACGGGCGCCAGTCGGGCACGGCCGACAGCCCCTCCATCCTCAACGCATCGCCCGAAAGCGCCGTCGGCGGAGGATTGAGCTGGCTACAAAACGGCGACACGATCCGTATCGATCTGAACAACCATCGCTGCGATGCGCTGGTGACGCCCGATGAAATCGAACGCCGCAAGCGCGAACTGCCTGCGCCGCCCGTTCCCGCCAGCCAGTCGCCCTGGGAGGCGCTGTACCGCGAAAAAACGGGGCAGCTCGTGGATGGCGCCACGTTGGACTTTGCGCTGGCATACCAGCGCATCTCCGAGAAAACACCACGCCACAACCACTAATGCGTGTGGATATGGGCACGGATGAGCGCACACATCAACAACCGTTCGGGCTGAGCCTGTCGAAGCCTTGTGCAGCGCTTCGACAAGCTCAGCGTGAACGGGTGTTTATGTATTTTTGAAGGCCGCGTGCCCACGTACCCGCGTAGTCGCGTGGCAGCGTGGCCGCATCGCAGTAACGCCTGGGGCCAGACAGGCACCGACCGAAAACCCTCGTCAAAGGAACGAACTCCCATGAACTCAACAACAGCGGCCGCGCAAGCCGGTGTCCTGCATCACCCCATCCTTCCCGATGACGGCCTGGCGGGCACCCTGGTCGGCCGTGCCTGGGCGCACGGCGATGTACCCGGCCCGGCCGTGGTGGCCCTGCGCGAGGCGGGTGTGTTCGACCTGAGCCAGCACTACCCCACCATGAGCACACTGCTCGACACACCCGACCCCGCCGCCGCAGTGCGGGCGGCCCCAGGCCAGTACCTGTGCACGGTGAAGGAACTGCTGGCCAACAGCCAGCCGGGCATGCGCGACAGCACGCTGCCCTGGCTGCTAGCGCCCTGCGATCTGCAGGTGGTGAAGGCCGCTGGGGTCACGTTTGCCGCCAGCCTGATCGAACGCGTGATCGAAGAACAGGCCAGGGGCGACGCGAGCCGGGCCCAGGCATTGCGCAGCCAGGTGATAGGACTCATCGGTGAGAACCTGGCCGACATCCGCCCGGGATCGCCCGAGGCCATGGAACTGAAGGCCTTGCTGCAAGAAAAGGGGCTGTGGTCGCAGTATCTGGAGGTGGGCATTGGGCCCGACGCCGAGGTGTTCACCAAAGCCCCGGTGCTGGCCTCGGTGGGCTGTGGCGATGACATCGGCATCCGCGCCGATTCGGCCTGGAACAACCCCGAGCCCGAGGTGGTGCTGGCCGTGAACAGCCGGGGCGCCATCGTCGGCGCCACGCTGGGCAACGATGTGAACCTGCGCGACATCGAGGGCCGCAGTGCGCTGCTGCTGGGCAAGGCCAAGGACAACAACGCATCGTGCGCTTTAGGCCCCTTCATTCGGCTGTTTGATAACGCGGGTTTTGGCATGGAGCAGGTGCGCAACGAAACCGTGCATCTGCGTGTGGCGGGGGTGGACGGCTACGAGCTGCGCGGCATCAACACCATGGCCAGCATCAGCCGCGACCCGACCGATCTGGTGGCGCAGACGCTGGCGGCACACCAGTACCCGGACGGATTCATGCTGTTCTTGGGCACGCTGTTTGCGCCGATTGAAGACCGCGACGAGCCCGGCAGCGGCTTCACGCACAAGCTGGGCGATGTGGTCACCATCCAGAGCGCCTGGCTGGGGGGCCTGCACAACCGCGTGACCCACAGCGAAACCGCCGCCCCCTGGCAGTTTGGCCTGCGCGCTTTCATCAGCAACCTGACGCAGCGCGGTTTGTTGCGCGCAGCGCTGTGATCTGCATGACCTGCATGACCTGCACCCCCACAGCCCCGGAAACATGCCCATGCTGAACGCATTCATAGACCGGTGCTGCCGGTGGATCAACGTCCTCATCGCGCTGGCGCTGGCCGTGATGGTGGTGATGGTGTTCGGCAACGTGGTGCTGCGTTATGCCTTCAACTCCGGCATCGCCGTCAGCGAAGAGGTGTCGCGCTGGCTGTTTGTGTGGATCACGTTCCTGGGCGCCATCGTGGCGGTGAAGGAGCACGGCCACCTGGGCACAGACCTGGTTCTGACCAAGCTCCCACCCATTGCGCAACGGGTGTGCCTGGTCATCAGCCACGGGCTCATGCTGTTTTGCACCTGGCTGCTGTTCAGTGGTGCCCTTTCGCAAGCCCGCATCAACTGGGATGTAGAGGCGCCCGTGACTGGCGCGTCGATGGCGATCTTCTATGCATCCGGGGTGGTGTTTGCCGTGGCGTCGGGCGCGCTGCTGCTGCTCAACCTGTGGCGGCTGTTGTCGGGGCAGGTGCCAGACGACCAGCTGGTGCAGACCTCTGGATCGGAGGATGTGACCACCGTGCCCGACATGCCGCTGGGCGCCGCCGCCTTGCCGTCACACAAGCCGCCCACCCATTGAGCCCGCCCCGGAGATATTCCCATGACCGTATTCATCTTTCTCGGTGCACTGCTGGCCGCAATGGCCATTGGCGTGCCCATTGCCTACGCGCTGCTGGTCTCAGGCGTGGCGCTGATGTGGCACCTGGACCTGTTTGACGCGCAGATTCTTGCGCAGAACGTGATCAACGGTGCGGACTCGTTCCCGCTGCTGGCCGTGCCCTTTTTTATGCTGGCGGGCGAAATCATGAACGCGGGCGGGCTGTCGCAGCGCATCGTCAAACTGGCACTCACGCTGGTGGGACACAAGCGTGGAGGGCTGGGTTTTGTGGCGATCCTGGCGGCTTGCATGCTGGCGGCGCTGTCGGGCTCGGCCGTGGCCGACACCGCCGCGCTGGCCGCCTTGCTGCTGCCCATGATGGTCAAGGCCGGGCACGACAAGGCCCGTGCCGGGGGGCTGATTGCATCGGCAGGCATCATCGCGCCCGTCATCCCACCGTCCATCGGCTTTGTGGTGTTTGGCGTGGCAGCCAATGTGTCGATCAGCAAGCTGTTTTTGGCGGGCATCGTGCCGGGTTTGCTGATGGGGCTGTCGATTGCGGCCGCCTGGTACTGGGTGTCGCAGCGCGAAAACATCAAGCCGCCACCCAGGGCGTCTGGCGCAGAGAAACTGCAGGCGCTGAAGGAGTCCACCTGGGCCCTGTTTCTGCCGGTGATCGTGATTGTGGGCCTCAAGATGGGCGTTTTCACCCCCACAGAGGCCGCAGCCGTTGCCGCCGTCTACGCGCTCTTTGTGGCCACGGTGGTGTACCGCGAACTGCACTGGCGCCAGCTGACTGCGGTGTTTGTGAACGCCGCCAAAACCACGGCCATCATCATGTTTCTCGTGGCCGCCGCCATGGTCAGCGCCTGGCTGATCACCGTGGCCGACATCCCGCGGCAATTGGTCGAGCTGCTGCGCCCCTTCATGGACAACCCCATCCTGCTGATGATGGCCATCATGCTGCTGGTGATGGCCGTGGGCACCGCCATGGACATGACCCCCACCATCCTGATCCTGGCCCCCATGCTGATGCCGGTCATCAAGGCCGCAGGCATCGACCCGGTGTACTTCGGCGTGTTGTTCATCATGAACAACGCCATCGGGCTTATCACCCCGCCGGTCGGAACGGTGCTGAACGTAGTAGCCGGGGTGGGAAAGATGCGCATGGACGAAGTCACGCGCGGCGTGCTGCCTTTCATGGGCGCGCAGTTCGCGATGATGTTCTTGATGGTGCTGTTCCCATCCATCGTGCTGGTGCCGATGCGGTGGTTTATAGGCTAAAGCGAGAGAATTTATAGCAAAATTGGCCTCTAGCGCTTATCTATCAATCGCTGGCAGCTATCAAAATAGGAGTCTTTTGGCATTTCGGCCTGGGAACCCCTGCCCACATGGGCGGTCAGTTCGCCACCGTAAACCGTTTTTGCACATGGCGCGGCGTTTCCAGCTCGTCGGCAATGGCTACGGCCAGGTCGGCCACGCTGATGCTGCCGGGTTGTTCTCCATTCATCAACGGCGCTTCGTCACCCAGGCGGTACTGGCCGGTGCGTTCGCCAGGCTGCAGCAGGATGGGGGGCGAGAGGAAGGTCCAGTCCAGCGTGTTTTCGGTGCGGATCCAGTCCAGCGCCTCGCGGGCGGCCAGGGCGCCCTGCTTCCATTCGGCGGGGAACTGGGGCGTGTCCACCAGTTGCACGCCGGGTGCCACAAAGAGGCTGCCTGCGCCACCCACCATCAGGAAGCGGCGCACACCAGCAGCTTTGGTGCCGTCGATGATGGCGCGGGTGCCTTTCAGGAATTCGTCGCGGAGGTTGGGCGCCTCCCAACCGGGGTTGTAGGCGCTGACCACGGCACCGTGGCCATGGGCGGCCTTGGCGACCTGGCCTGCGTCCTGCGCGTCGGCGGCCACCACGGTCAGGCCTTCGCGGGCTGCGAGCTTGGCGGGGTTGCGGGCCAGCACCGTGACGCGGTGGCCGCGTTGCAGCAGTTCATTGAGCAGGGCCGAACCGACAAAACCGGTGGCGCCAATCAGGGCGATGTTCATAGAGTTCCTTGGCATTTAGAGTTGCGATGGAGTGAGAATAGGGGCTTGTCAAAGTAAGCGGTAGATGGCCAAAACTGCCTTCTCTTTGAAGCTCAACTTCACAATCAGCGCCTTTTACCCATGGATGACCTCAAACGCATGGCCGTGTTTGCCGCCGTGGTGCAACACGGATCGATGAGCGGCGCCGCGCGCGCCCTGGGCATGAGCACCTCGGCCGTGAGCCAGCAGGTGCGCAAGCTCGAAAGCGATGGCGGCGTCACGCTGCTGCACCGATCTACCCGCAAACTGGCGCTGACCGAAGCGGGCCAGCGCTACCACGCGCGCTGCGCCGCCATGTGTGTGGCAGCCGATCAGGCGCGGGCCGAGCTGGCCGCGTCGCGCGATGCGCCCAGTGGCGAGTTGCGGCTGTCCGCCACCGTGGGCTTTGCGCGCCACATCGCGCCCGCCCTGGGCCATCTGCTGGCGGCCCACCCGGCGCTGCGTTTAAGGCTGTTGGTGGACGACTCTCCCATCGACCTCATCAACGCCCGCATTGACCTGGCTGTTCGTTTCGGGCGGCTTGCGGACTCCACCTGGGCAGCACGGCGCTTGTGCGGCATGCAGTGGGTGTTGGCTGCGTCGCCGGGCTGGGTGGCCACGCATGGCGCACCGCACGACCCGGACGCGTTGCTCACCCACAGCTGGCTGGGTTTTGCACGCGAGGGCGGTGGTTTGGTCATCGATCTGCGGAGCCCCGCGGGTGAACCCCGGTCACTGCGGGTGGAGCCCCGCATTGCCAGCAACAACCAGCTGTCGATCCAGCAAATGTGCGAGGCTGGCTTGGGGCTGGCGCTGGTGGGCAGCATGGACGCGCAGGATGCGCTACAGGCTGGGCGGCTGGTGCGGCTGCTACCCGACTGGTCTTTTGGCACCCTGGACATCTGGGCCGTGACGCCCCAGCGCGACGCGCAACCGGCCAAGGTGCGCCAGGCGATTGCAGCGCTGCACAGCTACCTGCGACAAGTGCCGGGGGTGACCGATTGAACAAGCGATCGACTGACTGACTTACTGAGTTACTGACTGACTGAGCGGTTGAGGATGCAACAGATGATCAACAAACGATTGTTGACTATATTTTGATAAATATGATAAATTCAACACCTGAAGAGTAGACTATCGCTACATCACTCGCAGCAAACGTAGAAGTAGCAGAAAGAACACAGGGAGGCGACACATGGTTATTGGCGGCGCGAAGACCTTTGCTTCGCAGCGAGTCCTGGTGGCTGAAAACGCACCGATCTGGTCCGCCCAAACCAATACAAACCCTTATCTGGCAGTGACACCGTATGGACGCATCAAAACGGACGTAAAAATTTACGAACAGCTTTGACGTTCTCCTCCTAGAATTTGTAAACGTGCGTTTCAGCGCGAAGGACCCATCATGAAAGCAGTGCAACAGGACATCGACGAGCGGACCAACCTCACCAGCACCAACAAGTTTGAGCTGTTGCTGTTTCGCCTGGGCACCGACAGCGCTCTGGGAAAATCCGAGCTGTTTGGCATCAACGTTTTCAAGATCCGCGAGATCGTGGCCATGCCCAGCATCACCCCCATTGCAGGCACAACGCAGTACTCGCTGGGCGTGGTCAACCTGCGCGGCCAAGTGATTCCCGTGCTGGACCTGCCCGCCATTGTGGGTTGCAAACCACAGACGGGGCTGAACATCATGCTGGTGACCGAATACGCGCGTACCACCCAGGCGTTTGCGGTGGAGTCGGTGGAAGACATCGTGCGCCTGGACTGGAAGCAGGTGCTGTCGGCCGAAACCAGCGGCGCAGCTGGCAAGCTGGTGACCAGCATCGCCCGCCTGGACGGCAATACAGACCAATCCCGTCTGGCCCAGGTGCTGGATGTGGAAGCCATCCTGCAGATGGTGTCTCCATCGGACGGCCACGAAGTCACGGAAGAAAAGGTGGGCGCCAAGCTCAAGCTCAAACCCGGCACCATCATTTTGGCAGCCGATGATTCGTTTGTGGCGCGTGCGCTGATCGAGCAGGAACTGAAGGTTCTTGCGGCTCCGTACGAGATGGTCAAGTCTGGAAAAGAGGCCTGGGATCGACTCAATGCCATTGCCAAGAGCGCAGAAGCAGAGGGCAAGACGGTGCATGATCGCGTGGCAATGGTTCTCACCGACCTGGAAATGCCGGAAATGGATGGATTTACCCTCACCCGCAACATCAAACAAGATGCGCGGTTTCACGGCATACCGGTGCTGATCCACTCATCCTTGTCTGGATCTGCCAATGAAGACCATGTTCGCAGCGTCGGCGCAGATGGCTACGTTGCCAAGTTCGTGGCCGAAGACCTGGCAGAAACCATTCGGCGCGTGTTGCCCAAGTAAGCACGTTCGCACGGGAGAATATGGGTCAAAATGGCCTCTAGCCCTTATCCAACAAGCGCTGGCAGCTATGAAATTTGATAATTCTTTGCCCGTCGGCGGATATCAATAGCGCGGCGGGGCGCACCGGTGCCTCCTGGGAGTCAACCAAAGCACCGCCCCAAACGCTAAAGGGGTTGACGCCCAGCGCGCCAGCCGCTGAAATGATTTGTAAGGCTCCGTCGGAGTGCTTTTCAGGGGCTTTACCTACAGGGCGGAACGCCACCACCCTGTCAGAGTCGAATCACTATGAAAAACCACATCGCCCGCATCATTTCTGTCACGGTACTGGGCACCGTGCTGACCGGCTGTGCCACTGTGCCTGGCGATCCGTATTACCAACCACAACCCAGCTACCAGGTGTATGAGCAGCCGGGCTACATCTACAGCGCGCCCCCCGTGTATTCATCGCCGCCGGTGTACCGTGCGCCTCCAGCCGTGTACTACGGCGGGCGTGACAACCGCGATGATCGCTGGGACAACAACCGGGACCGCGACCGCGCAGACCGAGACCGCAATGCCCGGGATCGGGCCGACCGTGACCGGGCTGACCGCGATCGCCGTGATCAGCAGGCACGGGATGCGGCCAACCGAGACCGCGCACGTGACCAAGCCAGTCGCGAACAAGCAGAGCGTGACCGCCGCGCTGCAGAAGACCGCCGCAACCGTGACCAGCGCCCAGGGCGTTTGGCTCCCGACAGCTACACCCCACATCCCAATGACTGGCGCTCACGCCAGTTCGAAAACAGCGGCGAAAAGCCTTGAACCCACGCCACATCGCCGGGCTTGCCTGACCGCTCTATAGACCATGATTTCTCGCCCCCACCACATCGTTCTTGGGCTGTGTGCTGCCTGGATGCTGGCGGGCGCGCAGGCGCAGGTGGTGCGCTGCACTGATGCGCGCACCGGCAAGGTCACCTATACGGACGGCGCCTGCGCGGGCGGTGCGGCAGCGCGCGAAGTCGAGCCACGCAAGTCTCCTGAAGAGATCCAACTTGAACGAGAACTGGCCGCCGAGGCGCTGGACCGCAAACAGCAACGCCTGCAAGGCGAAACCAGCGCCGCCGAAGCTGCAACCCTGCGCAATGCCGAGCGTGACCGCGCCCGCGCTGCCCAGGCCGCGGCCGCTGCGCCCCAGCCGCAGGACTATGCGCGCTCTGCCGCATGCGCGCGGTCGCGGCGCAATCTGGATGTAGTGACCGGCAGCTTGGCGCGGTCGACGTACGAACAAGAGCTGCGCACAGAGGCCGCCCAGCGCCAGATGGATCTGGATTGCCTGGGCCCGCAGGGCTATGCCGAAGTTGAAAAGGCACGGGCCAACCAACCTCGCGTGGTGGTGGTTCCCTCAGTCCACAACCGTCCCTTGTACCCCGACCCCTTCCCACAAGTAGCTCGGCCTCACCCCCCACCACGCCTTACCCAATGCGGCGACTTCCGCTGCACTGACAACCAGGGCAACACTTATCCGCGCGCAGGGCCCGGCCGACTCCCAGGCCCGGCTGGGGTCTGCCGCTCAGCAGGCGGGCAGGCACCCTGCTGAAGTCGTGATGCGACCGCTATAGCGCCCCGCTAAGCTCGCAAGCCATCGGCCACGCTTGGGTAGCGCAGGCGCACACCTAGCTCGCAGAGCATGCGGCGGTTGTCCAGCCGCCGCGATTCACTCATAAAACTCAGCAGCATCAGCGACAACTGCTCCTGCGCACCGCTGCGGGGTACCCGCGGCGGGCGGGGCAGGCCATACAGGTCGGCCGCCAGGTCAAAGTAGTCGCCCATTTTCATGTGGGTGGAATCACTCACGTTGTAGGCCCGTTGCGGGCGGCCGCGCCACAGTGCCGCCATGCAGGCACGTGCCAGGTCTTCAGCGTGGATGTGGTTGGTAAAAACGTCATCCTCCGCGCACAACACCGGGGTGCCCCTGCGCAGGCGGGCCTCGGGCGTGCCACCCTCGCGGTCGGGCGCGTAAATGCCCGGAATGCGCAGGACGCTGGCCCGCACCCCAGCCCGCCCCAGGTGTCTCACAGCACGCTCTGCATTCACCCGGCGCTGCGCGCGGGGGGTGGCGGGGGCCACAGCCCGTGTCTCGGCCACCAGGTCGCCCTGGCAATCGCCATACACCCCGCTGGTGGACGCATACACCAGCGACACCGGAAGGCTGCGCAACCGCAGCGCCCGGGCCAGCGCCACCGTGCGCGGGTCGCGCCACCACGCGCTGCCCCCAGCGCCTTCGCCGGGAGGCGGGGCTAAATGCAACACCCGCGTAGCCACGCCTGACAGCCGCCGCAACGTGCCCACATCGTCCAGATTACCCACGAGCGGCGTGGCGCCCTGAGCGCGCAACGCGGCCACCCGGCCATCGCTGGAGGTAAGCGCGAGCACCCGAATGCGCCGAGCCCCAGGGCCCGTCTGCAGATGGCGAAGCACCCGTTGACCCACGTCACCACAACCCACAATGAGCAGGCGTTCGCGGCGAAAGCGCGCTGGGAGCGCTCCGAGAGGGCTTTGGTTTGAGGGCAAAATCGGGTCCGTTCAGTTTGCTTGAGACGACTCCAAGGATACCCACACATGACCAGCGCAGAGGCTGCCACCCCCGCAGCGTTTCAGATCACCGTGCAGCCCAGCGGCCGCGCTTTCAGTGCCAACGCGGGAGAACCCATTTTGGCGGCTGCCATCCGCAGCGGCGTGGGCCTGCCCTATGGCTGCAAGGATGGCGCCTGTGGTTCGTGCAAATGCAAAAAAATCAGCGGCGCCGTGCACCACGGCGAGCACCAGTCCAAGGCGCTCACCGCAGACGAAGAGGCCGCAGGCCTGGTGCTGACCTGCTGTGCACAGGCCTTGACCGACGTGGTGCTGGAGTCGCGCCAGGTCACCGACGAAAGCGCCTACCCCATCAAGAAGATGCCGGTGCGCGTATCCACGCTAGAGAAAAAATCGCACGACGTGATGCAGTTGCGCCTGCAGCTGCCAGCCGCCGACACCTTCCGCTACCACGCAGGTCAATACATCGAGTTCATCCTGCGCGACGGCGCCCGCCGCGCCTATTCGATGGCCAATGCGCCGCACACTCAAACAGAGGCACCGGGGGTAGAGCTGCACATCCGCCACATGCCGGGCGGCAAGTTCACCGACCACGTGTTCGGCCCCATGAAGGAGAAAGAAATCCTGCGGGTGGAAGGCCCGTTCGGCAGCTTCTTTTTGCGAGAGGATTCCAGTAAGCCCATGGTGTTCCTGGCCTCCGGCACGGGGTTTGCGCCCATCAAGGCCCTCATCGAGCACATGCAGTTCAAGGGCATCACGCGGCCCACGGTGTTGTACTGGGGCGGCCGCCGCCCCGGCGACCTGTATCTGCACGACTGGATGCTGGCCCGCGTGGCCGAAATGCCACACCTGACCTATGTGCCGGTGGTGTCCAACGCCCTGCCCGAGGATGGCTGGACGGGGCGTACCGGCTTTGTGCACCAAGCCGTGATGGACGACTTTGCCGACCTCTCGGGCCACCAGGTGTATGCGTGCGGCGCCCCCATCGTGGTGGACTCGGCACGCGATGCCTACAGCGCCCACCACGGTCTGCCGCCTGAAGAATTCTTCGCGGACTCCTTCACCTCTGAGGCCGACAAGCACGGCGGTTGAGCCGTCAAAGCTTACCCACCACACCCGCCGTGCCCATGGATGTGATGGTGCCCGCTGTAACACCCGCCTCGACGCCTCCCGCTGGCCCCTGGGTCCGTGCGCGGACTGCTTTGCGCTGCACGGGCCCCATGGCGGCCGTGCTGGGCGTGGCGGTGCTGCTGGTGCTGGGCGCAGGCGAATGGGCCACCCGCAACGAGCTGGACAACCAATGGGACAACCTGCGCCGATCCGGCGAGGTACAGGCCCTGGCGCTGCGCGGTGTGGCCACACGCTACAGCTACCTGCCTTTCACCGCCGCCCAGCAGCCCCTGGTAGCGGCCCTGCTGCGCAACCCGGACGCCCGCAGCGTGCGGGACGCTGCCAACACCTACCTGCAGACCGTGAACGCCAACGCGGGATCGGACACGCTGTATGTGATGGACGCCAACGGCCTCACGCTGGCATCCAGCAACTGGAACACCCCCAGCAGCTTTGTGGACCAGAACTACCGCAACCGCCCGTATTTTCGCGATGCGCTGCAGGGGCTGGCCGGGCGCTTTTATGGCGTGGGCAAAACCACCGGCGAGCCCGGGCTGTTTGCGTCAGCCCCCGTCTACGACGATGGCAAGGTGATTGGGGTGGTGGCTGTCAAAGTGCAAATGCAGCCCATCGTGGACACCTGGGCCCAGCTGCGCGACCCGGTGTTTCTGGCGGACGAGCGTGGCATTCTCTTTCTCGGCTCCGTCGCGCCCTGGCTGTACAAAACCACCCGCCCGCTGAACGCGCAAGAGGTGCTGCAGGTGCAACACGACGAGCAATATGGCGCGCGCTGGGCGCCCGAGCCCGTGCCCTGGCAGGTGCGCCAGCGCGACGACCAACCCGGCGTGGAGCTGGCGCTTCCCGACAGCCGCAAAAACTATTTGGCATTTGAAGAACCCCTGCCCGACCTGGGCTGGACGCTGACCCTCACCGCCGACAGCAAGGTGGTGGCCCAGGCCCGGCAGCAGGCCTGGGTGCTGGCGACCCTGGCCTCGGGCCTGCTGGTGCTGGGCGCGCTGTACTGGCAACTGCGCGAGCGGCGCTTGCAAGAAAACCGCCAGGCCCGCATTGAACTGGAGCAGCGGGTGCTGGAACGCACGCATGCGCTGCAGCAGGCGCAGGCGTTTCGCCAGTCGATGGAAGACTCGCTGCTGGTGGGCATGCGCGCCCGCGACCTGGAAGGTCGCATCGTTTACGTGAACGCTGCCATGTGCGACATGGTGGGCTACGCTGCCTCCGAACTCATCGGCTGTTTGCCGCCCTACCCCTACTGGCACCCGGACGAGCTGGACCGGCACTGGAACGACAGTGACACCGCGCTGGCTGGCAAGGCCGCGCCCCAGGGCAACGAAAACCGGCTGCGGCACCGCAACGGGTCGGACGTGTACACCATGTTCTACACCGCCCGGCTCATTGATGGCGATGGCAGACACATCGGCTGGATGAGTTCGGTGGTGGACATCACGGCGCAAAAGCGTGCCGAAGAACATCAGCAAAAGCGCGAAGCGCAGTTGCAGCGCGTGCAGCGCGTGATCACCGTGGGCGAGATGGCCTCCACTCTGGCGCACGAGCTGAACCAGCCGCTGGCGGCGCTGGTCAACTATGCGGCGGCCGCACGCTCGCTGGCCACGCAGGGCAAAACCGCGCTGCTGAACGACAGCCTCGCGGCCCTGTCGACCCAGGCACTGCGCGCCGCCGACATCGTCGGCCGCATCCGCCGCTGGGTGCGGCAGCACCCCGAAGCGCGCGAGCCTTGCGACCTGAACGCGGCCGTGGACCAATCGCTGGACCTGCTGCTGCGCGCCGAGGCCCGGCGCCATGGCGTGCCGGTGCGGCTCGATCTGTCGCAAACACCGCTGCACGTCCACGCAGACCGCGTGCTGCTGGAGCAGGTGGTGCTCAACCTGGGGCTGAATGCCCTGCAAGCCATGCAGACCATGCACGCCATGCAGATGGCCTCCAAGGGACTGCACATTGCCGCACACCCCCACGAGCTGCTGCTGCGCACCACCACAGACACCGGCCAGGCATCGCTGCAGGTACTGGACCGGGGCCCCGGCCTGCCGCCCGAAATCGCCGAGCGGCTGTTCGAGCCGTTCTTCACCACCCGCTCGGACGGATTGGGCCTGGGCCTCAACATCTGCCGCTCGATTGTGGAGAGCATGGGCGGCGAGCTGCTGGCGCGCAACCGCGAGGGCGGCGGTGCCCTCTTTGAAATCCGTTTGCCCCAGCTGCCCACCCTATGACAGACGCCCCCCCTGCCCGATTTGATGATGCCAAGCCCGCCACCGTGCACATCGTGGATGACGATGAGGGCGTGCGCCATTCACTGGCAGCCCTGCTGCTGGCAGGTGGCTACCAGCCGCACACCTACGGCAGCGGACCGGAGTTTTTGGCGCAAGCCAACCTCTTGCAGCCCGGCTGCGTGCTGCTGGACCTGCGCATGGACGGCATGAGCGGCCTGCAGGTGTTTGAAGACATGCGCAAGCGGCAGACGGTGCTCAAAACCGTGTTTCTTTCGGCCCACGGCGAGCTGGCCTCGGCCGTGGCGGCCGTCAAACAAGGGGCAGTGGACTGGCTGGAAAAGCCCTGCAACGAGCAAACGCTGCTGAGCGCCGTCGCAAAAGCGGCGGCCTTGTCACAGACCGAGGCGCAGCGCACCCAACGCCGCCACCAGCTGCTGGAGCGCTGGAACGGCCTGAGCCCGCGCCAGCAAGCAGTGGCGCGCTTGCTGGCCACCGGCCTCAGCAGCAAAGAAGCCGCCCGCGCCTTAGCCCAGCAAGACCCCGAGCGCCCGATAGACCCGCGCACCGTGGACACCCACCGCCTGGCCATCTTCCTCAAACTGGACATCCGCACGTCGCACGAACTGGGCATGCTGGTCGAAGACCTGGGCCTGCCTGCCGATGTTTTTCGCACCCAATGACAGGGTTTCATAAGCTTTCTTACGATTCTTTTGCACAATGGCACCCATGAACCGCAGAAACCACCTCCTCGCCGGCGCTGCTCTTGCAGCGGTTTTCTCGTCCCCCTTTGCGGCTTCGGTTGCACTTGCGCAGGATTCCGGCCAGCCCATCCGGCTGATCGTGCCCTACGCGCCGGGTGGCCCCATCGATGTGACGGCCCGCGCGCTGGCCGAACGGGTGCGTGACTCGCTGGGCACGGTCATCATCGACAACAAGGGCGGCGCAGGCGGCAACATCGGCGCTGACGCCATCGCCAAGGCCGCGCCCGATGGCCTGACCATCGGCATTGCCGCCACGGCCACCCACGCAGTCAACCCCTGGTTGTATGCCCGCATGCCCTACGACGCGGCCAAGGACTTTGCGGGCATCACGCAGATGGTGCGTGTGCCCAACGTGCTGGTCATCAACGCAGCCAAGGCCGAGCAGCTCAAGATCAACACCCTGGCCGACCTGATTGCGTATGCCAAGGCCAACCCCGCCAAACTCAACTACGGCAGCGGTGGCAACGGCAGCGCGGGCCACCTGGCAGGCGAAATGTTCAAGCAGCGCGCAGGCATCTTTGCGCTGCACATCCCTTACCGCGGTGCCAACCCCGCGCAGCTGGCCCTGCTGGGTGGCGAGGTGGACTTCAACATCGACAACCTGGCCGCAGCCGCCCCCAACATCCGCGCAGGCAAACTGAAGGCGCTGGCCGTCACCTCGCTCGAAGCCTCACCGTCGCTGCCCGGCGTGCCTCCGCTGTCGGCCACGTTCAAGGGTTTTGCCATCGACACCTGGTGGGGCCTGGTCGCCCCTGCGGCCACGCCCAAGCCCATCATTGACAAGCTGAACAAGGCCTTTGTAGCGGCCCTGAACGCGCCCGAAACCAAGACCCGCTTCGGCCTGCTGCTGGCCGAGCCCGTGACGAGCACACCCCAGCAGTTCGACACTTTCATGGCCAGCGAACGCGCGAAATACCAGCAGGTGGTGAAGGCGTCTGGCGCAAAGGTAGATTGACCCCCTGAGCGGCTGCGCCGCTTCCCCCAAGGGGGACGCCACCCGTAGCCCGGCGAAGCCGGTTCCACGGTGGCACTGGTGTTGCGCAGCGCCAGTTTTGTATGTTGTGGCCGAAGCCGACACTTGAAGATGAATTTTTAGCGCCGTAGGTCGGGTTAGCCCGCAGGGCGTAACCCGACATTCCCAAGAGGCGCCGCGGTGACGCATCATTTCTGAGACGGTCACAGCGCTCTCAAAATTTGAGTGTTTTTGGTCCCTGGCGCTTATCCAACAAGCGCTAGAAGCTCCTTTTTTAGGAGCGATTCACCCTCCATCCACCTGATCCGCCCAAGTCGGCCCTTCCTGCGGGTGGATGTCCTGCGACGCCACCGCCTGCAGCAAAGCGGCCTCCACACGCTCGGGCACCAGGTCAGCCAGCGGGCGCAGCACAAAGGCGCGCTCTGTCATGCGCGGGTGGGGCACGGTGAGTTCGGGGGTGTCAATTACCTGCTCACCAAACCACAGGATGTCCAGGTCCAGCGTGCGCGGGGCGTTGCGGTAGGGGCGCTCGCGGCCTGCGGATTTCTCGATGGTTTGCAGGGCCTGCAGCAGGGCTTGGGGTGCCTGCGTGGTGGCCAGTTCGGCCACGGCGTTCAGGTAGTCTGGCCCGCCAGCGTCCACCGGGGCGCTGCCGTAGAGCGGTGACACGCGCAGCACCTTCGTGCCGGGCAACTGGTCGATGGAGGCCAGAGCGGTGCGCAGGGTGGCTTTGCGGTCACCCAGGTTCGCTCCTAGGCCAATGAATACGGAGGCGCCCACCTCCGCGTTGGCCGACTCAGCCATGGGCAACCACCACGCTGCGCCTGGGTTCGTCACTCGCCCGCGGCGGCGGGTGCAGCGCCTTCGCCACCACCGGCACCACCGGGCTTGCGGCGACGGCGGCGGCGCTTTTTGGGGGCGCCACCGTCTGATGGAAACTCGGCGTCGCCGTCGTTCGTGTCGGTGGCGGTGTTGGCGTTGGTGCCGAACTCTGCCTCAGCGCCCTCGGCGCGGGGCAAAGCGCGCGGGTCGGCGGCGGGCGCTGCGCGGGGCACACGCTTGACGACGGGCTGGGCCTTTTGGCGCACCTTCTGTTCTTCGCGGGCCTGGTCCATCAGGTCTTCACGGCGTTCGTCATCGGCGGTCTGGAAGTCCTGCCACCATTCGGCCAACGCCTCACCCACTTCGCCCACGTCGGCGCGCAGGCGCATGAAGTCGAAGCCGGCGCGGAAACGCGGCTGCATCACCATGCCAAATGGCGTGCTGCCCACGCGCTTTTCAAAGCGGGGCTGCATGACCCAGATCTCGCGCATGTCAGCGGCCAGCTTGCCGCGGCCCGACACATCGCCAATGCGTTTGTCGAACACTTCGTCGATGGCCTCCTGCAGCGCAGGCAGCGGGTGGTGGCGCTGGTTGATGCGCTCTTGCCAGCCGTTGCGCACGTCTTCCCACAGTACGCAGGCCAGCAAGAAGCTGGGGGCCACGGGCTTGCCTTCGTTCACGCGGCGGTCGGTATCGACCAGGGCGGCTTTCACAAAGGCGCTGTCGGCACGCTCCACCGCCACGTCCAGCAGCGGGTAAATGCCTTTGGACATGCCCAGCTTGCGCAATTGCTCGATAGTGGCGATGGCGTGGCCGGTTTGCAGCAGCTTGAGCATTTCGTCAAACATGCGGCTTTGGGGCACCTCGGCCAGCAGCAGTTGCGACTGCACCAGCGGGGCGGCGGTTTTGGCCTCGATGCTGAACCCCAGCGCGCTGAGTTTGGCGGCAAACCGCACGGCACGGATAATGCGCACGGGGTCTTCGCGGTAGCGCGTGGCGGGGTCGCCAATCATGCGCAGGGTCTTCTTCTTGGCGTCTTGCAAACCCTTGTGATAGTCGACCACGATCTGGCTGACCGGGTCGTAGTACATGGCGTTCACGGTGAAATCGCGGCGCGTGGCGTCTTCGTCTTGCGGGCCCCAGACGTTGTCGCGCAGCACGCGGCCACTGGCGTCCACGGCATGCTGCATGCCCGACAGCTGTTGTTTGCTCGTCTTTTCATTGCCCGCCACCTGGCCTGCAGCGGCGTTGTCGAGGTACGCGCGAAAGGTGGAGACCTCGATCACCTCGTGCTCACGCCCCCGGCCGTTCACCACGTGCACGATGCGAAAGCGCTTGCCGATGATGAAAGCCCGGCGGAAGAGGCCCTTGACCTGCTCGGGCGTGGCGTTGGTGGCCACGTCAAAGTCCTTGGGGCGCAGACCCAGCAGCAAATCGCGCACGGCGCCGCCTACGATGTAGGCTTCAAAACCGGCCTTCTTAAGTGTGGCCACGACCTCGGCGGCGCGGTAGTCCACCAGCTCGGGGTTGATGCCGTGGACCGAGGCGGGCACCTCTTCGCGCTTGCCGAAATGGGGCTTGCCGCCCGAGGTGCCGGGCGTCGATTTGCCCATCAGTTTGTCTAAGAACTTCTTGATCATGGAGTGAGAGTATTCAGGGGGTCGGGCACGAAACGGCGGCGGGTGGGGGCTGAAAAGCGCTCAGGCAGCAGGTGGTGCAGGCGTTTGGGCATCGGCGGCAAACAGGTCCAGTATGCGCCAGCCGCGCTGCTGGGCCAGCGTGCGCAGGCGGGCGTCGGGGTTGGTCGCCACCGGGTGGTTCACCTTTTCAAGCAAGGGCACGTCGTTCATCGAGTCGCTGTAGAAAGTGCTTTCGACATCGCTCCAGGCAAGTTGCCGCTCGGCCAGCCATTGTTCCATGCGCCGCACCTTGCCTTCGCGCATGGTGGGGATGCCATCGATCTCGCCGCTATACCAGCCGCTGGCATCGCGCGCCAGTTGCACGGACAGCAGCTGGGGCACGCCCAGCGCCTGGGCGATGGGCGTGGTGACGAACTCGTTGGTGGCGGTGACGATCAGCACTTCATCGCCCGCGGCCTGGTGCTGGCGGATAAGGCTCAGTGCCTGGGGCTTGATTGCAGGGGTGATCACATCGCGCATGAACTGCTGGTGCGCGGCAGCCGCCGCCTCGGGCCCGCGCGCGCGCACGGCCTCCGTGGCAAAGCGCACGTAGTCGTGCACATCCAGCGTGCCCGCCTGATAGTCAGCATAAAACGCGTCATTGCGGCGCGCGAACTCCACTGGGTCGTTCCAGCCGATGCGGATGGTGAACTCGCCCCACTCGTAATCAGAATCGAGCGGCAGCAGCGTGTGGTCCAGGTCAAACAGCGCAAGCCGCAGGCGGCGGGGTTCAGAAGTCATTCAGGTTCACAAAGGGGCAAAAAAAGGGGGGTGCGGCGTCATTCCGACTCCAGCATGGTTTTGAGCAAGGGAATCGTGATGGCCCGCTGGGTGCGCAGCGCAAACGCGTCCAGCTGGTCCAGCAAATGCATGAGGCTGCCCAGGTCGCGCGAAAAGCGGTTGAGCATGTAATCCATCACGTCGTCGCCCAGGAAGACGCCGCGCGCGTCGGCCTCCTGGCGCAACACGGCGCGGCGCTCGGCCTCGCCCAGCAGTTGCAGCTGAAACACGTGGCCCCAGCCCAGGCGGCTGCGCAGGTCTTCGCGCAGCGGCAGATCAGCAGGGGGCAAGGTGCCCGCAGCCAGCACCCAGCGCTGGCTGCCGCTGGCGGGGCTGATGGCGTTCACAAACCAATTAAAGGCGGTGGCCTGCTGGGCGGTGCTGTACAGGTGCACGTCGTCCATGACTACGGCGGCCCAGTGGTCGTCAAAATCCGGCGGCTCGGCCACCGACGGGTCGAGCCAGCCGATGGTGGAGCCCTGCTCGCGCAGCGACTGGCGCACGGCGTTCAAGAGGTGCGACTTGCCGCTGCCCGCCTCGCCCCACAGGTATGTGGGCACGGGCGAGCGGGTGGCCTGGCTGCTGCCCTGGCCCACGGCCAGCCGCAGGTGTTGCAAAGCTGCCTCATTCGGCCCCGCATAAAACCGGGCCAGCGTGGGCCCGGTGGCCAGGCCAATGTCCAGCGCCAGCTGTTTCATCATGGCTGCAGCCTGCAGGCGCGCGGGCCCTTGCAGCGGTGGGTGGCATGAATCAGCATCGGATCAGCATCGGTTTAAGGGGCAAAACAGGGCGATAAGAAAGGGTGAGCGGATGGCACTGGGTGCGCAACCCGTAAAATCTGGGCAAATTTTAGTCTGCTGCGCACGCTGGTCCGTGTCATCTCTGCCTTGAGCACCCCTATGAGCACCTCTGCCACCTCCCCCACCCCCCTGTCCTACAAAGACGCTGGCGTTGACATCGATGCGGGCGACGCCCTGATCGAGCGCATCAAGCCCCTGGCCAAAAAGACCATGCGCGAGGGCGTGCTGGCCGGTATTGGCGGGTTTGGCGCACTGTTTGAAGTGCCCAAGCGCTACAAAGAGCCGGTGCTGGTGAGCGGCACCGACGGCGTGGGCACCAAGCTCAAGCTGGCGTTTGAATGGAACATGCACGACACCGTGGGCATCGACCTGGTGGCCATGAGCGTGAACGACGTGCTGGTGCAAGGCGCCGAGCCCCTGTTCTTCCTCGATTACTTTGCCTGCGGCAAGCTGGACGTGGACACCGCTGCGGCCGTGATCGGCGGCATTGCCAAAGGCTGCGAGCTATCGGGCTGCGCACTGATTGGTGGCGAAACGGCCGAGATGCCCGGCATGTACCCCGCAGGCGAATACGACCTGGCCGGTTTTGCGGTGGGTGCGGTCGAGAAGTCGAAAATTCTGACCGGCAAGGAAGTCGCCCCCGGTGACGTGGTGCTGGGCCTGGCCAGCCACGGCGTGCATTCCAACGGTTTCAGCCTGGTGCGCAAGTGCATTGAACGCGCAGAGGCCGCGGGCACCCTGCCTGCCACGCTGGACGGCAAACCCTTCAAGCAAGCCGTCATGGAACCCACCCGCCTGTACGTGAAGAACGTGCTGGCTGCGCTGGCTGCCCATCCCCATGGTGGCGATGCCGCAGCACAAGGCGGCATCAAGGCCCTGGCTCACATCACCGGTGGTGGCCTGCTGGAGAACATTCCCCGCGTGCTGCCCGACGGCACCTCTGCCCACCTGACCAAGGGCAGCTGGCCCCAGACCGAGCTGTTTGCCTGGCTCCAAAAGACCGCCGGCATCGACGACATCGAGATGAACCGCACCTTCAACAACGGCATTGGCATGGTGGTGGTAGTAGCTGCTGCCGCCGCCGACGCCACGGCCGCCACGCTGCGCGCAGCGGGTGAGCAGGTGTACACGATGGGCCTGATTGCGCCGCGCGGCGACGGCGCAGCGGTAGTGGTGGCCTGACCCGCCTCAGCCCCCTCACCACAACACCACGAACGCCCGCGCATGGCGCAAAGCCCCCCCTCGGCCCCCGTCGTCATACACAACAGCACGCCGGAGCCTGCCCCCACCACGCTGCCGCCGCGCCACAGCACGCAGGGCATTGTGGTGGCCAGCTATGTGCTGATGGCAGCCGCGCTGCTGCTGGTGATGTGGCGCGGGCTGCTGCCGGGATTGTTGTGCGTATGCCTTGGCTTTTTGCTGACCCGGGCTTTGACCCGCTGGTTTGCACAAGGCCTGGGGCGCGTGCGGCGCCGCGGCCATACGTCCGTCTCGGGGCTCCGGGCCGCACAGATTGCGGCAGCGGCCCTCGTCATGCTGCTGCCGCTGGCGCTGCTGGCCGTGGGTCTTACCCATTCGCGCGGTTACCTCATCACCGCGCCGCAGCAGTACCAGGAGCTGATGAACTACATGGCCCGCACGGTGCTGGAGCTGCGCCTGAAGCTGCCGGTGGACATGGCCTCTCACCTGCCTGAAGGCGCGGCGGAGATCCAGCGCATCATCGCCAACTACCTGGGCGCCAAGGCGGGCGCACTGGCCATGGCCGGGCGCGCCTGGCTGGCGGGTGTGTTGTTTGCCTATGTGGGCCTGCTGATTGGCGCCCTGGCCGCAGTGCGCCCTGCGGTGCTGGCGCGCGGCCCGCTGGCGCAGCAACTGCGGCTGCGCATTACGCTGTTTGGCGAGGCGTTCCGCCAGATCGTGGCGGCGCAGTTCTGGATCGCAGCGTTCAACACCGTGCTGACGGCGCTGTTTTTGCTGTTTGTGCTGCCGCTGTGGGGCCTGGAGCTGCCCTACACCCCCGTGCTCATCACCTTCACGTTTGTGGCAGGGCTGGTGCCGATTGTCGGCAATCTGATCTGCAACGTGGTCATCACCATCGTGGGGTTGTCCGTGTCGCCCCTGGCGGCGGCCGCCTGCCTGGGGTTTCTGATCCTCATCCACAAGGCCGAGTACGTGATCAACGCCAAGGTGGTGGGCCGCCGCACGCAGATGGGCGTGTGGGAGCTGCTGAGCGTGATGTTTGTGGCCGAAGCCGTGTTTGGCCCGGCGGGGCTGGTGGCAGCGCCACTGTTTTACGCCTACCTCAAGAAAGAACTGGTGGCGGCGCGGCTGGTGTAGCGCAACTCAGCAGCCCACTCAATCCACAAAATTGATAGCTGCTAGCGCTTGATGGATAAGCGCCAGAGCCAAATTTGACTCATTTTTTGGCGAACTGCCGCGCCACAAAGGCCCACACCAGCGCAGACGCATCCGGCCCGGCCGGGTCGCTGAACGGCAGCTGTGCAGTGCCACCGCTCCAGGCGTGGGCCAGCCCGACCACCTCGCGCAGCGCCACCACGGTGCGCCCCCCGGTCTTGAACTCTGTGACCCGCATGGCGTGGCGCTGCCCGCGCTGCAAAGTGCGAATGGCACCTGCGCGTGCGCCCAGTGCGCCCGCCCACAACAGTGCGGTGGCTGCGGCATTGCGCACCGATACCACCCCATCGGCATCACCATGCAGCACCAGCAGCGGCGGCAGCGCGACGGGCGCTGCCCCGTCGGCGAAGGTGTCCGGCAGTTGCGCCTCGCGCCGCCCATGCATGGCGGCCATGGCCGATGCGGCGGATTCGGCCGTGCCCGGCGCCACGCCGGAATGCATGGCCACAGCGCAAAAGCGCTCGGGGTAACGTGCCGCCATCAACACGGCCATGCTGCCCCCGGCCGAAAGGCCCGCCACGGCAACCCGCGCCAGGTCCACCGGCTGCTTGCGCGCGACCAGGTCCACCGCCGCAAGCAACGTGGCGGCTTCGGCCTCGGCCTTGCCATTGCGGCGCTCAAACCAGTTCCAGCAGCCGTGGGCATTGGCCATGCGCTCTTGCTCGGGGTACAGCACCAAAAAACGATGGCGCGCGGCCAGCCGGTTCATGCGCGACACGGCGGCCAGGTCGCGCCCCGTTTGCCCACAACCGTGCAGCATGACCAGCAGCGGCAGCTTTTCGCCCGTTTTGAGCGCCAATCCGGGCGGTATGTACACCTGGTAGCGCCGCGCCCCGGCAGGCCCGGGGGCAATGCCCGCCAGCCATTCACCACTGACCGGCGTGGGTTTGCCCACCGAGGGCTTGGTGCGCGCCACCGGCGGCGCCTTGGGCGACACCACCCGGAGCTTGGGCGGGGACTTGGGCCGCACCGGTTTCGTCGCGCGCGCAAACGCCTTGAGATTGCGCTGGTACGCCCGGGTCAGCGCAGACAACGAGAACAGACGGGAACGGCGCGGCATGGATGATGGGTGGGCTGCTGAGTGGGCTTGGCAAGCGTGGGTCGGGTCAACGCGATTCTAGGGAAAACCCTTGCCACCATAGCAGCTTCCGGCGGTCGGCGGGAAAACTATCAAAACCATAGCTGTCAGCGCTTATTGGATAAGCGCCAGAGGCCAATTTGGCTTAAAAACCTTGCTTCTGTCGGTCTTTTGCACTGCGCACATGCGCGAAGCGCTCAACCAGACAACACACGATGTCTGAAAATGATCGACTCTTGTCTGCCAGGGTTCGGACATTGCCGCAGAGCACATACAAAATAAGCGACATCAACCACCCGCAAAAGGAGCCACCCCATGAAATCATGTCTGATAGTGATCGACGTACAAGAATCGTTTCGCCACCGCCCCTACTTTAATGACACGGACATGCCTGCGTACCTGAGCGCACAAAACGAGCTCATCAACGGCTGCATCGCGCGCGGCGTGCCCGTGGTGCGGGTGTTTCACAGCGACGGGCCCGATGTGACCGAGAACGCTTTTTCCCCAGCATCCGGCCATGTGCGCCCGCTCCAAGGGCTCGCCCCGTTCGACGCTGCGGCCACGTTCACCAAGTCCCGCCACAGCGCGCTGGTGGGCACCGGGCTGGACGTATGGTTGACGCGGCACGGCGTGCAGCGCCTGATCGTGAGCGGCATCCGCACTGAACAATGCTGCGAGACCACCACCCGCCATGCGTCAGACCTGGGCTGGGAGGTGGACTACGTCACCGACGCCACGCTGACCTGGGACATGGTGCAACCCGACGGCCAGGCGCTGACCGCGGCAGACATCAAAACCCGCACCGCCACCGTGCTGCAAGACCGCTTTGCCACCCTGTGCAACGTGCCACAGGCGCTGGCACGCTCAACAACGCTGACCCCACAACCCGCATAACCCGCATCACCCGAAGGAGCCCCCATGCTGGAACTGCGCCCCACCTGCGAACACTGCAACACCGCCCTGCCCCCGGCCTCGCTGCAGGCGCGCATCTGCAGCTTTGAGTGCACCTTTTGCGCCACCTGTGTGGACACGGTACTGGGCAACGTGTGCCCCAACTGCGGCGGCGGTTTTGCGCCCCGCCCCATCCGCCCGGCGCACGACCGCCGCAACGGCAACTACTTGGGCAACGACCCCGCCAGCACGCAGGTGCGCCACCGCCCGGTGGATGCTGCTGCGCACGCCGCTTTTGCCGCCAGCCTGCAGGGCGTGTCCCCCGAGCAGCGATGACCCCTGCCGCACTGGGCCCACACCCCAACCGCAATCCCGATCCCATCCACGTCTACTTTGCGCTGCTGCCCCACAGCCTGCTGCTGGACTGGGCAGGCCCGGCCGAGGCGCTGCGCATTGCCAACCAGACCCTGCGCGCGCTGGGCCAGCCCGAGCGGTTTGTGCTGCACTTTGTCAGCCCCACACCGCAGTCGGTCACGTCCGTGGGCGTGATGCTGACGGGGCTTGCGCCCCTGCCCGACACGGCCACCCTGCCCCGCCCATCCTGGGTGGTGCTGGTCGGCCTGCCCGGACAGCGCATTGATGTCAGCAACCCGGACGCGCTGGCGCTGCTGCACTGGCTGCGCGGTCTGCGCCTGGCCACCGGCCAGCTGGAACTGGTGACCGTGTGCGCAGGCGCCGTGCTGGCCGCCCACGCGGGCCTGCTGACCGGGCGCCGCGCCACCACCCACCACCAGCACCTCACGGAGCTGGCCGAGGTGGACCCGCAGTGCGACGTGGCCGCCAACCGCGTGTTTGTGGCCGACGGGCCGGTGCACACCAGCGCGGGCGTGACCACCGGCATCGACCTGCTGCTGCACCGTATTGCCGACACCTGCGGCCCCGCCGTGGCCGCACAAGTGGCCCAAACCATGGTGGTGGCCCTGCGCCGGGGGCCCAACGACCCCGAACTGTCGCCGTTTTTGCACCACCGCAACCACCTGCACGCCGCCCTGCACCGCGTGCAGGATGCCGTCGGCCGCGAACCCCAGGCCGACTGGAACGTGTCCGCCATGGCCGGGGTGGCCCACACCTCGCCCCGGCACCTCACGCGGCTGTTTCTGGAACATGCAGGCATCGCACCGTTGCAGTACCTGCGCCGCATCCGCCTGGCCACTGCCGAGGCGGCGCTGCAAGCGGGGCAGAACGTGACGCAGGCGGCGCAGATGGCGGGGTTCAGCTCAGACACCCAGCTGCGCCGGGCGTGGCACCAGTTCGGGCGCGGGGGAACACCGTCGCAAGGCGGTACGGTGCGGGCGCACTGACGCGACGTCGTGCTGCGCCGATCCAGCGCAAATTTTTAAGTATTTTTGGGCTCTAGCGCTTGATGGATAAGCGCTAGTAGCTATTTAATTAATAGCAAACTGCCTACATCGGCATTGCCCAGCGCTCAATACACCTCGGGCACGTACATGCTGGCGGGCACGGGCTGGCGCAGGTATTCGGGGTTGCGCACGCGGGCGGGCAGCACCACCGCGGGGTGGGGCACATCCTGGTAGGGCAGCTGCGAAAGCAGGTGCGCAATGCAGTTCAGGCGCGCTTTTTTCTTGTCCACCGCCTGCACCACCCACCACGGCGCCTCGGGGATGTGGGTGCGCTCCAGCATGGTCTCCTTGGCCTTGGTGTAGGCCTCCCACCGCACGCGGCTTTCCAGGTCCATGGGGCTCAGCTTCCACTGCTTGAGGGGGTCGTGAATGCGGCCCAGAAAACGCAGGTGCTGCTCTTCGTCGGTGATGGAGAACCAGTATTTGACGAGCGTGATGCCCGAACGCACGAGCATCCGCTCAAAGTCCGGCACGGTGCGAAAAAACTCTTCGTACTCGTCGTCACTGCAAAAACCCATCACGCGTTCGACGCCCGCGCGGTTGTACCAACTGCGGTCAAACAGCACCATCTCGCCCGCCGCGGGCAGGTGCGCCACATAGCGCTGAAAGTACCACTGGGTGCGCTCGCGGTCGTTGGGTGCGGGCAGCGCCGCCACGCGGGCCACACGCGGGTTCAGACGCTGGGTAATGCGCTTGATGACACCACCCTTGCCCGCCGCGTCGCGCCCTTCAAACAAGATCACCACTTTCTGGCGACTGTGCTGCACCCAGTCTTGCAGCTTCACCAACTCGCCCTGCAGGTGGAACAGGTCTTTGAAGTATTGCTGGCGCGCCAACCGGTCGGTGGGCTGGGGCGCGCCGAAATCGTCCACATTGCGGTCCTCGATCTCCAGCTCCAGCTCTTCGTCGTAGCTATCGATCAGGTCGTTGGCGATGCGCTGCATCAGGTCCTGCGTGTCGAGGGCGTTGTTGTGGAACATGGGCGTCAAACCAGGCAAAAAATAGAATGTGCCATGGTGGCGCCCGTAGGTGACAGCAACGTGACATCTGTGACAACTGTGACAACTGTGACATTTGCGCGAAATGTCACAACACCGTCACAGACCTGGCCGAACCTCAAAGCCCGTGCCCCCTGTAGACCGCCCTTCCCATCCATCCAGCACGCTCGCATCGGTAAGCGCCAGCCTGAACTACGGCGGCGACGCTGCGGGCCTGATTTGCGGCTACTTGCTGGCAGACGGTGTACAGCCGCAGGAGGTGGATTCTGCGCAGGCCGCGCAGTGGCTGCTGGAGCGCCATCGCTCCGAAACTGCTGAACATCCCACCTTTTTGTGGCTGCACTTCAACCTGAGCCACGCGCAGGCCGTGCGTTGGATGGAGCGCCATGCTGAGCTGCCCGAGGCGTTTTTTGATGCCCTCAAGGACCGATCGGTCTCGACCCGCATCGAGCGCGACGATGACACGCTGATCGCGGTGCTGAACGACGCGCATTTTGATTTTGCGTTCGAGCCGTCGGACATCGCCACCCTGTGGACCAGCGTGGCGCCCCACTTGATGGTGACGGGACGCACCCGCCCGCTGCGGTCGGTGGATGCGCTGCGCACCGCCCTGCGTGCGGGCAATGCGCCCAGCTCCAGCGTGGCGCTGCTGGCCGAATTGATGCGCACCCAGGCCTCGGGCCTGGTGGACATCGTGCGCGGCGTGACGCAGCGCATTGACGATGTCGAAGACGCGCTGCTGGCCGGGCGGCTGGACCACAAACGCGCGCGGCTGGGTGTGCTGCGGCGCCTGTTGGTGCGCCTGCAGCGCCTGATGGCGCCGGAGCCTGCCGCCCTGTTTCGCCTGCTGCAGCACCCGCCCGCGTGGATGGGCGCTTACGACGCACAGGAGCTGCGCGATTCGACCGAGGAGTTCTCGGTGGTGCTGCGCGACATGCTGGGGCTGCAGGAGCGCATCAAGCTGCTGCAAGAAGAGATTGCGGCCAGCGTGCAAGAGGCCAACAGCCGCAGCCTGTTTGTGCTGACCGTGGTTACGGTGCTGGCCCTGCCCATCAACATCCTGGCCGGGCTGTTTGGCATGAATGTGGGCGGCGTGCCATTGGCTGACAACGGGCAGGGCTTCTGGATCATCGTCGCGGTGGTGGCGGCATTTACGGCCGTGGCTGGCTGGCTGGCGCTGCGCGACAACCGCGACCGGTAAAGGCCCGCAAGGGGTTGGGGCGAGCATGTCTACAATCGCGCCCCTTGCCCTGACCCCCGACTGCACGCCCACCATGAACATCGTCGTCAACGAAGAACTCAAAGCCTATATCGAACCCCTGACCCCCGACGAGCACGAGGCCCTGGAGCGCAGCATCCTCACCGAAGGCTGCCGCGACGCGCTAGTGCTGTGGGGCGATGTGCTGGTGGACGGCCACAACCGCTATGGCATCTGCCAAAAGCACGGCCTGCCGTTTCAAACCGTGCAGAACCCACGCTTTCAGTCGATGGAAGACGTGCACCTGTGGATGATTGACCAGCACCTGGGGCGCCGCAGCGTGTCCGATTTTCAGCGCGGTGTGCTGGCGCTGCGCAAGCGCGAAATCGTGGCCGACCGCCGTGCCCGGGCGGCGTCTGCCCCTGACGACGCTGGCGCATCTGGCGAGAGCGCCTCCAGCGCCTCCCCCGCAGCAACCGCCGCAGGCTTGCCCGCCGCCGACCCGTTGAACAGCCGCGAAGCCATTGCAAAGGCCGCGCGCCTGAGCAGCAGCCAGGTGGTGATGATCGAAAAAATCCAGAAACAAGCCGCGCCGGAGCTGGTGGCTGCGGTCAAGTCCGGCACCATCTCCATCAACGCGGCCGCCGCCGTGGCTACCTTGCCCGCCGAAGAGCAGGTGGCGGCTGTGGCCGCAGGCAAGGATGAACTCAAGCAGGCTGCCAAGCGTGTGCGCGACCTCAAGCGCAAGCCACCGCGGGAAGATGCGCCAAAAAACGCCGCAGCGACAGACGCGGACGAAACCGCTGTTGAAAACAACAGCAGCAACAGCAACAACCACAGCAGCGCCGAGATGCAGCGCCTGCGCCAGCAGATTGCAGACCTGACCGCCGAGAATGCCGAGCTGCGCCGACAGCTGGCCCAGCTTAGCCCCGCCGATCAGCCGTTCTGACGCGGTGTTTTGACCGCCCTCGCCGGGCGGTGCACCCGGCGATCCAGCCGGCGGTTAACCCGGTTCACCGGTTGGCGCTGCGCAGTGCGCTCAGGCGGTCGGCAATCAGGTCAATGTCCAGTCCATCGTCAGCATGGGCCAGGTAGACCTCCAGGTCGGCCACGGCCTCGGCCGTATTGCCGCGCTCGGCATGGGCCAGGCCCCGGTCGCGCCACTCGCCCCAGGCCACAGGCAGCAGCACGATGAGCCGGTCGAGCACGGCAATCAGCCGCTGCCAGTCCTGCTGCGTGCGGTGCACTTCTTTCAGGTTGCGCAACATGCGCGCAATGATGTCGCGCGGCGTGGCGGCCTGCAGGTACAGGCCCAGCGGCACGTCATAGTCGTCCACCAGGCCGTTGCGGCGCTTGTAGGGCTCCAGCCGCTCGGCCAGCTCCTCGCGGCTTAACGACTGGCCCGAGATCGGGTCGAGCACCACCTGCCCCTTGGGCAGCAGCACCTTGACCATGAAATGCCCGGGGAACGCAATGCCCCGCGCATGCAGGCCCAGGCCCTGGGCCAGCTCCATCCACAACACCGCCAAACTGATGGGAATGCCCCGGCGTGTGCGCAGCACGGCGTTGAGGTAGCTGTTTTCAGGGTCGTAGTAGTTGTTGATGTTGCCGCCAAAACCCAGGTCCGCAAAAAAGAACTGGTTGAGGATTCGCAGCCGCTGCAGCGCAGGCGCATCGGCAGGCAGGCGGCGTTTGATGCGGGCGAGCAATTGGTCCATGTCGCCCAGCAGCAGTTGCATGTCCAACTCGGGGTATTCGTCCTGGGCCAGGCTGGCCGCGGCCTCCAGCAGCGGAAAGTGTTCGTCGCTTTGCACCAGCGATGCAAAGTACTCCAGCGAGGTGGGCACGGAATAACTCAGGGACATGACAGGGTTGTAAGTGCCTCGCCCGGCCGCGTCAAGCGACAGGAAGAGCGGTTTCAAGGGGCATTTGACGGCTTTGAAGGGACAAGCCCGCGCCGTCAGCGCCGCAGCATCTTGCGCAACTTGAGGCCCGCCGCCCACAGCGCGCCAAAGTACAGCACCGCGGCGGCGGCCATCAGCGCAGCCAGCAAGCCGACCCGCTGCAACGACTGGCTGCGCATCCCCACCCAGTCAAAGTGCTGCGCGCCCCACACCAGCAACACCGCCAGCAGCGCACTGGCGGCCACCACCTGCAGCGCAAACTTGCCCCAACCGGGCAGCGGCTGGTAGCTGCCGCGCCGCAGCAAACCCACCAGCAACCACAGGGCATTGATGAGCGCGCCCAGACCGATCGACAGCGCCAGGCCTGCATGCGCAATGAAAGGAACCAGCGCAATGTTGAGCAACTGGGTAATGACCAGCACCGCAATCGCGATCTTGACGGGCGTGCGCACGTCCTGGCTGGCGTAATAGCCGGGCGCCAGCACCTTGATGGCCACAATCCCCAGCAGCCCGGCGCCGTAGCCGGACAACGCCACCGCAATCTGCGCCACATCGCTATCGGCCAGCTTGCCGTGGTGGAACAACGTGGCCACCAGCGGGGTGGAGAATGTGAGCAGCGCCACTGCGCTGGGCACGGCTAGCAGCACCACAATGCGCAGGCCCCAGTCCAGCATGGCCGAATACTTCTCGGAATCGCCCGCGGCCTTGGCAGCGGTGAGCTGGGGGGTGAGCACCACGCCCAGCGCCACACCCAGCAGCGCAGTCGGAAACTCCATCAGGCGGTCGGCATAAAAAAGCCAGGTGACGCTGCCGGGCGTCAGGTAGGACGCGATCTGGGTGTTGATCATCAGCGAGATCTGAGCCACGCCCACGCCCAGCAAAATGGGGGCCATGAGCGTCAGCACGCGGCGCACACCGGGCTCGGCCCAGGCTGCGCGGATGGCGCCCCAGGTCACGCCGATGCGTGGCATGAGCCCCAGCCGCATCAGCGCAG
Source organism: Acidovorax sp. (assembly GCA_030692685.1). Taxonomy (GTDB): domain Bacteria; phylum Pseudomonadota; class Gammaproteobacteria; order Burkholderiales; family Burkholderiaceae_C; genus Acidovorax. The sequence goes on along the minus strand of JAUXZO010000196.1, from coordinate 20,830 downwards.
GCACCTGCACCGCCAATTGCAGCACCCCGCCCACCATCACACCACCGGCCATCGCAAAAATGGGTTCAATGCCCCGCGCCTCCAGCTGCGGAGCCCCCAGCCAGGCGGCGGCGATCATGCACAGGTTCAGCAACACCGGCGAGGCTGCGGGCACTGCAAAGTGCTTCCAGGTGTTGAGAATGCCCGCCGACAGCGCCACCATCGACATGAAGCCGATGTAGGGAAACATCCAGCGCGTCATCAGCACGGCTGCGTCATAGGCCTCGCCGCTTTGGCGCAGGCCACTGGCCAGGGCCCAGACCAGCACCGGCGCGCCCAGCACGCCCAAAATGCAGGCCAGCAGCAGCACCCAGGCCAACACAGTGGCCACCGCGGCAATCAAGCGGCGCGTGACCTCGTCACCCTGCTGCGCTTTGGTGGTGGCCAGTACGGGCACAAAGGCCTGGCTGAACGCGCCCTCGGCGAACAAACGGCGAAACAGGTTGGGGATGCGGAAGGCGACGTTGAAAGCATCCGTCAGGGCGTTGGCCCCGAACATGGAGGCCATGAGAAGGTCGCGCACCAGGCCCGTCACGCGGGAGGCCAGGGTCAGCAGGGAGACGGTAGAGGCGGCTTTGAACAATGACACCGCAGGAAGTGTAGCCCCCCTGAGGCGCTACGCGCCTTCCCCCCAAGGGGGGACGCACCCGGTGGCCTGGCGGAGCCAGTTCCACGGGTGCGCTGGCGATGGCGCTGCGCCAGTTTCGGGTTGGGATGGATGCAGGAACTGCCCTGGGCTATAATCGCGGGCTTTGCTGGCATCATCCACAGACCCCAAGGAAATAAATTATGGCATCCGCTAAACCAAAGAAGAAGAACCCCCGCCTGGCCTCCGGCCGCAAGCGCGTCCGTCAGGACGTCAAGCTGAACGCTGCGAACACCTCCATGCGTTCCAAATACCGTACCGCTGTCAAGAACGTCGAAAAGGCTGTTCTGGCTGGCGACAAGACCAAGGCGACCGAACTGTTCGCCAAGATGCAAGCCGTGGTGGACACCGTGGCTGACAAGGGCATCTTCCACAAGAACAAGGCAGCTCGCGACAAGAGCCGTCTGTCTGCCAAGGTGAAAGCCCTGGCCCTGGCAGCAGCCTAAACACTCACCGCCTGCTTCGGCAGGCAAACAGCCCGAACGGCATGTGCTGTTCGCCGTTTGTAACGGGTGCGCTGCCAGCAAAAGAAAAACGACTAAGCCGCCTTCGGGCGGTTTTTTCGTTTCCGGCCTTCTTCAGGGACTTGTTGCGTTCCGCGGGCTACACAGGGCGGCCTACATCGCCGCATCATTGATCGGGTGTGGCGCAATACCGGTGCCTAAATCCTACCGCCCCCGCAACATCTGCAACCCCGCACTCCCCGGCGCCAGTTGCCGCAACTGCGGCTCAAAAGCCACCGCCTGATCCCGCCGCCCCGCGTGGCACAGGGCAGACACCAGCATCCCCAGCGTCTCTCCCAGCTCCGGGTGCGCAGGGGCCGTCTTGTGCAACGCGTTGAACAGCTTTTCCGCATCGCCCCACTGCTGCGCCCGCGCAAAGCGGCGTGACAGGCGGGCCATGTCTTCGGGCTGCAAACGGGCGCCTGGCTTGGCTTTGTCCAGGTACGTGCGGTAGCTGGTGTGCTGAAAATCGAGCGTCGCCACATCGTGGGCTTGCAGACGAAAGATGCGGCGCGCGGCGCGGTGAAAGTCTTCGCCGTCGGGCCAGAGCAATGCGGTTTTGAACCAGGCGCTCAGCACCTGCTGGTCTTGGGGGCGCAGCTTGGCGGCGGCGCGCCATTGGGTCAGGGCCTTTTCAAATTGCATGCCCTTTGCCAGGCGCTGGGCGTTGGCCACATGGGTGTCAAAACCGTCGTCTTCTTCCACCACGTCCTGGGTCACAGGCACCTCCAGCGGCTTTTTGCGCAGCAGCATGGTCAGTGCCATCAGTGATGCGCCCGTGACCAAGCCGCCCAGGTGGGCCATGTAGGCCACGCCCCGGCCGCTGAGCCAGTGCTGCACCAACTCGTTGGCGATCCAGATGGGCAGCAGGATCAGCGCTGGCGCTGTGACGTAGTTGAAATAAAAGAACAGCTGGTAGAAAAACCGCACCCGCCGCAGCCGGTACAGCACTGCATACATGCCCATGAGGGCCGACACAGCGCCCGATGCGCCAAGGCCGTAGCTGCCCGTGCCTGCATAGGCCCAGCCCGCCAAGAGGGACCCACCTATGCCACCCAGCAGGTAAAACGCCAAGTAGGCGCCCCGGCCCAGCGCCAGCTCCACCGAAAAGCCAAACAGAAACAAAAACACCATGTTGCCAATGAGGTGCCCGGTGCTGCCGTGCAAAAACGTCGCCGTGAGCCACGTGACGGGGTTGGGCTCGGCATCTTTGGCGTAGCTTTGCGCCCACTTGCGGGTGAAGGGGGCGGGCAGCCGGGCTTCGTACTGGCTGCGCGCAGACTTCCAGTCGGCGTACTGCAGGTCTTCGGGCGGCACAAAGCGTGGGGCTTTCACGCGCTGCTGAAAATCGTCTTCCTGCTCCATCCAGCGCAGCAGCATGCGGTGGTTGCCGGCCTTTTGCAGGGCACGCGCTTCTTTCAGATGCTTGTCGCCGGTTTCTTCCAGCCAGGCCACAAAGCGCGGCACTTCGATGGCGGGCAAGGGGCTGCCGACGTAGAAGGTGGCGGCGCGGTCGCGGGCGTTTTCTTCGCTGCGCTGAGGACCCCAGAACACGATCATGTTGACCACGATCAGCAGCACCGTCATCCACGGCGGGTTACGCCAATTGGGGCGGTGTTCGAGAGGGATGGCGTAGAACATGGATCGGTCAGGACGTGGGCAGCAGCGATAACCGCCCGGGGCCATAGCGTAGCAAACCCCAACCCCTGCCCGGGCCAAGTCGCAGGTCAATTTGGTACTGGCGACCACGCGCAGATGGGGTTGCGTCCTACTCCGGGGTTGGGCCTGCTGCCCAACGATGTTGGCTTGTCTTCATACATCCCCCAGAACCCCTCAGGAGCGCCCATGGCACGAACCCCCACTGCGCGCGGCGCGGCGACAAAATCGCCGTCTGCAGCCCCTTCCTCCACCCAGGCCGACACCTACCGCGGCAATGCAGGCGAACTGCAGCAACAAGCCGGTGGCAAACACCCAGTGCTGACCACGCAGCAGGGCATTCCGGTGGCCGACAACCAGAACTCGCTGCGCTCATCACCGCGCGGCCCAGGGCTGCTGGAAGATTTCATCCTGCGCGAGAAGATCACCCACTTTGACCACGAGCGCATTCCAGAGCGCATCGTGCATGCGCGTGGTTCAGCAGCGCATGGCTTTTTCGAACTCACGCATTCACTCAAGCAACACACCACGGCCAAGGTGCTGACCGAGATCGGCGTGCAAACGCCTGTATTCACCCGGTTCTCCACGGTGGCGGGTGGCGCAGGGTCTGTCGATACGCCGCGCGACGTGCGCGGTTTTTCTGTCAAGTTCTACACGCCTGAAGGCAACTGGGACCTGGTGGGCAACAACATTCCGGTGTTCTTTATTCAGGACGCCATGAAGTTCCCGGACCTGGTGCACGCCGTGAAGATGGAGCCTGACCGCGCCTTCCCGCAGGCGGCCAGCGCACACGACACGTTCTGGGACTTTGTCTCGCTGATGCCCGAAACCATGCACATGGTCATGTGGCAGATGAGCGACCGCACCATCCCCCGCAGCCTGCGCACTATGGAGGGGTTTGGCGTGCACAGCTTTCGCTTGCTCAACGCTGCGGGCGAGAGCACGTTTGTGAAGTTTCACTGGCGCCCCAAGCTGGGCATTCAGTCCACTGTTTGGGACGAGGCGCTGAAGCTGCAGGCCGCTGACAACGACTTTCACCGCCGAGACCTGTTCGAGTCCATCGAAAGAGGCGACTTCCCTGAGTGGGAGCTGTCGGTGCAGCTCTTCACCGAAGAAGACGCCGAGCGTTTTCCGTTTGACCACCTGGACCCGACCAAGCTCATTCCGGAAGAACTGATTCCATTGCAGCCCATCGGCCGCATGGTGCTCAACCGCTGGCCCGATAACTTCTTTGCCGAGACCGAGCAGGTGGCGTATTGCCCTGCCAACGTGCCGCCGGGCATCGACTTCAGCAACGACCCGCTGCTGCAGGGCCGTTTGTTCTCGTACCTTGACACCCAGCTGTCACGCCTGGGCGGGCCCAACTTTGCACAGATTCCCATCAACGCGCCCAAGTGCCCGTTTCACAACATGCAGCGCGATGGCCACATGCAGATGCAGGTGCCCAAGGGCCGGGTCAACTACGAACCCAGCAGTCTGCAGGGCGACACGCCGCGTGCGTCGCAGGCACAGGGTTTTAGACACTTTACGCAGGCCGATGACGGCGTGAAGGGCCGCGTGCGCCCTGAGAGTTTTGCCGACCACTACAGCCAAGCCCGCATGTTCTTTCGCAGCCAGAGCCCGCTGGAGCAGGCGCACTTGGCATCCGCCCTGGTGTTTGAGCTGTCGAAGGTGACCACCGTGCACGTGCGCGAAGCCGTGGTGGGCCATCTGCAGCATGTGGACGCTGAACTGGCCCAGCGTGTGGCCAACGGCCTGGGCATGCAGGCCCTGCCGCCCGCACCCCACACCACAGAGCCAGTGCAGGACCTGCCGCTGTCGCCCGCCTTGCGGATCATCGACCGTATGAAACCCACCCTGCAGGGGCGCTGCATTGGCATTCTGGTGGCCGATGGGTCTAACGGCATGTCGGTGGCCAACCTGCGGAAGGCGCTTGAAAAAGTGGGCGCCACCGTCAAGATCGTGTCGCCCAAGGTGGGCGGGGCGCTGCTGAAGGACGGCACGCTGCTGCCTGCCGATGGCCAATTGGCGGGCACCCCATCGGTGGTGTTTGACGCCGTGGCGTCGGTGCTGTCGCCCGACATGGGTGCCGTGCTGGCCAAGGAGGCCGCTGCAGTGGACTGGTTCCGCGACGCGTTTGGTCACCTGAAAGCGATTGCCGCCTGCAAAGGCACCCGTGCCATTTTGGAGGCCGGTGGCATCGAGCCCGACGCGGGCGTGGTGGACCCGGCCGACGCGCAGGGCTTCATCGCCGCCGCACAAACCCGCCAGTGGGACCGCGAGCCCAAGGTGCGCACGCTGGCATAAGTTGTTCACCCCCCTTTTTTCGTCAACCAACGCAACCCAGGAGACCCATGATGTCCAAAGCCCCCTATGACAGCCAACAACTTAACGACCTGGTCATCCAGATGATGGAGACCGAGCTGGGCGGTGAGCAGGTGTACCGCACCGCCATCAGCTGTGCCATCAACGCCGATTTAAAGAAGGAATGGCAAGAGTATCTGGACGAAACCCTGACCCACCAGGACGTGGTGCGCAGCCTGTGCGACACGCTGGGGCTCGACCCCGACATGCAGACCCCCAGCCGTGCGGTCGTCAAGCACATTGGCGAATCGCTGGTGAAGGCGATGCAGCTCGCCCAAAAGGGCGGCAACCCTGCGGCCGCGCAGTTGGTAGCGTGCGAATGTGTGGTGCACGCCGAAACCAAGGACCACGCCAACTGGGAGCTGCTGGGCAAGGTGGCCGAAGTCGCTACGGGCGACGTCGGCAAGGCCTTGAAAACAGCGCACGCAGCAGTGGAGCAGGACGAAGACCACCACCTGTACCACACCAAGGGCTGGTGCCGGGAGCTGTCCATCGAAGCGCTGGGCATGCCCGCCGTGCTGCCGCCACCTGAGGAGGTCAAGAACGTGGAAACCGCCATTGGCGCTTCGCGTGCGGAGCAGCAGCGGACTGCAATGCTGTGAGGGTGTTGTGATCGAAAGGGCCTTGGCAGTGTGATCGCGGTGCGCGCGGCACCCACCTGCCAAGTTCCCAGCGGACAGGTTGTATCGTTCCTTCCGAAATAGCTATTAAAAAAATAGCTACCAGCGCTTTATGGATATGCGCGAGAGGCCGATTTGATCCATATTTTCGATCGCGTTCTTCGGTTTTATACGGCGCGTCTTCCCGCGCCCCACGCCTGCGCCTTCCACCACCCGCCAACGGGAAATTGACGCCTTGCGTGGCATGGTGCTGATGATGGCGATGGCGATAGTGCTAGTGACCCATCTGCCCTCGCGGCTGACATCGCCGCTGGTGCAGTCCTTCGGGTTTGTGCCAGCCGCTGAAGGGTTTGTGCTGCTGCCCGCCTACATGGGGCCTGCCAGCGCGAATACCCCGCAGGCAAGGTCGGTTTTTTACAACTGACACGGAATGAAGGAAAAGGGCTTTGGCTGCGTGCTGGAGAGTCGCAAACGCCTAGGGTGCCGTGTTTGCCGTGTTTGTGGTCGTAGTCAGCGCGGCACGCGCGGATGGCTCGCGGAAGCTGAGGGCGCATGGGGCAGTTCCGTTGCATCGGCGGCATCCGCCAGCGTTGCTACACCTTTACCACTGCGCTTGCTCGCATAAAGCGCCCGGTCGGCGCGGTCAATCAGTGCGGGCAAGGCTTCTACCGCGTGCCCCTCAAACATTGCTACGCCAATGCTGGCACCAATCATCACGTGCTGGCCATTGTCCAGGCCGATCGGCGACACCAGCGCAGCGATCACCCGGCGAGCGGCATCCATCGCCGCGTCTGCAGACTCCACCACATTGAGCACCAGCACAAACTCATCGCCACCCAGCCGGGCCGCCGTGTCGCTGGCGCGCGCCAGCCCTGCCAGCCGCTGGGCGGCCCGCACCAGCACCTGATCGCCGCTGGCATGGCCGAGGTCGTCGTTCACCGCCTTGAATCCATCCAGATCGACGAGCAACAAGGCCCCCGGGCGGCGGTCGCGGTGGGCAGCAAGCATGGCCTGCGACAGGCGGTCTTCGAGCAGGCGGCGATTGGGCAACCCGGTCAGCCGGTCATGCGTGGCAAGCCCCAGCACCAGCTGGTGCGCCCGCACAAGGCGCGCGCTCAGCAAACCCACGATGAGCGCAAAGGCGTACGACAGCATCACCACCAAGGTCAGGGCGCGCCCCGCGGCGTCCCATCCCCCAGTGGGCACTGCGCCCAAGGTCCAGCTGCCACCACCTGGCAGGGGGACATCGAGCGTGGCTGGGGATTCGTCAAAAATCTGGGGGCGCCCAATGAACACCGCGCCCTGAGAGCCCGTGGCATCCAGCCCCCGCGCCGCAATCTGAAACCCCATCTGCTCGGTGTTCAAACCCACGTCTGTAAACAGCGTGTCGGCATTGACGGTAAGCGACACAATGCCCCAGTATTGCGGGCCGTCCAGCGGGGCCTGCCCTGGCGCATGCGCCAGAAAGACAGGGGTGCGGCTGATGATGCCAAGACCCCCTTGCACCAACGGAATCGGGCCCGCCACCACGGTACGGCGCGTCTGGATGGCGCGTTCCACCGCGCCGCGCTGCTGAGGATTGTCCAGATAGCGCAACCCCAGCGCACGCTCGTTGCCCACGCGCGGGTAGATGTCGCTGATGACGTTGCCGGGCGCCAAGGCCAGGTTGCGGATGTTGCGCTGGTGCTCCAGCAAGCGGCCCACCACCGTGGAAAAAATTTCGGGGGACATGCTGCCCTGCGCAGCCAGAAAGGCGGCCACCGTTTCGGGCACCGACAGCGTGCTTTGCAGTTGCCGGTCCAGGCGGTCGCGTATTTGCAGCAAATGGCCCTGCGCCTGCGCGGCGATCTCGGTGCGCGCCTTGGTGTGGGAGATGTCGATCACCACCCATGCCAACACCGCCGCCAAGGCACTGCTGCAAAGGCCCGCTGCAAGCGGCAGCATTCGGTGGTGGATCCAGTTGGCAGGCAGGTGGCGTTGTTGCATGGAGAAATATCAAGGCGGCCACAGAGGATGGTCAGCGGCACGGACTCTGGCGCCGATGCCCCGCAGAGTCAAGCCCTGAAGGACATAAAGAAAACGACGGCTACTGCGCCACAAACCCGCTGGTCTTGATGATCTTGGCCCAGGCATCGGTGTAAGCCTGCTGGCGCGTTGCCAGTTGCTGCGGCGACATGTGGCCCACCGTGAGGCCCATGGCCGTCAAATGGTCGCGCACCTCGGGCATGGCCACCACCTTGGCCATGGCGCTGGAAAAATCGGCAATGAACTTCTGCGGGGTGCCTGCAGGGGCGTAGATGCCGTAGTACGGAAGGTCTTCAAAGCCCTTGAGGCCCATCTCGTCTAAGGTGGGCACATCGGGCATGGCCGCCTGGCGCTTGGTGCCCAGCACGCCGACCACCCTCACCTTGCCAGCTTTGTGGTTCTCGATGAAGTCCTGCACCGACGCAACCCCTGCACCGATCTGGTTACCCAGCATGTCGGCGATCATGGGCGCGCCGCCTCGGTACGGTGCCGAAACGAGGTCCAGCTGGTACTTCTGCCCAATCAGCTTGACCAAAAATTCTGGCGTGGACGCAGGCGCCGGAATGCCCACCGCGCCCTTGCCGCTGCCCGCCGTCTTGACCCAGCTGACATATTCGGTGAACGACTTGGCTGGCGTGCCGCCAGACACTGCAAACGCGTTCACAAAGGTGGCAAAACCCACCACCGGCACAAAGTCGCGCACCGGGTCAAAGCCCGGGTTCTTCACCACCTGGGGCAGGATGGAGATGGTGTGGTCGTGGGTGATGAACAGCGTGGTGCCATCGGGCACCGCAGCCTTGAGCGCTTGCGCAGCGATCTGGCCGCCTGCACCGGGCCGGTTCTCCACCACCACGGGCACGCCCAGCTCGTCCTTGAGTTTTTCACTCAGGGTGCGGGCGATGGCGTCCGAGCCTCCACCCGGCGGGAACCCCACCAACAGGCGTATGGGCTTGCCTGATTGCGCCGAAGCCAGCCCCACCGTCAGCGCGGCCCCCAGAAAAGCGCTGGTGCGCAAAAGACGGGATAACAGGCTGCGGCGCGATGGGATCATGGCAAAAGCTCCAAGTGGGATGTGCAGAAGACGGCGCAAGATTCAGGCCAGCCGTACCCGGTGGCGCGCCAACTGGGCCCGCACCTGCGCGGGCGCCGTGCCCCCCAGAGTATTTCGGGCGTTGAGCGATCCGCGCAGGCTCAGGCACTCGTACACATCCTTCTCGATCTGCGGGTGAAAGCCCTGCAGCACGTTCAAGGGCAACTCGGACAGGTCACACGCATGGGACTGCGCCGCCTTCACGGCATGGGCCACGGTTTCGTGCGCGTCGCGAAACGGCAGGCCTTTTTTGACCAGGTAATCGGCCAGATCCGTCGCGGTGGCGTAGCCCTTGAGCGCGGCTTGCTCCATGGCGGGTGTGTTGACGGTGATACCGCCTTCTTTTTTGCCCGTGGCGGGGTTCATCTGGCCGCCCACCATTTCGGCAAAGATGCGCAGCGTGTCTTTGAGCGTGTCCACAGTATCGAACAGCGGCTCTTTGTCTTCCTGGTTGTCCTTGTTGTAGGCCAGGGGCTGGCCCTTCATCAGCGTGATCAGGCCCATCAGGTGGCCGACCACACGGCCGGTCTTGCCGCGTGCGAGTTCGGGCACGTCGGGGTTTTTCTTCTGCGGCATGATCGACGAGCCGGTGGTAAAGCGGTCGGCAATCTTGATGAAACCGAAGTTCTGGCTCATCCAGATGATGAGTTCTTCAGACAAGCGGCTCACGTGCACCATGCACAGGCTGGCGGCGGCGGTGAACTCGATGGCGAAGTCGCGGTCGCTCACGGCATCGAGGCTGTTCTGGCAGACCATGGGGGCACCTTGCGCATCGACCATGCCCAGCGTGCGCGCCACACGCTCGCGGTCCAGCGGGTAGGTGGTGCCAGCCAGGGCCGCGCTGCCCAGCGGCAGCACGTTGGTGCGGCGGCGCACGTCGGCCATGCGGTCGGCATCGCGCGCAAACATCTCTACATAGGCCAGCATGTGGTGGCCAAAGCTCACGGGCTGGGCCACCTGCAGGTGGGTAAAGCCGGGCAAGATCACCTCGACGTTCTGCTCGGCCACATCGACCAGCGATACCTGCAGCTCCTTGAGCAGATCGCCAATCAGATCGATCTCCCCGCGCAGCCACAGGCGCACGTCGGTGGCCACCTGGTCGTTGCGGCTGCGGCCGGTGTGCAGGCGCTTGCCCGCATCGCCCACCAGCTGGGTCAGCCGGGCTTCGATGTTCAGGTGCACGTCTTCCAGGTCGAGCTTCCATTCAAAGGCGCCAGATTCGATCTCGGACGTGATCTGCGCCATGCCGCGCTGGATGCTGGCATGGTCTTCGGCACCGATGATGCCCTGGGCGGCCAGCATGTCGGCATGCGCCAGGCTGCCCGCAATGTCGGCCTGCCACAGGCGCTTATCGAAGAAGACGCTGGAGGTGTAGCGCTTGACCAGGTCGCTCATGGGCTCTGAAAACAGGGCCGACCAGGCCTGGGCCTTGGTGTCAAGCTGGTTGTGGGATGGCGCAGACGCCGCGCTGGTGGCTTGGGCTTTGGACATAGGAGGGCAATAATCCGGAGGTTCAGACACCCGGACTGCCCGGATGCCGCAATGCAAAACACCCAAATTTTATCGACCCGGCCAGCGCCGTTGGATTCCGCCCTGCCAGAAGGGCCTGCGCGCAGCGTGCGGGCCGCCGCTGGCGGAGGGCCCGGCGGCCAGCCGCAGCGTGGCCGGGCGCTGGTATTTGACGCCTGCCAGGTCGGCGTGGTGCTGCGGGCGGTGCTGTTTGTGGAGCTGGTGCTGGGCGTGGGTGCCATGTTTGGCAGCAACAGCCCCGTCGAATGGCTGGCCAGCCTGGCGCTGCTGACCGGCGGCGCCTTGCCTGCCACGCTGGTGTGGCTGGTGACCGCATGCAGCCTCAAAACCGTGCTGCAGCGCCTCTCCATGGTGCAGCAGTATGTTGCCGGCGTGGTGCTGGGGGCGCTCGCCGGGGCGTATGCCTGCGCCATGCTGGCGCTGGTGGGGGCCGCCGCATCGCCACCGTGGATGGCCAGTGCCGCCACCGGCGCCCTGCTGGCGGCCATGCTGGTGGCAGCACTGGTGCTGCGGGCACGGGGCCGCACCCCGGCGGCCACCACCGCGCGCTTGACCGAGCTGCAGTCGCGCATCCGCCCGCACTTTTTGTTCAACACACTTAACAGCGCCATCGCTTTGGTGCGCGAAGAGCCTGCCAAGGCCGAGTCGCTGCTGGAAGACCTCTCCGATCTGTTTCGCCACGCGCTCATCGAGCAGGGCGAGTCGGTGACGCTGGCCGAAGAGATCACCCTGGCGCGCCGCTACCTGGCCATTGAGCAAGTGCGCTTTGGCGAGCGCCTGCAGGTGCAGTGGAACCTGGACCCCCGCACCGACAGCGCCCGCCTGCCCCCGCTGCTGCTGCAGCCGCTGGTGGAAAACGCCGTCAAGCATGGCGTAGAGCCCAGCGCGCGGGGCGGCAAGCTGCGCGTGCTGACCGAGCTGCGCGGCAGCCGCGTGGTGGTGCGCATTACCAACACGCTGCCGCCCAAGGAAGTGAAAACCGCCAAAGGCGAAGAAACCGCGACCAAGGGCCACGGCATTGCGCTGGCCAATGTGCGTGCCCGGCTCGCACTGCTGCACGATGTGCAGGGCGAGTTCACCGCCGGGGTGCAAGATGGCCTCTACCAGGTGCGGATCACGTTGCCCGCGGCTGATATGCAACCCCGCGCAGCGCGACCTGCCCGGGGCCGAGGGGACCAACGCACCGGCAGTCCCAACCGCCGCAGCGGCACGTCGCGTCGCGGCGCCACAGCGCCAAAAGAACCGAACCCCACCGACCATGAACATCCTCATCGTTGACGACGAAGCCCTGGCCCGCAGCCGCCTGCGCACCTTGCTGGCCGACTGCGCGGACACCCACCGCACCACCGTGGCAGAGGCGTCCAACGCCGCCGAGACCATGGCGCTGCTCGGCCCCACGGGTGGACGGGCGTTTGACCTGGTGCTGCTGGACATTCACATGCCGGGGCAAGACGGCCTGGCACTGGCCCACACGCTGCAAACCCTGCCCCAGCCGCCCGCCGTGGTGTTTGTGACCGCCCACGCCGACCACGCGGTGAGCGCGTTTGAGCTGGATGCGGTGGACTACCTCACCAAGCCCGTGCGCCGCGAGCGTCTGCAGCAGGCGCTGGCCAAGGTGCAGCGCGGCAGCCGCGCGCCGCTGCCCACCAGCGCACCCAGCGCACAAGACGGTGACACCCTGCTGATCCAGGACCGGGGCCGCACCGAGCGCCTGCCGCTGACCGAGGTGCTGTACTTCAAGGCCGAACAAAAGTACGTGACGGTGCGCACCACCACACGCAGCTACATCATGGATGGGGCGCTGAGCGACCTGGAAACCCGCTTTGCGCCCCGTTTCATGCGCATCCACCGCAACGCCCTGGTGGCCCGCCGAGCCCTGCGCGCGCTCGAAAAACACTTCGACCCCGAAGAAGGCGAAGGCTGGGCCGTGCGGCTGCAAGGCTCGACCGAACTGCTGATCGTGTCGCGCCGCCAGGTGGCGGCAGTGCGGGAAGAGTTGGCTCGCTGAACACCAGCGCAGACGCGGCGCCGCAGCCCAGCCGTTGTGCTGCCTGACTCCGAAGTTTTAGCCTTTTGGGCCTCTAGCGCTTATCCATCAAGCGCTAGTAGCTATGAATTTAGAAGTACACCGACACTGGCCTGCTGCTGTTCGGCGGGTTTCACCCCAACACCACGTCCGGCGCCACCAACGCCCCCAGGGCCGCCACACCCACGGGCGGCGTAGGCAACCAAGGCAACACATAGGTACGCTGCGCCAAGCCGTTGGCAATCCGCGCTGCCTGTTGGTGCTCGCCGACCAGGCGGGCTTGCAGCAGGGGGTCGCTGGTGCCGGTGGCGGCCACACTTTTGTTGATGACCCAGGCCCAGGGCTCGATGTGGGCGCGGCGCAGGTCGTCCTGCAGCGCGGCGGCCTGGCTGACGGGGGTGACCTCGGGCAGCGTGACGATGACCACATGGGTCATGTCGGCGTCCTGCAAGCGCATCAGCGGCGTGATGATGTGCTTTGCCATCTTTCCTCCAGCACTGCCTTCGTACTGCTGCGTCATCTGCCGGTGGTAGGCGCCTGTGGCGTCCATCAGCAGCAGGCTGTGGCCGGTGGGGGCGGTGTCCAGCACCACAAAGGCGCTGCGGGCCTCGTTCACCACACGGCTGAAGGCATGAAACACGGCCACTTCTTCGGTACAGGGCGATTGCAGGTCTTCCAGCAAAAGGGCGCGGCCCGCGTCGTCCAGCGCCTTGCCGCGCGTGGCCATGATCTTGTCGATGTAGGCTGCGGTTTCGGCCCGCGGGTCGATGCGCCCGACCTTCAGTCCCGGCAGGCTGCCGTCAAGCTGGCCTTGCACATGGGCGGCCGGGTCGGTGGTGGTGAGGTGCACAGCGTGCCCACGCTGCACCAGGCCCACGGCCAGCGCGGCGGCAATGGTGGTCTTGCCCACCCCGCCTTTGCCCATCACCATGATCAAGCCATGGCCCTTGGCCGCAAGCGAATCGACCATGGCGGCCAGGGGCGCTGCCTGCAAGGGGTGGTCGGGAAGGAAAGAAGATGCGGGCAATGCGGCGGAAGTGGATGCAGTGCTACCCCCCAGCAAGCCCCGCAGCGCGGGCAAACCGACCGTGTCGAAGGCGCGCAGGGGCACTTCATCGCGGGGCAATGCGGCCAGGGCATCGGGCATGGTGTCCAGCGCCTCGCGGCCCAGCGCTTCGATGGCGTCGGCCACCGCGTCCTGGCCCGGGTGGCTGGCATGAAACACGCCATTGATGACCAGTCGCTGGTGGGCCAGGCCCAGCGCGCGCAGTTCTTGCGCGGTGCGCGCGGCCTCCTGCATGGGACGGGGGTCAGGGCGGGTGACGAGCACCACAGTGGTCAGGGCCGGATCGCTCAGGGCGGCAAGGGCCGCGTTGAAGCGCTCTTCCTGCATCTTCAGCCCCGAGTGCGGGCCCAGGCACGAGGCGCCCCGGTCGTTGCCCGCGAGGAACCCGGTCCACGCCTTGGGCAGGCTCAGCAGCCGTAGCGTGTGGCCGGTGGGCGCGGTGTCGAACACCACATGGTCAAAAGCATGGCCGCTCGCGCTGCCCTCGCTGGCCAGCAAGGCAGCAAATTCATCAAACGCCGCGATCTCGGTGGTGCAAGCGCCCGAGAGCTGCTCGCGCACGGTGGAGCGCTCGTCATCGGATGCCGTGGATTCAAGCTGCGCCAGCACGCGCTGGCGATAGGCCTCGGCCGCTGTGTCGGGGTCGATGTTGAGCATGTGCAGACCCGCCACCCCGGGCACCGCCACCGCCTGGTTGGACAGCGGCACGCCCAGCATTTCATCGAGATTGGAGGCCGCGTCGGTGCTGACCAGCAGCACCTTGCGCCCGGCATCGGCCAGCGCAATGGCCGCCGCGGTGGACAGCGACGTTTTGCCGACGCCGCCCTTGCCGGTAAAGAATAAAAACCGGGTGGGCTGCGCCAGCAGACCCAGAGAGACGGTGGCGGTGGCGGTGGCAGCGTTGAGAGAGGTCATGCCGCCAGCGTGGCACAACCGTCTGGGGCGGCCTTGAGCCAGATCAAGACCCCTCTCCTCCACCAGCCCAGCGCGTCAATGCGCGTGGGCGGCACCACTCACCAGCGTGACCACCACCATGCCCGCCACCAGCCAGGCGATCTGCGCCACCGTTTCGCGCGCGGTCAGGCGTTTTTGCAACTGGGGGATCAAGTCGGCCAGCGCGACGTAGATGAAGCTGCTGGACGCCACGGCCAGGAAGTACGGCAAAAAGTCCTCCAGCTGGCCCACCAGAAAGTAGCCCAGCACACCGCCCAACGCGGTGACGGCACCGGCCAGCGACACCTTGACCAGCGCCATGCGCCGGTTGGGACTGCTTTGGCGCAACACCACCAGATCGCCCATGTGGTGGGGCACCTCGTGCGCCAGCACCGACACGGCGGCAATCACGCCCAGGCGGAAATCGGCCATGAAGGCCGATGCAATCAAGATACCGTCGCCAAAACAATGCACGCTGTCCCCGGTCAGCACCGCCCAGCCACCGGCGCGCGGGCCATGATGGTGGTGCGCGTGGCCGTGGTCGTGTTGTTCATTGCCTTCGCGGGGTTGTGCGTGTGCGTGTGCGTGTGCGTGTGCATGGTCGTCATGCCCCTGCACCAGCTGGTGGGGCTCTGGGTGGCTGTGTTCATGCCCGTGGTGCCACAGCTCGGCCTTGTCCAGCAAAAAGAAGAACACCACGCCCACCAGCAGCGTCGCAAACAGGTCGTGGGCGCTGGCCTGACTTTCGAACGCTTCGGGCAACAGGTGCATGAACGACGTGGCCAACAAGGCGCCCGCCGCCAGGCTCAGCAGGTGCTGGGGACCCACGCTGGCGGACCGCCCGCCCAGGCCCAGACGCATGAACAGGGCGGCCAGCCATACGCTGCCAATACCGGCGGCCAGAGTGGCCAAAATGATTGCTACCAAAGTCATAGCTTCTTGCGCTTTATAGATAAGCCCCAGGGCCTATTTTCGTTCAAATTTCGCATCCCAATACGGGTCTCGGTGCGAGATTAAAAAAGCCGCCCCGGGTAGGGGGCGGCTGCAGTTGTTGGAGGGCCTGATTGCCAGCAGCTTATTCCGTTTCTAAATCATTCGTGTCTAGGCGCGAAGCCGCAGACCGTGCTTTAGAACGTGTTCACGATCTCCCAAAGGCTCCTGCGAGATCGTGAACACGTTCTTAGCATGGCAAGGCGAAGCAACAACGGCACGGATGGTTTTGAAATGGAATCAGACCACGCCGTTCTTGCTGAACCAGGCCAGCGCCCGCTTCCAGCCGTCGTCAGCAGCTTCCTTGCGGTAGCTGGCGCGGTAGTCGGCATGGAAGGCATGGGGAGCGTCGGGGTACACCACAAACTCCGAAACCTTGGCCTGTGGAGAACCACCGGCCAGGGCAGCTTTCATCTTATCAACCGTGTCAAGGGGTATGCCGGTGTCTTTTTCGCCATACAACCCCAACACGGGGGCCTTGAGGATAGGGGCGATGTCCACGGGGTGTTTGGGCGTGAGTTCACTCGCCTGCCCCACCAGGCGGCCATACCAGGCCACGCCGGCCTTGACCGGGCCGTGTGCGGCGTACAGCCACGTGATGCGGCCACCCCAGCAAAAGCCAGTGATGCCCACGCGTGCAGCGTCGCCACCATTGGCAGCGGCCCACGCCACGGCGGCGTCCAGGTCGGCCATCACCTGGGCATCAGGCACCTTGGAGACCAGCTCGGCCTGCAGCTTGGCGATTTCGGTATAGCTGGCGGGGTCGCCCTGGCGGGCATACAACTGGGGTGCGATGGCCAAGTAGCCTGCCTTGGCAAACCGGCGGCAGGTGTCGGCGATGTATTCGTGCACGCCAAAAATTTCCTGGATCACCAGAATCACCGGAAGGCCGGTTTTGCCTGCAGGTGCCGCGCGGTAGGCGGGCACCTTGAAGCCGTTGACCGTGAAGCTCACCTCGCCTGCTGTCAGGCCATCTGCTGGGGTGGCGATGGCCGTCTGGGCCATCACGGGCGCGGCGGCAGCGGCGTACCCCAGGCCCAGCGCGGCTTGCAGTGCCGTGCGGCGGGTGGGCCCTGCTTCGGTGGTGCGGCCGGGCAACAACGCCACGGTGTCGGAACGAAGGTCGTCATTGAGCATCGGGTTTCTCCAGCAAAAAAGGGGTGGAACGATAGACCAGCGGGGAACCGAACCGCAGTCTAGGGCGTTTGCGCCTTCACAGCATTTCCAGATATGAGAAATCAGATACCACTGCTAGACTTTCTGACAACCTGTTCAAGGAACGAGCGCTCCTTGCGACGTTTTGCACCACAGCGGTGCCAACGAGGCGGCAAACCCCGTCTACAAGAAACACCGGCGACCGCGACCGCCACTTGGGGATGACCCACACCATGAACCCGAGCCCACACCCCGAACACGCTCTGGCACTGCCCGTGGTGGCGCTGTGCGGCGCGGGGGGACTGGGGCTGCTGGCGTGGGCCCTGTTCAGCCAGGCGCTGGACCCCACGGTCCGCGCGGCCTTGGCTGTGGCCGGGCTTGGCTTGGCAGGGATGGCCGTTTTGTGGTGGCGGCTGTCGCAGCACGCCGCCGCCCTGCGCACCGCTGCCAGCGCGGCGCAGCAGGAGGCCCAACGGGCGACCACGCAGCTGGCGGCCACCCTCAACATCCTGCCAGACGGGCTGGCCATCTACGACGCAGAAGACCGACTGGTGCTGTGCAACGCCCAGTACCGCGAGGTGATGCCAGGCACCACGATGCCGGTCGAGTACGGCACCCGGTTTGAAGACGTGCTGCGCCGCGCTGCAGATTCGGGCGAAATCACCGCGGCGTTGCAAGACCCCGAAGCCTGGCTTTCGGGCCGCATGGCCCGCCACCGCTCCCCGGCCGAGCCCGAAGTGCAGGGATTGCGCGACGACCGCTGGATGCGCATCACCGAGCGCAACCTCGACGGCGGCGGCGTGGTGGTGCTACGCGCCGACATCACCGACAGCGTGCACAAGGAGCGCGCGCTGCAGCAGGCCCTGGACGACGCCGAACGCGCAGAACGCCGCCTGCGCGAAGCGGTAGACGCCATGCCCGCGGGCCTCGATATTTACGACGAAAACGACCGGCTGGTGCTGTGCAACAGCTTCATGGCCAACCTGCGCCCGCACCTGCCCGTCCAGACATCGCTGGGCAAGACCTACGAAGAACTGCTGCGCGAGGGGCTGAAACATGGCATCCCCGAAGAAGCACGGGGCCAGGAAGATCTGTGGCTAGCCCACGAAATGGCCCTGC
Source organism: Acidovorax sp. (assembly GCA_030692685.1). Lineage (GTDB taxonomy): Bacteria > Pseudomonadota > Gammaproteobacteria > Burkholderiales > Burkholderiaceae_C > Acidovorax. The sequence continues at coordinate 3,068 of JAUXZO010000196.1, read as the reverse complement.
GTGGCCACCGGCCCGGCCCCGAGGTGCGCCGCTACCCCAACGGCGCATGGTTGCACATGCACGAAAGCCGCACCCCATCGGGCATGACGGTGGTGGTGCGGCTGGATATCAGCGACCTGATCGAACAGCGCCAAAAGGCAGAAGAAGCCCGCCAGGAAAGTCAGCGCATCCGCCAGTTGCTGGAGCGTGCGGTAGAGGCCTTGCCCGTCAGCATCGAGATCTTTGACGAACAGGACCGGCTGGTGCTCTACAACCAGCAGCTGTCTCGCATGTACCCGCACATGGATTACGCGGAGCACTTGGGCAAACACTTTGCCGACATCCTGCGGCACTCGGTGAAACGGGGGTTGGTCCCTTCAGCACATGGGCGCGAGGAGGCCTGGATTGCCGAGCGCCTGTCAGAACACGGCAGCCGCACCTCCAACCTGGTTCAGCGGCTGGCCGATGGCCGCTGGATCAACGTCTACGAAACCCGCACGCCCGAGAACTACGTGGTGGCGGTGCGCCTGGACATTACCGACCTCATCGAGCAACGCCAGGCGCTGGAGGCGGCACAAGAAGAGGCCCAGCAAGCGCGGCAATTGCTGCAAGACGCCATCGAATCACTGCCCGAGGGGTTTGCGCTGTTTGACGCCGACGACAAACTGGTGGTGTGCAACGCACAGTACCGCCGCCTGTACCCCATCTCGGCGCCCATGATCGTGCCGGGCAGCACGTTTGAACAGATCGCGCGCTATGGCGCGGAGCGCGGCCAGTATCTGGACGCGATCGGCAATGAAGAGGAATGGCTGGCCCAGCGTGTGGCCGACCACCACGCCGCCCAGCACTCGGTATTGCAACGCCTGACCGACGGCCGATGGGTGCAGGCGGACGAACGCCGCACCCCCCAGGGCGGCATTGCAGGCGTGCGTACCGATGTGACCCAGCTGGTGCGCAAAGAGCAAGAGCTGGCCACCGCCAACGCGCAGTTGGCGCTGCTGTCCACCACCGATGGCGTGACAGGCATTGGCAACCGTCGCCGCTTTGATGAAAGGCTGGCCACTGAGTGGCTGCGCTGTGGCCGCCACCTCATGCCGCTGTCGGTGATCCTCATCGACATCGACCACTTCAAGCTTTACAACGACCACTATGGCCACCTGGCGGGCGACGAATGCTTGCGCCGTGTGGCGCAGCTGCTGCAAAGCATGATCCGCCGGGCAGACGAAGTGGCCGCCCGCTACGGGGGTGAAGAGTTTGTGCTGCTTATGCCCGACGTGACGCTGGCCGACGCCGTGGTGGTTGCAGAGCGCTGCATGGACAGCCTGCGCGACGCCGCCCTGGCGCACCCGCGTTCCCCCACGGCACCGGTGCTAACACTTAGCATGGGTATTGCCAGTGTGGTGCCCCGTACGGGCACCGGCTCTGACACACTGCTGCAGGCAGCCGATGCGGCCCTGTACCGCGCCAAAAACGGCGGGCGCAACCGCGTGGAGGTGTTTGACCCGGCGGAATAGAAGCCTGCAGCGCATCGATTGCTACCGAAAAGATAGCTAATAGCGCTTGCTAGATAAGCGCTAGCGGCCATTTTTAATAGAACTTTTCAGCCACTGGACACAGCACGCCATGGGCCAGCACACACCCGCCGCTGCCCGCCCCCGCGCCTGCCCAAGCGAAAAGCCCATCCCGTTTGCACGAGGCCTTGCGCATGAACATTCTGTTGACCGGATCCACCGGCTTTGTAGGCCACACAGTGGCCGCTGCCCTGACCCTCGCGGGCCACACCGTGCGCGGCGGCGTGTCGCCCCGCCAGCGCACCGTGCTGCCGACGCAGGTGCCCATGGACTTTGCGCGCGACACCACACCCGACCTGTGGCTGCCGCGCCTGGCCGGCATCGACGCCGTGGTCAATGCCGTGGGCGTGTTGCGCGACAGCAGCGCGCGGCCCATTGATGCGGTGCACCAGCACACGCCCTCCGCCCTTTTCACCGCCTGCGCCCAGGCGGGTGTCAAGCGCGTGGTGCACATCTCGGCGCTGGGTATTGAGGGCAGCAGCACGCGCTACGCCAGCACCAAACGCGCGGCCGATTCGCACCTGCTGGGGCTAGCCGCCAAGGGCGCATTGAGCGCTGCCGTCCTTAGGCCCAGTGTGGTGTTTGGCAAAGGCGGCGACAGCAGCGCGCTGTTCATGAACCTGGCTCGCCTGCCAGTCGCTTTGTTCCCGGGCCCCATGCTCACGGCGCGGGTGCAACCCGTATCGGTGCACGACCTTGTCGCTGCCATCGTCGCCCTGCTGGGCCCTGCGGTCGCAACCCAAGGAATCATCGAATGCACTGGCCCCGAGGCACTGACCATGGGCGCGTTCATTGCCAGCCTGCGCCAGCAACTGGGAAGCAGCCCCGCCCATGTGCTGCGCCTGCCCGACCCGCTGACGCAACTGAGTGCCCGCCTGGGCGATGCCGTGCCCGCCTCACCGTGGTGCACCGAGACTTTGAGCATGCTGGGCAGCGACAACGTGGGCAACCCCGCCGTCTTCGAGCAATTGCTGGGGCGCAAGGGCGTGCACTACAGCCAGCTGGTGGCCACGGCGTGGCGTTGAGAACCTGCGACGCACGTAGAAAAATTTAAGTCCAATTGGCAACTAGCGCTTACTAGCCAACGGCTAGTAGCTATCAATATTGCAGCGATTGAACGGCGACGGCTCCAAGCCCGCGCCACAGCGCTAGCCTTTGCACGCATTGCACGGCTTTGCACGGCGTTGCACCAAGACATACATCCGCCTTTCAGGACCAGCCCGTGGCGGGCATCGCCCCTAACCGCCATCGAAGGCCACTCCGCCATCTGGGAATCGGGCCACCGAGGTCACCTGGGTCACCTGGGTCACCGGGGGCCATACGGAGATGCAACCACTCTAGATTGTTAACAAAACTGGAACGGTTAGTTTCCGACTGGGTGGTTTTTCTTTAAACACCAACGGCGTACAGTTCAACCCATCGATGAGCCGAACCCGCAAGGCGACTCACCGAACCCGGTTCAGGAATGGTTTTTGACCCGGATTTTTTGAGACGCTTTTTTAACTTCAAGGATTTTTC
>JAUXZO010000181.1 GCA_030692685.1 Acidovorax sp. | reverse complement strand
GCGCCAGTTGCTGCCGCCCTGGATGCCCACCGTCGGCCTGGAAGGCGGGCGCGTGAACATCGTGCCGGTGGACTTCGTGGTGAATGCGCTCAACGTCATCAGCCACCAGCAGTCCATCACCAAGAAGTGCTTCCACCTGGTGGACCCGGTCGGCTACCGTGTTGGCGACGTGCTGGACATCTTCAGCCGCGCCGCGCATGAACCTGTTCATCAACGCCGCACTGCTGGGCTTCATCCCCAAGGGCATCAAGAAAAGTCTGATGGCGATGGCGCCCGTGCGCCGTGTGCGCAACGCTGTGATGAAGGACCTGGGCCTGCCCGAGGACATGCTGACCTTCGTGAACTACCCCACACGCTTTGACTGCCGCGAGACCCTGGCAGCGCTCAAGGGCTCGGGCGTCACCTGCCCCAATCTCAAGGACTACGCCTGGCGGCTGTGGGACTACTGGGAGCGCAACCTGGACCCCGAGCTGTTCATTGACCGCAGCTTGAAGGGCACTGTGGCCGGCAAGGTGGTGCTGGTCACCGGCGGTTCGTCGGGCATTGGCTTGGCGGCGGCGCACAAGTTTGCCGAGGCGGGGGCCACCACGGTGATTTGCGGGCGCGACCAGGACAAACTGGACGAAGCCTGCGCCGAAGCCAAGGCCAAGGGTTATGAGTTCATCGCCTATTCGGCCGACATCGCAGACATGGCCGACTGCGACCGCTTCGTGCAGCTGCTCATCGACAACCATGGCGGCGTGGACTTTCTCATCAACAACGCGGGCCGCTCCATCCGCCGCGCCATCGAGTCGAGCTACGACCGTTTCCACGACTACGAGCGCACCATGCAGCTGAACTACTTTGGCTGCCTGCGTGTGACCATGGGTTTCTTGCCTGGCATGGCGGAAAGGCGCAAGGGCCATGTGGTCAACATCAGCTCCATTGGTGTGCTGACGAATGCGCCTCGCTTTTCAGCCTACGTGGCCAGCAAGGCGGCGCTCGATGCCTGGACGCGCTGCGCATAGAGTGAGTTTGCCGACCAGGGCATCACCATCACCACCATCAACATGCCGCTGGTGCGCACCCCGATGATCGCGCCCACCAAGATCTACAACAACGTGCCCACGCTGAGCCCCGAGGAGGCGGCCGACATGATCGCGCAGGCCTGCATCTTCAAGCCGGTGCGCATCGCCACGCGCCTGGGCATCACCGGACAGCTGCTACACGCCCTGGTGCCGCGCGTGGCGCAGATCACCATGAACACCAGCTTTCGGATGTTCCCGGATTCGACGGCCGCCAAGGGCGCGAAAGACGCCAAGCCCCAGTTGTCGGCCGAGGCGGTGGCGCTGCAGCAGATGATGCGCGGCATCCACTTCTGACGCGAGATCGAACCCGCACCGGCTGTTGAATTCTGTTACGGCGCCGCCCGCGGGCCGGGTGGGATAATCGCTGGCTTTGCCGCAAGGCATTTCAAAACGGTCCACCCCATGATTCTGGTTACCGGCGGCGCAGGTTTCATCGGCGCCAACTTTGTCCTTGACTGGCTTGCTGTCTCCAGCGAGCCCGTGGTCAACCTCGACAAGCTCACGTACGCAGGCAATGTGCACAACCTGGACAGCATCCAGGGTGATGCACGCCACGTCTTTGTGCAGGGCGATATCGGCGACACCGCCCTGCTGACCCGCCTGCTGGCCGAGCACAAGCCCCGCGCGGTCGTCAACTTTGCAGCCGAGTCGCATGTAGACCGCTCTATCCACGGGCCGGAAGACTTTATCCAGACGAATATCGTCGGCTCGTTCCGCTTGTTGGAAGCCGTGCGCGCCTACTGGAGTGCCCTGCCGCAGGATGAGCGCGAGGCCTTTCGCTTCCTGCACGTGTCCACCGACGAGGTGTATGGATCGCTAGCACCCACTGACCCGGCCTTCGTCGAGACCCGTGGTTTCGAGCCCAACAGCCCTTACAGCGCCAGTAAGGCCGCCAGCGACCACCTGGTGCGTGCCTGGCACCATACCTACGGCCTGCCGGTGCTCACCACCAACTGCAGCAACAACTACGGCCCGTACCACTTCCCCGAGAAGCTGATCCCGCTGATGATCGTCAACGCGCTGGCCGGCAAAAACCTGCCGGTGTATGGCGACGGCATGCAGGTGCGCGACTGGCTGTATGTGAAGGACCACTGCAGCGCCATCCGCCGTGTGCTGGACGCGGGCTCGCCCGGCCAGACCTACAACGTGGGCGGCTGGAACGAGAAGCCCAACATCGAGATCGTGAACATGGTCTGCAGCCTGCTTGACGAGCTGCGCCCCCGCGCCGACGGCCAGAGCTACAGCACCCAAATCACCTATGTGAAGGACCGGCCCGGCCACGACCGCCGCTACGCCATCGACGCCCGCAAGATCGAGCGCGAGCTGGGCTGGAAGCCTGCCGAGACCTTCGACACTGGCATCCGCAAGACGGTGCAGTGGTACCTGGACCATGCCGATTGGGTCGCCAGCGTGCAGACCGGTTCTTACCGCGACTGGGTGCAGACCCAATACGCGCAGGATGCAGTAGCCGTCGCGGACGCCAGCGCATGAACATCCTGCTCTTTGGAAAAGGCGGCCAGGTCGGCTGGGAGCTGCAGCGCAGCCTCTCGGTGCTGGGCACGGTCACGGCGCTGGATTTCGACAGCACCGAGCACTGCGGCGACTTTGCCAACCCCGCTGGCGTGGCCGACACGGTGCGCGCCCTGCGCCCGGACATCATCGTCAACGCAGCAGCCCACACCGCTGTAGACAAGGCCGAGAGCGAACCCGATTTCGCCCGCACCCTGAACGCCACGACCCCCGGCGCCATTGCGCAAGAGGCAGCCAGGTTGGGAGCATGGCTGGTGCACTACAGCACCGACTACGTATTCGATGGCAGCGGCAGCCGCCCCTGGGTGGAAACCGACACGCCTGCGCCGCTGAGCGTTTATGGCCGCACCAAGCTCGAAGGCGAGCAGCTCATCCAGCAATCCGGCGCCAAGCACCTGATCCTGCGCACGAGCTGGGTCTATGCCGCACGCGGCGGCAACTTCGCCAAGACCATGCTGCGCCTGGCGCAGGAGCGCGACCGCCTGACCGTGATCGACGACCAGTGGGGCGCCCCGACTGGGGCTGATTTGCTGGCCGACGTTACGGCCCACGCCCTGCGCCACCTGCAGCAGCGCCCCCAGGATGCGGGGCTGTACCACTGCGTAGCCGCCGGTGAAACCAATTGGCATTTATATGCAAAAGAGGTTCTGGCGCTTGCTGTACAAGCGCAACCAGCTATCAATTTGAAAGCAACCGAGGTGGCTCCTGTGCCCACCTCTGCGTTTCCTACGCCCGCCGCGCGCCCGCACAACTCGCGCCTGAATGCGAACCACCTGCAGAACACCTTCGGGCTGCGTCTACCGCACTGGCAAGTGGGTGTAGCGCGCATGCTTGCCGAAATCCTTTGAATGGCCTCCTGACATGACCCAACGCAAAGGCATCATCCTCGCCGGCGGCTCCGGCACCCGCCTGCATCCGGCAACGCTGGCCATCAGCAAGCAATTGCTGCCGGTCTATGACAAGCCGATGATTTATTACCCGCTCAGCACCCTGATGCTGGCGGGCATCCGCGAGATCCTTGTCATCAGCACCCCGCAGGACACCCCGCGTTTCGAACAACTGCTGGGCGATGGCAGCCAATGGGGAATCCGCATTGAATATGCGGTGCAACCCAACCCCGACGGCCTGGCGCAGGCATTTGTCATCGGCGAGAAGTTTCTGGGCGGTGCTCCGTCCGCACTGGTGTTGGGTGACAACATTTTCCACGGCCACGACTTCCACGAACTGCTGGGAAGTGCCATGGCCCGCATCGAGGGCGCAAGCGTGTTTGCCTACCATGTGCAAGACCCTGAGCGGTACGGCGTCGCCGAATTCGACGCCCAAGGCCGGGTCCTGTCCCTCGAAGAAAAGCCTAAGGTCCCCAAATCCAGCTACGCCGTCACCGGCCTGTACTTCTACGACAGCCAAGTGGTTGAACTGGCCAAGAGCCTCAAGCCCTCTGCCCGTGGCGAATATGAAATCACCGACCTGAACCGCCGGTACCTGGAGCAAGGCCAGCTCAACGTCGAAATCATGGGCCGAGGTTACGCCTGGCTGGACACCGGCACCCACGAAAGCCTGCTCGAAGCCGGCCAATTTATTGCCACCCTGGAACACCGCCAGGGGCTCAAAATCGCCTGCCTCGAAGAAATCGCCTGGCGCCAGCACTGGATTGATGACGCTCAGCTGGAGCGCCTGGCCCAGCCGCTGACCAAGAGTGGCTATGGCCAGTACCTGATGCGGGTGCTCAAAGAGAAAATTTACTGAGCCCATAAGACAAGCAGCGATAGACAGGAATGCGTGGCCGAGTGCTTGCCGTGGACCCATTTTTACCCCTTCTCCAGCAAGGCTTGGCCTTGCAAAAGGCCGGGCGTATGCAGGAGTCGGAGCGTGTCTACCGTGCTGTGTTGAGCCAGGCACCTCAGCACCCGATGGCCTTGCACCTCGCGGGCACCGTGGTGGGCCAGCTGGGTCGGTGGGGCGAAGCCATTGCTTTGTTGCAGAGCAGCCTTGCACTGCACCCGGCGGATCCTATGGCCTGGAACAATCTGGCGACTGCCATGCTAGATGCCGGAGATGCAGCTGGTGCGCTGGCTGCCGCGGATAGGTCCCTGGCTTTGGCGCCCGATTACGCTTCGGCTTGGTTTTCCTGGGGTTCTGCGGCCAGCGGTGTCGGACGCCATGTCGAGGCCGTAGAAGCATTTCGGCGCGTAGTTTCCTTGCAGCCCCAGCATGCATTGGCCTGGGCTGGAATGTGGCGCGCCGCTGTCGCTGTGTGCGATTGGCCTTGCGCGCAGTTTGCCGCAGCACAGGTGCAGTCCGTGCTGCCCCAAAACCACGGGTGGCTACCGCCGTTTGATGCGCTGGCGTTGGGCGATGATCCCTCAATGCACTTGCGGTGCGCGCAGGCCGCTAGTCAGCGGTTGTTGGCGCAAGAATCAATTGTGCCGCACCAGCACACTTTTCAGCGCTGTACTGGCCGTATCCGCTTGGCGTATTTGTCTGCAGATTTCCACGAGCACGCTACAGCCTATCTGACGGCTGAACTGTTTGAAAGGCACGACCGGCAGCGCTTTGAAGTCGTTGCCGTCTCGTTTGGACCAGACGACGCCTCTCCTATGCGCAATCGCCTGGTTGAGGCCTTTGATGAGTTCTGGGACGTGCGCGCGTTGCCCCATGAGACGGTAGTGCAGCGCATGCTGGACGCAAAAATCGATATAGCGATTGATCTCAAAGGCTTCACGCGCGACAGCCGTCCCTCCATTTTGCTGCGCAAGCCAGCGCCTATCGTGGTCAGCTATCTTGGGTATCCGGGCACCATGGGATCGTCTGTATACGATTACCTGATAGGTGATCGCATCGTTACTCCGGCAACGCATGCAGATTTTTATGCAGAGCGGTTGGTGCAGATGCCGAGCAGCTATCAGGTCAACGACACGCATCGCATTGCCGATTCAGTCGTTCCGACCCGTGAGGAAGAGGGCCTGCCTGCCGATGGTTTTGTGTTTGCCGCGTTCAACAGCGTCTACAAAATCACACCGCACTTTTTCGCGGTGTGGATGCGGTTGTTGGCTGCATTGCCTGGCAGTGTGTTGTGGTTGCTCAGTGACAACGAAGATGCGCGCCGCAATTTGCGCGCACAAGCGACCGGGCTGGGGATAGATCCTCGGCGGTTGGTTTTTGCACGCCGCGTGCCATTGGAAAAGCACCTTGCTCGCCACGCCCATGCAGGGCTTTTATTGGACAACCTCCCTTACAACGCCCACACCACCACGAGTGATGCGCTTTGGATGGGGGTGCCGGTGGTTACCTGCATGGGGCAGGCATTTGCGGGGCGTGTCGCGGCCAGTTTGCTTCACGCCGTGGGACTGCCAGAGTTGGTGACGCAGTCATTGCCAGAGTACGAGGCGCTGGCCTTGCGATTGGCACATGACGCACAGGCGCTCCAGCGGTTACGCAATCATCTGGTCGCGGTGCGCCCCACGGCCGCGTTGTTTGATGCTGCGGGCTTCACGGCGCATCTTGAGACTGCGTTTGTGCATATGCATCACCAATGGCAGCAGGGCTTGCCTGCCGCGTCATTTGCTGTTGATGGCTTAGAGGCGCTTGAAGCGCATGTTCCCGTCCTGCAAATATTCTGATTTTGAAAGCAATGCAATGAACGTAATTTCCACAGCCATCCCTGACGTGAAAATCATTGAACCGAAGGTGTTTGGTGACGCCCGTGGTTTTTTCTTTGAAAGTTTTAACCAGAAAGCCTTCAACGAAGCCGCGGGAACCCAGTACGAGTTTGTGCAAGACAACCACAGCCGCAGTGCCAAAGATGTGCTGCGTGGCTTGCACTACCAGATTCAGCAACCCCAGGGCAAGCTGGTACGGGTGGTGCGTGGGGCGGTGCTGGATGTCGCGGTGGACATCCGCAAAAGCTCGCCCACTTTTGGCCAGTGGGTGGCCGAGGAGCTGAGCGAAGAAAACCACCGCCAATTGTGGGTGCCGCCAGGCTTCGCACATGGCTTCGTGGTGCTCACCGAGATGGCCGAGTTTTTGTATAAAACGACCGATTACTACGCGCCGCAGTTTGAGCGCAGCATCGCTTGGAATGATCCCACCTTGGCCATTGACTGGCGCCTACAGGGTGCACAACCACTGTTGTCTGCCAAGGATGCGCAGGGACTAAGCCTGGCCCAGGCCGAGTTGTTTGCCTGAGCCTAGCGCTGTAACGTGATGGCGTCGTCAGCGGCTTTCGCCAGCCAACGCCTTTTGCACCGATGGGTACAGCGCATCTGATCCAAATTGTGGGTTTTGTGGGTCGATCGAGAAAATGTTGTGCCCCCGCTCTACCCGTTGTCCTTCCCAGCGGGGCTCCATGAAGAAAGACAGAAACTTCGCTCCCCGCTGGCTGTGTTCGTCCAGTGTGCGTGCGAAGTCTTTGGGGCCCATGGGCTTGAGTGGATGGAACTCTGTGATGCCGTAACCGCTGACCCGTTTGGATGCTGGCTTGCCCGGCGTTAGTTGTTTTTGAGCCGCTTGCCTTTGCGCATACCACTGCGCAAACGAATTCCCGTAAGCAGCCTCACCGTAAAGACTCACTCCCAGCCCCGTGGTGGGAAGGCCCGCCACCGAGGACTCCACTGCGAATTTCTGGGCGTCCCAACTGGGGTTGGTGAAGGGAATGATCTGGTGCGTGTAGGTGGGCGTGGCAGCCATGCAAGATGGTTGCACCACTTGTTGTCCAAAATTCTCAATGTAGTCCGCCACCTGCTGTGCCCTGAAGGCATGCCATAGCGGGACCAGTGGGTTGTAGTAATAAGAGCTTTGCTCGGCGGGGCCATCCATGTAGGCCTGCCATTCCGAGGGGAGCGGCGCTGACGTGGGGAGAGTGCCTGCCATGGGCTGGGGCTTCGGTGTGGTTTGGCTGCGCTCCATGATGGCAACACGGCGCGACCCCAGGAAGAAAGTGGGTCCGTTTGCGCGTTGCAGATAGATGTCCAGCTGGTGTACGCCGGTGGGCCAGGGGCGGAAGTCCAGGTCCACGCGCCAACCGGTGTTGGCGCTGCCAAACTCTGGTTTGGCTTGCAACACATCCTGCCTGCCCAGCGATACGGGTGCCTCCCCAGCCATTACGCCGTTGCGGTACACCAGTGCTTTCAGCGGTGACCCGTGGTCCATGCCAGGGGCAAATGCCCAGCCAGAGACGGGCAATCTACCCTGTGCGAATGAGTCGATGTGCTCGTTGAAGTGGGCAAGCGGCTCGGTTCGAATGTCTTTGGACGGAGGCAGAACATCGTCAAACGACGCGAATTGCCCGCCTACCGCCTGGTTCAGGTGCTCAATGCGGGAAAAGCGCTTTTGCAGAAACCGCCTGAAACCTTGCTGCGAGAGGGGGCTGTAATCTGTGACGCGATAGGGCATGCCAAAGCCCATGCCAGTCTCAAAGTCAGGGAAGTAGTGGTGCACTTCCCCCAGCAAAGTGATGGCATGGACTTTCGCACGTTGCTTGGGCTCTAGCTCGCAAAGCGCCTGCAGCATGGCACTGGCCGCCTCCTTGCGGCGAAGGTTCACCGAGGCGTCTGGATTGGCAATGTTCCAGTAGTACACAGGCTCACCGTAGTAGGTGCCCGGTGCCATGGTGCCATCACGCGTTTGGGCGAGGTTGCGTGGATCCTGGGCCAGCACCTTTTCCAGTGGGGCATGGGAGGCAAAGTGCGTTGCAAACAAGTACACCACCACGGGTCGATCTGTGTCGCGCACTGTGCGTGCCAGGCGGGCAATGCGCTCTTGGTCTAATTGCCAGCCCCCTGATTTTTCTTCAAACAGCTGCAGCAGCGGCACGGGCAGGGTGTAGCCCACCGGGTAGTGGGGGGGGCTTGGTGAGCCGCGCGGGTAGAGGTCCGCAAGGGTTGACTCCACCAGTTGGGCTGCAGACCCAGTCGGCCCGCTGCAACTTCTTTGAAGGGTGTCGTGTGTGTGTGAGGGCGCTGGTGCAGAAGCAATGCCTGCACCAGCGGCGGTGGAGGTCTTTGTCTGCAGAATGCACGGCTCAAGGACCCCGATCATGGGTGCCAATAGCATGGAGCTACGCACAGGTGCCCCTTGCCCCAAGTGCATGTGCAGCATTGCCATGCCACCGGCTCCTGCGGCCAACGCCAGCAAGCCGCCCAGTGTTGCCGCAACGAGCGTCCTTGGGTGTGCGGTTCGGGTTGTGTTGGGCGCAGCAGGGTGGGTGATAGGCATGTCGATGGTGTAAGTCGGCGCAACTCAATGCAAAGCAGTCAAAGGGCCTTTAAGGGCTTCTACTTGCCTCGGCAATTGGTGGTAACTGAGAGTTTTTCGAGTGGCCGCATTCACCCGATTCGCCGTGATGGTAGGCCCCGCAAGCCGCAAACAAAGCTGCCTGCTATGTAAGTCACAGCGGAAGGTTTAAACAGTACACGGGCAATCATCGTATTTTCCACCCGTTTTTATTGAGGCATCTTTGCGAGCATTGGCGCTCTGTTTTTCGACGGGTTTGGCGTGCGCGGCTACACTCTGGCCCTTCCGAGAGGCCGCGTGTTCGGGTATGTGGTTAACTGGTCGCCCCCTTCACAGTTAACCAAGGGTTCTGGTGCGTGGCTGCGAAATCGACGGCAATTTGAATGACATCCACCCTAACTTCCGCACCGATAGTCGAGCCCTTTTTTGCTGCCGAGCGAGTGCGCCTGGGTGAATTGCTGGTCAAGGCTGGCAAGCTGAGCGCGCGCGATCTGGAGCGCGCACTTTCTGCCCAGCAAGAGATGGGCAGCCTGCTCGGACAGGTGTTGGTGCAACTGGGTGTGGTTTCCGAGCTGGATGTGGCATACGCTTTGGCGCAGCAATTGGGCTTGCCATTCATCACGGCCGATGCATTCCCTTCTTCGCCGCCAGAGGTGCCAGGTCTTTTGCCAGAGTTCCTGCAGTCCAATGCTGTGTACCCTCTGAGTGTGAGTGACGGTGAGCTGGCTGTGGCCATGGCCCGTCCCCAAGACGCCTTCGTAGTCAAAGCGCTGCGCCTGACCACGGGCTTGGTAATACGCCCCCACCTGGCGCTAGAAACCGATATCGAGAAAGCGCTTGCCGAGCCTGTCAATGAGGCCGTTGAAGATGATCAGGATGACTTGGGCGTTGGCAGCGATTCTGGTGACTTTGTAGAGCACCTGAAGGATCTGGCCAGCGAAGCTCCAGTGATTCGGTTGGTCAACGCTATTGTCAGTCGCGTCATTGATATGCGGGCGTCCGATATCCACTTGGAGCCCTTTGATGATGGTCTGCACGTGCGCTACCGTGTTGACGGCGTCATTCACAACGCTGAATTGGTGCCGCCAAGGCTCAGCGCTGCGGTGAACTCACGCGTCAAGCTGCTGGCGCACCTGGACATTGCCGAGCGGCGTTTGCCCCAAGACGGTCGCATCAAGATGCGGGTGAAGGGCAGAGAGCTGGACCTGCGCGTATCCACCGTGCCCACGGTGCATGGTGAAAGTGTGGTGATGCGGGTGCTGGACCGTGCCAGCATTCGGCTGGACCTCGAGAAAATGGGGTTCGAGCGCGACACGTTGGCGCGATTCAACACCCTTTTGGCCAAACCCTATGGCATTTTGCTTGTCACCGGGCCCACTGGCTCAGGCAAAACGACTACCTTGTATGCCGCGCTGGCCAAGCTTGACTCCGCCACGCAGAAGATCATCACCGTGGAAGACCCGGTGGAGTACCAGCTTGAGGGTATCAACCAGATTCAGGTGCATTCGCAGATCAACCTGACGTTTGCCAATGCACTGCGCTCTATCCTGCGGCAGGATCCGGACATCATCATGATCGGTGAAATGCGCGATGGCGAGACTGCTCAGATCGCTGTGCAGTCTGCTCTCACGGGGCATTTGGTTCTCTCCACTTTGCACACCAACACCGCTGCGGGTGCCATCATCCGCATGCAAGATATGGGCGTGGAGCGGTATTTGATCACCTCTGCCGTCAATGGGGTGCTGGCCCAGCGCCTGGTACGCACGCTGTGTGATGCCTGCAAGGAGCCGCATGCCATAGAGCCTGAACTGTACGAAAGCTCTGGTCTTTCCAGTTACTGCCCGCCTAGCACGCTGCTCTACCGCCCGGTGGGATGTGACCAGTGCCGAGGCTCTGGTTACCGTGGCCGCACAGGCATTCATGAGTTGCTGGTGCTGGACGAGCCCATGCGCCGTGCGGTGCTAGAGGGGCGCGACGCCAGCGTGCTTAACGGCATCGCGGTGCAGTCGGGCATGCGCAGCTTGCATGAAGACGGCTTGCGCAAGGTGGCTGCCGGTGTAACGACGCTGGACGAGCTGGCGCGCGTGACGCAGGACCAATCCGATGCCTGATTTTTTTTGGCGGGCTGCTGCCACTGACGGCAAGGTGGTCACAGGGCAGTTGGAGGCCCTGAACGAAGCAGCTGTTCTAAAGCAACTGCGCGGCAGGGGGCTCACGCCGCTGGCCGTGCAAGACGCTGCATTGGCAGCCAGCAGCGGTATGGCCACAGCGGCCAACGCAAGTGCAGCATCTGCTGCGTCCGCTGGCTTCAGGCAACCCAAGGTGCGGGTGGACAAGAGTCCGGTCAAATCCAGAGACGTGCTGGCATTCACTTCTGAGTTGGCCATCATGTTGCGGGCAGGGCTTGCACTCGATAACGCGCTGCGTGTGCTCATCGAGATGAGCTACAAGCCCGCCGTGAGTGCGTTGCTGCAGGGCGTTCTTGAGGCCGTCAAAGGGGGCACGCCACTGAGCCGCGCATTGCAGGTCCATGCGGACTTGTTTGGTGACTTCTATATCAATATGGTCCGCTCGGGTGAGGCCAGTGGGCAAATGTCTGCTGTGCTGGACCGTTTGGTGGAGCACATGGAGCGCCAGCGTGCACTGCGCGAAAGCGTGATCTCCGCCACCATCTATCCAGCCATCTTGATCACTGTGGCCGTTCTATCGCTGGTGGTGATGCTGGGCTTTGTGGTGCCGCAGTTCGAGAAGTTGTTTTCAGAAATGGGGGATGCCTTGCCCATGCCGACTCGCTTTGTGATGGGTTTGGGCAAGGCCTTCACCCAGTATGGCCTGGCGATCGGACTGGTGGCTGCGGCAGGCGGGTGGTTGATCGCGCGTTGGTTCCGCTCGCCATCGGGCAAACTTTGGTGGCAAGCGCGTCTGCTGCGCTTGCCCTTGGTGGGGCGCATTGCCCTGAAATACCAACTGACACTTTTCTCTCGCTCGCTTGGAACCCTTCTGGGCAATGGCGTTCCTATGCTCACGGCCCTGCACATTGCGTCTGACACGGTCGGTAATGTGGTGTTGCAGCAATCGTTGGTGCGCGTTGCACCCATCGTCAAAGAGGGTGGCCGCGTAGTACAGGCTATTCAGGCCACGGGCATTTTTGAACCCCTGGCCATCAATCTGGTCCGTGTGGGTGAAGAGACCGGGCGTGTGGGTCCCATGATGTTGGAGTTGGCGTCCATCTTGAACCGCGAGGTGGAAACAGGCATCAAACGCCTCTTGACCCTGGTAGAGCCCGTGCTGATTTTGGTGCTCGGCGTTCTGATCGCCGCCATCATCGTTTCCATATTGATGGGAATACTTTCTGTTAACGACCTCGCCGTGTAGGTCCGTTGTTTATTTTGTTTGCGCAAGGAGCCCTATTTCATGGCAAGTTTTTTCACTCGTACCCTTCGCCGCGCTTCGGTGCAGCGTTCGCAGGCTCGCGGCTTCACTCTCATCGAATTGCTGGTGGTGCTGGCCATTCTCACCATGCTGGCAGGCCTGGTTGGGCCCAAGGTGCTGAACCAGCTTGGCGGCGCCAAGTCCAAGACGGCCGGTGTGCAGATCGCTGACTTGGACAAGTCGCTGGAGCTTTTCAAACTGGATGTAGGTCGTTTCCCGACCACCGAAGAGGGGCTGGATGCTCTCGTTAAGCGCCCTGGCTCCGTCAATGGCTGGAACGGCCCCTATATCAAGGGCGAGCTACCCAAAGACCCATGGGGTAACACCTACCGTTACGCCAGCCCCGGTGCCAATGGCGGGATTGACATCATTTCGCTAGGCTCTGATGGTGCACAGGGAGGTGAAGGTGAAGCTGCGGATGTTCGCAACAAGCCCTAACCCAGCCACTGGAGAGTTCGCAAGCGGTTCCCATCGTCATTCAACCCAATTTTGAGCTTGTCACTCATGCGCAGGGCTGGCGGCTTCACGCTGGTCGAGTTGTTGGTGGTGTTTGCCATTTTGGCTGCGCTTGCCGGGCTCGCCCCTGTAGCGTTCGATCGTCTCAAAGCTTCGTCTGAATACCGCGATACCGTGCGAACGATGATCGGGCAGATGCGCGCTGCACGCTACAAGGCTCTGACAGAGGGGCGCGAAGTGCGGTTTTCGGTGGATTTGCGCCAGCGCACGTACGCTGCCGATGGCGCTCCGCCCAGGCCACTGCCCACCTCTGTTGACGTGCGCGCCACTGTGGCTTCGGGAGAAATGGTCGGCCAGGGTCTTGCCTCTATCCGCTTTCTCCCTCAAGGGGGGGCCACTGGGGGCAGTATCGAGATTGTTCGTGCCTCGGGCAGTGGTACGCGTTTACGGGTGGATTGGCTTTCCGGTCGCGTCACCCAAGAGGCATTGTTGCCATGAAGTCCAGCCGTTCGCTTGCTCAGCGCGGATTCACCATTTTGGAGTTGCTGGTGGCATTTGCCATCATGTCAATCGCGTTGGGTATGCTGTACCGGGCTGCTGGTGGAAGCGTTCGCGCTGTGGGCGAAATGGAGCGCTACCAGCGCGCCACCGTGCTGGCTGAATCGATTCTGGCCATGCGCGATGCTGTGCCCGAAAGCGGGTGGTCCGATATGGGCAGTGTGGCTGGGTTTGACTGGCGTGTGGCAACGACACCCTACGGCACAGAGATCAACTCCCCTATGGCGGTTCCACTTCATGAAGTGCGGGTGGTTGTTGCCTGGTCTGGTAGCGGGCGCCTGCAGCAACTGGAGGTAGCTACGTTGCGCCCCCAGAAAAAGGCAGCGACGCTGGAGGGTTCTCGGCTGTGAGCGGCCCTATGCTGAGTGGGCAGCGGCAGCGTGGCTTCACCCTCATTGAAGTGCTGGTGGTCATGACGTTACTGTCGCTGGTGGTGCTTGCCTTGGGCTCGGCCTTGCGCACCACTGCCCAGACGGAGGAGCGGGTGGACCAGCGTCTGGCGCGCAATGATGAAATACGGGTGGTGACCAGCTTTTTGCAATCTGTGTTGGGGCGCATATCGGGGCAAAAGCTGCAAGGCATTACCTCTGCCGATGAAAATCCCTTTTTACTCAGAGCAGGTCCGCAAGAACTGGTGTGGGCAGGGGTCATGCCCGCCAGGTTTGGGGTGGCGGGGCGGCACTTTTTTCGGTTGGCACTGGCCGATGTTGGTGGTGCGCGCGCACTGGTGCTCCAGTTCATCCCGCTGGACGAGCCTTTGCTGCCCGCCGCTTGGGATCAAGCTGCTGCAGAAGTCTTGGTGCGCGACGTTGCTGACTTCGCCTTGCAATACCAAGATGCAGCGCAGGACAAACCAGAATGGCTCTCCACCTGGGGCTCCAAAGATCGCCTGCCTTCACATGTGCTCATCTCCATGAAGGCGGCTAACAGCGCATGGCCTCCATTGGTGGTGGCCATGCGGCCACTCATCGCCAGCGACCCATCCGCCTCTGGTACGGCCACATTCGGGGGGCGTCGTTGACCATGCGCCACGCTTATTGGCACGACAGGCGCGCCTGCTGTCCACCGCCTCAACGTGGTGTTGTCTTGATTGCTGTCCTGTGGATGGTCATGGCCCTGTCTATTATCGTTACAGGCCTGACTCGCAATGTTCGTGACGAAGCTCGCATGCTCTCAGTGGCCAGGCAAAGTGCCCAAGCGGGTGCTTTGGGCGATGCTGCCATCCAAATAGTGTTGCAGGGTATGGCCTTTGAGCCCAAGGCGGTTGATCGCCTGACCGTGGTGCAGGCGCAGTACCTCGGCCAGGCCATTGCAGTGCAGGTCATGCCGCTCAATGGATTGATAGACATCAATGCTGCACAAGTGCCGCTGCTCGCGCGGTTGCTCACCGTCGCTGGCGGTGTGCCAGATGCGGCGGCTGAAACGGTGGCCCAAGCGATTGTCGAATATCGCCAGCAACGCACGCCGCAAGGGGCCTTCAAGCGGTTTGAAGCCATAGAGGACCTCATGCGCGTACCAGGAGTCAGCTATGACCTCTATGCTAGACTTTCTGGCCTCATTACGGCAGACATCCGTGGTTCAGGCTTGGTAAACCCTCTGGCTGCGCCCCTTGGGGTTTTGGCTGTTTTGGCGGGCGGAAATGCCCAGTTGGCCGGGCAAATTGCTGCGCAACGCGATTCCGGGCAGGTGGGCACTGATATGACTGGACTTGAGGGTGGATTCACTGGCACGGGCGTGGTGCGACGCTATCGCCTTCAAGCCCGCGTACCACTGCCGGACGGCGGCGCCATGTTGGTGGCTCGGTATGTCGATTTGAATCCCCGCCCCCGAGAGGGGCTCCCGTGGGCCACATTCCATATGCAACGTGATGTCGAGCCCGCTCCACATCGCCCTATTCCCTGACAGACATGCCTTCCATTTCATCGGATGCCCGCTTTTTGGGTATAGATATCGCCTTGCTGTGGCGTGACATGCGAGAGCCCTGGCGCAACGTGCACCAGTGGGCCGTACTGGCATGGCTTACGCCGCAGCCACCGGTATTGTTGTTGCAGGCAGATGGCAAGCAATCGGTGTGGGAGGGCGGGCATCAAGTCTCCGCACGCGCCACCCCGCGCTTCAAGGCCATAGAGCTGCCTGACGAGCTGGTGCTGCGCCGGTCGATGCAGCTGCCCATCATGGCGGCAGAAGACACGCGGGCCGCCATGGCGCTAGAAGCGCGCAGCAACAGCCCATTTGATGCAGAAAATATGGTGTGGGGCTACAGCCTCCAGCAAACCAAAGGCGCGCATGCCGCCCAGCAGGGCGAGCTGGTGCTGGCCTCGCGCAAGCAAGTCGCGCAGCACTTGGCTGCGATTCAGTCCGGCCCCCTGGGGCAGTCGGTAGATTGGAGCGGGGCAGAGGTCTGGGTGTTGACTACCCATGGGCAACCCGCAGTGCTTACCGGCTATGGAGAGGCTCCGCGTCAGGTCCACTGCGCAAGCCGCCGCCGCTGGGGCTATGTGTTACTCGCCACATTGGCCTTGGGGGCAGCAGCATTGGCCATCACTCCCGTCATTCAATTGCGTGCCCGCGCCCTGGAAGCTGCTCAAGCCCACGACGCACTGGTCAAATCTGCCGCTCCAGTGGTGCATCAGCGTGAGCGCTTGTTGGCATCTGTCGAATCGCTAGGGGCATTGTCAGAGTTGACCAATGGCCGCATTGAGCCTCTTCGGGTGCTCGACAAATTGACGCAGGTGCTACCCGATGACACGGCATTGCAAAGTGTGAGGGTTCAAGGTAGCAAGCTTATTTTCAGCGGACAAACGGGCAATGCTTCAGTCTTGATGCAACTGCTGGGTGAAGTACAGGGCTTCAAAGACGTGCGTGCCCCCACTGCCACGACCCGCCTCGGGAATGTGGGCAAAGAAGTCTTTGCGGTAGAACTAAGCCTTGACCCCGAAGTGTTTGGCGTCAAGAGCACACAGTTGGCAAGCCCGGTGGCGCTGTCTGCTGGCGCGGCGGTTGCCCCGTCGGCTGCAGTCGCCGCATCTGGTGCGGCCTCATCCCCTGCCACGCCCCCGGCAAACCCTGCATCGGCTCCATCCACCCCTGCCTCTGCGCTGCCTTTGCCTTCAGGTAATGGTATGGGCTCTGTGCCTGTACCTGTACCTGTACCTGTACCTGTGCCTGTGCCTGTGCCTGCAATAGGCGCGCCAGCCAAACCCGGTACGGCACCACCAGCACCAGCACCAGCACCAGCAGGTGTCCCGGCGGGCAAACCAGCACCGCAAGCTACGGCGCCGCAGGCAAACCCACCAGCTTCTCCCACGCCCTCGGGCGGCTTGCGGCCTTCATTCGGTGGTCGCGATGCAACCCCTGCTGCCCCGGCGCAGCCGCCAGCGTCTGCTCCCGTGCGTAAGGGGGCATCATCATGAACATGCAAAAAAATCGCCAATTGCTCGCGCTATTGGTCACACTCACCCTGGTGATTGCACCCTTGGTGGCATTGGGTTTTTACATCCACGGCGAATACCAAAACGCCCAGGCGCAGTTAGAAAAGTTAGAGCCTCGGCATGCCCGGCTGCTGGGTTTGTCATCCCAGGAGTCAGACATTGCCGCCCTGCTCGAGCAAGTGCAAAAAGCGGGCGAGCAATACATCTACCCTCCCAGCCAAGACGCTGCGCAAGCGGGCAACGCTGCCCAGCAGCGCATTCGCGAGATATTCAGCGCGGCGGGCTTGCAAATCAGCAGCAGCCAAGTGCTGCCATCCAAAGTCGAAAAAGGGTTTGAGCGAATCCCTCTCACAGTCCGTGCCGATGGTGATCTGCTTGCATTGCAAAGTGCCCTGGCGGTTTTGTCCAGCCAACTGCCACTCATCCTGATCAACGACATGGACGTGCAACTCGTGGGTGGCCTGCAAAACGTGCAGCCCAGTGTGGTGCCGCGCCTTGCTGTGCAATTCACCTTCGGCATCCTGAAAGGGCAAAAGTGAGACGCATCGCCCTTCCATTGTTGGCCGTCCTCAATACAGCTTTGCTGTGCTTTTTGGCTTGGGTGTGGGTTACGCCTGATGGGCAACTGCGCGACATGCGCTGGCAGCCGCCCCAGCCTCTCAAAGTGGACTTGCAGGCCTTGTTGCCAGCGTTGCCCGGCCAGGGGCAGGCAGATACCAGCCAGTTTTTAGGCATGCTCGAGCGTCCCTTGTTCTCGCCCACGCGCAGGCCGCCACCACCGCCTCCGCCGCCCAAGGCAGAGGTGCCAGAACCCGTCAACCGCTTTGCACAAGCCAAACTCACCGGTGTGTTTGAGGGCGTAGGTGTCGGTGGCATCATCATCAACTACGAAGGCAAAGACCGCAGGGTGCCCCTCAATGGCATGCTGGATGGCTGGACGCTTCAGTCCGTCGCCGGGGGGCAAGCCACCTTCAGCCAAAGGGGGCAGACCCGCGTGGTGTCACTGCAGCGTGCTGCATTGGCCACATACACCGGCGTGCCGCAAAACCGCGCGCCTGCTGCCCCGCCGTCGGCTGTTTCAGGGGGGCGCAATGCGCCTTCATCCGCCGCGGCCGCCCAGGCAACACCGGAAGCAGCGGCTGCAACCAACGCCGCCGCGGCTCCGCCGCGCCGTCCTTCTTTTGGTGGGCGTTAAGCGCTGCGCCTGCAATCTCATCATCCCTTCGCCACAATGAACTCACCCCGCTACGCCCTTGCCGCAACCATGCTGGCAGCTTGCCAGTTGGTTCAAGCCCAAACCCAGCCATTGGCAACCCCCGCAACCCCCGCAACCACCGCAACCACCGCCACGACTGCCACGCCTTCTGAAGCAAGTGCGGTTGAAGGCGCAACAGTCCCGGTCGCGGTGCAACCAGCGCCGCCCACCCCAGGTGCTGCATCAGTCGCCGCCCCGGCTCCTGTGCGCGTCGACAAGTCGCAGGCACCTGCAGCCGCTACAGCCGAAGCCAAGCCAGGCGCAGAAGCCGCGGGCTCCGCGCCGCGCATCATTCGTGGCAATGGCCAAGTCATTGCGCCGCCCAAAGTCATTCCGCCCCTGACTGGCGCGCCTGTCTCGTTCCGCTTTGAAGAAGCCCCGGTGGCAGAAGTCGTCCGCACCGTGATGGGTGAGATCCTCAAGGTGGACTACGTCATGCACCCGCCCCTTCAAGGCACGGTCACTTTGTCAACGCGCAACCCCATCGCGCCCGATCAAGCCGTTTTCTTGCTGGAAAGCGCGCTGCAGGCCAATGGCTTGGCCTTGGTGCGCGATGCCCGGGGCACGTACCACGCCGGACGCGCAGATGCTCTCAAGAACATTGCGGGCTCCATACGCCAGTTCAGTGGCAGCACCCCCAACATTCCGCCAGGCTATGGGGCTGTCATTCTCCCCTTGCAATACATCGGCGCGGGTGAAATGGCGTCTATCTTGCGCCCCATGGTTCCGCCCGACGCAATAGTGCGCGTGGATACCGTGCGCAATCTGCTTGTCATGATGGGTACGCGCACACAGGCGGAAGGTTGGATGGAGTTGGTCAACACCTTCGACGTGGACTTGCTCAAAGGCATGTCCGTAGGTGTGTTCCCCCTCAAGCATGCGTCCGTCAAAGAAGTAGAGGCTGCGCTGCGCCTTGTTAGCGGTGGCGGCAGTACCCCAGCCAGCTTGCCTGGAGTGGTGGGTGGGGCTAGCGGTGGTGCCGCATCTGCCGCAGCCGCTGCTGCAGGGTCGGCCGCCTTGGGCGAATCGAATCCGCTTTTCGGCGCACTGCGCGTCATGCCGATTGATCGCATCAACAGCATACTGGTGGTTACCCCGCGTGCAGCGTACTTGGAAGAAGCCCGCCGCTGGATCGAACGGCTTGATCAACCCAGCGACAGTGGCTCGGAGCCACAGCTCTTCATCTACCAGGTGCAAAATGGCAACGCCAGGCATTTGGCCAGCGTGCTCAGTGGTTTGTTTGGGGGCGCATCCGCTTCCGCGCCAACAGCAAACAATGGTGTCGCTCCAGGGCTTGGTTCTACCACCGGTTCATCGTTGGGTCAGACCGGGATGAACAGCGCGTTTGGCAGTGCCGGCAACTCACTGGGCAACTCCAGAACCGGACTGGCCTCCGCGCTGACTTCTAGTGGGTCGGGTTCTGGTGGCCTCAATAGCCTCAACAGCCGAACCAACACCCAGGGCGGGGCCAACCAGCCTTCGGCAGCTGCTACCTTGGGCAGCATTCGTGTGGTGGCCGACGACCTGAACAACTCGGTCTTGGTATGGGGCACGCGCTCTGAATTTAACAAAATCGAAGCGACTCTCAAACGCTTGGATCTGCCCTTGACCCAGGTGCTGATCGAGGCCAGCATCATCGAAGTCACGTTAGATGACTCCCTGAAATATGGCTTGCAATGGGCTTTTAGTGGCGACGCGCAGTCGGGCTACTCTGGTGCGGGCAACGTTGGCGGAGCGGTTAGTACCGTGCTGAACAGCGGTTTCTCTTATGCCCTGAGCAACAGTGCCGGCAAACTCAAGGCCACACTGAACGCATTGGCCACGAAGTCATTGGTCAAGATGATTTCCAATCCATCTCTCATGGTGCTGGACAACCACACCGCCACCATCACGGTAGGCGATCAAGTGCCCGTGAGCACCAGCACCATCCAGAGCGACACATCCAACACGACCACCAGCACCATTCAGTACAAAGATACGGGTGTGAACCTGGCGGTCACGCCTTCAGTGAACTCGGGCAACGTGGTGGCCATGCAAATTGACCAGACGGTGACAGACGTCGGTGCTGTGGAAGAGCAGGCAAACGGCCAGCGCAGATTTCTGCAGCGGCAAATCAGTAGCAAAGTGGCCGTGCGCTCTGGCGAATCCATCGTGCTGGGCGGTCTTATCAAAGATAACCAGTCGAACGGCAAAAGCGGCGTCCCCTTGCTGCAAGACCTGCCCCTGATCGGGAACCTCTTTGCCCAAAACAACTCCACCGGCGTGCGCACCGAGCTGCTGGTCGTCATCACGCCGCGTGTTGTTCGCTCAGATATCGACATTCGCGAAGTGAGCGACGACTTGCGTGATCGCCTGAAGGGGTTGCGCGCCATCGTGGTGGAGCCGCCCGTTAGCCGTAACCCGTTAGCACAACCTGTGCCGACACAGCCCAACTAGGCGGATCAGCGGATCTGCGGGTCATCGGGTCAGATCGAATCGATTGATTGATCGATTGATTGCTGTCTGGCTGGCTGGCTGCTTCATATCAGTGTCACGCTGAGTTGGGGCGTGGCGCCTTGCTGGGTTAACACCACAGCAAGGCAAGGCCCTCGCCAAGTCGTGCAGTGATGCATATGCCTATACCTATATATGCATATAGATATACATATGCAATGCGTGTGTGTTGTTTAAAAGCGTCTCTTAGGTATTCTGTCCAACGCAAGAGGAACTGTTGAAAATGTTTAAAAAATCGCTGACCCAACTGGTGGGTGCCCCCATCGTCGCAGCAGGCGTTCTGCTGCTTGCCGGATGCGCCAGCATGGGTGCCGCCAAGCCTGAAGACGCTGTCAAGCAGCGCGCAGAAATGTATTGGAAAGCCCGTGCCGCAGGCCAGGTGGACAAAGCCTATGAGCTGACGACCCCGTCGTACCGCAAATTGCGCACGTTGGATCAGTTCAAAATGCAGTTTGGCACAGGCGCCGCCATCAGGGGTGTGAGTGTGGTTAAAGTGGATTGCGAGCCAGAAAAATGCGCAGTTCGCACAAAAGTTGATGCTTCGCCTGCCCTGATGGGCGTAAGTGTGGGTACCATAGCTACGCACTTGGACGAGATCTGGCTGCTCGAGGACGGCCAATGGTGGCGCTATCAAGACATCTGAGAGGTCTTGAACCAGCCCCCGCTGTTTGACCTTGAGGAGAGAGATGAAGGCCATCTGAATCAACAGTGTTGCAATAAATCAACAGTGGGCTGTAACGGGCTTCCAAGCCCTAGAAGGCCCCAAAGCGCTGTGCTACCATCCCCTAGCGTAATCAATCGTGGTAGTTGCGCTTACCAACTTTTTAACTGGAGTTTCTATATGAAGAAAAATGTTCTGGCCCTGAGCATTGCTGCCATGATTGGTGGCCTGGGCTTCGCAGGTGCTGCATCGGCTGACGTGATTGTTGGTTCCGGTGCGGCTGCAGCTGGTGCGGCAACGGTCAACCTGCAGCAAGGTTTGCTGATTGTTCCTGGCACGCCTGCCAACAGCAGAATGTCGGTATCTACCGCTACATCCCTGAGCCTGTCTGAAGGCGGCGTTGGCAGCATGCTGCTGGTGCCTTACTACACGGTGCAAAACGGCAACATGACCGTTCTGCACGTTGTGAACACTGACACACTGAACGGCAAGGCTGTGAAGGTTCGCTTCCGCGGCGCCGCCAACTCTGACGACGTGATGGACTTTCAAGTCTTCATGTCGCCTGGCGACGTGTGGACTGCTGCTGTAACTGCTGGTGCTGACGGCATTGCTCAAATCCAGAGCGCTGACAATACCTGCTCCGTGCCTGCCCTGGGCATCAATGCTCCTAAGGCTTTCTCGACAGGTCGTCTGAACCCTGCTGCGTCTGACACTGTCAAGGCCAATGGCACTCGCGAAGGTTATGTTGAAATCTTCAACATGGCTGACATTCCTAGCGACAAGATCTACACGGTCGGCACCACTGCCAACACCAATTCCGCTCTGTACACTGCTATCAAGCACGTCACTGCGGTAGCACCATGTTCGGTGGCTGGTTCTGCTTCGGAAACAACGCTGTTCAACGCCGCGTTGACGAATTTCTCGGTGGAAGCAAATGCTGCTAACGTCGGTTTCAACACACCTACGGGCGGTCTGTTGGGCGACTGGTACATCATCAATGTGCCTGAAACCACCACGTTCTCTGGCGCTAACACTGCAGTGCGCGCTGACGGCGGCAATGGCCGTGGCAACTTTGTGCACTTCCCACAAATCGACACTGCTGTTGCAGCGGCTGACATGCTGAACTTCACTGCTGACCCACTGCTGCGTGGCGATGCACTGAAGACAGACGGTACCGCGTTCAGCGCTACTGGCGTGCCTGCTCTGACCGGCGGTTTCTATGACTTGCCCGACATGTCGACGCCTTACCTGGCCGCTGACATCGGCGCTCCAAAGGCGCAAGCAATCGCTCTGACGTCGGCTCTGGCAGTTACTTCGGTGACTAACCAGTACGCCAACGATGAGTCGATCTCTGCAAAGACTGACTGGGTGTTCTCCATGCCCACACGTCGCTACAGCGTGGCTGCCAACTACAAGGCTGTGACGGGTACTACGCCGGCTAACGACGCCAACACGTCTTACCGTCTGTTCTCGAACCTGGTTGCTGGCGTGCTGCCAAGTGCCGTTGCTACTGCTCAAGACGAGTGGTTCTTCGCTGCCAACACTCCAGTGTCGACGGACGACTCGGGTAACATTTGCGTGAAGGCTGATGCTCAGCGCTTCTACGACCGTGAAGAGACTACTCCAGGCGCTACCACTCCTGGTCCAGTGTTCTCGCCACGTACCCCCGGTACGGTGTCTGCTGTCGCTCTGTGCGGCGAAGCCAGCGTGTTGGCATTCAAGAGCACCGGTAACTCCGTGCTGGCATCTAGCGTTGCTCGTTCCACCATCACCTCTGGTACTTACACCAACGGTTGGGGTGTTGTGACTACGACTAACGCTATTAACAATGCTGCCGCTGCTGCTGCTAACGTTGTTCAAGGCTTGCCAGTCCTGGGCGCTTCGTTCATCAAACTGAGCAACCCACAAGTGGCTGCTGGCCTGTCGGGTACCTACGGTATCACTTGGCCACACCGCTTCACGAAGTAATTCGTGGGCACTTTTTCGCAGTAATGCGATCTGAAAAAGGCGGGGGTTTCCCCCGCCTTTTTTTTTAACTGGCCGCTTTGTGGCCTTTTGCCTGATTTGCATCACCTATGACACGTTTTTCTACGCCACTTCGTCTTGTCTCTCTGGCTGCCGCATTGGCTTGGAGTGCTTCCGCGCTGGCCGCAGAACCTGGTGCGTTGATCCAGGGTTCCAAGTTTTCCATCACTACCGCTGACATTCAGGCAGACGCGCTGCGCATGCCGCAGGAAATGCGATCGATCGTGCTGGCCAAACCGCAAACCGTCACGCAAATTGCGTCCAACCTGTATGCGCGCCGCTCCATTGCGCAGCAGGCCGAGGCAGACGGATTGGACAAAGACCCCACCATCGCTGCCGCACTGCAGATAGCGCGCGACAAAGTGCTGTCCGACGCTTGGATGGAGAAAATGGACAAGGCCAACGAGCCCAAGCCTGAAGCGGCAGAGGCCATGGCCCGTGCCGCTTACAAGGCCAAGCCTGAGCGGTTCAAGGCGGACGAACAAGTGCGTGCGCGCCATATTCTGGTGGCGGGCACCAATGCAGAATCTCGCGCCAAGGCAGACAAAATTCTGGCAGACCTCAAGGCTGGCGGAGACTTTACCAAGTTGGCCAAAGAGCATTCGGCTGACAAGAGCAACGCCGACAAGGGCGGAGACCTGGGGTTCTTCGGTCGTGGGCAGATGGTTCCCGAGTTCGAGTCGGTGGCTTTTGCCTTGACCAAGAAGGGGGACTTGAGCGGTGTGGTGGAATCCAAATTTGGCTTCCACATCATTCAGCTCGAAGAGAAGAAGCCAGCTGGTATTCGTCCTTATGACGAGGTGAAGGCTGATCTGGTCAAAGAAATCTCGGCCAGCGTCAAGCAAGAGGCCCGCGTGGCCCATGCCCAAAAAATGCAGCAAGGCGTAACTACCAACGCCGAAGCCATTGCTGCTTTTGCCGCTAAATACGCCGCAGAGCACCCTACAGCGCCTACAGCGCCTAACGCTGGCTCTGCGCAGCAAAAACCGGCAGTCAAGTAACCTGGGAACCAGTGAGGGCGGGCCGGTTAATTTTCGCGCCCCACGCCTCCCATCTCACAACACCCGCCCAACAGGGCGGGTTTCTGTTTCTGATCGCTGCGCATGTGGACACTGTTGACTGAATTTCGTGCCTTGTGGCGCTCCAGGGGGCTGGTGTGGGTGCTGACCCAGCGAGAGCTGGCGGCACGCCACACCGGCACGGCAGTGGGCGTGCTGTGGCCCTATCTACAACCCTTGCTCACGGTGGCGGCGTACTACCTGGTGTTTGATGTGGTGTTCTCCATGCGGCTGGGTGAAGGGGCGCCTTCGCACGCTGTAGGCACGTTCCTCATCGTCGGGGCATTGCCATGGATGGCGTTTTGCGACGCAGTATCGCGCGGCATGAACAGCCTGATCGAGGCCGGTGGCCTGCTGCAAAAAAACCCGTTGCCACCCGTACTTTTTACCGCGCGGGCCGTGTTGGCCAGCGCGCTGATCTACGGGCCGTTGTTGGTGGTGGTGGCGTTGGTGTATGCGCCTTTGCATCGCTTCAACAGTGCACTGCTGGGCTTTGTGCTGTTGCTGGCCTTGCAGCTAGTGTTGTGTTTGCTGCTGGGCTATTTATTGGCAGTGCTGGCAGCCGCACTGCGCGACACAGTGCAACTGGTGGGCTTTTTCCTGTCGGTGGGTATTTACCTTTCGCCCATTTTGTTCCCGCTTACCCTTTTTCCAGAGAACTGGCGTTGGGTGCTGTGGTTCAACCCGATGACGGCCTTGGTAGTGGGTTACCAGCAAATACTGCTACAAGGCGCCTGGCCACCCGCCAGTGTGTGGTGGGTGACCTTGGTCTGGATGGCGGTGACCGCACTGCTTTTGAACGTGGTGGTCAAACGCAGCCGTGACCAGCTGGTGGACTGGCTATGACGAAAAAGATCAACAGCGTGGCTGGCCACAACGCTCCAGCACCCGCTCCTGCTCCTGCTCCTCCTCCTGCACTGGACGGTAGCGGCACCGTGCTTCGCGTGCAGGGTGTGGGCAAAGAATACAAGTTGTACCCCACGCCCCGTGCACGTCTTAAAGCCTTGATCACCGGCAAGGCCACGCACCGCAGCCACTGGGCGCTGAACAATGTGTCGTTTGAACTGCAGCGCGGCGAATGCATTGGCGTGATTGGCGACAACGGGGCGGGCAAGAGCACGTTGCTCAAACTGCTGGCGGGCACCTTGCAACCCAGCCACGGCCGCATCGACCGCGTGGGCCGCGTTACCGCCATTCTGGAACTGGGTGCCGGGTTTCACCCGGACTTCAGTGGGCGCGACAACCTGTATTTTGCGGGCAGTCTGATCGGTATTGCCCACGACGAGATGGCGCGGCTGGAGCCCGAGATCATCGAGTTTTGCGAGCTGGGCGAGGCGCTGGACAGGCCGGTAAAGACGTATTCGTCCGGCATGACGGTGCGGCTGGCGTTTGCACTGGTGACTGCGGTGCAGCCCGATGTGCTCATCATCGACGAAGCGCTGGCGGTGGGTGACCAGAACTTTCAGAAAAAATGCGTGGAGCGCATCACGGCGTTTCGCAACAACGGCTGCACCATTCTGTTTTGCTCGCACAGCCCCTACCACATACGCCATCTGTGCGACCGAGCGCTGTGGCTGAAAGGCGGTAGCGTAGAGCAGTTTGGCAGTACCGAAGCCGTGCTCGCAGCCTACGACGTACACACCCGCGAGCGCGAGCGCGAGGCCGCAGCCGATGTCGATACCGGGGCCGATGCCAGCCCCAACAGCGGGGCCTCTGCACCGCCATCCACATTGCCCGGCGTCTCTGCGCAGCGCGCTTTGGAGAGTCCAGGCGATGCCCCAAGAACCACACAACCAACGCCTGCGCAGGGCGGGGGCAGTGCCTGCATCCTGGCCGTTGATGTGGCCCACCTGGACGAATCACAACCCGGCCAGCCGCCAGTGCTGCAAGGCCAAGACTTGGTGGTGACCATTCGTGCGCGCGGGCGAGGCGACGAGCGGCCCCACATTGGCTTCATGATCGAGCAGTCCAAGGGGGTTGGAATCACCTCGTTGGCCACTCACGAAGACGGTGCGGCGCCGGTCCTGCAGGCAGACGGCACCTGGCAATCGGTGTTGACTTTTCCAGACCTGCCCCTGCACAGCGGCGACTACGTGATCAGCGCGTTCTTGTTCGACGAGACGGGTTTGGCGGTGTACGACGAATGGTTTCAGTTTTTGCACTTCCGCTTTATCTTCCCCAAGCCCCTGCCGGGGCTGGTGCGGTTGCCGCATCACTGGGGATGAGCGAGCGCTGGCTTCAAGGCGCGTACCACCAGCCCGCTGGCGAAGTCGATCTGATAATCGAACATTTTTGATGGCTTTGGCTGAACATATGACAACAACACCCTCCGAATTGAGTGCGGGCCAGCGCCTGCTGCAAGAAGGGCAAAACTTGCTGGCGCAAGGGGACCGCGTGGGTGCTGCCCAGGTGCTGGTGCGTGCCCGCGATGAGCGGGATGTCGTGCTGGCTGCGCACGCGCTGATCGAGCAGCACGATCTGGTGGGCTCGTTCCACAATGTGATGGGGCTGGACTGCACCATCTCCGAGCGTGACGATATTTTTGGCTTTTTTCGCGGCCACCACTCCAGCCGCAATCCGCTGCGGGACTACCTGGCCGATGGGTGGCGCACGCTGTCTGAACTGATGCTTTTGCTGGAGGCTGTAGACCAGCCCCTGTTGAAGATGCCACGTGTGCTGGAATTTGCCAGTGGTCATGGGCGGTTTACACGGCATTTGGTCAAGGCGTTGGGGCCAGGGCGTGTGGTGGTGTCCGATGTGGTGCCCAGTGCCGTGGAGTTTTCGCACACCACTTTTGGAGTGGAAGGGTTCTTGTCGGCCAGTGCACCGGAAGACGTGCAATGGCCGGGCCGCTATGACCTGGTGTTTGTGTTGTCCCTCTTCAGCCACCTGCCCAGGTCCACGTGGTCGCGGTGGCTTGCGGTGCTGTATGAGGCAGTGGCGCCTGGTGGCTTGCTGGTGTTCAGCACCCACGGCATCAAGGCGGCCAATTTTGACCATGTCACGATGGACGAAGAAGGTTACTTTTTTGCAGCCTCTAGCGAATCCACCGCCATAGACGAGCAAGAGTACGGCACCACCTTTACGTCGGAAGCATTTGTGCTGGCGCGCATTGCCGAAACCCTGGGAGCGGACAAGCTGGTGCACAAGTCGCCCGTGCATTTCTGGAACCATCAGGACGCCTATGTTTTGCGCAAGCCGTCAGCGCATGTGGCGTGAACCACAGCGACGAACCGTGGAGATGACATGACTGCCAACTGGCTGCTTGCGTTGCAAGAGCGCGTGTGGGGCCTTGCCCCGTGGGACGCGAAGAAAATCAGCGACGAATGGTTTCGCGCACATTTTGAGTACGCTGCAGATGTGGTGCACCACTGGGTGGGCGGTGTGCTGGACATGCCCACTGCGAAGTTTTTGAACTTTGGATGTGGCGATGGCATTACCGATCTGTCTTTGGTGTTGCGTCACGGCGCTACGGCCATTCACGGCGTAGACATTCGGCGCGAATACGCAAAGCTGCCCCGCATTGCGCGCGAGCAGTTGGGCATGCGGCGTATTCCGTCAGCCCTGACGTTTGAAACCATCACGCCCGGTGCACCGCTGGCTGGCAAGCGTGACTTGGTGGACGGCATCATGAGTTGGTCCACTTTTGAGCATGTGCAGCGAGACCAGCTCGCGGCGATATTTGCCGACCTGTACGCATGCTTGCGGCCGGGTGGCTACTTCTTCATACAGATCGAGCCGCTGTTCTATTCGCCCTTTGGCTCGCACCTGCGTCGGTATGACGATGTGCCTTGGCACCATCTGCTGGCCAGCGAAGATGAGTTGTGGAAGGTTGTCCAAAGCCACGAGGGCCCCATTGACGCTGCGGAAGTGGATTTTGGCTTCGCTGATTTCGGTGTGGATGGCTATAAAAAGTTCGTTTTCAACGAATACCTTGCACTCAACCGGCTGACCGCTGATGAGTTGGTAGCGGTGACAACGCAGGCTGGTTTTCATGTGGTGCGTCAGGAGCGCCGCCACGTGGAGCTGGAAATTCCTGCTGCCTTGCAAGGCAAGTACCCGGACGAGCTTCTACGGAACAACGAGATTTTCTTGCTACTGGGAAAGTAAATGGGCGGCACGAATTGCCGTCCCATGCTGCGAACGCGCTCCCAATAGTTGCTATCAAAATAGCAGCAGTCACCGCTTGAATTTAAACGGTTTCAGTGTGAAATTGCCTTGAATGTCAATGAAATAGAGCGGTGACAGCTCTTCTTTTGAGAGCGTTTCTGCGCGTTTCTGAGCGCTTGTGGCCAGCGGCGCTTGAACCGCTGGCTACATCCCATATGGCCGCCCCCCTTTTTTGGAGGAGGCGGTGTCGTTTCAAGCGCGTAGCCAGTTCTTCACCTTGGCTTGCCAGCGCTGCGGTATGCGCTGGGCGACTCCACGCAGTAGCGGGTGCGAGCGCAGCCTGACCAAGCCGTAGAGCAATGCGGACCGCGCTCTCGCCGGTTGCGCGGTGGGTGGCCGGAGCGCTTGCAGAAACTCCGGAGTCAACCCGATGGGGTGCGTTGTGGTGTTCTCAGCAACCCCTTCGAGGTAGTTATCGCGGTAGTGCCATGGAAGGGCAGATGCTTTTGCCACCCTTATGGCGCGTTCAATGGGTTCGGGCAACGCCACTGGCTCGGGGCATTGTCCGCGCGCAAAATTCTGCTCACGCATGTCCACAAAGGCATCCACCCACTGGGCGGGGGGTTGATCCCAGCGCTGCACCCAGCTCCAGTCTCTTTGGTAGAGGCGTTCGGCGAACGCGCCAATGTCTGGTGCAACGACGGGCAGCCCAGCCTCCAGGCAGGCGCTGAGCGTGTAGCTGTAAGTTTCGGGCCATTGGGCGGGGAACCACGCCACATCGGGTTGCAGCCACTCCAACAGGCGGGGCAGGTCCTTGTCGTCGTAGGCACCATGGATGGTGAGGTGCGCGCGGGGCTGCGTCTGCAAATGGCGATACCCATAGCCGAGCAGGTGAAATTCAATGGGCGCATTGCGGCGGGCGGCTTCAGTGGCGACGGCCTCAAGCAGGTCTGCACCCTTGATGGCACTGAGCGCACCAAGCACCACCACCTTCAGGGTAAAGCCTTCTGGGTATGAACTGCGCGGCGGCGCAGGGGTGGGTAGGGCCGCGTCGCGAGCAAGGTCTGTGTGCGGTACCACGCGAAGTTTGGCGCCAGGGGCGAAGCCAGCTATGCGCCGCGCTGTATCGTGGCTAGGCGCAAAGACTTGTCTCGCAGCGGTGAGAAAGAGCATGTTGCGGTGCCGCCACTGACTGACGGTGCCACTGTGCGGTGCTGCGCTGTCTGGAGGGCAGCATGCACACAAGCCTGCGCTCGCTTCGCCTGCGTACCGGTTGTCCAGGCCCGTAAGAGAGATATGGGTGCAAAAGCTGTAAAAGTCGTGCGCCGTGAAGTCGTAGCTAACGCCCAACTGCAGGGGGAGATCCAGGATGCTCTCGTCATGCCCTAACAAGTGGTGGTAGTGGATGTGCGCCACGCCCAGCTGTCGCAGAGCCTCCAGCAACTGAGCCGACTGATGGCCCAGGCTGAACTGCAGCTGAAAGCCTTCATCTTCGCCCGCGAGCTGCAGTCGCACCGAGCGGTCGGGTGCGGGGGTGAGCGTGAGGAACTGGGCTGTTTCGGCAAGGTGGGCTGCCAGTTCTCTGGCGTGCCGCACGGTACCCCCCGCACGGTCATGAAGAACAGCCAGGACCATGGGGCGTCCGGCTTGCTGGGCTTGGCGCATGCGCGCCACGTCAAGCGCTAGACGGTAGGGCTGCGCCGGGTCAGCGTGCACGAAGGCCATCACCTCACGTTCGTAGTTGGGGTGCATCCGCCGCAACGTTTCCATCGCTGCGCGCTCCCGAGGGCTTTTGCTGTCTCCAAAACTGACGCCGCCAGTGTGCAGTACGAAGGTATCGAGCAAATGGAGGTTTCGCCATCCCGCAGCGGCAGCGCGCTGGCAAAAGTCGTTCTCTTCCCCGTAGCCCTTGCCAAAATTCTCGGTGTCAAACAGGCCGACCGATGCCAGGCATTCCCGGCGGATATACATGCAAAAACCCACGCCCGTGGGCACGTCCACCACAGCACCCGCGTTGGTCTGGGCACACAAGGAATCTAAACGCGCGGTGTCGTAGCCTTGTGGCAGGTCGTTGTCTTTGCAAAAACGGGGGTAGCTGCAAATGGTGGCGTTGTTGGAAAACGGCGTGACTGAAGCAATTTTCTGGTCACTGTAGGCTGCACGGCGAATCCGGTCGAGCCAGTCGTTGGCCACCTCGGTATCGCTGTTGAGCAGCAGCACGTCGTTGCTGTCGCTGAGCGCCATCCCGCGATTGACGGTACCGACAAAGCCGAGGTTCTCCGAGTTTTCTAACAAGGTGATGCGGCTATCTTGCAGGGCGCGGGCTCGCAGCCACGTGGTGACCTCGGGCTCAGGGCTGGCGTCATTGATAACAATCAGCCGCCATGATGTTTGGCATGTGCTTGCCAGTGCTGAGTCAATGCACAATTTTGTATCCGCAAGTCCCCGGTAAACGGGCACGATGACGTCTACGGGGTGCGTTGACGGCGTGAGGGGGGCGGGTGAATCGGGCGCTTGCAGCGTTTTAACAGGCGTACGGCCCAGCAGTCGGTCTATGCGCATTTTTGCGTGAACTAAGGGGCGAGTGGCGCGAAACACAGTTGATTTTTCGATGGTTCTGAGGTGGGATGCCAGGGCTGCGTAGTCTTTTTGCAGTCGCGCAGCTTCTTGGTGCCACAGGTTGCGTTGCTGCGCCAGTGCCTTGTTGTTCTCTTCCAGCACGCTGCTGCGAGCACCCAGTGCCGAGGCTGTCTCTTGCGCTTGGCTCAGCTCTTCTTCGACTCGCCCGCGCGCGCGCTCCAGCTGTTCTATGGTGTCGCTAGAGCTTCGCTCTAGCTGAGCGAACTTATCGCGGGAACTTTGCTCCAGCTGCGCAATGCTGTCGCGGGAACTTTGCTCCAGTTGCGCGATGCTATCGCGGGAACTTTGCTCCAACTGCGCGATGCTATCGCGGGAACTTTGCTCCAGTTCGACGATACGATCGCCCAAAGGTCTGACGGTGCCAGATAGAGCGAGGTAGTCTGCAGACATGGGCCAGCCAAGCTCTACTTCCAATACCGCTGGCGCTTGATCCACGCGTTTGAATAGTTCTGCGGGGATGGGGAGTTCTAGCCAAGGGTCGGTCCCTGCAAGAAGCAGAAGGCTCGCGCCCGAGGCAGGAGGCATGGGCGCCTGCCACACGATCTGATTGTGGGGGGCCGCAGCGAGAAGAGAGCGGGTGCTGACGTCCGCCTGCCACTGCCACAACGGCTGTTGCGCCTGGTCACGCAGTGTGATGCTGTAAATATGCAGAAAGCCGGGTCGATCGGCGGGGTCCAGTCGCAGTTGGGTGAGAGGCTCAGCTGAGGTCGGAAGCTCGAACCGCACGATTTGGCGCTCGTCACCAATGATCCCGGTGGCTGTGAGCTTTTCGTCTTCGGCGTATCGCCCTTTGCGACCCAGGTACAGCTGCGCTGTAAACCGCGCGTGCGCTTCGTCCCTGCTGGTGGGCTGGTGCTCGGCCGTCGGCACATGTTCCACAGGGCGCGCCACACAGATGAACTGATAGGTGAGCGCATCGGGCGCGCCCAGCAGGTGGCGAGCCACGGTGGGCGGCAAACTGTCGAATGCCACCTGAAATTCGGACTCCGGGAGTTCGCGGGTGATGGTGTCCACTGCGTCCAGCTCCCAGCGTTGCTCGGCCATGAACCGAACCAGTGAGCGTCGGGTGAAAAAGCGCAGGTGGGTGCGGTCCAGCAGGCCTTCTTCGCGGTAGCGAAACTCGCCCTCCAACAGCTCGGCCAGCAGGCCGGAGTAGGCAGCGTTGGGGACCGAAATCAGCAACTTCCCGTCGTGCGCCAGAAGCTCGCGGCACACCTGCAGCACGTTTTCGGGGCGCCGCAGGTGTTCAAGCACATCGGCGCAGACGATGTAGTCATAGCGCCTGGAGGCGAACATGCTGCGCAGATCGGCTGTTTCCAGGTCGGCCACTTCGACGGTCCGGTAGTGGGGCTGAGCGTGCTCGGCCTCGGCCTGGCTGAGGGTGACGCCGTCGGAGGTGCAATCGCGCGTTTCTTTCAGGAACTGGCCGAGCGCGCCGCTGCCACAGCCCAGGTCCAGCACGGTGGCACCACGGTGGACCAAGCCTGCCAGGACCGACAGCGATGTGCGCTCTCCCTCGGCAATGGAGCGCAAATACACGTGGAGATCGTCAATTGAATTCGTCATCCATGGATTATGACGGGGCCAAACTGGGGGCAATGCGTGCCGCGCAGGGGACAATAGCGGGCGATGTCTGTCCATTCTTCTACGTTCGGCCCCCCTCTGGTGGTCTCCATTGTCAGCCACGGGCATGGCGCGCTGGTGCAAAGCTTGCTGCTGCAACTGGCACGGTGGTCGGCCCCTTCGATTGCCCGCGTAGTGCTGGTCCAGAATCTCCCAGAGCCTGTGCCTGCCGCGCCATCTGAAGGGTGGCCGTTTGACCTCAAGGTGATCGCCAACGAAACGCCGCACGGTTTCGGCACCAACCACAACAGTGCGCTGAGCGATGCGACGGAAGAGTTTGTGTGCGTGCTCAATCCGGATGTGGCCCTGTTGGAGGGCGACCCCTTTGCCGAGTTGCTGGCGGCCTGCCGTGTGCGAGGGGTGGGCTGTTCGTACCCCATTCAGGTGGATGAAGACGGGCGCATCCAGGACAGTGAGCGCCAGATCCCTTCACCGATCTCATTGGCCCGCCGCAGGCTCTTGGGGCGCAGGGAGACGCGGGTCGATTGGGTGAACGCCGCCTGTTTGGTGGTGCCGATGGCTGTTTGGCGTGAGTTGGACGGTTTTGACGAACGCTATTTCATGTACTGCGAAGATGTGGATTTTTGCTTGCGTTTGAGGCTGCGGGGGCTGCATTTGGCCAAAGCACCGGTGCAGGTGATTCACACGGGGCAACGCGCCAGTGGGCGCAGCCTGAGGCATTTGGTCTGGCATGTGCGAAGCCTGGTGCGGCTGTGGCTGTCGCCGGTGTATGGGCGCGCGCTACAGTTGCTAACCTCGCCGTCAGCCAGCGCGGGTACCATCGGTACCCCATGATTTGGTTGTCTGTAGTTGGTTTTTTGGTGGCGGCGCTGGCTGCAGGTCTCATCGTGCGATGGGGGCGGGAGCATGCTGCGGTCTACAGCGAAGCCATGCCGCAGCGGTTTCATCTGGGTGATATCCCGCGCCTGGGGGGCGCTGCCTTGCTGCTGGGGATGTGCGTCAGTTGGGGGCTGGGTGTGCTGCAGTCCTCGTTGTTGGGCGATCCTGGCTCTTTGAGGCTGGGGGGCTGGGTTGGAAGCTGGCTGGTAGCTTTGCTGCCTGCAGCGCTGGGCGGCATTGCTGAAGACATGACCCAGCGCCTGTCGGTAAGGTATCGGTTGATACTGACCGGTGCATCGGGTGTTTTGGCGGTATGGCTGCTGGACCTGACCCTTCCCCGCATGGGGTGGCCTTGGCTGGACTCAGTGCTTACCGCTGTTCCATGGCTTGGCATTGCGATTGTTGTGCTGGCCGTCGCAGGCCTGCCGCACGCTTTCAACATCATCGACGGCTATAACGGCCTTGCAGGCATGGTGGCGTTGATTGTCTGTCTGGCTTTGGCCCACGTGGCATTGCAGGTGGGGGACCGCGCTTTGGCCGCTTTGCTGGTGTCCACCGCTGCCGCCACTGCGGGGTTTCTGGTGTGGAACTACCCGCGCGGCATGCTGTTTGCTGGCGACGGCGGGGCGTATGTGTGGGGAGTGGTGATTGCCTTGGCCAGCATTTCGCTGGTCCAGCGCAATTCGGATGTCTCCCCGTGGTTTCCCATGTTGCTGTTGATTTATCCAGTGTGGGAGACCGTTTTTTCGATCTATCGCAAGGCGGTGCGGGGTGTATCGCCCGGTGTGGCCGATGCGCTGCATTTTCACCAACTGATCTATCGGCGCATCGTGCGGGGCGTTTTCCATGACGACGAATCCCGCCGGGTGCTGATGCGCAACAACCGCACTTCGCCCTACCTGTGGGGTTTTACGCTGCTGACCGTGGTGCCTGCGGTGTTGTTCTGGAGCAATACGCCGCTGCTGATGGCGTTTTGCGCGCTGTTTGTGATCAGCTACGTGATAGCTTACTTTGCCATCGTGCGCTTCAAAGTGCCTCACTGGCTGCGCCGCTGAACACACAGTTCCGGCGCTTGCACATGCTGGTGTCGGACTGCTGCGTTATTGCGGCACAATTTGCGCCTCACAGTTTTCACCGGATGGCACGCCTCCATGACCGACCTTCTTTCGATTGCCCCGCGCGACAAGGCTGAAATCTTGGCCCAGGCGCTGCCTTACATCCGCAAGTTCCATGGCAAGACCATTGTCATCAAGTATGGCGGCAATGCCATGACCGACCCGGCCCTGCAGGCCGACTTTGCGGAAGATGTGGTGCTGCTCAAGCTGGTGGGCATGAACCCTGTGGTGGTGCACGGTGGTGGCCCCCAAATCGAAACAGCCCTCAACCGCCTTGGCAAAAAGGGCGAGTTCATCCAGGGCATGCGCGTGACCGATGCCGAGACGATGGAAGTCGTCGAATGGGTGCTGGCCGGCGAGGTGCAGCAAGACATTGTGGGTCTGATCAACCAGGCAGGCGGCAAGGCGGTGGGCCTGACCGGGCGCGATGGCGGCATGATCCGCGCGCAAAAGCTCAAGCTGCTGGACACGAAGGATCCGAGCATCGAACACGATGTGGGCCAGGTGGGTGACATCGTGGCCATCGACCCAAGCGTGGTCAAGGCGCTGCAGGACGACGCCTTCATCCCGGTCATCAGCCCCATCGGCTTTGGCGAAAACAACGAGAGCTACAACATCAATGCAGACGTGGTGGCCAGCAAGCTCGCCACGGTGCTCCAAGCCGAAAAACTCATGCTGTTGACCAACACGCCGGGCGTTTTGGACAAAGCGGGGCAGCTGCTGACTGACCTGACAGCGCGCGAGATTGATGCGCTGTTTGCCGATGGCACCATTTCTGGCGGCATGCTGCCCAAGATTGCCGGGGCGCTGGATGCTGCCAAGGCGGGTGTGCATGCGGTGCACATCATTGACGGCCGCGTGCCCCACGCCATGCTGCTCGAAATCCTGACCGATCAGGCCTACGGCACCATGATCCGCAGCCATTGAGCATGCACCCCCTGAGCCGCTTTGCGTCTTCCCCCTCTCTCGCGGCGCGGCAGTGGGACGCAGCCAGCGCGGCGGGGCGGCCCTTGGGTGGCTGCCGCGGGTTGGCGCAGCGCCAGTTGCTGACATCCCCAATGGCATCCTCCCTCCTGGGGCGCTGACATGCGCCTGCTGCTGGTTGAAGACGACGTCATGGTGGCCAGCGGCATCAAGCTGGGGCTTGCGGATGCGGGCTATGCGGTGGACTGGGTGGGCAGCGGCGAGCGGGCGGAAGAGGTGCTGCGCACCGAGTCGTTCGACGCGGCCATCATCGACATTGGCCTGCCTGCGATGGATGGCCTGGAGCTGACGCGACGCCTGCGCCGCCCGGACATGGCCAGCCCTTCGATGCCCGTGCTCATCCTTACCGCTCGCGATGCCTTGCACGACCGGGTTCAGGGGCTGGACCTGGGTGCGGACGACTACATGGTCAAGCCGTTTGAGCTGCCCGAGTTGCTGGCACGCTTGCGCGCGTTGCTGCGCCGCTCGCAGGCTGCCACTACGGCAGTGCTCAGTTTTGGCCCTCTGGAGCTGGACACCGCGGGTCGCCGCGCCAGCATTCGGGCGGGTGATTCCGAGCAGGTCATCGAGCTGGGCCCGCGCGAGTGGACGGTGCTCGAATATTTGCTCATCAACGCGCCCAAGCCCGCCAGCAAAGACAAACTGCTGCAGGCGCTGACCGGCTGGGACAAAGAGATTACGCCCAACGCGGTAGAGGTCTACGTATCCCGGCTGCGCGGCAAGCTGGAGCCGCATGGGGTGGCGCTGCGGTCCATTCGCGGGTTCGGTTACCGGCTGGAACTTCAAGCGCCCTGATCCGGTTCATTCCTCCTGCCTGCCTGACCGCCTGACCGCCTGACTGACTGACTGACTGACTGACTGACTGACTGACTTCCCGCCATGACGCAGCCCCAGCCTGCCCCCCCTCAGCGGCCCGGGCTGCGCGCCATGACCTCGGACCTGCGCAACCGGCTGCTCTTGATGCTGGTGTTGCCCTTGTGTGCGCTGGCGTTGGTGGGGGTGTGGCTGGACTACCGCTCGGCAGACGAGGCTGCCGGTCAGCACGACCAGCGGTTGCTGCGGCTGCTGCCTGCGCTGGCAGATTCGGTGCTGGCCCCGCCGATCCGTGACAACGAACCGCCGTTGCTGCTGCTGGCGCCGCCGGTGGACGAGTTTCTGCGCCAGAACGCTGGTTTTGCAGGCTTCAGCGTGCGCGATGTGGCTGGCAATCTGCTGCTGGGCGACGCCTGGGTGCACAGCGCGGTGCCCACTACCCCGGCGCCAGAGTTTCACAGCGTGGAGTTTGGCGGGGTGACCTACCGGGTGGCTGTGCTGCGCGGGCGCACCGGGGCGGGCGAGCTGGTGGTGGCACTGGCCGATGGGTCCGACCCGCGACAGCAGTGGGCCCAGCAGCTGTTTTTGCGCGTGCTGCTGCCCAACCTGGTGCTGGTGGCGGCCGCTGCGCTGGCCATTCATTGGGCGGTGCGCCGGGCGTTCAAGCCGTTGGTGGACCTGGCCGAAGCGGTGGAGCACCGCTCGCCGCGCGACCTGAGCCCCATCGATGAAGCCGCTTCTCCCACCGAGGTGCGACCGCTGGTGCATTCGCTCAACCGGCTGTTTGCGCTGGTCAACGCGCAGGCTGAGGGGCAGCGTCGTTTTGTAGCCGATGCCGCCCACCAGCTGCGCACCCCGCTGGCGGGCCTGCAAGCCCAGGTCGAGGCGTGGGCCATGATGGCCAAGGCGGCAGCGCCCCCACGCGTTTCGCTGCCAAATTTTGATGGAAAACAGGCTCTAGCGCATGATGGTAAAGCGCAAGGCGCTATTGTTTTAGGAGTTGATCAGATCGAGAAGCTGCGCAACGCCACGCGCCGCACCTCCCAGCTGGCGCACCAGCTGCTGGCGCTGTCGCGCGCCGATGCGCGCAGCCTCGATGCGCAGCCCCCGCAGCGGGTAGACCTGAAAGACCTGTGCGAAACGCTGCTGGAGAACTTTCTGGACCCCGCCACCGGCAAAGGCCTGGACCTGGGGCTCGATGTGCAACCCGTGCACGTGACCGGCCACGGCTGGCTGCTGCGCGAACTGCTGTCCAACCTGGTGGACAACGCCATCAAATACACACCTCCCGGTGGCATCGTCACCATTCGCTGTGGCATGCGCCAGGGCCGCGCAGGTCCACCGAGGGTGTATGTAGAGGTTGAAGACGATGGGCCTGGCGTGCCTGAGACCGAGCGTGCGCGCGTGATGCAGCGGTTTTACCGCGTGCCGGGCACGGTGGGCGAGGGCACAGGCCTCGGCTTGGCCATTGCGGACGAGATTGCACGGGTGCACCGGGCGTCGCTCACGCTGGGCACCGGCCCCCTGGGGAGCGGCTTGCTGGTGACCGTGGTGTTCCGGTTGTAGGCGGCGCAGAACGTTGGGTTTGTGCGTGTTGTGAGGTTGCCGCGGCGTGGTGGCTGGGCGTGGGATAGGCGCCACAAGCCGTGTGCGAGAATCATTTGCACACATGATTTACGCCCTGCCGCAGACTGGTTTGCGCCCACCCGGCGCGTGACCGAGGCACAGGGTGCCACCGGCCCCATGGCCCCACCAGAGCCCCTGTCCTGCATGTCCGAACTCTCTCCCCTTCCTGAGCCCGCTGGCACTGCCGACACTGGTGATACCCCGGCGGCGCGCAAACGGCCCAAACCGGGGGAGCGGCGGGTGCAGATCCTGCAAGCGCTGGCGTCCATGCTGGAGCAGCCGGGGGCCGAGCGCATCACCACGGCGGCCCTTGCTGCGCGTCTTGCAGTCAGCGAGGCGGCGCTGTATCGCCACTTCGCCAGCAAGGCGCAGATGTTTGAGGGCTTGATCGACTTCGTCGAGCAGACCGTCTTCACCCTGGTGCAGCAGATAACGGGGCGTGACGTTCCCGACCCCACCCCATCGGCCGAGGTGGGTGCCCGCCAGGCCGCACGCATCGTGGCCTTGTTGCTGCAGTTTGGCGAACGCAATCCGGGCATGGTGCGCGTGATGGTGGGTGATGCACTGGTGTTCGAGCACGACCGCCTGCAGCAGCGCATGAACCAGTTTTTTGACCGCATCGAGTCCACGCTGCGCCAGTGCTTGCGCGCCACCACCGTGGGGTCGGACACCCCCACGGTGGACGCCCAGGTCGCCGCCAGTGTGCTGACAGCGTTTGCCGTGGGGCGCTTACAGCGGTATGCCCGCTCAGGGTTCAAGCGCATGCCGACGGAACACCTGGATGCGAGCCTTGCGCTGATGCTGTAAGAGCGTGTTTGCGTTCTATTGATCCGCCCCATGAAATGTGAACCGATCGCCCTGAGCTTGCCGAAGGGCTTCGACAAGCTCAGCCTGAACGGTGTTTGCGACATCCAAGGACCGAATCAATAAGCTGTTGTCGCGGCGGCATCGCCGATGACGCCCACCCAATGCGGTGGCGCGGCCACAACAGACAATTTTGGCGGACCTCCCTATTTTTCTGTGGGGTTTTTGCCTGCTGGTGAATTTGCTGCAGAATAGTACGAACGTTCGTTTTTATTTGCACCATGCCCGCCACCACCGAATCCAGCCAGGTCACCCGCATTCCGCGCGCTCGCAGCGGCACGGGCCGCGCCCTGCAAAAAGGCCAGCAGACCAAGGCGGCCATCGTTGAGGCGGCGCTGGGTTTGGCCACGCACATCGGGCTGGAGGGCTTGTCGATTGGCGCGCTGGCCGATGTCACGGGCATGAGCAAGTCGGGCGTGTTTGCCCACTTTGGCTCGCGCGAAGAGCTGCAGATCTCCGTCATTCGTGAATACCACACGCGGTTTGAACAGGAAGTGTTCTACCCCGCCTTGTCCGCGCCGCGCGGTTTGGCGCGGGTGCACGCGCTGTACGACAACTGGATGAAGCGCACTTCCATTGAAATCGACTCGGGCTGCATCTACATCAGCGGCGCCGTCGAGTTTGATGACCGCACCGGCCCCGTGCGCGACGCGTTGGCCAGCTCGGTCATGACCTGGCACAGCGCCATGCGCCGCGCCATTGAGCAATGCAAGGAGCTGGGCGAACTGCAGGCCGATGTGGATGCCGAGCAGATGCTGTTCGAAATTCACGGACTCATCCTGGCGCTGCACTACGAAGCCCGCTTTCTGCAAAACCCCGGCTCACTGGACCGTGCCATCCGGGGCTTTCACAACATTCTGGCGCGCTACAGCGCGCCCACCGGGGCGGCCGCATCGACGCCCCAGGCGACCCCCAAAGTCGCCGCCATGGCACGCCGTAAAGTTTCCAACCAAACCACCACATCCAAGGAGTAAACCCATGCCTACCTATACGCCGCCCCTGCGCGATATGCAATTCGTCATGCACGAAGTGCTCAAGGTCAGTGATGAATTCAAGGCCATGCCGCCCTATGCCGACGTGGATGTGGACACCATCAACGCGGTGATCGAAGAGGCGGGCAAGTTCGCCGCTGAGGTGACCTTTCCGCTGAACATCAGTGGCGACACCGAAGGCTGCGTGCTGGACAAGGCCACCCACGAAGTGAAGCCCCCGTCGGGCTTTAAAGACGCCTACGCCAAGTACGTCGAAGGCGGCTGGGCGGCGCTCTCTTGCGACCCCGCCTACGGCGGTCAGGGCCTGCCGTTCGTGCT
The DNA here is from genome assembly GCA_030692685.1 of Acidovorax sp. Classification (GTDB taxonomy): domain Bacteria; phylum Pseudomonadota; class Gammaproteobacteria; order Burkholderiales; family Burkholderiaceae_C; genus Acidovorax. The sequence goes on along the minus strand of JAUXZO010000181.1, from coordinate 9,980 downwards.
GAACCAGTGCCTGTACGAGATGATGAACTCGGCCAACCAGGCATGGACGATGTACCCCGGCCTGTCGCACGGCGCCTACGAAGCCCTGCACGCGCATGGCACAGAAGCGCAAAAGGCCCTGTACCTGCCCAAGCTGACCAGCGGTGAGTGGACCGGCACCATGTGCCTGACAGAACCCCATTGCGGTACGGATCTGGGCATGCTGCGCACCAAGGCCGAGCCTCTGCCAGACGGCAGTTACAAGATCACCGGCAACAAGATCTTCATCAGTGCCGGCGAGCACGACATGACCCCCAACATCGTCCACCTGGTGCTGGCCCGCCTGCCCGATGCGCCCAAGGGCAGCAAGGGCATCAGCCTGTTCGTGGTGCCCAAGTTCAACATCAACGCGGATGGCTCGTTGGGCGACCGCAACCCGATCTTCTGCACCGGTCTGGAGCACAAGATGGGCATCCACGGCAATGCCACCGCGCAGATCGCGCTTGATGGCGCCATCGGCACGATGGTCGGCCAGCCCAACAAGGGCCTGGCTGCCATGTTCGTGATGATGAACGCAGCCCGCCTGGGCGTGGGCAACCAGTCGCTCGGCCTGACCGAAGTGGCCTACCAGAACGCGCTGGCCTACGCCAAGGACCGCATCCAGATGCGCAGCCTCTCGGGCACCAAGGCCAAGGACAAGGACGCTGATCCGATCATCGTGCACCCCGACGTGCGCAAGATGCTGCTCACCGCCAAGGCCTACGCCGAGGGCGGCCGCGCGCTGCAGATCTTCTGCACGCTGCTGCTCGACAAGGTGCACAGCCACCCCGATGAAAAGGTGCGCAAGGACTCCGAAGAGCTCGTGGCCCTGCTCACGCCCATCGTCAAGGCCTTCATCACCGACAACGGCCACATCAGTACCAATGCGTGCATGCAGGTGTTTGGCGGCCATGGCTTCATCAAGGAATGGGGCATGGAGCAGTACGTGCGCGACAACCGCATCAACATGATCTATGAAGGCACCAACACCATCCAGTCGCTGGACCTGCTGGGCCGAAAGGTGCTGGGCAACCAGGGTGCCACGCTCAAGAAGCTGGGCAAGCTGATTGGCCAGCTGGTGGAAGAAGAAGGCGTGAACGAGAAGATGGCCGAGTTCATCAACCCCGTGGCCATGCTGGGCGACCAGATGACCAAGTTCACTACCGAAATCGGCTTCAAGGGCATGCAAAACCCCGACGAAGTGGGCGCTGCCGCTGTGGACTACCTGCGCGTGGCCGGCCACCTGGTGTTTGGCTACCTGTTCGCCCGCATGGCGCAGGTGGCACTGCGCGAGATTGCCGCAGGCAACACCGACCCGTTCTACGGTGCCAAGCTGCAGACCGCACGCTTTTACTTCGCCAAGCTGTTCCCTGAAACCGTGATGCTGATGCGTACCGCGCGTGCGGGCAGCAAGGTGCTGATGGACACGGATCTGGCACTGGCCTGATCGTTGGTCGCTTCGGATATTGCGAATTTCAAGCCTTTTTGCCATGGAGCGCTTATGTATAAAGCGGTAGCAGCTATTGTTTTAATAGCGATTGGGTCGCCAGCCTGGGCGCAGATGACGCCCGAAGGCCTGTGGCGCAACATCGACGACAAGAGCGGCGAAGCCAAGGCCGAAATCCGCATCCGCGATACCGGCGGCGTGCTGAGCGGGGCGCTGGAAAGGCGCCTGGCTAAAGACGCCAAGCCAGACGACGTCTGTGACGAATGCTCGGATGATCGCAAGGGCAAGCCCATCCTGGGTCTGGAGATCATCCGCGGCGCCAAAAAGGCTGAGGGCAAGGATGTGTGGGAGGGCGGCAAGATTCTCGACCCTGAGAACGGCCGCAACTACTCCTTGCGCATGACCCCCATCGAGAGCGGCAAGAAGCTCGAAGTGCGTGGCTCCATCGGCCCGTTTGGGCGCACGCAGACCTGGATTCGGGTTCAGTAACGCCACTCCCTATCAACACCCCGTTCGCCCTGAGCTTGTCCAAGGGCCTGGATGCAACCCCCTGCCACGGCTTCGACAAGCTCAGCCCGAACGGATTTGAAACTACCCAAACCATGTCCAGATTTCAAGTGAAAAAAGTCGCCGTGCTCGGCGCAGGCGTGATGGGCGCGCAGATTGCCGCCCACCTCGTCAACGTAAAAGTGCCCGTGGTGCTGTTCGACCTGCCCGCCAAAGAGGGCCCGAAGAACGGCATCGTCACCAAGGCCGTGGAAGGCCTGAAAAAGCTCAAGCCCTCGCCCCTGGGCGTGGCGGACGATGCGGCACTGATCCAGCAGGCCAACTACGAAGAGCACATGCACCTGCTCAAGGAGTGCGACCTCGTGATCGAGGCCATCGCCGAGCGCATGGACTGGAAGCTCGATCTGTACACGAAGATCGCGCCCCACGTGGCCAAGCACGCCATCCTGGCGTCCAACACTTCGGGCCTGTCGATCACCAAGCTCTCGGAGGTGCTGCCCGAGAGCATCAAGCCGCGTTTTTGCGGCATTCACTTCTTCAACCCCCCGCGCTACATGACGCTGGTGGAGCTGATCAACACGCCCACCACACAGCCCGAAGTGCTCGACCAGCTCGAAGCCTTTGTGACCAGCGGCCTGGGCAAAGGCGTGGTGCGCGCGCATGACACGCCCAACTTCATCGCCAACCGCGTCGGCATCGCAGGCATGCTGGCCACCATGAAGGAAGTCGAGAACTTTGGCCTGACCTATGACGTGGTGGACGACCTCACGGGCAAGAAGCTGGGCCGCGCATCCAGCGGCACCTTCCGCACCGCCGACGTGGTGGGTCTGGACACCATGGCGCACGTCATCAAGACGCTGCAGGACAACCTGAGCAGTGACGCTACCAAAGGGGCTGCACAGTACGATCCGTTCTACGAAAGCTTTGGCACGCCCGCCGTACTGAAAAAGCTGCTGGAGCTGGGCAACCTGGGGCAAAAAGCCAAGGCCGGTTTCTACAAAAAGGTAGACCGTGACGTGCTGCGCTTCGACCTCGAAGCCGAAGAGTACGTGCCCGGCGGCCAAAAGGCCGACGAGGTGTACGGCCGCATGCTCAAGAAGCCCGCCGCCGAACGCCTGCGCCTGCTGCGCAACGCTGAAGGCGCTCCCGGCCAGTTTCTGTGGGCCATCCTGCGCAACAGCTTTCACTATGCCGCCGTGCACCTGGCCACGATTGCCGACAACGCCCGCGACGTGGACCAGGCCATGCGCTGGGGCTTTGGCATGAAGCAGGGCCCGTTCGAGCTGTGGCAAGAAGCTGGCTGGCTCGACGTAGCGAAGATGATTCAGGAAGACATCGACGCGGGCAAGGCCTTGAGCCGCGCGCCGCTGCCCGAGTGGGTGTTCAAAGGCCCCGTGGCCGAAGCCGGTGGCGTGCACACCGCGCAAGGTTCATGGAGCGCGTCGCAAAACAAGTTTGTGCCCCGCCGCCAGCTGCCGGTGTACGAGCGCCAGATTTTCCCCGAGTCGCTGCTGGGCGAGTCCAACCTGCCCGACTGGCGCACTGCCGGTACCACCATTGCAGAGTCGAAAGCCCTGCGCACCTGGACGCTGGACGAGGACGGAAGCCCCTTCGGTGGGCGGGTGCTCATCGCCAGCATCAAGAACAAGATGCACGCCATCAGCCCCGAGGTGATGGAAGCGCTGATGGAAGCCTTGGAACTGGCCGAGGCCGAATATCAGGGCATGGTCATCTGGTCCGGTGACGCGCCTTTCAGCGTGGGCGCCGACCTGGAAGCCACCATGCCTGCGTTCATGATCGGCGGCGCGCCTGCGGTGGAAAGCATCGAGCAAGAGCTGCAGAACCTGATGATGCGCATCCGCTACGCCCAGGTGCCCGTGGTGGCTGCCATCCATGGCATGGCGCTGGGCGGCGGCTGCGAGCTGGCGGTGTACTCCGCCAAACGCGTGGCCCACATGGAAAGCTACATCGGCCTGGTCGAAGTGGGCGTGGGCCTGGTGCCCGGTGCCGGCGGCCTGACCTACATCGCCCGCCGTGCGGCCGAGAACATGGCGGCGTCCACCGGCAAGGACATCCTGCCCTTCCTGACCGAAGGCTTCACCGCTGCTGCAATGGCCAAGGTGGGCACCAGCGCCATCGAATCGCGCAAGCTGGGCTTTTTGCTGGACAGCGACATCATCGTGCCGCACAAGGACGAGCTGCTGTTCGTGGCCATCAACGAAGCCAAGTCCATGGCCGCCAGCGGCTGGCGTGCACCGCACAAGCGCCTGTTCCCCGTGGCGGGCCGCAGCGGCCTGGCTACCATCAAGGCGCAGCTGGTGAACATGCGTGACGGCGGTTTTATCAGCGCCTACGACTTCAAGGTCAGCGCCATGATTGCCGAGGTGGTCTGTGGAGGCGACGTGGATGCGGGTGCCATGGTGAGCGAGGAATACCTGCTCACGCTGGAGCGCAAGGCGTTCTGCCACCTGATCGCCCAGCCCAAGACGCATGAACGCATCCTCGGAATGCTCTCGACCGGCAAGCCCGTGCGCAACTGACCGGCCTCGCCATGACGGACCAAGCCCCCAACAAACTGCAGCGCTCGCTGATGCGCCTGGACGAGGCCCCCGCCTTCATGCGCGGCTTTGTGCAGAACATCATCTTGCGCCGGGCTGTGCCCTTTACCGGCACGGCCGGGGTGCGGTTCGTGTCGCTCACGCCCGAGCGCGTCGAAGTGCACCTGGCCAATGAGCACCGCGTGCAGAACCACATCGGTGGCGTGCATGCCTCGGCCATGAACCTGCTGGCCGAAACGGCCACCGGCATGGTGGTGGGCATGAACGTGCGCGATGACTGCATTCCGCTGGCCAAGGAGCTCTCCATGGCGTTCAAGAAGCGCGCTACGGGCGGCCTCAAGGCCGTGGCCACGCTCAGTGCAGAGCAGCGCGCCGCCATGTTGGCCATCGACAAGGGCGAGGTGCAGGTTGCGGTCACCGTGACCGACGAAGCCGGTGTAGAGCCGGTCGAATGTTTATTTACGTGGGCCTGGATTCCTTCCAGCCGCCCCGCCAAGAATTGAAGGAGTACCAACACCATGGCTCAAAAACAAGTCCAGGACGCCTACATCGTTGCCGCCACGCGCACGCCCATCGGGCGCTCGGGCCGCGGCTATTTCAAGAACACCCGCCCCGACGACCTGCTGGTTGCAGCCATCAAGAGCGCCATGCTGCAGGTGCCTACGCTCGACCCCAAGGCGATTGAAGACGCCATCATCGGCTGCTCGTTCCCCGAGGGCGAGCAGGGCATGAACATGGCACGCATTGCCGTGGGGCTGGCGTTTGACCACCCCGTGGGCGGCGTGACGGTGAACCGCTTTTGCGCATCCGGCATCACCGCGCTGCAAATGGCCGCCGACCGCATCCGCGTGGGCGAGGCCGACGTGCTGATCGCCGGTGGCGCCGAGTCCATGAGCCTGGTGCCCATGGGTGGCAACAAGACTTCGTTCAACGCAGAAATTTTTGCACGCGACGAAAACGTGGGCATTGCCTACGGCATGGGCCTGACTGCTGAAAAAGTGGCCCAGCAGTGGAAGGTGAGCCGCCAAGCGCAGGATGCGTTTGCGCTCGAATCCCACCTGCGTGCCATCAAGGCCCAGCAGGCGGGTGAGTTCACCGATGAAATCACGCCCTTCGAAATCGTGGAGCGCTCGCCCAACCTCACCACCGGCGAGGTGGTGGAAAAGCGCCGCACCGTGAGCCTGGACGAAGGCCCACGCCCCGACACCACGCTGGAAGCGCTGGGCAAGCTCCGGCCCGTGTTTGCGGCACGTGGCAGCGTCACGGCCGGCAACAGCTCGCAAACCAGCGATGGCGCGGGCGCCTTGATCGTGGCCAGCGAAAAGGCTGTGAAGCAGTTTGGCCTCACGCCCCTGGCCCGCTTCGTGAGCTACGCCGCACGTGGCGTGCCGCCAGAAATCATGGGCATTGGCCCTATCGAAGCCATCCCTGCTGCGCTGCGCTATGCGGGCCTCAAGAGCGACGACATTGGCTGGTATGAATTGAACGAGGCCTTTGCGGCCCAGTCGCTGGCGGTGATCAACACGCTGGGGCTGAATCCGGCCAATGTGAACCCGATGGGTGGAGCGATTGCGCTGGGGCATCCGCTGGGGGCTACTGGGGCGATCCGGGCGGCTACGGTGGTGCACGCGCTGCGTCGGCACAAGCTGAAGTATGGGATGGTCACCATGTGTGTAGGCACAGGCCAAGGCGCCGCCGGCATCATCGAGGCGTTGTAGCTGGCTACTGCGCGGGTCATCTGCGTCGTTGGGCGGTGCTCGCCATCCTCACGTACTTCAAGTACGTTCCGGTGGCTCCGCTCCGTCCGCCTAGCAGCTGATCCCGCTCGCTACGCCCTGGAGGGTGGGGTGTGAAGGCAGGAGAGGGGGACAGGTGGGGATCGAAGTTGTGGGTCACTCCTACCCAACCGTTAGGGATGAGCTTGTCGAAGCCGGTGCGCTCATCCCAACCCGTTCGGGCGGAGTTTGTCGAAGCCATGGCGCTTTCCAGGCCGTTCGGTTGAGGTTCTATGGTTCCAGTCGAGCATGTCGAAGACTCCGTAGGTCGGGTTAGCCCGCAAGGGCGTAACCCGACGCCCCCAGGGCACGCAACGTTGAGGTCGGGTTGCGCTGCGCTAACCCTACGTACGCGACTTACCCAAACCCGTTCGGGCTGAGCTTGTCGAAGCCAGGGCGCTCACCCAACGATAGTTTTCTTTTCCAGCCGACGCAGATCGGTTTCGAAACAAGGAGACAGACATGAACAAGCAAACCTTGCAGGTGAACGGTGCGGTGTCGCTGGCACTGCGTGTTTATGAACCCCAGGGCGCGCCGCGCGCCAGTGTCGTGATCGGCGGCGCGATGGGGGTGCGGCAGTCGTTCTATGAAGCCTTTGCGCTGTGGATGGCGCAGCAGGGGTTTCGCGTCACCACGTTCGACTACCGGGGGCATGGCGATTCGCTCCAGGGCGCCATGCGTGATGTGAAGGCGGACCTGTTTGATTGGGCTGCGGACTATGAGGCCGTGATCTCCTCCGCCAAGGCCGCACTACCGTCGCAGCCGCTGTACTTGCTGGGACACAGCCTGGGCGCCCAGTTGCCGGGCCTGCTCAAGAAACCCGAGCAGGTGGACGGCCTGCTGAGCGTGGCCGCAGGCAGCGGCTACTGGCGCGACAACGCGCCCAAGCTCAAGCGCATGGTTCCGTATTTCTGGTGGGTGCTGGTGCCGCTGGCCACGCGGCTGTGCGGCTACTTTCCGGGGCGCACGCTCAAGAAGGTGGGCGACCTGCCTGCGGGCGTGATCCTGCAGTGGCGGCGCTGGTGCCTGAACCCCACCTACAGCGTGGGGGCCGAGGGGGCAGCCGCCGCAGCAAGCTATGGCGCGGTGCGGTTTCCGGTGCTGGCGCTGTCGATGAGCGACGACGAGCTGATGACGCTGCGCGGCACACACAACCTGATCAACCTGTATGCAAACACCGAGCGTCGGGTGGAGAGCATTACACCGGGGGATCTTCAGGTGCGCCGCATTGGGCACTTCGGGTTCTTTCGCGACCAGTTCCGCCAGAGCCTCTGGCCGCGTGCAGTGGAGGCACTTACGGGGCTGGGCGGCACGCCCCGGGAAGTCGCGGGTACGACGGCCTGACCCACCGTTTGGCGGCACACTCGCAGCACCATGACTTCTTCTCCCTCTTCTCCCTCTTCTTCGACTTCTTCCACCCATCCCCTGGACGAGGCGCTTGCGCTGACGTCGCTGTCGTCTTCTTCTTCCTCTTCTTCATCGCTTGGTCAATACACGGGGCAGACCCACCCCGGTTACTGGAACATGGTGGGCCCGTTTGGCGGCATCACGGCGGCCACGCTGCTGCAGTCCATCCTGCAGCACCCCGACCGGCTGGGTGATCCGCTCTCGCTCACCGTCAACTATGCGGGCGCGTTGACCCCCGGTGCCTTCACGGTGCAGGCCGTGCCCGTGCGCACCAACCGCTCCACCCAGCACTGGACCCTGTCCATCCTGCAAGCGGATGCCGACGGCGCCCCGGTAGTCACCACCACGGCCACGGCCGTGACAGCGGTGCGTCGCGAGACCTGGAGTGTGGGCGATGTGCCCATGCCCGAGGTACCGCCGCCCGCAGAACACAAGGCCATCGTGGCACCGCAGGGGGCGGTGGAGTGGCTCAATCGCTACGAAATGCGTCCCATCGCCGGGTTTATCCCACGCGCCTGGGACGGCAGTGGCGACCACAGCCTCACGCAGCTGTGGATGCGCGACGCGCCGCCGCGTCCGCTGGACTTCGTTGCGCTGGCCGCATTGGCGGATGTGTTCTTCCCCCGCGTGTGGCTGCGCCGTGCGCGCCAGGTGCCTGCGGGCACTGTGTCGATCACCGTGTACTTTCATGCCACTGCTGCACAACTGCAGGCCACGGGCGCGGGGTTTCTGCTGGGCCAGGCGCGCGGGCAAGAGTTTCGCAACGGGTTTTTCGACCAGACCGTGCAGCTGTGGAACGAGGCTGGCACCATGCTCGCCACCAGCCACCAGATCGTTTATTACAAAGAGTAGGAAGGTGACCGGTCGCCGCCGCCCTTCCTTCCTCCCTCGCTTCCTTTCTTCTTTCTTCTCTCTCCAAATCATCCAGCCCCCGGGGACCATCACCATGACCGAAGCCGCCACCCAAGACATCCTTGTCCACACCGAAGCGGGTGTGTCCACCATTACGTTCAACCGCGTGGACAAGAAGAACTCCATCACCGGCGCCATGTATGCCGCCATGGCCGATGCGCTGGACGCTGCCAAGGATGACGCCAGCGTGCGCGTGGTGGTGTTCCAGGGCGACGTGGCCATCTTCAGCGCTGGTAACGACATTGGCGACTTTTTGCAGCAGCCACCCGCCACGCAAGACTCGCCCGTGTTTCGCTTTCTGCGCGGCATCGCCACCTTTCCCAAGCCCGTGATCGCCTCGGTGTGCGGCCCGGCCGTGGGCATCGGCACCACCATGCTGTTCCATTGCGATCTGGTCTATGCGGGGGACAATGCGGCGTTCTCCATGCCGTTCGTCAATCTGGGCCTGTGCCCCGAGGCGGCTTCCAGCCTGCTGGTACCGCAGATGATGGGTTACCACCGCGCGGCCGAGGCGTTGTTGTTGGGCGAGCCCTTCATGGCCGAGGCGGCTTTGGAAGTGGGCTTGGTGAACCGTGTGGTGCCGCCCACGGAGTGCAACGGGGTGGCGCAGGCGCAAGCCCGGAAGCTCGCGGCCAAGCCGTTGTCCGCGCTCATCGAGACCAAGCGTTTGATGAAGGGTGGGCAGACAGCGAAGGTGTTGGAGGTGATGGCGGAGGAGGGCGTGAGTTTTGGGCGCATGCTGCGCGAGCCTTCTGCGCGGGAGGCTTTTTCGGCGTTTATGGAGAAGAGGAAGCCTGATTTCAGCAAAGCCTGAAGGCGGTCGTATCACTGGGTGTTTTTGGGTGTTGGCGCTTATCCAGTAAGCGCGGCTAGCTATTTTTCTGTTAGCTATCGATCATTCCCTCCCGTTCGGGCTGGGCTTGTCGAAGCCTGTGCGCCGCTCTCACCCGGTGTCCGTTCGGGCTGAGCTTGTCGAAGCCTCTTCGCATCACAACCTCCAACCGTTCGGGCTGAGCTTGTCGAAGCCTGGGCGCCGCACTCCCCCAGTGCCCGTTCGGGCTGAGCCTGTCGAAGCCTTTTCGCTTCCCCACCTCCAACCGTTCGGGCTGAGCTCGTCGAAGCCGGGGCGCCCCCTCTACCCGTTCGGGCTGAGCTTGTCGAAGCCTTGGCGCTGATGTTGCCGCGTGCCTTTGCAGAGGGCGGAGGCCGGGAGTCGCCCCGGCAGGCGAGGTACTTGTTCTTTGCTTCGCCAAAGAAATGTACCCAAAAGAAAGGCGACCCCCAGTCTGCGACCCCTTCGCTTCGCTGCGGGGCAACCTGCGTCGGGTAGGTTGCGGGGTGCGCCGTGGAACTCAC
>JAUXZO010000179.1 GCA_030692685.1 Acidovorax sp. | reverse complement strand
TCGCCAATGCATTAACCCTGCGCCACTGGAAAGGAAGGTCCGCATGAAAACGATCGGTGATGGAATGAACATCGGGGAAGCCGCCGAGAAGGCGGGGGTAACGCCTAAGATGGTGCGTCACTACGAGTCGCTGGGTCTGCTGCTAAAGGTCCACCGCACCGAGTCGGGTTATCGCGTGTATGGCGAGTCGGAGGTTCACACGCTGCGCTTCATCAAACGCTCAAGGGACTTGGGCTTTTCGGTCCCCGTAATCGGCGAGCTGGTGAAGCTTTGGCAAGACCGCAGGCGGTCAAGCGCAAGCGTGAAGAAGGTGGCATCCGCGCACCTTGCGGAGCTCGACCGCAAGATCATGGAGATGGAGTCCATGCGAAAGACGCTGGGACACCTGATCCACTGTTGCCACGGCGATGACCGCCCGGATTGTCCAATCCTTGGAGATTTGGAGAGCTTCGTCGCCCCAGCCACAACGAAGGCAAAGGTGAAGCCGCAGACACTGAGAGCCTCGGCCAAGGGAACAGCGTGAACGGTAGGCGCGAATACGACTTCGAAAGCAGCCGTGCATACAGGATCCTGCCAAGAGCCACCACCCTATTCAGGGGCGTACAAGTTACTGCTAGACGCCCGGATGCCGAAAGTAACAAGCATACGTTCCAGCTGAACATGCTTTCGAACTCGGCGCATTCTTAAGGCAGGCGCTTGGTCTACGGGGCGCTCGCGCCCCAGCGGAGGCAGATGGATTCATGGACGATACCCCTTGATTTAGATCAACTGGCGTCGGCAAATACCTTCTACCATGAACTTACTATTTTTCTGCCATGAAGTTCCTCTTCCGCACCACCACCAGTCGCAATGCCGCATCCTTGATGCTGGCCGTGTGGCTGTTCGTGCTGGCTTCGGGCTTCGCCAATGCTTGTCTGCTGGAATCGCCTCATCACGGCGGGCACCAGCCTGCCTCGGAGAGCTCTCGCATCACAGCCCAAGTCCCGGTGACTGCGCATGAGAGTGAACGAAGCTCCAAAGCTCCGTGCCTGAAAGCCTGCGACGACGGATCGCAGGCCTTGCAAAGCAGTAGCGGCATGGACTCTGTCGATCCGGGCTCCCCCCCTTTGGCCGGAGTCATCTGGACAGGGGGCACGATCCTTTTGGCGCGCAACCTGAGCGGTTTTGAAACTCAGCCTTCGCTGAGTGCTCCCCCCAAGCGAATCACCTACTCGCGGTGGGCGCTCTAGCCTCCTGCTAGCTCGACCGCAGTCTCGTTGCGGCGTTTGATCTTCGGTTCCCGGGGCAGGACCGAGAAGCATGGTAGTGCGCCCCGCTTTCACCTATTACACACTGGAGTCCCACATGAACCGAGTTCACCTTCTTTCTCTCGCATTTGCAGTTTCTACCCTTGGCACGTCAGCGTGGGCGGCGGCTCCGACCGACCCGCACACCGGTCATCATCCCGCCGGAGGCGCCCCCGCACCCACATCTAAACAGGCACCCGTTAAGCCCGGACCGAACATGGCACAAATGGATGCCCAGACCAAAGCGATGCGTGACATGCACGAAAAGATGATGGCCGCGAAGACGCCAGAAGAGCGCAGCGCCCTAATGGCAGAGCACATGAAGACGATGCAGGAAGGCATGACCATGATGAATGGGATGCCGGCGGGGGGCATGAAGTCCATGAAGGGCGACATGTCCACGCACCATCAAATGATGGAAAAGCGCATGGAAATGATGGGCGCTTCCATGCAGATGATGATGGATCTGTTGCCGCCTGTGCCCGCGAAATAAGGAGAACGCCATGAGACCTCTGCGCACCGGCGTTGCCCTGGCCGCAACGGTAGGCGGTTTCTATGTCCTGTGTACTGTGGCGTGGATCCTCGTTCCAGCGACCTTCCTGGATCTGATGAACAACTTGTTCCACGGTATGGACTTCACTGCCATGGTGAGTCCCCGACCCTTCAGCGTATTCGGGTTTTTTAAGGCGTTGCTCGTGCTGAGCACGTGGGCGCTGCTTGCCGGGATGTTCTTCAGCTGGCTGCACAACCGGCTGGAGCGTTGACCGTAAACCTTTCGGAGAAAAAGATGACTGAACACCATTCCCCACCGAAGGCACAAGCGCCTAACTTTTTTCGCACGCGCTACGTCCTCGGACTCGTTGTGATGGGCGCCATCGCAGCATATTTCCTGCTCAGTGAGCACCGTGCGCACTTCATTGGCGCGCTGCCCCTGCTCCTGCTCCTCGCGTGCCCCCTGATGCATGTGTTTATGCATAACGGACACGATTCCCACGGTGGCGGTCATGCGGGTCATCAAGACACCAAAGCCACCCCCGCAAGGCCAACCTCCACAACGGGAGAGCAACCATGACCCACGATACGTCGGCCTACGGCCTCTGGACACTGGTCGTCCTGAACTCGGCGATCTTTCTCATGTTCGCGTTCAGTTTCTTCAAACCACAGACCGCGCGCGACTGGCGAACTTTCGGCGCTTTCGCCGCGTTCATCGTGGCTCTCTTCGTCGAGATGTACGGTTTTCCTCTGACGCTCTATGTCTTGTCCGGATGGCTACAGACAAGGTACCCCGGCCTCGACCTGCTCTCGCACAACTCCGGTCACCTGTGGTCGACCCTCCTTGGCGAAAAGGGCGACGCTCATTTCGGCCCGCTTCATATTGCCAGCTACGTATTCCTGGGCTACGGCTTCTACCTGTTGTCCACCGCATGGAATGTGCTGTATCACGCGCAACGCCACGATACGCTGGCGACCACGGGCCCCTATGCCCGCCTCCGCCATCCGCAGTATGTGGCTTTCGTCCTGATCCTGCTGGGTTTCCTGCTGCAATGGCCGACGCTGCTCACCCTGGCGATGTTTCCGATCCTCCTGGTGATGTATGGACGGCTGGCAGTCACGGAAGAAACCGAGATGCGAAAGCGCTTCGGAGCGGTCTATGAGGCCTACGCAGCGCGCACTCCGCGGTTCATTCCCTTTTTCGGTAAAAAAGGGGCTGCCACATGAAGACCAGCACTGTCGCAGTCGCAAAGATGGTGTCCAACCTGAGCGCCGAGGGCGTGAGTAGCATGCTGCCGGCGGATGATTCTCGATTCCGGGCTGTTTGAGCGGCCGGCAAACTACGCGCTGCTTTCCATCACCCTCTGCGAGAAGACGACGCCTTGGATTGCGTGGACGTCAGCAAGCCTGCGGCGGTCATCGTCGGTCCCCGTGCCGGACACGGCCCGGGGGCTGGCGGCTTCAAGCACGACTCCGAAGTGGGCATGTCCCTGCATGAACCCCACGAAACCTATTTGGTCGTGTTTTTTCTGCTGTCAATGTCCGAATCAGACTCTAGCCGACGTACTGTATGTGTTGCGGCGCTTTGTCGAGGGGGGAGCAGTCGGCACGGCGGGATAGCGCCGGTGCTTTATGGGCAGTTGCCAGGCTGGAGAGCGAGACCCTCCAACGGGCGGTGTACTCACTGCGCTTGGAGATCGCGCGAGCAGCGAATGACACTGCTCGAATTGCAGCAGCTGAGTCCAGCCTTCAAGACTTGAATCCTGACCTCAATGGACTGGATCTGACGATATTTGAAGGATGGCGTGACGCTGCACATGCTCTGTTGAGCGATAAACCTCGGGGGACTGCCCTCGTGGATGCATCGTTTGGCGGCTTCGTGGTCGAAGTTGACGGTTGCCTGCTTGCCTTGCCCGCATGGAACGATGGCAACAGGCGTTACATCACCGAATGGGGGATCCCGATGGATGCTGTGGAAGTGAGCCGCGCCGCATGGTGCGCACCCCACCAGTCGGCCATTCGACGCGATGCCCTTCTACGACCCGTGTTCATCACGGTTGTATTCCAAGAGCAAGAAAATTCGTAACTTGAAATCATCGCGGCCCTAAACCTGCGATGAAACCCTGGACCCCCTCGCTTTGCATGGGCGTCTTGGATACAATAAAGCCAGCACCTTCGGGTGTCGGCTTTCCAGAGCGCCACTTTTGCGTTGACGCTGTGGAAAGTCGATTTGAAGCGGCGAGGTTATCCTCACTGTTCAATGTTCCCTGCTGGGGAATCCAAACAATCAGCATCAACAGCTCGCATGAGCAATTCAACCCACCGGGGCCGCTATGCCCCTGGGCATGTGGCCTCTTTTTTATGGAGACCGCATGACAACAGAATCTTTCGTAGAACGCTCATCCGCGTATCTCGAAGCACACAAGTTCGCCGAGCAAGAGCTGCGCGCAAACCGTATCCGCAGTTTCTCGTGCACCCACAACCGTGAACGCGGAAGGCAGATCTTCATCGAGACTGACCAGGGATGGAATCCTGATCCCCTGTACGAGGATTACCCGGAAGATGCCTGCGCAAATCATGAAGAGGCAGCGTATTGCTGAACAACATGCTTGAGTTTTATTACTCGACCATGCAGGGCGGCAAGAGTACCGCGCTCCTGCAGCGTAGACACAACCTCATCTCCATCGGAAAGCGTGTACTGGTACTCACCAGCTCGTTGGATGATCGGTATGGCGTTGGCAAGGTGACATCAAGGATGGGGCCACAGTGCGAAGCCCAACTGTTCACACATGCCACTGTCTTTGATTCATCCCTGCCGCTCAATGGCATCGACGAAGTGTTTATCGACGAGGCTCAGTTCCTGCGCGCCGAGCAGGTGCATCAGATTCATGCCAACCTCACATCAGGGCTCAGGATTCGTGTTTCCTGCTTTGGTCTGCGCACTGACTTTCGTGGAAAGCCGTTTGAAGGCGCCGCAACGCTTTTGGCGCTCGCGGATACCTTGCATGAGATCAGCACCCTATGTCGCTGTGGAGCTAAGGCAACGCTCAATCAGCGCATTGATGTCCGGGGTTCCCCCGTGCGCGAGGGCGCTGTGCTGGAGATTGGTGGTGACAGCAGGTACAGGCCTGTTTGTCCGCACTGCTTCTACAGCTAGGTTGTCTTGGCGAAAAGCCAGAGGACTGACACGGTAACTGGCAGCGCCTTACCGCAAGACAGCAATCAACCTCCAGGCCGCACGGCTTGGAAATTCCAACCCACCGGGGACAACCTCCCCATGTGGGAGATGCGCCCCGGATTTTTCACACAGGAGAAAACCATGGCTATTCAGGAAAAAGGCAAGCGGGTGTTCTACATCCCTGCGAGCAATTAGAACCCTCATCCACAGCTTGTGGACGTGCTGCGTGTTCACGATGATGGCAAGACCTACGGGCTCTACAGCGGCAAGACCCTTGATGAGCTTGCTTTGGACACGGGAGCCGACATTCAAGTCATCGACCATGAAGCGTTCGCTGCCCTCCAGGACAACAGCTACATCACGGATCCGAAGCCAATCACGGCCGAACGCTACGACGAAGCGCTCAATTGCCTACCCCCAGTTCGCTGGGGCACCTACCGGGGCATTGAAAGCTTCCGGCTTTCGGAGCTGTACTGTGGAAATGTCACCAGCATCTTTGCCCGTAAGGGCGATCAGTTCTGGGAATTCAGGGATCGCATCGACATCAGCAGCGAAGCCCTGGCAAGCAAAGTCGAAGCTGCATCCGCATCTACGGCCACTACCAAATCGCTTGCTGTGACCGCATAGCACCTTCCGGCCTGCTGGCTGGACGATTTTGAAACCACCCATCGGGGAGCCTCGATGGAGGGGGCTCATCCACTCGAAAGAACCACATGAGCCACGTCCAAACTCACCTCAGAGCATTCTGGGAATCCGAAGAATCAATGGCTGACATCGTTTTCGTTGTTGTCTTCGCCATTGGAGCAGTCACCAACGTGAACTACTTTCTCCTCTGATTTTCCTTACGTGAAGGTTCCTCTTGCCCGTTTGGGTAAGAGGGCTTTCCAAAGCCATTCATCTATGCAAATTGGCTTTGCAAAGCATTCAACCCATCGACGTAATGTCGCTGGTCGATTCGGCCGCTGACCGAGCTCCTCCTGGAGCAAAACAGCATCTAACGGCGCAAGCCACATTTCAACCCCGATGGGCACCAGACGCCCTCGGGTGTCGATGCCTATCTTCTTTCAGGAGATAGTAATGAACAACACCAACGCCAAATGCGATGAATTGCTTGACGAGCAAACGATCGCCAAATGGCTATCCATGCAGATTAAGGATGGTCACATCCTTCTCGACGACATCCCCAAGCTCATGGCGCGCTATGCGCTGGCTGATCCCGGCGATATGTGCGACGAGCTCTCCGAGCGCATGGGGCTCACGCAGGTGGACACCCCCGGCGAACTGCCGCACGCACAAAATAAGAAATTCCGCGTGCTGGGCGCGCATGCGAGCGGTGAGTTCTTCGACATTGAGGTGCATGCAGCAGATGGCTTAGCGGCCTTTGGTGCTGCGGCCAGAGTGAACCGCCCCGGGTTTTGAGGAGGCTCTTTTCTCTGAGAGGATTGAGCTATGAGCAAGAAGTCGAACCAGTTTTCACCCGAGGTCCGCGAACGCGCTGTTCGCATGGTGCGTGAGCACCGAGGCGAGTACCCCTCGCTGTGGGCGGCCATCGAATCCATCGCACCCAAGATTGGCTGCGTGCCCCAGACCCTCAACGAATGGGTCAAGCGAGATCAGATCGATACCGGCGTGCGCGACGGCATCACCACCTCCGAGCGTGAACAGATGAAGGCGCTGGAGCGCGAGGTCAAAGAGCTGCGCAAGGCCAACGAGATCTTGAAGCTGGCCAGCGCGTTTTTCGCCCAGGCGGAGCTCGACCGCCGTCTGAAGTCCTGAGGGGCTTCATCGATCAGCATCGACAGGCCTACGGGGTCTAGTCGATCTGCAAGGTGCTGCAGATCGCCCCGTCAGGCTATTGGCGTCATGCCGCCCGTCAACGCAATCCACGGCTGCGCTGTCCGCGCGCCCAACGTGATGACACCCTGGTGGCGCATATTGAGCGCGTTTGGCAGGCCAACATGCGGGTCTATGGTGCCGACAAGATCTGGAAACAGATGAACCGCGAAGGGCTGTCCATTGCCCGCTGCACGGTCGAGCGCTTGATGAAGCGCCTGGGATTGCAGGGCGTGCGCCGTGGCAAGGTGGTTCGCACCACCATCAGCGACATGAAAGCACCGTGCCCGCTGGATCGGGTCAACAGACAGTTCAAGGCCGAGCGGCCCAACCAGCTGTGGGTCTCGGACTTCACCTACGTCTCGACCTGGCAGGGCTGGCTGTACGTGGCCTTCGTGATCGACGTGTACGCCCGGCGCATTGTGGGCTGGCGGGTCAGCAACTCCATGCACACCGACTTTGTTCTGGATGCCCTGGAGCAGGCGCTGTATGCCCGGCAACCCGAGCGTGATGGGGAATTGATTCATCATTCCGACAGGGGGTCGCAATACGTCAGCATCCGCTACAGCGAACGGCTGTCAGAGGCAGGCATCGAGCCCTCGGTGGGCAGCAAGGGCGACAGCTATGACAACGCCTTAGCCGAGACGAACAACGGGTTGTACAAAGCCGAGGTGATCCACCGACGGTCCTGGCCAACCCGTGAATCGGTGGAGCTGGCAACGTTGGAATGGGTGTCCTGGTTCAACCATCACAGGCTGCTCGGACCCATCGGATACATCCCGCCGGCAGAGGCTGAGGCAAACTACTACCGGCAACTCGCCAGTCAGCCCTCCATGGTGGCGGCCTGACTTAAACCAACCGGCCTCCACGATTCCCGGGGCGGTTCACTCTCGACTCGGACAGGACCTGGTCCACAGTACATGAGGATGTCGCCGTTGAGCGTACGACCCCCTCCCCGCATCCCTGGATGATGGTGTGGCTGTCTGAACTCCCGTCAACGCAATGCGCCCGTCTAGTCCAGAGATCTTGTCCGACCAGATTTAGGCCTATTGTCCGGGACTGCGGAAGCTCTCTGCGATCAATCTGCAGGCCGGTCTAGGACAACAAGGCTCGCATGAGAGCACAGTTTTGTGCGTAGATGGCGATCTCAGAGCAGCGTAAACGCCTGTGGCGTGCGGGCATTCGGGGAGAGGTTCGGCGGTGAAGGATGCTCCAATTGGGCTTATTCAATTTCTGTTCGCTGGAAGCTCTTTTTGTGAATCGTTTGTTCTTTCGATCGGGTGGGTTTCGCCTGGCTGCCGTGCTGGCGCTGACCCTTGCTGGCACAGCTCTCCCAAATTCTTCCTGGGCAAGATTTCCGCAATTCGATAGTGCGGCCCTGCTCACGCCCGAGCCCACCAGCTTCGCGCAGTGCCCGCAGTTCTTTGCGAACGGCACGCCCCCGGCCGTCACACCCCGGCCGCCGTTGCGGGAGCTTTGCTATGAGGCGTTTGCGGTGCTGCACTCGAGTACCACCAAGACCCCTGTATATGTGGCCCAGCGCTTGAACCGGCAGCTCATCGAAGATGCCGATGAGAAGCGTGCCAAGCGTTTCTTTTCGGACGCGCGACTTCCAAGCCGTGAGCGGGCAGAACTGGAGGACTACAAGAACTCTGGTTACAGCAGAGGTCACATGGCGCCTGCGGGAGATATGCCCACCCCGACGGCCATGGCCCAGAGCTTCAGCTTGGCCAACATGGTTCCGCAGAATGCACAGCACAACGGGGGCGCATGGAACAAGATCGAGCAGGACACACGGCACTACGCACGCCGAGCCAAGGGGGATGTGTTTGTGATCACGGGACCAGTCTTCACTGACAACGGGCCGCGCATTGGTTCCAATGGGGTAAAGGTGCCGACCTATCTGTACAAGCTGGTCTATGACGCTTCCACGCAAAGAGCCTGGGCGCATTGGCAGGAGAACCGCGAGGGAGAGACGGTGAGCCGGCCGATCAGCTATCAGGAGTTAGTCAAACGCACGGGAGTGGAGTTTTTGCCAAAAATTGCACCGCAGCATTGAGTAGCAGCAAGGGCCGTGTCAGCGGCGGCGGTATAAATCGGCCTCTCCATTTTTTACACATTGAGCATCTATGAACCGCGCAGAACTCGTTGAAATTCTGGCTTCCAAGAATGATCTGTCCAAGACGACAGCCAATGCTGTTTTGGAAACGCTGATCGACACCATCCAGACGGCTGTAAAGAAAGGTGATGCCGTACAGCTGGTGGGCTTTGGTACCTTTAAATCTGCCAAGCGTGCAGCCCGTACAGGCAAGAACCCGTCGACCGGTGCAGCCTTGAAGATTCCCGCGACCACGGTGCCGAAGTTTGTGGCGGGTGCCAAGTTCAAGGCCGTGGTCGACCCCAAGGCTGCCAAGCGCAAGGCGGAGGAGAGCTGAACAAACCGCAAGTACTGACCTCTGGCGGTTTGACTTTCTGAACGATGGTTCAGGCCCCTGCGATGGATGTCAGCCGATCCCTGGGCAGGTTATCTCACGACCTTCCAACCCATCTCTCTGCTGAGCTGCACAGCCACAGCCTTGGGGGAACGGCGTCCATGCAGAATGAGGGATCCTCCAGCACGCAGATCACCCATTGCGGCTCACCGGTCTCTGTTGTGTGCGCGAAAAAGACCTCCAGCTTGTCCTCCAGGGCGTAGCGGATGGCTGTGGCATAGCTGACCGGCGCTTCTTTCTTGAACGCTTGCGCCCAGGGGGTTTGTTCCAAGGCTTCCCGTGCCAAGGTGGGTTTGATTGCCATGGCGCGAGAATCTTACCGGGCTGAATGTCGTTTGATCCTTCGGTCCGGAAGAGCATCTCGTACCATCCAGACTATGAATACATTTTCTAATGCCTTTCGCGCTGAAGTCGTTCGCATGGCGCGCAAGGAGCTCAAGCCTGAGTTGCAGGGCATGCGCAAAGCGATCATTAGCCACCGGTCTGAAATCGCCGCTCTGAAGCGTGAAGTTAAGGGTCTCACCTCGCAGCTGAAGGCGGCCCAACGCCAATCGAAGACAGTGGGGGCGGCGCGGTCCTCAGACCAACCCAAAGTTTCGAAGCGCACCGCGCAAGAGGAGTTCGTATTTGCGCCGGAGATTCTGGGCCAGATGCGAAAGGCACTTGGAGCGACCCAAATCGAAATGGCATCGCTGCTGACGGTGTCTCCTCTGTCGTACTCGCGGTGGGAGAAGGGCCAGACCCAACCTCGTACCAAGCAGCTCGCGAAGATTGAAGAAATCGCCAGGATGGGGTTGGTAAAAGCCGGGGAGAAAATTCGCCGGGCCGCGAAGGCCTGAGCAACCGTAGAGCTGGGCCTGCGTATGAGGGCTTGGCTTTGCTGTTTGGCAGGGGAGCCGTCGTGGCAACGATTTAAACAATGCACGCTGGGCGACCGCTACGCAGCGATAACGGACCTTACATTGCTCCTCTTCAATGACCGCTGCGCACTTGAAAGCAGACATGGCTTGGGACGTTCTTGGGCTCAGCTATTACCGAGGAACCTCCGCAGTGCATTGCGCGAGGAAGACTTAACCTCAATCAACAGGTCAAGGGGCCGGAACGAAGCGGATCTGCCCTGACGTGACCGCGTCCGGATATCTTGTCCTGATTGCGTGGAGCCTGTCGGCGTCGGAGCAAAGAAGAACGAATTCTAGGCCTGAGTGAATCGGCGTAGTGATCTCATCGCACAGGTCAAAGACGACCGACATCATCACCATCGAATCGAGATCCACGAATACGGTTCTACAGGTGCCCGGCCAACTCAATGCCGGTCGCCCTTGCGACCATGCGACATGGTTGAAATGAGCGCTGCACTGGTTGACAATGTTGCGCAGGTCGGGGATCTCATGAGGCACATGGACTCGGATGCTGTTACCCTTTCCTGTCGTCGAAGACTTGATCTCGACGTGGCCAGAATCAACATGGCGGACCAGAAATTGCTTGTAAGAGAAATGGCCTCCTCTTCCGTTGTCGCTCAGCACGGATAGGTCGAAATTATTTGCGTCGTCGCCATACGAGACGCCGCTAAGCCCGAATTCAATCCAGACTTTCCGGGCTCGACCATGCCGAAACGCGTTGGAGGCCACTTCTAAAAGAAGGGAAGTTAGGTCATCGGCAAGCCTCGCGTCAACAGCAACGGCGTTGGTACGCAGCGTGGTCGACGCCAAAAAACGAGCTGAAAATGAAGCCTCCAGTGCCGCCGTGTATTTAGGTTCATTTGGGTCGAAGTGGTCCAGGCTAATCTCAATGCGCTTGTCATGCAAGGCGTGGATCAAGTTGGTTGCGGCGGTCTTAGTCTTCTCCGGTAAGTCGGGCAGCCTGCTTGAATGAAATGCTGTGAGCAACGCCTTTATGACAGTAGCGGCGCTACCTGCAGCGCCTCTCTGCTCATCGCGCCCCTCCATAACCGTCGCGAAATCGGACACCGCCTTGACGATCAGCCAAGGAACGTTCTTGCAGTCCGGCACGAGTGCGAAGCCTTCCATCTCGCCACCCAAAACCGTCGGGCATTGCGACAGTAATGCGTCTCGTGCCTTCTCGTCACTCAAGCGAACTTCGAGTGAGACGAGTTGACCGCATTTCGGCTTCGGCTCAACAGCGGAGATCAGCGCCTCCATGTCGAGCAATGATTTGAAGGGATAGAACTTAGCGACGCTGCCATCTTCCCTTGCAGTCGATCGATTCGCAGATTGGATGTCGCCACTGACAATGACATCCCCAATCTGGACGAGGTTTGGATTGCCCCAACAGACCCCGCCGATTACGACCAGGGCTGGCTTCGGGTAGTTCGCTTCCATCAGGTACCGCGAAGCAAATCGGGTTGCGGCATCGGCACTGGCGTACCCACCATCGCCGTCTAACACGACGACGAGACTGTCATCTGAGTGGCCGAGAAATGCGCGAAAATTCGGCGAGCCGGTCGTCAGCTTCTGATGAATTTTGAGCATTCCGAGAATCGCTCTCCGCTCGTGAGAATTGGTTGTGACGACGAGCACGTGGTTCTCATGCAAGGCCAACCAGTTCTTGCTCAACTTCTGCATTGTTGCTCCCTTGGTTCGAAAATTCTCTCGGTGACGGCGCTCATCACTTTGCCATCCGTGTTCTAGCTGCAGTGCCGTGTAAGTGCTTTTTGCTGCAACGCCATTGTGGGAAGCAGTCGGCATCTGACACATCCTCACAGTCGTGGGGCCGGTGGTGCACGAGCAACTTCAGCACTGCATCCCGCGAGCAGTATCTGGCTGCAAAGGGTTATAACCAAATGGAATCTCTCGGGTTCTATCGGTACTGACCGAGTCGGCTCAACCAGTCGATTAAGCTGAAAGCTTGCGTGAACTTCATTTTTTAATTTCAAGATAGGGCCAGCGAGGAACCCTTGCAACGGTGGTGGTAGACATATTAGTTCGCATAGCAAGCGGGCGTTGACGGAAGGCCTGGCGATTTGGAACTGCAAAGCGGCAATAGGTGTGACCATGGGAGCCGCTTGCAACAATGTCAACGGAGCCTCATGCGCTAGCATCTTTGCCCACTGGCAATGAAGGAAGCAAGCCGCCGCGTGAAACGGTGATAAGCACATAAGGGAGGCAACGTTGAAACTCATAGTTCCGCCTGTATTTGGTGTCAACGAAAAGTACCGGCACGGGGTAGTGCGCCAAGTGCTATTGGAAAAGCAAGTACTGTCTGGTCGGTTCGTAAGGTTCATAACGGACAAAGCGACCTGGCTTCGGTTTACGCCAGACGCTGGCGGGCCAGATATTCTCCTTTTCAAGAAGGTGCCTGACGGCTTCGCGATGCCGACAGATGTCTCGGTCTTGGTGAAGTCCAGCCTCCCCGCCGAGGTGCTGCCGGAGATTGACGCGCAAGAGGCCCTATGGGACCAGCACCCGCTCTTGAGCGCAACGGCCGGTTTGGACGTTGCCGGTCGGGCGCAACGTGCTCGCGAGTCCTGGCGGGGAGCGTTCCACTACGTCGATGAGGACAGCGCCGCAAACGGTGCAATCGCGCTTCGTCGTCCCCAGGTTGGGGCGTTGCATGCCATCCATGCGCATTGGTCGGTAAGCGATGGCGTAGCGACCATCGTGATGCCGACGGGGACGGGCAAGACCGAGACAATGCTCGCAACCACAGTCTCCAGCCAATGCCAGCGCATTCTCGTTCTCGTGCCGACGGACACACTTCGAAGCCAGGTCGCACAAAAGTTTGTCACGCTTGGAATACTGAAACTGGAAGAGAGCGCCATTCTTGATGCGGCGGTTCAGCGCCCGGTAGTCGGCATCATGACCTCCGCGCCCCGTGACATTGGCGAAGTCGACGCCTTCTTTACCACCTGCAATGTGGTCGTCACTACCAGCCAACTCGCGAGCAGATTCACGCAGGAGGTTAAGAAGCGCATTGCATCGCTGTGCAGCCACTTGTTCATCGACGAGGCGCACCACGCAGAGGCACCGACTTGGAAAGATTTCAAGGAGCACTACGCTGACAAGCGCGTTCTGCAGTTCACTGCCACTCCTTTCCGAGAGGACCACCGACGCATCGACGGAAAAATCATCTACGTTTATCCATTGCGAAAGGCCCAGGCAGAGGGCTACTTCAGGCGCATTCGCTTCAGTCCAGTCTCTGAGTTCGGGTTCAAGAAGGCAGACCGGGCAATCGCTCAGCAGGTGTTGAAGGAGCTGGACACGGACGCCACAGGAAAACATGTGGCCATGGCCCGAGTCTCATCGACTGACCGAGCAAACCAAGTTGCTGCGATTTACCAGGAGCTCGGCCGCTTCAACCCCGTAGTCCTTCACACAAAGATTTCTACGACAGAGCGCAAGACGGCCCATGCAAAGCTGCGCTCTGGCGGGTCCCGCATCGTCGTATGCGTGGACATGCTGGGAGAAGGCTTCGACATGCCGGAACTGAAGATTGCCGCGTTCCACGACCTTAGGAAGAGCTTGGCGGTAACGCTGCAATTGGCAGGTCGATTCACCCGAGCGCGGAGCGACCTGGGCGACCCTGTTTTCATTGCGAACACCGCAAGCGTCGACCTCACCGAAGAATTGGAAAAGCTCTACTCGCAAGACCCCGATTGGAATGAGCTTTTGCCGGAGCTTAGCGAAGCGGCCATCGCAGATGAAGTGGGCGCGCAGGACTTCATGGCAGGATTCGTGGGCAACCTTGGCGGCATCCCAATGAAGGAATTGAACCCGTCCGCGAGCACCGTGGTCTTTCAAACTGCCTGTGCGAACTGGACTCCGAAGAGGTTTCGGAAGGGTATCCGTGGAGCGACCAAGTATGAACAGGTGCATTCCTCTCTCAATGAGAAGGAAAACACGCTCGTCGTTATCACTGCAAACCGACATGTGGTGCCGTGGACCGCGGTCTCGATTGTTCAGGATTACTCCTGGGAGCTCTTCATCGCCTACTGGGACAGAGAACGCCAGCTTTTGTTTATCCATGGCTCCAGTAACAGCAGCGAATTCAAGGACCTTGCGAAGGCGTTGGCTGGAGATGACGTCACTCTCGTCGTTGACCCCGTTGTGTACCGCACCTTCCACGGTATCAATCGGTTGCTATTAACAAACGTTGGACTCGACGAGCATTTCGGCCGTCAGATTCGGTACACCGGGCGAATGGGAGCAGACGTTGGTTCACGGTTGTCAGAAAGCACAAAGAAAGGTGCACGGAAGGCTGTGCTGGCGGGCGTCGGGTATGAGAATGGCTCGCGCACCACTATTGGCGCGGCCAAGCGCGGCCGCGTTTGGTCTGCACAGCGTCTGCGTGTTGACACGTTCACGGCCTGGTGCCGCAACATCGGCGGGAAGATTGTTGACGAGACTATTGACCCGGAAGAGGTCCTCAAAGGGACGCTTATCCCGCGCCAGGTCGATGCTCGGCCCAGTGTCGTGGCCATCGGCATTGACTGGCCATCAGATGTCCTTGACGTTGTTGAGTCGATGACCACAGTCGTTTGGCCGTACGGCGCAGAGAACCGACTCACCGACCTGGGCATTGAGTTGATCGAAAACAGCGCCGACAAGCCCATCGTGTTCAGAGTCTTTACCGATGAGCGTGAAGTGCGCATACGGCTCGAATTGTTCCGCGTCAGCGAGTCGGCGACTGACTTCAAGTTCGTTTACGAACGAAGAGACACCGCTCGTATTCGTCGTGGCGGCGAGCGTGACCTCTGCGAATATTTCACCGAGAAGCCTCCCACTATCTGGTTTGCCGATGGTTCTTCCTTGGAGGGCAATCTCTACGTCGAACTTGTGAAGGCTTTGGAGCTGTACCCCGTCGACAAGCTCGTAGCAGTCGACTGGACGGGCATTGACATTACTAAGGAATCGCAGCGCGACGAGAAGCGGCAGGACTCAGTCCAGTACCGCGTCATTGACATCCTGCGGAAGAATGGTAACTACGACGTTGTGTTCGATGACGACGGCTCCGGCGAGGCGGCAGATGTCGTTGCCATTCGCATTGACGACCCGAAGAACCCCAAGCGAATTGAAGTGGAGTTGTACCACTGCAAATTCTCGATGCACTCTGAAGCGGGCGCACGAATTGATGACCTGTATGTGGTGTGCGGCCAGGCCCAGCGCAGCATCGTGTGGCTTCATAACCGCGACCGTCGTAAGGACCTCTTTAGCCATCTGTTGAAGCGCAACGAACAGCGTGTGGACGTCGGGCGTCCTACGCGATTTGAGGTCGGAAATGACACGCGGCTCATCCAGCTTCGCGATCTGAGCAAGCGTTGCGAGCTACGACTCTCTGTATTTGCGGTGCAGCCCGGTGTCTCACAGGCCAAGGTCAGCCCAAGCCAGCTGACGCTCCTCTCGGTGGCGGACCGATTTCTCCAGGAAACCTATCAGCTTGACTTCCATCTGTGGTGCAGTGCCTGAAAAGCGCATTTGCAGACTTGGTCACTGGCTGCTATTGGCAAATGCGGTCGCTCCGAGCGCCGACTGGCAACGGCTGCAACCAGCCTAAAGCTCTTCGTCTTCGTCCCCCAAAACAAAACCGCCACAGGCCTGAGCCCATGGCGGTTGTTCAAAAGAGGTTCGTCCCTGGGCGTTACTGGTGCAATTCAATCGTATCAAATTGATTGCGATACCAGTAGGATAGAACAATGGGCTTCAGTCCCTTCTTTGTTGTCTGGTGCTCATCCACTAGGCGCCTATAGCTATATTTATTGAACAGCGCCAATGCAGATCCTCAAGCCCAGCCGCTTTGCAGTCTTCTCACGTCAGTGGCGTGCACTCCTCTTGTTCACATTGCTAGGGTTCGGCGTAGTGCATCCCAGCTGGGCTATTTCCTCCGGTTGCGCAGCCATCCAGGCCTACTGGAGTGGCGGAATCACCTTATCGGCAACCAACGAGGTTTATCACGACGGCCACGCTGTGACGGCCGGAGAACAGATCACCTATCAAGTGACGACCTCCGGCAGCACGAACGCCAGCAACGATCCATACAACGGCGCTGGCTTCGCCCTCTACAAGAATGGTGGTGTCGCTCCTCCAGCTGACGTCATCCTGGAGCAGTATGCCCACATAGGCAACGAACTAAATTTGATCGGCACCCACACGGTGCCTGCCAACGACGCAAATTACGTGGTTTACCTTTGGTCGGGGTACAGTAACGCAACGGCCACCGCCACGGTGACCTGCCAAGCTGCTACTCCCCCCGCCGTAACCGATGCTCGAATCGCCATCAGCGGTGCCAATGGCGTTGGCGGTGCCTACAAGATCGGCGACACAGTCACCGCCACTTGGAACAACACGGCGGGCGGGGACAACAACAGTGGTGTCACCGGCGTCACGGTCAATTTCAGCCAGTTTGGTGGCGGCGCTGCGGTGGCTGCCACCAACAGCAGCGGAACCTGGACTGCAACCTACACCATCGTCGCTGGCGCTATCAGCGACATCAGTCGCAACGTCAGCGTTACCGCGACCAGTGCCGGGGGCAGTACTACGGTGGCCGACACCACCAACGCTACGGTCGACAACATCATGCCCGCCATGAGCAGTATCACGGTGAGCGGAAGCCCGGCCGCCAGCGCCACCAGCATGGCCTTTACGGTCAACTTCAACGAGCTGGTGGGCAACATTTCCACGGACGATTTCACGCTGGTCTCTACCGGCACTGCTGCGGGCAATATTGCGAGTGTTTCAGCGGCGTCCGGCTCGTCGGTGGACGTGACCGTGTCCGGGATTTCCGGCAACGGCACCCTCCGGCTCAACCTCAACGCCGGTACCAACATACAAGATGTAGCGGGCAACATCAGCCCTGCGGCGTATTCCAGCGGTGCAACGCACACAGTATTCATCCCTACTGCGCCCAGTGCCCCCACCATCGGCACAGCCACCGCGGGCGACGGTCAAGCAAGCGTGACCTTCACCGCGCCAGCGACCGACGGTGGCTCAGCCATTACCAGCTATACCGCTACGGCCAACGCAGGCGGAGCTTCTGGCTCTTGCGCCGGGCCTGCGGCCTGCACCGTGACAGTGACAGGGCTGAGCAACGGCACGGCCTACACGTTCACAGTGACCGCCACCAATGGGGTCGGTACCAGTACGGCTTCTGCGGCGTCCAACGCAGTCACGCCCAAGGGTTCCCAGGTCATTACCTTCGCCAACCCCGGCGCGCAAAATTTTGGAACTACCCCCACGCTGTCGGCCACCGCTACATCCACGCTGACCCCCACGTTTTCATCGTCCACCACCGGGGTGTGCACGATCACCAGCGGCGGCGCGCTCACCTTTGTGACTGCAGGCAGCTGCACGATTGATGCCGACCAGAGCGGCAACGTCGCCTGGAATGCGGCACCCACAGTGGCCCAAACCTTCACCGTGAACGCAGTCGTGCCCGGTGCGCCCACCATCGGCACCGCCACTGCGGGTGATACCCAGGCCTCGGTAACTTTTACTGCACCGGCAACCACGGGCGGCGCTCCCATCCTCGCTGGCGGCTACACCGTGACCTCGAACCCGTTGGGGGCTACCGGCACCGGTTCCAGCTCGCCGATCACGGTGACCGGGCTGGCGAACGGGGTTGCGTACACATTCACCGTCACTGCGACCAACAGTGCGGGTACAGGCCCCGCATCGGCGGCCTCCAACTCGGTCACACCAGCTTCACCCCAGACCATCACCTTCGCCAATCCCGGGGCGCAGAACTTTGGGACTGCACCCACGCTTACGGCATCCTCGTCGGCTGGGGGCGGATACACGGTGTCCTTCACCAGCTCAACCCCTGGTGTTTGCACCATTACCACCGGCGGCGCACTGACTTTTGTGACGGCAGGCACTTGTACCATCAATGCGGACCAGGCGGGCGATTCCTCCTTTCTGCCTGCGCCGCAGATCAGCCGGAGTTTCACGGTCAATGCCGTGGTACCTGGCGCTCCTACCAGCCCGGTCGCAACGGCAGGTGATACCCAGGCGAGCATTGCGTTTGTGGCCCCATCGAATATCGGGGGCTCAGCGATTACCAGCTATACCGTGACGGCCAACCCGGCGGATGTACTTCCCGTGATGGGAGCGAGTTCCCCGATTGTCGTGTCGGGGCTGACCAACGGGATGTCATACACCTTCACGGTGACGGCAGACAACGTGGCAGGTACAGGGCCGGCATCGGTCGCGTCCAACTCCATCACGCCCAAAGCGGCGCAGACCATCACCTTCGCCAACCCCGGCGCGCAGAACTTCGGCACAACTCCGACGCTGACGGCCACGACCGATGCACCTGGTTTGACGCCGGTGTTCACATCTTCCACCTCTGGGGTGTGCAGCATCACGACTGGAGGGGCGCTGACCTTCTTGACAGTGGGCACCTGCACGATCAACGCAGACCAACCCGGGAATGGCAACTATTTGGCCGCGACCCAGGTGAGCCGCAGCTTCACCGTGAACGCCGTGGTGCCGGGTGCGCCGACCATCGGCACGGCGAGCGCCGGGGATGCACAGGCCACAGTGGCATTTACCCCGCCGGTCTTCACAGGGGGAAGCGCAATCACCGGATACACCGTTACCGCCAGCCCCGGGGGTGCGACGGCAACGGGCGCCGCCTCGCCGATTACCTTTACGGGCCTCACCAACGGCACGACATATACGTTCACGGTGACAGCGAGCAATTCCGCCGGTACTGGCGCGCCATCGGCCGCATCCAACGCGGTAGTGCCGCGCCTGCTCACCGTGGCGGGGACGCCACCAGGCATGTCAGGTCCTGCAACGGCAACGCTTTCTGGTGGTGGCGCCACGTGCACGCTGGAGGCCACCAGCGGTTTTGCCGGCTTGTCCAACCCTGCCCCGGCAGGAGCGACGATGCCTTATGGGGAGTACGCGTTCCAGTCCACGGGCTGTACCGGAGCGGTGACGATGGCGATCACCTATCCCCAGCCGCTGCCTGCAGGTATCCAGTTCTGGAAGTACGGCCCTGCCACTCCCGTCGTTGGGGGGGTAGCCGCGGCATCCACCTGGTTTCAGCTCGGTGGCGCCACGCTCAGCGCAGACCGCCTGACGGTGACCTACACCATCACCGACAACGGTGTGGGGGACTCGGATGCAACACCGGGGCGCATCAGTGACCCCTTTGCGTTGGCAGCGGGCCCTGCGGGCGCTGGCGCTGTGGCCATCCCCGTGGATGCGCCGTGGGCACTGGGGCTGTTGTCGGCCGTTCTGGGTTTTCTGGGCTGGCGCAGGCAGCGGGCCTTGGTGAAGAAGTAGTGCCCAACTTTGAATGCGTTAGCACCATGACCAACGCACCCTCTGCAGCGGTTGCCGTCATCCAAACTTCCTCTTCGAATGCGTGCTATCGGCCATTTCCGGACGTTGTACCAAGCGGCAGAATGCGCCCAGAAGCGGTCATCCGATGGAACGCTGACTTGTCCAAAAGCTGCCCGAATGAGCTGACATGCTGTAGGGCCTCATCCTTATGCCATTGAGGGAAAGTTTGATGACGATGCAATCGCCACCAAAAAACGCCCTCCTTCACCCGGGGCCGAGTGCCATGCACGAGAAATGCACCGCCAAAGGGTTCCAGGCTGGCATCGATGCGTTCCTAATACGCCACGATATCGGGGCCAAACTGCAGACCGTTGAGCAAGCCAATCGCAGACCCTGTCATCAAGAATCTCCTGAATAAGCGCGAGCAGCGCGCCCGATTTGGGAGCAGCGTAGAAGGTACCCTGCCGCGCGTCCATGACGTGGGCGGTCATGCGCCGCGCTCGGCATTCTTGAACGAAAGGGCTACCAAGACAGCCCCTGCGTTCAAGCCCAAACTCCGCCATTCGCGAAGAATTCAGTGCATCGGAACCAACCCGGAGCACCTCGTGAACACCTTCGCAATTCGCATCAAGCCCGCCGTGCAAACAGAACTGGCCGCCGCCTCGGTGGCCGAGGCACGCGGCGAGTTCTACACCGCCTTCCAACACCTGGAGCGAGCCCACGTGCTTGGCCAGGCAACGACCGTCGAGCATGTACGCGTGCACTGGCGCATGTTTCAGTTTGCACTGCGTAACCGCCGCTACGGTGAAGCCACGGGCCAACTCTGGCGGATGGTTGCCGCTTCCATCTTCACTGCGCTGGGGCTTGTGCCCGAAGGCAATACCGGTGGCTCGGATGTCAGTGGATTTCGGCGTCTGCCCCTTCCGAAAGACCTGAAGCAAGCCCTCGACGCTGCGCGGGCCTGAAGCAATCATCTCTGGAGAAAACTCATGCTCAAAAGAACTACTGCTTCAGCTGTATTTGTTGTGGTCGCACTCATGACCGCCGGCTGCATGGCACCGCCCAAGGACTTGGACTTGTCTCTCGACAAAAAATCAGCAGGGGGCGTCTACCAGGTCGCGCTGTTGCCCCCAGCGCAAGCGCCTACCATCAACCAGATGCACAGTTGGAAGGTGAGGCTGGCCACGGCCGAGGGCGTGCCCGTTCGAGGCGCAAAGTTCCTGGTCGACGGCGGCATGCCTCAGCACGGTCATGGCCTGCCCACGCAACCGCGCGTCACACGGGAGATGGAAGCGGGCACCTACGCGCTGGATGGAATGAAATTCAGCATGACGGGCTGGTGGGAGGTAAAGCTGGCCATCGACGGACCTCAAGGAACCGACAAAGTCACCTTCAACACCGTGGTGAACAACCCGACCGCGCGCTGAGGTTGCGGATGAACAAGCGTTTCATCATTGTTGCGGCAGCGGCGCGACGGCACTGGCCGTCTCCGTATTCGCTGCCCAGGAGCTGAAGGCGACGGTGCGCGACAAGTGGTCGGCTCAGGATGTCGCCACCATCGCATCGATGCGCCTCAAAGAGGCTGGCAAGCGTCCGGTCGATGTATCCAACGCCTATGAGCAACGGACCGAGGCCGCCGCGTTGGGCCGCGCGCTGTTCAATGACACGCGGCTGAGCAAGAACGGTCAGGTCTCCTGCGCCAGCTGCCACTCTGCGACCGGCCAGTTCGAAGACGGGCGGCAGTTCGGCAAAGGCGTCGGAACTGGTCAGCGCCGGACCATGCCGGTGATGGGCGCGGCACATTCACCGTTTCTCTTTTGGGACGGCCGCAAGGACAGCGCCTGGTCCCAGGCGCTTGGCCCTTTGGAGGACCCGGCGGAGCACGGGGGCAACCGCGTGGCATTCGTAAAGCTCGTGCTGGAACAATACAAGACCCAGTACCAGGCTGTGTTCGGTCCCGCGCCTGAATTGACCAAGCTCCCTGAAAACGCCTCTCCAAATGGCACCGATTCCGAGCGCGCAGCCTGGGCAGCCCTTCCGGCGACTACGCGTGACGGAGTCAATCGGGTGTTCGCAAACATGGGCAAGGCCATCGCGGCCTACGAACGCCATATTTCCTATGGAGAATCGCGCTTCGACCGGTACGCGGAGGCTACGGTTCGCGGCGAGGGCAAGGGCCAGGAAAGTCTTACGCTTCAAGAGGTACGAGGGCTGCGCGCATTCCTCAACAAGGGCCAATGCATCACTTGCCACAACGGGCCTCTGCTGACGGACCACGCCTTCCACAACACGGGTGTGCCGCCGGTGGACCCCAGGAACCCCGACCGCGGACGCATCGAGGGGTTGAAGAAGCTGCTCAAGGATGAATTCAACTGTCTAGGCCCCTATAGCGACGCGAAGCCAGAGCAGTGCGGCGAGCTTCAGTTCCTGAACACGCACGACGCAGGCCAGCTCGGAGCGTTCCGCACGCCAAGCCTGCGCAACGTGGCAGCCAGAGCTCCGTACATGCACGCCGGCCAGTTCGCGAGTCTCGACCAAGTGCTTGAGCACTACGCCGCGGCGCCAAGAGCGGCGATTGGTCACAGCGAACTTGCGCGGCCTGACGAGAAGCATGCTGAGCGCCAGACCATCCGATTATCTGCCAGCGACATCCAGGACCTTGCTGCTTTCCTCGGCGCCGTCACCGGCCCGGTCGTTCAGCCCAAGTGATGGTCCAGACCACGGGTTCGCGCGCTGAGGGGCCCATTCATCTGCAAGGCAGACGGCGCGAGGCCAAACATGGTTTGCGCCGTCCTGGAGAGGTGTGCGGAGTCCGCAAAGCCTGCGGCGTGGGCCGCCGTAGACAGCGTCTCTCCTTGCATAAGGAGCGTCCAGACGTGGAGCAACCGGCGCCACAACACGTATGTTCTCAGGGGCATGCCTGTCTCTTCCACGAAGAGGTGCCGGAACCGGCCAGGGGACAGGTTTGCAACCCGCGCAACCTCAGGAAGCGTCACGGCCTGGTCCACTCGTTGGCGGAGGTATTCCATGGCTGCCAGCACCCGCGGGTCGGAGGGCTCACGAGGTGCGGTGCGCGAAACCTCTTGAACCAACTGCATGCAGACCTCTTTGGGGTGATCTCACTTTCCGTGCAGAAAACCCGGTTAAGAGCTACGGGTTAACCCGCACTTTTTTATTGTCTGGAATTATCAGTAGCGAATACGTAGACTGCAGCAGGCTTGCGACCACGCCAGCCATGGGAGGACCAGCTTGTCTAGCTACTACCTACGTTTCGTTGGCGCCGATACCCTGCCCAAATCGCTATCTAAGCGGGAGGTCGAAGAGTGCTTTGGGCTGAGCATTGAAGACATCCAGGAGCTGCGCCCGCCCAGGTTCAGAGGGACTGCACGCCTTGGCGCTGCAGTTCAACTGGTCATGCTGCGCGCTACGGGGCGGCACCCCGATGCCTTTTCAGGTCTCCCCTCCGTCCTGCTGCGGTACCTGACTTCAGCGCTTGGCATGAACGCGACGGACATCGCCTCGGTGACCTCGCTGTACAAGGACAAGGACACGCGGTATGAGCACCAGCTCTGGGCTCGGGAACGTGTCGGCTTCGCGGTAGTAGACGACGACACCACAAAACCGCTCCTGGCAGATGCCCTGGCGGAGCTTTCCGCCTCAGCGGTATCGGTCGATGACCTTATCCGAGGGCAAGCCAGGATACGGCCAGTTTTAGCTCATAAGCGGTTTGGCTATTAAGAATTAATCTTTTATGCCGGATTTTGCCGCGCGTGGCGAGCGGCGCTACAAGAGCCTCCGGGAGTCGCTCTGACCAGCCGCTCTCCTCATTGGCCTTCCGGGCTACGCTTCCTGCGCACGGGTTTGGATGGTGGCTGGAACTGCGCCACCAGCGCGCGAAGGGTATCCGCTTCCGCCTTGTACTGTGACACGTCCTGGAGAGCCTGTTGCAGTGCTGTACTTTGCTCCTGGCCAAGTCTGGCGCTCTCGGCTGATGCGGCCTTGGCATTGTCCAGTTCCGACGCCATCCGAGACGCTGCGGCACTCATGTCGATCAGCTTTGCCTGGTGGTTTCGTTCGGCCTCGGCCAACTTGGCGCGCATTTGTTCCACCTGCTTTTCTGAATGGCTTCGTGCCGTGCGCTCCTGATCGATTTCGCGCAGGGCCCTGCGCTCCGCCTCAGTAGCCCGCTGGGCAGCATCGGCGATGGCCTGCCGCCCCTTTTCCAACTCGGCGCTGAAGTGCTGACGGCTTTTGGCCTGCTCCAGCTTCAGTTCATCGATCTGGCGCTGCAGTGCGTCGGCCCGGGCAGTCGTTGCTGCGTGTATGCGCCTCTCCCGCTCCAGCTCCGAGTCTAGACTTTGGGCGCGGGCCTCCAACTCGCCTATCCGGCCCGCAGCGGCCTGAATTTGGACTTCAAGCTGCGCGCTCAGCTGCAGCGCCTGCTCCAGGCTGGCCAAGGCGCCCTGCGCTTCGGCTCGCGCCTCTACGCGTACGGCGGCCAGCTCTGTTCGTGCTAGCTCGGTGGCTTGGCCCCACAACTCGTTGACCACCTGGCCTGCGGCCTGCTTCAGGGTGTCTGGGAGGTCGGGGTGATCGATTTCCACCCGGGCTTTGCTTCGAAGGTCCTCCCAGAAATTCGCCAGGGCCTCGGCGGGAGCGCTCATGGACCCTTTGCGCACATGCTGGTAGAGCTTGCTCGCGGTGGGCGTGATGCCATATCGGAAAAACAGCAAGGCGCATACCTCGCGATACAGCGTTTTGGTGTCGCTGAATCGCCCCCGTAGGGCCTCTACTTCGGTCTGGATCTCGGATTCTTCGCTCATTTTAACATAATACAACGTATAACGTAATAATTGAAGAATAAATTTCCAATCTCTGGACATAATTACTCTAATGTCCATAGAATTTGGCCCATGAGCAGTTTGACCGTCGCCCCGACAGTTTTGGCGCATCTTGAGCCCTTGGACGGCTTGGTGCTACCCGTTCATCTTTCCGGAGAGCGTGGCCGAAATCGGGCCCAGGGCCTGCCCCAGGTCGCGGCCAATGACGACCGCTCTGCAGTTTTGGCTTGGCTGGCGCGCTACAAGGATTCACCGGCCACGCTGGCCAGCTATCGAAAGGAGGCGGAAAGACTGCTGCTTTGGTGCGTACACCAGTATGGAAAGGCCCTGTCCGATCTGACCCACGAGGATTTCCTGGTCTACGAGTCCTTTCTGGAAGATCCCCAACCGGTTGATCGATGGGTCATGCAGGTCGCGCAGAAGGCGCCGAGGTCTTCGCCCCACTGGCGTCCGTTCGCCAAGCCACTGGACCGGCAAAGCCAGCGCCAGGCACTCTCGATCCTCAACAGCCTCTTCAACTGGCTGGTTCAAGCCGGGTATCTGGCGGGCAACCCCTTAGCTCTGCGCCGCCGCAAATCTGTGGCGCGACCGGCCAAGACCAGCAGGTTCCTGCCACACGAGCACTGGGCGCAAGTACGCGCAACGATTGAGTCCCTTCCCACTGGCACGCCTCGCCTCGTTCTCCAAGCGGCCCGATATCGGTGGCTCTTCTCGCTCCTCTACATCGGTGGCCTGCGGATTTCTGAGGTCTGCAACAACTCGATGGGAGATTTTTACTGGCGTCGCGGAGCAGACGGGCATGAACGCTGGTGGCTGGAGATACGAGGAAAAGGGGACAAAACGCGGGCGATTCCGGCGACCGATGAGTTAGTGTCAGAGTTGATGCGTTACAGGAATGCACGCAACTTGGCCCTACTACCACGAGAGGGAGATACGCTCCCACTGCTGTTGCCCCTTATTGGTGGATGTCGCCCCATGGGACGCAGTGGCGTGCACGAATTGATTAAGGACATTTTCCGTAAAACGGCAGCGCGCCTGCGAAACCTAGGCACTGACCACGAGGCAGCAGCGGCCCATGTGGAACAGGCCTCCGCCCACTGGATGCGCCATACGGCAGGCACTCACCAAAGCGACAATATGGACCTCAAGGCCGTGCGCGACAACCTGGGGCACGCAAACATCGCCACCACCAGTATTTATTTGCACACGGAAGATGACACGCGCCATGATCAGACCAGCAACGCACACAAGCTGGGCTGGTCAGTTTGACGGACGAACCTATGGTGCAGCGCCATCCGTAGTACAAGGCGCCTCAAAGAAAAACTTAGTCGAAAATTGGTGCAGGTGTGGAAAAACATGATGCGCAACTCTATCCGCCAAGCGCTGGTGACGTTGCGAATGCCAGGAATGGCTTAGGCGTATGACGATCACTTGAACAACCACGATACGCACTCTCTCACCTGAGATCGATATCGGCGACGCGATTGGCTCCGATGCCACACTGTCGGTTATTTACAGCCAGAGGCGCATGCAATCGAGTCGGTGGCTTGAAGCCATTTTTAGTGATGGGGGCTGGATCCGACTGCAGCTCATTCGTTCTATCCTCGATAGCGTGACACCGACTAAGAAATTCGCCGACCGGGGGTTTACTGATTGCGAGCTTTGGTTATCAACTCAGCCAACTCGGGGCGCACAGGCAAGGGCTCGAACGCGCTCACCGTAGCCCGCCCAGGGTTGCCTATCGGGAGGCGGCCGCTTAGGTGGCCCAGTGGCACCAACGCCAGCCTGAGCAACTGCCCTGCCACCTCTGGCCAATCTCGAGTTCGCACTGCTAAGTTACACATCTCTGCGTGGGTCTGCAGGTGAGATTTGAGGTGCAGTTGCCCCACGACGTGGGCCGCCTCCAGGTAAGGCCAGGCCTGCTCTGCGGAGGATGCAGCTTTCGCGCCCTGAACCAACTTGGCGAACGCGGCGCCGTCAAATCGGCTGTCGCCCGATGACTCAACTGACGTGGGCATGTTGATCTCCTTGCGCTTTGCTTTTACCTAGCTCAACTCGAGCGTGTCGCATCACCGTCCAGCCGCCATGCAACGCCAGCGCCGCCATCAGGCTTACCACCGCCAGGTCGGGCCAAGCCGATCTGG
Source organism: Acidovorax sp. (assembly GCA_030692685.1). Lineage (GTDB taxonomy): Bacteria > Pseudomonadota > Gammaproteobacteria > Burkholderiales > Burkholderiaceae_C > Acidovorax. Next base: position 35,538 of record JAUXZO010000179.1, on the reverse strand, counting down.
TGCCGAATACGCCCAGCGCCGCCATAAAGACCGCCACGTTGCCAATTGCATCGTTGCGCGAGCACAGCCACACGCTGCGCATGTTGGCGTCGCCCTCGCGAAAGGCATAAAGCATCCACGCCACAACCACGTTGGCCAGCAACGCCAGCAACGCCACCATGCCCATGGTCATGGCCTGCGGCACTCCACCGTGCCATACAGACCACATCGCCGCGCCCAGCACGTAGAGGCCAAAACCCATCATGCTCACTCCCTTGGCCATAGCGGCGCGAGCGCGCCAGGCCAGCGCCGATGCCAGCACGGCGAGCGAGACGGCATAGTTGAGCGCATCGCCGGCAAAGTCCACCGCGTCGGCTAACAACGATAGAGAGCCCGCCTGAACACCCGCGCCGATTTCAATGAGAAACATAGCGGTATTGACGAGTAGCGCAACCCATAGGATCTTGCGGTACCGGGGTAGATTGACGATGGTCTCTGGCTTGGGGGTATTGTGGTCGCAGCAGTGAGCGGACATAGATTTTCTTTTCAATGTTTGTATTGAAAACCCTGGAGCCGCTACAGTGTCAAGACCTACCTTGCAGCGAGCGTTATATGCAGATCAAAGACTTGGCCCTTGCGACGGGCGTGGATATTGAAACCATCCGCTACTACGAAAAGCAGGGGCTGCTGCCCGAACCCCCGCGGCGTGACAACGGCTACCGAAGTTATGAAGCGGAGCACGTGCAGCGCCTATCTTTCATCCGCCACTGCCGTGCCCTGGACATGCCATTGGCAGATGTGAATCGACTGCTGGGTTTTGTGGACAAGCCCGACACGCACTGCGGCGATGTGGACGTTCTTGTGGACGATCAACTGGCCCGCGTACGCGCCAGGCTCAAGAGCATGCGGGCGCTAGAGAAGCAGTTGCTACAGCTTCGCTCACGCTGCTCGGGCAGTGGCGAGGGCGAGCACTGCGGGATTCTTGACGAACTGGTGTCCGCTGCACACGAGGAGTCGTGCGTCTGCCACCCACGCTGACGGTAGTTTTTACGGGGCCGAAGCACATACGCATTTTCTGTTGAGGCTGTTGAGTAGCGGCTGAAGGTTCGTCAGCGACTCCGGCACTTTTACCCCACGGTCTGCCTCCTTCGACTACATCTGGCGATGCCGCGATTTCGGTGTTTTTCGGCATGTCAACCGCATTGCCTGTCGATCCCTTAGTCTCTTGGCCAAGCGTCGGCTGTACTTGATTTTTATGTCCATTGGCGGATGGCGTTTGAGCCAGATACGCCGCAGCCTCCAAAACACAAACACGGAGGTCAACAAGCCGATCCAAATCCAGAACAGTTTGGCAAAAGGCGCGACCTGTGCCGCCTGCATTGACATGGATCGCTCCTTTTTGCCTTCAGCAAAGGCATATTGCCGATGGGCTGACCGAACTCGCCGCTATGTAGTCAGTTGCTTTGACGTGAACGGACTGCCGAAAGTGGATCAACACTGGGGCGTCGCGAGGGCGATCCCCCCAGCCAGGCTTCGTATTACTTCAGCGTGAAACGAACAGAGGCAACCGACTTGCCGGCCTTCGAGACAGCGACGACGGCTTTGGTACCGGCGGGGACTTTGAAGCTGCCCGTGGCTTCCAGCTTGCCGTCACCGGCTTGGAGCTGGACATCCTGTTTCTCGCTGCCTGCCAGCAGCGTGACCTTGGCGGTCATTCCCGCCACGGCAACTGGCTTTCCATGATCGCGCATATAGAGCTGCAGCTTGTCGGCGCTGGCGACGAGTTCGTACTCGACCTCCTTGGCTTCGGCGACAGCACCACCGTGCATCGGTTTGATGTCGTGACCATGGTTGTCAGCAGCGAACGCCGTGCCGCAGGCCGACATCGCCACTGCGAGAATGAGTTGGGAGAGTTTCATGACATTTCCTTTGGGGTTGGAGAAAAGGGAAGGTCCCGCGATCAGCGAGCGGGACCGTTTCAACTACACGGGAGCGGACACGTCCGGGGGATGCGAGGGCTCAGCAGACACGTCCTCATCTTCCTCGTCGGGCCGGTGGGCCAGACGGTAAAGAATCGGCAGCACGAGAAGCGTGAGCAGCGTGGAAGAAAGAATTCCGCCGATCACTACGGTGGCCAGGGGACGCTGGACTTCAGCGCCGGTGCCCGTCGCAATGGCCATGGGAATGAAGCCCAGCGAGGCCACCAGGGCAGTCATCAGCACGGGGCGCAACCGGGTCAACGCGCCATCCCGGATCGCTTCGTCAAGTCCAACGCCGCCCTCCCTCAAGCTGCGGATATAGGAAATCATCACCAGCCCGTTGAGCACTGCCACCCCAGAGAGCGCGATGAAGCCAACGGCCGCGGAGATGGACATCGGGATATCCCGAAGCCAAAGCGCCAGAATGCCCCCCGTCAAAGCGAACGGGATGCCTGTGAATACCAGCAAACCGTCCTTGGCATTGCCGAACATTGCGAACAGCAGCACGAAAACCAGCAGCAGAGACACAGGCACAACGATCTGCAGGCGCTTCGTGGCCGATTGCAGGTTCTCGAAGGTTCCACCCCAGCTCGTCCAGTAGCCGGTAGGAATCTTGATCTGGGCCAGGCCTTGCTCGGCCTCTGCCACAAAGGAACCCACATCGCGCCCGCGCACGTTGGTGCTTACGACGATGCGCCGCTTGCCGTTTTCGCGGCTCACCTGGTTGGGGCCGGGTGCAAGTTCGAAAGTCGCGACCTCGCCCAAGGGGATGAAGTTCGTCTTGGCCTCCGTGCCACTGGCAGAACGCGGCAGCGGAATAGGGAGCCGTTTCATCCCTTCCAGGTCGTTACGCAGGGTCTCAGGCAAGCGAACCAGGATGTCAAACCGGCGGTCTCCCTCGAACATGGTGCCCGCCTCGCGACCACCGATGGCGGTGGCCACGGTGTCTTGGATGTCGGCGACGTTAAGGCCATAGCGTGCAGCCTTCTGGCGGTCGATGTTCACCGTGAGCATCGGAAGGCCTGTTGTTTGCTCGACCTTCACCTCGGATGACCCCTGGATCTTCTGCAGCATTGCGGAGACCTCTTCGGCGGACTTGTTCAACACGTCCATGTCGTCACCGAAAATCTTTACCGCCACGTCGCTTCGCACACCCGAAATCAGCTCGTTGAAGCGCAACTGAATGGGCTGGGAGAACTCGTAGTTGTTGCCAGGAATTTTGCCCAGGACTTCCTGAATTGCGGCAAGCAACTCGTCTCGGGTCTTGCGCGGCTCAGGCCATTCGTCCACGGGCTTGAGCATGATGTACCCGTCCGAAATGTTCGGCGGCATGGGGTCCGAGGCAATCTCCGCAGTACCGGTTCTGGCGAAAATGCGCTCGATCTCGGGGAATTTCTCTTTCAAGGTCCTTTCAATCTGCTGCTGCATTTGGACTGACTGGGAAAGGCTGGTACCTGGGATGCGCAGCGCCTGGATCGCAAAGTCGCCTTCATTTAGATTGGGCACAAACTCGCTGCCCATGCGGGTCGCGATCAGCCCGCACAGGACTACTGCAACAGCGGCAATGGTGAGAACCAGCGTTTTGGCACCCATCACGCGATCAAGCAGCGGGGCATAGAGGCGTTTGGCGTAGCCAAGGAGAAAATTCTCCTTCTCGCTGACCCGATTGCCGATGAAAAGGGCCACCGCTGCCGGGATGAATGTCACCGACAGAATCATCGCGCCCAGCAGTGCGGCGACCACCGTGAATGCCATCGGGTGAAACATCTTTCCTTCGACGCCCGTGAGCGCGAAGATCGGCAGATACACAACCATGATGATGAGCTGTCCGAACAGCAATGGGCGGCGTGACTCCTGGGATGCCAAAAACACCTCATGGAAGCGCTCGGCCCGCGTCAGTGGCCGACCGTGGTGCGCTTGTGCGTGGGCAAGTCGCCGCACGCAGTTCTCCACGATCACGACAGCACCGTCGATGATGATGCCGAAGTCCAGGGCTCCCAGGCTCATCAGGTTGGCACTCACCTTGTAGTGAACCATCCCGGTGAACGTGAAGAGCATCGACAAGGGGATGACCATCGCGGTAATGATTGCGGCCCTAATGTTGCCCAGGAAGAGGAACAGGATCACGATCACCAGAACCGCGCCTTCCAGCAGGTTCTTCCTCACCGTACTGATGGCTTTGTCAACAAGCACGGTACGGTCGTAGACTGTCACCGCGTGTACCCCCTCTGGGAGGCTCTTGTTGACTTCCAACATCTTCTTGTCCACCGCCTGCGAGACAGTCCGGCTGTTCTCGCCGATCAGCATGAACACCGTGCCGAGGACCACTTCGCGTCCGTTGTCTGTTGCAGCACCTGTGCGCAGTTCCCGGCCAATGCCAACTTCTGCCACGTCGCGAACGCGCACAGGAACACCGTTGGCGCTGCTGAGGATCACGTTACCGATGTCTTCAAGCGACTTCACCTGACCAGGTGCACGAATCAGATACTGCTCGCCACGCTTTTCGATATAGCCCGCGCCCACATTGCCGTTGTTGCGGTCCAGCGCAGTAACCACATCCTGCAGTGTCACGCCCAGAGAAGCCAGGCGTTCAGGGATGGGCGCGATCTGGTATTCCTTGGCAAAGCCGCCAATGGAATTGATCTCGGTCACGCCAGGAACATTTCGCAGCTGTGGCTTGATGATCCAGTCCTGAATCTCGCGCAGGTCTGTTGCGGTATAGGGTGAGCCATCGGGCTTCTTCGCCCCGTCCTTGGTTTCGACAGTCCAGAGATAGATTTCGCCCAGCCCGGTCGAGATGGGCCCCAGCGCTGGCGTGATGCCGGCAGGCAGCTTGTCGCGCGCCTCCTGGATACGCTCGTTGACGAGCTGCCGAGCAAAATAGATGTCGGTTCCGTCTTTAAAAATGACGGTCACCTGCGACAGACCGTACCGCGAAAGCGACCTGGTCTGCTCCAGGTTTGGCAGGCCAGCCATGACCGTCTCAATGGGGTATGTAACCCGCTGCTCAGTCTCCAAAGGCGAGTAGCCTGCGGCCTGTGTGTTGATCTGAACCTGGACGTTCGTGATGTCAGGGACCGCATCGATAGGCAGCTTTTGGTAGCTGATGACGCCAAGCGCCGCCATGCCCAGGGCCGCTAGAAGCACCAACCATCGCTGCTCGATCGAGAATCGAATGAGTTTTTCAAACATGTATGCGCTCCGCGATCAGTGCGTGTGTTCGGCAGATCCCTTGCCGAGTTCAGACTTCACGACGAAGCTGCCGGTCGAGGCGTAGGGCATACCGGCTTTGAGACCCGAGAGGACTTCGACCCGCTTGCCATCGCTTCGGCCCAGCTTCACGGGTTGAGCGATAAAGCCTCCATCAACCTTGAGGAAGACCACCGGCTTTTCCCCGACGTTTTGGACGGCGTCGGCCGAGATGGTTACAGGCGCTGCCGTTTCTTCGGACACCACCTCAACATTGACAAACAGGCCGGGGCGCCAAGCGCCCTTGGGGTTGTCAAGAACCACACGGGCTTTTGCCGTGCGGGTTTGCTCGCCAATGAGCGCTCCTACAAAAGCGACAGTGCCTGTAGCGGAGGCGTCAAAGGCGGTGGCCTTGATCGTGACCTTTTCGCCCACACGAACCGATGGCAGATCTTTCGCCGGAACATTGATCTCAGCCCACACCTGGGAAAGGTCCGAGATGGTGAAAACCGCAGCATCTTCCTTCACGGCTTCGCCGAGACTAAGGTGCTTCTCGATGACAATGCCATCAAAGGGCGCTCGCAACTCGATACGGTTCAGTCCTGCTACCGACGAGGCGGACAGGCCCATCGCGCTCAGTTTCTGATTGGCGTTGGCTACTGCGACCTCTGCTTCGCTCAAGGCCTGCTTGGCCTGCAGGTAGTCCTGCTCGGCAGACACCTTCTGCTCCCACAGCTTTTTTTCTCGCTCGTAGGTGGTCTTTGCCAGCGATAAGCGCTTTTGGGCCGTCTGCAGCTCGCTGCGTTGCTCGGAAGCAGTCGGGCTCGCGATCACCGCCAAAACTTGCCCTTTCTTGACCACTTGGCCCAAGCTGGCATTGACGCTTTCCACGACTCCCGCAAGCCGGGGAACAACGTGAGACGTGCGATCTTCGTTCAAGCGTATCTCCCCGGGAAGGAGCAACGCCGTCTTGATGTTGGCTTTCACAGCAGCGTCCAGGCTGATGGATGCAGCCTTTATCTGGGCATCGGTCAGTTCGATCTTTCCTTCTTCCTTGCTCATCACGAACATGAAAGGCTCTGTGGCAGTCTGCGCAATGATCTCGATGTCGAAAGCATGGGGTTCAGCAACGATCTCTCGGCTGACAAGACTGTCTTTTTCAGCGGCAAACGTCAGTTTCTGCTTTTCATCTGTCGGGCGGGTCACAGTTGCCGTGACCGTTGCAGCATTCAGGGGCAGCGGTTTATCTTTGTCGGACAGCCAGATTCGCAGTCGAGGCTCGCCACCGTCTTCAGACAACAATGCTTCCAAGCTGAAGTCGCCTTCCTTGAACACGGTACCGCCATGTGGTCCCTTGGCTTCGCTCTTTTCATGGTGTTCACCATCGGCATGCCCCTTGTCATCGTCGTGGCCCTTTTCGCTACCCTTGCCATGGTGCTCGCCGTCGCCGTGTCCCTTGGCCTCGGTATGGCCGCCGTGACCGTGGCCATCGTCCTCGGTGGCTGCGGCTTTGGGCTTGCCGCCACCTTGCAAGATGAAGGTTCCCGCGCCGCCCCCTATTGCGAGGACTACTGCAATGGCGATCAGGTGTTTTTTACTGATGGTGGATTTGCTGGAGTTCGTGTTCATGGTCATGCTCAGTGTTGCGTTGCGATCAGGCCGGGAACCATGCTGGCCCCGAGCAGGCGGTCGATATCAGCCGCTGCACGGTGTGCTTCGCCAAGGGCTTTGAGGTACTGGGATTTGGCTGTGAAGTAAGTGCGTTGGGCATCGAGCACTTCCAGGAAATTGAACTTACCGTTCTCGAACCCAATGGTGGCGGCGTCATAGGCCGACTTCGCACCGGGCAGAACTTCCTGCTGCAGTGACTGAACCTCTGCGGTGATCGTGGAAAGGCGCTCTCGTGCCTGCGCCACTTCGCTGTGCAGGCGCACGGTGGCTGCTTGCAGCTCATCGCGGGCCTTGTCCTCAAGTTTCAGCGCCTCCAGGAGGTTGCCTTGGTTGCGGTCGAAGACGGGAAGAGGCACAGAGACCCCGAAAAGAAGGACGTTGCGCTGCGTCTCGTTGCTGCGCTGCATGCCGAAGCTGACGGTGACATCGGGGACGCGCTTGCTTTGTTCCAGGGCGGTCAATGCCTTGCGCCGATCCACCTCGATCCGCGCAAGTACCACGCCTGGCGCAGAAGAAATCAGGGGCTGGAGATCGGCGATGCTCGGGACCGAGGGCAGGTTCTCGGCCTTGCCCTCCAGCACGGTGTAAGGCGCATCGATCCGTCCCAACAGCGCGAACAGGCGGGACAGAGCATTGCGTTGTTCGCTCGCGGCCTGGGCGAGTTCGACGCGAACGCCGGCTTCTGCAACCCGGGCCTTGGACTCTTCCACAGGGGATACTTTGCCAGCGGCTACACGCTTTGAGACGGTATCCGTTGAGGATTTGGCCAGCGCTGCGCTGTCTCTGGCCAGTACCAATCGATCCTGCGCAGTCAGAACATCAAAGTAAGCGGCAGCGACATTGGCCCGCACGGTGGCTTGCAGCTCGGCGAGTTGGGCTTGTGCTTGCTCGCGCGTTTTTTCGGCCGCCTTAGTGCGTGCCGCACGCTTTCCACCCAGTTCCACGGGAAGATTGAGTTGCCAGCTTTGCGTACGTGTTTTGGAGCGTGTGTCTTCCAGCGAGTACGCGAGCTCTGGATTGGGGCGCGAGCGTCCTTGAAGAACCTGTCCTTCGGTTGCCTCCCATTGGCGCTTTGCCGCAGCCACCTCCGGATTTCCCTCCAGGGCCAGTTCGATGGCCTTGGCCAGCGACAAAGGCTCAGCTGCGGCCGCTGCAGCGGACTGAGGTGCTCGTTCGCCAACGGCTGGCCCTGGTGGCAGGCCCTGGGAAAAGGCACCGCCCGAGGCGCTCAGCCATATAGCTGCGGCGCCTGCCGCGAGCTTGATCTTTCTACCGCCGCGCCATGCGTGCGGCATCTCTTGAAGGTAAGTACCCTTGAACATCCGATTCTCCAGTGATTTCAAAACACGAGGGAATCGGCGGACTGGCAACCGTGCAGCTGCCTGGCAACTCGTCAGTCACTTCAGCTGCAACACACGCAACTGCTTCCGCCGCGATGGCGGACAAGACTGAAAAAGAAAAGTGAGATGCCCCCGCCGATCAGGCGAGGACGGACCACTGAGGGCGGTCAGGGGGCGTGGGCGTTACAGCCAGCAGGCGCTGGCCTGGGGAAGACTCCACACGGCTGTCATGGGAAAAGACTGGCTTTGCATCTGACCAGCTCAAGGCCCCGATACCCGCGCCATGGCAAACTGAACAGTCAACATCAAATGCACCTGCACCCTGGCTGGACTTTTCTGCCTGACCATTCCCGCCTTTGGCTTCATGCTTGTGTTCGTGATGCCCCAAATGCTGCGACTGCGAGGTTGAGCTCTCATGCATGCAATAAGCAGCCACCGCAGACCAGCTGAACTGGAACGGAAGCAATGCAAGCATAAGAACGGCGATCAAGCGGCGCATTTTTGAAGTCTAGCATGCGTCATGAAGGGCGCGCTCGGGCGTGGATGGCCGCTGCGGAGCGCTGGGTTTAGAAATCAGCGAGCGCCGCCGTTCAGGTCCTGAAGAGCCTTCTTTTCAGCTGCAGACATGTTGAGAAATTCCTGTTGAACTTGCTCACGGGTCTTCGTTGCGCCCGTTGCTTTGACAGGCAACGCCCCCCCGCGTGAAAGGGTCGCCAGCGTGCCATCCCGGCGCGCTACTTCGACAGCCTGAAGCACATCGCCACGGGACATTGTGCTCTGCGTGTGGTCGGGATGGGTGGTCATGCCCACTTCGCCGTCGGCGGGATGGTACAGCGACGAGGCAGATGCCAATCCTGGAGCCGCGATAGCGAAGGCAATCAAAGTGAGCGTGAGGGGTTTGCGAACGGTCATGGTGTTGTCCCTTGATTTAAATCAGCCCTCGGCGATCTGCCGGGACTATGCCTTTCGACACAGGGATACTTTAAAAAACCGAGTGCGACAAGGCGCCAACAGCCAGATAACAAATTCGTAAACTACGAACAGGCCGGATTCTTCGAGAATGGCAGCATGAAAATTTTGCTCATCGAAGACGAAGTCAAGCTGGCCGAGTATCTGCGCAAGGGCCTGGGAGAGGCCGGCTACGTGGTGGACGTTGCACACAACGGGGTGGATGGCCTTCACATGGCTCTGGAAGGCGTGCACGATCTGCTGGTCTTGGACGCGATGCTTCCAGGGATCGACGGCTTCAGCCTTTTAACAGCCTTTCGCAAGACCAAGCAGACGCCGGTCTTGATGTTGACAGCAAGGGTCAGCGTCGAGGATCGGGTATTGGGACTCAAGACGGGTGCCGACGACTATCTGGTCAAGCCCTTTGCGTTTTCCGAACTGAGCGCCCGCATTCAGGTGCTGCTCCGGCGGACCCATGGTGCGAGGGATGCCGCAGAGCCCACGCAACTGCGTTTGGCGGACCTTGAATTGGACCTTGTACGGCGCAAAGCGTCCCGGCGTGGTCAGCGTTTGGAGTTGACTGCCAAGGAATTTCTGCTCCTGACTCTGTTTCTGAGAAGAAAAGGGGAAGTGCTTTCTCGCACTGAGATCGCTGAGCAGGTGTGGGATATGAACTTCGACAGCGATACCAGCGTGGTGGAGGTCGCGATCCGGCGCCTCCGTACCAAGATCGATGTGCCGTTTGACACTACGCTGCTCCACACCATTCGCGGCATGGGATATGTCATGGAGGACCGCAACGGATGAAGGCGTTGGCCCAACATCGCTCATTGCGCCAGCGGTTGTCGTGGTGGCTGGCGCTGCAGAGCTTTGCCGGACTCGGGGTGGTCTGTCTGATGGTGTATCTGGTGACCGAGTTCAATTTTCGTGATCGGCAAGAGGAAACGCTGGCACAAAAAGAAACCGTCATTCGGCACTTGCTGCAGGATGGCAAGGAGCATGGGGATTCGGAAGACCTTGCGCACAAACTCGATGACTTCCTTGTTGGGCACGGAGATCTATCGCTCGAAGTCGCGCAGGCGGACGGGATGGTTATCTACGCCCACGCCCGCAACCAGAGTGCCAAGACGGTATGGCGCCAACGGCAGTTCGAAGTAGCACAGACTGCGGACCAGACTCCCTCAAAGAACTTGCGCGTTCAGCTGTCGCTGGACATTCGAACCGACCACCAGTTGTTGCACCGACTTGCTCTTACCTTGCTGGTCGCAGCCATCGGTGGGGCCATCGTTGTATCACTGGGCGGATTCTCCCTGGTCAACTTGGGCCTGGCGCCCGTCCGAAGACTGGCCAGTCAGACGCGCGCAGTGTCGGCTGACAATCTACATCAACGTCTCGACAGCGCCGAGCAGCCCCTTGAGCTCGTGCCTCTGATCGACCAGTTCAACGCGCTTCTGGCGCGCATTGAGAAGGCGTATTTACAAATGGAGGGCTTCAATGCGGACGTGGCGCATGAGTTGTGCACGCCTTTGGCCACGCTCATTGCCAACAATGAATTGGCTTTGCTGCGCCCTGAGCGGGCGGATATGCGCGAGGTGCTGGCGTCCAACTTGGAGGAGTTGCACCGCCTGACCGGCATCGTCAATGACATGCTGTTCCTGTCCCAGGCGGATCGGGGTGTGGGAGCGCGCCGCGCGCCCGTGGCGAGCCTTGCATCAGTGGCTGCTGACGTACTGGACTACCACGAGGCCGCGCTGTCCGAGGCAGCTCTCACAGCTAAAGTGGTTGGTGATGCGCATGGCGCCTTCGACGTGCCGTTGCTGCGCCGGGCCCTGTCGAACTTGCTCGGCAACGCCACTCGATACGCGAGCTCTGGCTCAATCGTCCAGATCAACCTCAGAACCACCGATGAGGGTCGTGTGCTGATCAGTGTCACCAACTACGGCAGCACGATCGATCCCGAGATACTTCCGCAGCTGTTTGATCGATTTTTCCGCGCAGATCCTGCGCGCAGCCATGGGCAGAGCAACCATGGCCTCGGTTTGGCCATAGTAGGCGGTATTGCACGCATGCATCAGGGCAAGCCATTCGCATCGTCAGAAAATGGGGTAACGAATGTGGGAATCGAAATTCGCCCGAATTGATGGTGGTTTTCAACGGGGTGGGGTCGATCCTGTGCCCCTGCGACTGGGTACGGACCGTTCAGAAATCCGATTTACCCAGGACAAAGCAGTCATATTCTTTTTGCTGCTTGACTTTAAAGCCACTTCAAGGTTTCCAATTGGGCTATGAAATCAGAAACAAGCACACCTCCCACCACTGTTGACACCTGCTGCTCCTCGGGCAGTTCCAGTTCCGCAGCAGCGGTCCCTGCAGCCGCAAGCATCCCGGGCCAAGGCAAGCTGTTCCGAATCGCCACCATGGACTGCAGCGCTGAGGAGTCGGAGATCCGGCGGGCGCTGGAACCTCTGGAGGGAATCCGCTCGTTGGGCTTCCAACTCGGCGCGCGCACGCTGAAGATCGATGCGGAGGATCGCGCCTTGCCCCTGGCGCTCGATGCCATCCGCAAGGCGGGCTTCGATCCACAGCCGGTGGTCGCTGCGGTAGACACCCAGGGTAGCCAGGGCCGGGTGTTTCGCATTGCGACCATGGACTGCAGCGCCGAGGAGGCGGAGATTCGCCGGGCGCTGGAGCCTCTGGATGGGATTCGCTCTCTGGGCTTTCAGCTCGGTGCGCGGACGCTGAAGATCGATGCCGACGAAGGCACCTACCCGCTGGCCCTCGACGCCATCCGCAAAGCGGGCTTCGATCCGCAGCCAGTGGCCGGCGCCAATGGCTCCGAGGGCGGACAGGCGGGCGAACCAGCCGAAGGCGACGACCATGGACATGGTTTTGCAGGCGGCATCTCCCGTTTGGTGGCCGCGCTGGTGTTCGCCACGGGGGCTGAGGTCCTCTCGTTCTTTGCTCCAGACCAGATGGCCTGGAAGGTGGTGGGCATGGCCATCGCCGCGCTGGCTATCTGGCTGGCCGGGATCGACACCTACAAGAAAGGCCTTGCGGCGCTGCTGCGCGGCAAGCTGAACATCAATGCGCTGATGTCGGTGGCCGTCACCGGCGCATTCCTCATTGGTCAGTGGCCAGAAGCCGCGATGGTGATGGCTTTGTACGCGATTGCGGAGCTCATCGAAGCCAAGGCAGTGGACCGGGCCCGAAACGCTATCAAGGGCTTGCTGGAACTGGCGCCCGAAGAGGCTTTGGTACTGGGCACCAACGGAGCGTGGACCGCTACACCGGTGGCTTCGGTGGCCATCGGAGCGACCGTGCGCATCAAGCCGGGCGAACGCGTGCCGCTGGACGGTAAGGTGACCAAGGGCAATGGCGCCATCAACCAGGCCCCCGTAACTGGCGAGAGCATCCCCGTGGACAAGGCACCTGGCGACCAGGTGTTCGCCGGCACGATCAACGAGACTGGTGAGCTGGAGTTCGAGGTCACAGCCTTGTCGAGCAACACCACCCTGGCCAGGATCATCCAAGCCGTTGAGCAGGCGCAGGGCACGCGCGCTCCGACGCAGCGCTTTGTGGATCGGTTCGCCTCCATCTACACCCCCGCAGTCTTCGCCATTGCCGTGGCGGTGGCGGTCCTCACTCCTTTCCTGATGGGACTTACCTGGCTGGAGGCGCTCTACAAGGCCCTGGTCCTGCTGGTGATCGCCTGCCCATGCGCTCTGGTCATTTCCACGCCGGTCACGGTGGTCAGCGGATTGGCCGCAGGAGCGCGCCGTGGGATCTTGATCAAGGGCGGAACCTACTTGGAAGATGCCCGGCTTCTGAAGGCGGTGGCGCTGGACAAGACCGGCACCATCACCGAAGGCAAACCCAAGCTGGTGAAGTGGAAGGTGTGGGGTGCCGGTGACGAGGCAGCAGTCCAGCAGATGGCTGCCAGCCTGGCGGCTCGTTCCGACCACCCGGTTTCCAAGGCGATTGTCCAGGGCTTGGATGTAAAGGGTCCAGAAGCAGAAAGCTTCAAGGCCTTGCCTGGGCGCGGCGTCGAAGGCATGGTCAATGGTGTGCGCTTGATGCTGGGCAATCACCGACTGATACATGAGCTAGGACTGTGCGGTCCGGAGCTGGAGGCGGAGCTGGCCACCCATGAAAAACAAGGCCGCACGGTCACTCTCCTGGCGGACGAATCGCGCGTCCTGGCGCTGTTTGCGGTAGCGGACACCATTCGCGAGACGTCGAAGCAGGCCATCGTCGACCTCAAGGCGCTGGGAGTGACGTCGGTGATGCTGACGGGTGACAACACTGCCACGGCAAAGGCCATCGCTGCCCAGGCCGGCATTGACGATGCCCGTGGCGATCTGCTGCCCGAAGCCAAACTCGATGCCATCAAGGAAATGCAAAAGCGCTATGGCGCCACCGGCATGACCGGCGACGGCATCAACGATGCGCCGGCGCTAGCGCAGGCCGACATAGGTTTTGCCATGGGTGCGGCGGGAACCGACACGGCCATGGAAGCAGCCGATGTGGTCATCATGAACGATGACCTGCAGCGCGTCGCCGAGACAGTGCGTCTATCCAAGCGCACCCACGCCATTCTCTGGCAGAACATCACCCTGGCGCTGGGCATCAAGAGCGTCTTCCTGGTGATGGCGGTCGTTGGCACGGCCACCATGTGGATGGCGGTCTTCGCGGACATGGGAGCGAGCTTGCTGGTGGTAGCCAACGGACTGCGTCTGCTTCGCGGTACACGGGTGGAGCCAGCCGCCAAGCCAAGCCGCTCAGAAACCAAGGAGCATGCGCATTCCCACTGAGCGTTGGTCAGCGCGCGCCAAGTCCACCGGTGGGCTTGCGGAGCGCTTACTTGAATGTCCCGCTTTCATTTCTTGGTTTTGGAGACCTCTTGCGCCACTAGGTCAGCCAGCTGTTTGTGGCCAAAACTGGGCAGCGGGCGCCCGTTGACAAAGAAGGTCGGCGTCTTCTCGACCTTGAGGGCGGTCAGGTCCTGCACGTCCTGTAGCACCACGGCGTCCAATGCAGGGGCTGCGATGTCCGCCCGCGCCCGTTGCATGTCCAGCCCCGCCTGTTCAGCCGCCTTGTAGGCCAACTCCAGGTTGGGGGTTCCATGGTCCGCCCACTGCGGCTGTGCGGCCAGCACCGACTCCAGCACGGCCAGGTACTTGTCCTGCCGCCGGGCCGATTCCAGTAGCTTGACCACCTGCTCCGAGCCTTGGTGGAAAGGCGCGTAGCGGATGACCAGCCGCACTTCGGTGGGGTACTGCTGCATCAGTTCCTTCACCACCGGATAAAAGGCGCGGCAGGTCTCGCAGGCGGGATCGAAGAACTCGACGATGGTCACGGGTGCCTCACGGGGCCCGATCACGGGTGAATGCATGCGGACCAGGCGTTCGGCTTGTCCTGCCACCTGCAGCTCCTGTGCACTTTGCACGCGGCTCTGGTACAGATTCACGCCGACAAGGAAGGCCACAAAGGCCATGCCCAGCACGAGGAAGATGATGAGTTTTCGGTGTTTCATTTGTCTGTTTTTCGCAGATAGAGGGAGAGCGAGACGGCGATGGCAATGAACGCCGCCAGTGAAAGCCAGGGCAACTCAATGCCGTAGAGGATGTCGAGCTTCTGATCGACGCATGACACGCCGGCGCCGCAGGGGACCCAAGCCTTGGGCACCAGGCCTGCCGCCAAGAGGCTGTGGTAACCAGCCACGACCGCACCCGCCAGCGCCAGAGGCAAGGCATAGACAGCGCCCCGGCGGTCGTCGCTGTAAAAGGCCATTCCAAGAAGCAAGGCCAGCGGGAACATGGCAATGCGCTGGTACCAGCACAAGACGCAAGGAGCCATGCCCATGACTTCGCCGATGAACAACGCACTGCCGGTGGCGGACACAGCCAGCAGCCAGGCGATCAGGAGCAGCACCGAGGGCCGGCTCATCGACGCCTCCTTGAACAACGGTTCTGGCAGGAGGCACCGATCAAGGCACAACTGCGTGTGTAGATTCCAGAGCCATTCGACCCGACAGTGGAGGACATGGAAAGATCCCGAAGGCATGCTAATGAGGCCAGCACACGCTGTGCTGGCACGCTTGGCGGGGATCGGAGACGGTGGTGACCGATGCCCTGGTCAGGCCAGGGCGGGCCACTGCGGGCGTTCGGGGCGACTGACGGACTCTGAAGACGGCCACCCGCGCGTGTCGGTGTAAAAGCGCCCCAGGGGAAAGGCCGGCAGTAGATCGCGTTGCGCCTGAAAGGCTTCGGTGCCCTGCAGATGGCAGGAACCACAGTCCACGCTGGGCGCTGCATCGCCAGCTCGGGTGGATTCATCCATTGCTCCGTCCCGCAGCTGTGCGTGCTCGCAGCAATGCATTGCCACAGGAGGCAAGGAGCCCGGTCCTTCATCTTTGCAGTACGCGCCCACTGCCGCCCAGCACAGTTGCAGCGGCAACAGTACCAAGAGGAAAACAAGCAGTCGGGTGCGGGAGTGCATCCGGAAAATTGTAGTGGCATCCCAGGCGGAACGACCACTTTGGAGCGCCGGCCGATGCCATGCCCGGCAGTGTCGAATCGATCACACAGCCAGGCGCGACAACATAACAAACTTGTAATCCTGCGGTGCGCAAGCTGTCGGCATACGGTCAGCAAACTGTCACACGTGACCCGTCGGCTGGCTAGGCGTTGGTGCAGTTTCCGGGTCACGTGCATTCAAACCCAAGGAGATACACATGACACTGTCAAGATTCATCGGCGCCAACATCAATGTGGGCAAAGCCCAGTGTCAGCACATAAACAGAGTAGCAGTCAGCAGTATGCCAATTACCACGGGCTGCAAAGTGTCTGCTCTCGCCGCCCGTCCCTCGTCAGCTGATTGTTTATAGAAACTACAAGTGGTTGTCGGACAGAGCCGAAAAGCAGCAGCGCAACTTCTCCCCCAGCTCCTGTTGGACTCCGGTGTCTGACAAGCCCGTTGTTCCATCGCATGCGACCAGGTTTTGCCAACAAGAGTCAGGCCAATCCTCCAGATCGTCATCAAGAGCTATCCACTGCCGGGGTTTTCTGCGCTGAGCGTCCTCTTGAACTTGCACGCCCCGGGGGGTGGTGCGGAACATGGAAAGGTTCCAGGGATCCACGCCATGCACACGCCTGTGGTACGTCCCACCAATAAATCGAGCACGCAAGGAGACAGGAAGGCGTTTGAGGGTTGCGCGGTATCCGGGACGGATGCACCAGGTGCTGCTCAGTACCAAGGCAACGGCTGGGTAGGGTTCAAGCACCGACTCCAGGACAGAGATCCATTCGAACAAGGAATGTCCTGCAGCCTCATACGGACTCATGTGGATGCCTTTGCGGGGATGCCAGAGCACCTTCTCATGGTGGACAACACCATCGAGGTCCAGGTACAGAACGACGTCCGCGCTGCGTGGAGTGGACGCGGGGAGATAAGGGGAATTCTGGTTAGTGGACATAACCGTATGTCGGGATTCTGTTTGGTGGCAATTTGCCCAGCGGGGATGAAGGCAGGTCCAGATCGGACTCAGAACTTACCAACACCCTTCGTACACCTACGAAAACGCGCCGTACTGGGCCTGCAAGAGCAAGCTTCTCAGAACCTCCAGGCCACCGGGCTCATTTAGCACATCGAGAGGCCTCCGATCACCCAATGCCGGGACCACCCCCACGAGCCAGTGATCAAGCCAGGCCTGTGCGTCGAAACCAGTTGGGTCGCCAGACTCATCAACCATGCGCCGCACAAGCATAGTGAGAATAGCGATATGGTCTTCTAGGGCGGTGAGGGCAGAATTCGTGTCCACGAGTTATCGATCAGTCCCGTTAACAATGGCGTAGCGGCGTCGTCATTCTTGATGCCCGCGATCGTGTGCGCGCTTTCGCGCGTTTCTGCGTGTCCGAGTTGTGCGCTGCGCCACCCTGCGTAGCCTCAGACGCTCAGCCAGTCTTCGGCTGTACTTGATGCGAATGTCCTGCTCTGGATGGTGCATGAGCCACCAATGCCGCAGCTTCCAGACCACGAACGCTGCCACCAGCATTCCGACCATGACCCATACCAGCTTGCCTGGCACGCCACCAATTATGCGAACCAACATAGGCAAACCCGCTCTTTGGCGGTGACTGCGGCCCAGGCACGAACAGGGTAGACAAAGTCCCCCATTCGCGCCGCCATGGACGCAGATGTGCCGCACGGTGAACCCGTGCGGCAGCAACGCAGTCCGAGTTCAAATTGGTGCCTGGACATGTCGAATATTCAGAACACCCGGTGAACCCGGGCGCGTGCATGGCATGCGGCGCGCATGCCAGCGCTGGCGCAGCATCAATCTTCCTCCAGCCCCCAGACCAAATGGGCGTCGATCATCAGCCGGCCCTGCGCACGCAGGGCTTCGATGCGGGCCTGCTCGGCTGCCATGGTGGCATCCAGGCCTTGCTTACGGGCCAGCAGCAGGCCTTGTAAGTCCACCTCTCCAAGGCTGTAGGCACGCTGGGTCAAACGGGCGCTGCTCTGGGTCGCCGACAGCCCTTGCGAGGTCAGGCGCCAGCGCTCGAAGCTGCCCATGGCATCGATGTAGGTCTCAGCGACCTCCATCTCCATCTCGCGACGCTTGCCATCTAGCCGTGCGCGGGCGGCTTCCGCCTCCTGCAGGGCCTGCAGCATGCGTTCGTTGCGGTAGGTGCCGGCCAAGGGGATGCTGACACTCACGCCGTAGATGCGCTCGCTGCGCCTGGCCTCCGAAGCGACAAAGACCCCCACGGTGGGATCGGGCGTTCGGTCGGCTCGCATGCGGTCCGCTGACAGGGCGGCTTTGCGGGCCTGGCCTTCAGCAATGCGGATCGGGTCGCTCTCGGCCAGAATGCGCTCACGCCATTGTGCTTGCCCAGTCTCCAGCGGCCTGGGATCAACAGTGAGTTTCGGAAGCTCGGTGATCAGAGGAAACCGCGAGTTCAGCTTGGCATGGGCCTTTGCCTCGGCTGTCCCTGCAGCACTGAGCTGACGGTCCATCTCAACCAGATCGGTCGTGGCCAGGTTGACGTCCAGCACCGAGGCATCCCCCGCTTTGCGGCGGCTTTCCACGGCCTTGAGGCTTTCCTGTGCAAAGCCCCTTTGCTCACCGATCACCTCCTTGAGCCGGCGAGCGGCGATAACATCCATCCACAGGTCGGCAAGCGCCCTCGCGGACTCATGGATCGCTTCGCCCAATTTTGCCTGCGCAATTGCGATCTCTACTTCGCCGATGTCGCCGTCCAGCCTGGCTTTGCCGCCTATCCGCAAAGCACGCTCAAGGCCGGCCTCCCATTCGTTGGAGCGCCCGCCGGCGTCATACCGTCGGCTTTGCACGATGGCCCGGGTAGTCCACTCGTGCGAGCCGGACCGCAACGCCGCGGCGCCATGCCCAGCCGCGGCGAGGGCACGGCGCGCTTCGACTACGTAAGGGTCCTGGTCAATCGCCTGGCGGACCAGGGGTGTTGGCAGCAACTCGGGCGCGGAGTCGGTCACCCACGCACCGGCAGGTACGCTCAGAATCATCAGTACGGCCGTTCCCGCAATAGTAATCCACTGTTTCATTCCACTACCCCTTCAGCGCTCAGTTCATAAGCCCAGTAGCACAACCCCGTGCCCTTGAATTTCAGGTGCACCGTTACCAGCGTGTTGTTCAATTGCTCCTCCGTGACGATGAGCTGGATCTGCACGGAACTGCTGCGTCCCATGACCTGTTCCACCCCAGAAAGGCGGCCGTGCGGCGTGCCATGACTGAAGGTGGGGGTGCTCGTGAAGACCTGGTCTGACACAGCCGTCAGCAAAGCATCGAGCAGCTTCTCGGCAATATCCGGGCTGCATACCAGTGAAAGACAATGCTTAGGCATGTACGGCCTCCTGTGCAGGCGCTTCGTTTGGCCTCTTGGGATGGGCGAAGCGCAGGTAAAGAATCGGTAAGAGAATCAGCGTCAGCGCGGTGGCGGTGATGAGGCCTCCGATCACCACGATGGCCAGCGGCCGCTGGATCTCGGAGCCGGGGCCCGATGCGAACAACAAGGGGATGAGCCCAAACGCTGTAATCGCTGCGGTCATTAGCACCGGCCTCAGTCTTCGGCGTGAGCCCTGGGTCACGCACTCCACAAGCGACAAGCCTTCCGCATGCAGCTGATTGAAGTAGCTGACCAGCACCACGCCGTTGAGCACTGCGATGCCCAGCAGTGCAATGAAGCCCACGGATGCCGGCACTGAAAGGTACTCGCCCGTCAGCCACAACGCGAAAATGCCACCGACCAACGCGAACGGGATGTTGCTGAGCACCAGCAAGGCCTGTCGCACCGACCCGAAGGTGGAGAACAGCACCAGAAAGATCACTCCGAGCGACAGCGGAATCACCAGCGTCAGTCGTTCGGCCGCGCGCTGCTGGTTCTCGAACTGGCCGCCCCAGGCAATGCGGTAACCGGTGGGCAACTGCACTGCCTGACCGATCTTCGCCTTGGCTTCTTCGACGAAGCCGACCAGGTCGCGCCCCGTTACGTTGGCGATCACGACGCTGTAGCGGCTGCCCATCTCCCGGTCGATCTTGACTGGGCCGCTGTCGCGCTCCAGTTTCGCCAGCTCCTGAAGAGGTACGTTGACGCCGTCCGGCGTGGTGATCGTGAGGGCCGCGAACTCGGATGGCGAGATCTTCACGCCATCGGCTCCGCGCAGGACGATGGGAATGCGCTGGTTCCCGTCAATCACCGTGCCCGCGCGCTGGCCTTCGACCTGCACCCTGAGCGCGTCCTGGACATCCTCGATGGACAGGCCATAGCGCCCCACGGCCACGCGATCCACGATGACACGCAGGTACTGCACGCCATCGTTCTCCACGGTGTAAACGTCCTGGTTGCCCGGCACCTGCTTCATGAGGCCTTCGATCTGCCCAGCCAGCTCATTGAGTTTGTCCAGATCGGGGCCGAACACCTTGATGGCGATGTCGCCACGCACGCCGATGATCATCTCCGAGACGCGCATGTCGATGGGCTGCGTGAAGCTGTAGCTGATTCCGGGAAGCTGGTCCAGGACGCCGCGAATTTTCTCGATCAGCGCCTCCTTGTTCGCAACCTTCCATTCCGAACGTGGCTTGAGCACCAGGAAGGTATCGGTCTGGTTCAGGCCCATCGGGTCGAGCCCGATTTCGTCGGATCCCGCACGCGCCACCACGCCCGTGATCTCGGGAATGTCTTTCATCAGCGCCTGGTGGATCTTGAGGTCCAGCGCGGCCGTTTCTTCCAGACTCACCGAAGGAAGCTTCTCAATCCCCACGATGATGTCGCCCTCGTCCATCGGCGGCATGAAGGTCTTGCCCACGAACGAGTACACCACCGCAGCGGCCACCAGCATCAGGCATGCCACCACGTACACGACCCGCTCACGGCGCAACGCGAACGACAGCGTCGGCTCATAGGCCCTGAGCAACTGGCGCGGCAGCCATGGCTCGTGGTGGGCCACCTTGGTCAGCAAGAAGGAAGAAAGCACCGGAATGATGGTCAGCGACAGCACCAATGAGCTGGCCAGCGCAAAGACGATGGTCATGGCCACGGGAACGAAGAACTTGCCTTCCAGGCCTTGCAGCGTGAGCAGCGGCAGGAACACCAGCACGATGATCAGGATGCCCGCAGCAACCGGAGCCGCCACTTCACGCACGGCACGGAAAACGATATGCAGCCGGGGTAGCTTGCCCTTGGATTCGTCTGCGGCCTGGTGCTGAACGATGTTCTCGACCACTACGACGGCAGCGTCCACCAGCATGCCCAGCGCAATGGCGAGGCCCCCCAGGCTCATGAGATTGGCGGACATGCCGGCGGCACGCATCAGCAGGAAGGTGGCCAGCGCGGAGAGCGGAAGTACAACGGCGACCGACACGGCTGCCCGGATGTTCCCAAGGAATGCGCCCAGAAGCACCAGCACCAACGCGGTAGCCTCCAGCAGTGCGCGCGATACGGTGCCCACGGCCTTCTCGACCAACTGTGCGCGGTTGTAGAAGACCTTGAGCTCAACGCCTGCGGGCAGGGTCGGCTTGATCTCCTCGATCTTGCGGGTAACGCCTTCCACCACCTTTTGCGCGTTCGCACCGGCCAAGCCCAGCACAAGGCCCTGCACGGCCTCGGCCTTGCCGTCCATGGTCACCACACCATAGCGCGTGACGCTGCCGTCCCGCACCTGCGCCACGTCCTGCAGCCGTATGCTGCCATTCTTGTCGTACTTGACGACGATGGCCATCAGGTCGTCCTTGGTGCGGATGCTGCCTTCGCTGCGCACCAGCAGCACCTCGTCGCCTTCTCCAAGCCGGCCAGCGCCATCGTTGCGGTTGTTGGCCTCTATGGACGCCTTGATCTTCGCGGCGGACAGGCCAAGCGCGGACATTTTCACCGGGTCAAGGACCACCTCGAAACTGTGGACCTTTCCGCCCAGCGCGTTCACATCGGCGACGCCGGGGACCGAGCGCAGCGCGGGCCGGATCACCCAATCGAGCAGACTACGCCGCTCTTCCAGCGTCATGTTGGGGGCCTCGATGGTGAACATGAACATCTCGCCCAGCGGCGTCGTCACGGGGGCCATGCCGCCGGTGATGCCAGGCGGCAGGTCGGCGCTGATGTTGGCCAAGCGTTCGGACACTTGCTGGCGGGCCCAGTAGATGTCAGTCCCGTCCTCGAAATCGACGGTCACATCGACCAGGCCGTACTTGGTGACGGAGCGCAAGATGCGCTGTTTGGGGATGCCCAGCATCTCCACTTCGATCGGTATGGCCACGCGGCTTTCGATCTCTCCCGGCGTCATGCCGGGCGCTTTCATGATGATCTTCACCTGCGTGCTGGACACGTCGGGAAAGGCGTCGATGGGCAGGTTCTTGAAGGCGAACCAGCCCGCTCCAGCCAGGAGGGCCCCTGCCAGCAGCACGAAAAGCCGCTGTGCAAGGGCAAATTGAACGAGGCGTGTCAGCATCTCAGTTGCTCCCGCCCTTGCCTTGCCACGCCGCCTTGAGCGCGATCACGGACGCGGTAGCGATCTCCTGGCCAACCTGCAGCCCACCCGTCACGCGCATCGTCTGCCCGGCGCTGGCCAGCACGGTGACTGGCGTTGCCACGAAGCCCTTGTCCGTGCGCACGAAAACATAGGCCTTGTCTCCCTGGCGCACTACCGACTGCAGGGGAACTGACCAGCCTTCGCCAGCGCCAGCGAACGGTACCTGCACCTGCACGATCTCCCCGGGCCGAAGCTGCTCAGATCCCTTGGTGATCGCCGCCTTCAGGGTCAGTACCTGGTTGTCGCTGACCATAGGGCTCACGCTGAGCGCCTCGCCTTGCACTCCGGTTCGCCCCATCACAGTGATCGGGGCGCCCTTCACCGTTGTCACCTGGGCATTGCGGGCCGATGGAATCTGGATTTCCAACCCCAGCTTGCTGGTATTGGCGATGCGCAAAAGCATGTCCGCTTGCTGTACGCGCTGGCCAGGCTTGACGGACACGTCTCCCACCAGACCCGCAGCCTTGGCGCGAACGGTAATGGTCGACTCGACGTTGCCCCCTTCAGCAATGCTGCGGATCCGCCCGCTGTCCAGGCCCGCCAGCCGAAGCGCTGCCTCGGCCTGGCGCTTGCGCGCTGCGTCCTGTGCTGCGGTGGCTTCTGCCTCCTGCACACGCCTCTCGGGAATGATGCCTTCCGAGAAGAGCTGGCGCTCGCGCTGCAAGGCCTTTTGCGACAGCCGGCTGCTCGAATTGACCTCCATCAGCTTGAGTTGCAACTCGCCGAGCTCAGGGCTGATCAGGCGCATCAGCGGCTGTCCGGCCTTGACGGCATCGTTCTCGGCGACCAGCAACTGGTCGACCACGCCGGCCAGGGGGGCGCTGACTACCTGTTCCTGGCCTGGTGCCAGAACCACACGGGCGGAATAGGCCTGCCCCGACGAGTCGCCGGACTTTTCGAGGCGTTGCACTTGCACGCCCAGGGACTGCATCTGGGCGGCGCTGACGGGAAACTCGTCAGCCGCGAGGGCCGCCAGCGGCGCAGCGATCAGACAAGGGAAGACGAAAACGGCCAGGCGGCCAAGCGCCAGCCGGGAAAAACGGTACAGCATCGGAAAACTCCACAAACGACCACAGCCTTGGAACCAGGCGCGCGGTCAGGAAAAGCAAAAGAAAGGGCTTTTCAGGTGTGGAGCGGGGGCGCACGACCCCCTGGAGGCAGACTTCGGAAGGATGGGTAGATCGGCGCGACGTAGGTCGGCCAAACGTCCGGTTCCCGCACCTGACCGGAGTCGAAGACCTCGGCGAAGGCAAAGAACAGAGCGACCGGTTCGCTGGCGGTGCTCAGTTGGCCGGAAGCGGCCTGCAACTGCACGGCCATGGTGGCGTGAGCGAAGAGCGCCAGGTTGTCGCCATCGTCCACATGCAGCGCCTCGGCGCCGGCGCCATCCTGCATCGCACCGATCCAGGAACCGTCGATTCCTGAGTCGTGATGGTGCTGGTGCAGGGGCGAGGCAATCTGGTCCCAGGCCAGAACCAGCACCAGGAGCCACTTGGCAATCCACAATGCGCGCGCCAGCGAGACCGGGGACCGGCTCTTCTGGAGGGGGATTTGGCGCAGAGGGGTAGACATAAGGAGCCGTGTTTAGCAGCGGCAACCATTGTGCCCCAGCTGGTGAATTTTCGATCCTGCTTGCAGGACAAATATGTGGGGCCTGGACGCCTGCAGCACCTGCTCCCGCGTCTCGCCCGGCCACGCCATCGGAAAAACGCGCTGGCAGTTGGCATCACCACCCACTGATTTGCGCCCCTTCCCTCGCTTGCACGGGCGGCTACTGCGGCCAGCGCTGGTGCTCGTCATCAATGACATATGCATGAGAGTGTTTTCGCCCTCCGGTTTGCCCCGCCCCGGCAAGGTGCGGATGGTCTGGCGGCAGGTCATCGTGTGCATGCGACAGCTCAGAGGGCTCCCGGTCGGGCCATAGCCAGGCAGAAACGGCGATGGCGGCCACCGCGACGATCCCCAGCGATGCAAAGCTTGCGTCCACACCAAATCGGGCGCCCACCCATCCCGCCAGCGGGTAGGTGATGAGCCAGCAGGCGTGCGAGAGCGCAAACTGGGCGGCAAACAGCGCAGGCCGGTCTTCTTCGCTTGACGAGCGGCGCAACAGGCGCCCCGAGGGAGTCTGGGCCAGGGAGTAGCCCAGGCCCATCACAAACCACAGAGGCAGCAACACCTCGTACCGGTTCGCAAGCGCCCAACCGAGCATGAGACCCGCCGCGACCACCGATGCGCCGGCGAGCATGGCCGGACGTTCGCGCACGCGGTCGAGAAGCCGGGGCAACAGCAAGGCCATGATCATGGACCCGGCGCCAAAGCAAGCGAGCGCGATGGCAGTGGAGGTCTGCGTCATTCCCATCTGCGACTGCACCAGAACCACAGTGTTCACGATGACCATCGCGCTGCCTGCGGCCACGGCGAGATTGAGTGCAAGGAGCCCACGCAGGCGCGGCGTCGCCAGATAGATCCGCAGGCCCCGCGTAGTGCGCTCATAAATGCTGCGCTTTGGTGGCAGTTTGGCCTTCGGCAGCACGGCCGATATCACCAGGGCGGCCGATGCGATGAAGCCAACGACCGTGCCACCAAACAGGCTGTGGTAGCTCACGAAGGTCAGCAACAATGCCGCCAGGATAGGGCTGGCCAGCGATTCGAGGTCGTAGGCCAGTCGGGACAGTGAAAGCGCCTTCGTGTAGTCGTTCTCTTCGGGCAGCACGTCCGGAATGGTTGCCTGGAAGGTGGGCGTGAATGCGGCGGATGCAGACTGCAGCACGAAGATCAGCACGTATACCTGCCAGATCTGGGTCACGAATGGAAGCATGAGGGCCACGCCTGCCCGGATCAGATCGAGCGCAACCAGAACCGCGCGGCGGGGCAAGCGTTCTGCCATGGCCGACGCGACCGGCGCGACGCCGATATAAGCCAGCATCTTGATGGCGAGTGCCGTACCCAGCACCGCGCCCGCATTTGCTCCTGCCAGATCGAAGGCGAGCAGGCCGAGCGCCACGGTCGCCAGCCCAGTGCCGAGCAAGGCGATCACCTGCGCGAAGAACAGGTGCCGATAGGTTCTGTTTGCAAGCACTTCCAACATGGGGGACCTTTCTGGGGAAGTCGTTGGCCACCAATCCTCCAGCGAATCGGTGGAATGGAGAAATATTGACCGTATCGTATCCTGGGGGATAGGATATGGCATGACAGAGAAACACCTACATGCCAGTCATCCCGACGTGGTCAAGCGATTGAAGCGGGCCAACGGCCACTTGGCGAATGTCATCGCCATGATCGAGAGCCACCGGCCGTGCAACGAAATCGCCCAGCAGCTGCACGCGGTGGAACGCGCAATCAGCGCCGCCAAGAAGGTGGTGATCCATGACCATCTCGACAACTGCCTGGACCAGGTCGTGGGCGCAAGTGCAGCTTCCGCGCGGGCATCGATAGCCGAATTCAAGGATTTGACCAAGTACCTTTGATCCCGCGAGAACGCCTGGAAGATTTCACCCCTGAGGGTGTTTTCGTTCCAGGCATCCCCTGGGAGGGCCCCCGCATCTGCTGCAGGGGCGGCCATGCGTTACTGGCCAGTGAAGTTCGACGCTATGAAGTTGCCTGCCGGCGTGAAGAACATGTAGAGCGTTGCCTTGCTCTTGTCCTGTTCCGCGGGGTTGCTAAACGTCACACGCCATTCCTTGCCCTTTTTTCCGTCGACCATCTCGACCTTGTCGTGTTTCACGGCCTGCCACGGCTTGTTCAGCTTGCCGCTGCCTACCAGCGCGTCCCTGCGCTGATTGGCGCATCCCACCACAACCGTGTCGGTGGTGGGCTTGTTGCCATGGAAGTGGCAACTGCCCCCCTCGGAGGCTAGCGCGGGGGTCGCAAAGGTGAAGCCAGAGACGATGGTTGCGGCGGCGATCAGGTATTTCATGGTGCTGTCTTTCGGTTGGTAAAGCGGGTCAAAGGGTGTTGCGACTGTCATCAGTCGATTTCTGAATGTCCATGTCTTCATGGACGTGCTGGTGCTCGGCGGCGGGGAATCGGAAACTGTCTGGATCGACGTCATGCTGGTAGCCGTGCAACTGCATGAAAAGCAGGTACACCCCGGCATAGAAAAGTCCCAGGTTGGCCATGTAGCTGAACCGCTTGAATGACGGTCGATGGCGCCACAGTGCGAGCAAGGCAACCATGCCGGTGAGAGCCGCGATCTGGCCCAGCTCCACGCCCAGGTTGAAGCTGAGGATACGAAGCAGCATGGAGCCGCTGTCGTCGCCCAGCGGCAACTGCTGCAAGCGCGTTGACAGCCCGAAACCATGCAGCAGGCCGAATCCGAACACTGCTGCAAGAAGGTTCGGCGACTTGATATCAAAGTGCTTCTGGAACCCGCCGTTGTTGTCGAACGCCTTGTACATCACGCTCAGCGCGATGATGGCGTCGATCAGGTAGTAGTTCCAGGTGATCTTGAAATACGTGGCGAAGATCAGCGTGATGCAGTGCCCGATCGTGAACACGGTGACGAATTTCGCTACGTCCTTGAAGGACGAGAGAAAAAACACCACCCCGAAGAGAAAGAGCAAGTGGTCGTAGCCCGTGAGCATGTGGCTTGCGCCAAGACCGATGTACTGAAGATAGCCACCGTCCAGCATGCGCTGTCGATCCTCCTCGGAGATGCCATGCGCGACGGCCACCAGGGGAATCAACAGGAGCAAGGCCGGAGCGAGCCGCTTCAACCAGAGCGGTAGGTTCATGAAGTGCCTTCCAAAATATGAGCGAACGAGTGCCCGATGTCGCGCGTTGCCGCGACATTGAAAAGGCCCAGGCGAACGCAAGCGGGCGCGCTGCGCCTGATGCCATTGGGCGAAAGAAGTCAGGGAGGGAATGGATGAACGCTCAGCGCGCCTTCATGCGCGGCAGACGTTCACGCTCAGGCGAGCGCTGTGGGAGGGCGTAAAAGCCCGTCCAAGGAGGGAGGGATGTACCGCTGCAATATGAGCGCGGCAGGGCTTGCAGGGGGAAGGCTGGGAACTTTCAACGAGGCACTAGGCAACAGACCGGCCGGGGTGACCCCCGTGTCTGCGTGCTCGTGGCTGTCGAGCCCACCAGATGCCTCCACATGCGCTGAGAGATCCTCGTGGTGGTGATGGTCGACATCCTGGGTATGGACCACCATGTGGGCCATCTGGTCCGCGCGCTGTGCTACCGCAAATGGAGTGACCATGCCGATGGATTGCCATAACAAGGCAATTACCAGCAGCAATGATCGCAAGCGATGGGGCATGCTATCAATTGTAGATCACAGCCTATGGGGTCGAGAGTTCCCTGCTGGACCCAGTGGCATATTCGTACCCGACAACCGCTGATAGACCCATCATGCAAGCGGTGAAGGTGAGGAGAGAGCAATACTGGCGACCCCTCAGTCCCACGCTGCGCCCTGGATGGACGCAGACGTTGGCAACTCACCGCACACGCCTCAGCGCCAGCGTACCCATGGCCATCAGCACGGGCGCCAACCCAAAGGCAAGCAAAGGCGACATTGCCGTCCACAACAAGCCCACGGCCGAGGTGGAAATCAGCTGGCGATGCCGTTGACTGTGCCCAGCGCGCCATAGCCGGTGGCCAGCTTGTCCTGCGCCACCATGTCAGCCGTCACCGTCGATTCCAGCGCCTCCTGAACGGTCATATAGAGCCCAGCGGCCAGGAAAACCAACGCCAACACGGGAATGCTGTCGACTTGCCACCAGAAGGCAGCCACCGCTCCCAGCGCCGTCAGCGCGCCCAGCGCATAGCCGATCACCAGTACTTGCAGCGAGCCGATGCGGTCGGCCCGCGCGCGCACCGGATAGGAGGCCAGGAGCTGCACGACATTTCGCCATACATAGAGCAGCCCGGCTACCTGGGCGGCGTGAACGATGCCAAGGCGCGCTGTCAGCAGTTGGGTGGCCGCCAGAATGAGCAGGCTGTGTGAGAAGTCTCCCAGTCCGAAAACTCCTACCGCGGCCAAATATTTCTTGAAGCGAGATGGCAGGCCGCGCAGGGTGTTGAAAAGGCGCAGGCCGGGATTGGGTGAGTGCGCAGGATCCTGCACCAGGGTCAGGAACGCGATGACTGCAAGCACGCCCTGGATGACGCTGAGCCATAGCACCAGCCGGAACGGGCCAGCAGCATCTGCCCAGTGCAGGTCTTGTGCCCAGCCCAGCAGGGTTACCCCCAACAATGGGCCGACGACGGCGCCGATCGTATACATTGCCCGGTGGAAACCGGAGGCCCGTTCACGCGCTTCGGGATGGATGGCCTGGATCACGATGGCATCGCGCAACGGGCCACGCAACCCTTGCCGAACCAGGACAACAGCCGCCCCGCCAGCAGAAGTGGCCAGCCTGCGGCCAATGCGATCAGGGCTTGGCCCACAGGGGTCAATGCATAGCCCAGAAGCACCAGCAGCTTGCGATGCCCTAACTTGTCGGCGATGTAACCAGACACTATCTTGGTGAAGCTGGCCATCGCATCGGCGGCGCCTTCGATCAAACCCAGGGCTGCCGCCGGCACGCCCAACACCGCCAGAAATCCCGGCAGGATCACGGTCGTGGTCTCGTAGCAAAAGTCGCCCAGTGCGATGGTCAGACCGACACCGCCGACGGTGCGGTTCAGCCAAGGCTGGAGAGGCACGGCGGTGTCTTATGGGCGGGGAGCAACTTCGGGACTCATGGGTGGACTCCTTAAAGTTCGTGGGCTCGTTGACAGCCATGACGCCGGTCCACGATGGGAGGTATCAAGA
Organism: Acidovorax sp.; assembly: GCA_030692685.1. Taxonomy (GTDB): domain Bacteria; phylum Pseudomonadota; class Gammaproteobacteria; order Burkholderiales; family Burkholderiaceae_C; genus Acidovorax. The sequence continues at coordinate 6,613 of JAUXZO010000179.1, read as the reverse complement.
AGCCTTGCCCGCGCGCTTGCGGGGCACTGATTTGGCTGCTTGTGTGTTTTCCCCTGCGCCGGCCTTTGTCGCCGTTCGCTTGGCCGCTGCCGGCTTGTTGGGCAAGCCCTTGCCGCTTTGCTCGCGCTCAAACACCTCGTTGGCATAGTTTTCCAGCAGCACTTCGCACTCAGCCAACTGCTGTTCGGCGGTGGCTCGCGCGGGGGCACCGAAAAAGTCCAGCGCCTTGATGCGGTCCAGCCATCCCTTGAGTTTCTTCAGGTCCTCGTCGTTTTCCTTGACCTCGGCAAAGGTGTAATGGTCGGCAAGAAACTCTTTGGCGATCTCGCCCTTGTAGTCCTCACATTTGTCGAGGAACTCTTCGTAGTCCTGATCGCGGTCCTGCTTGAAGCGACCGACCACGAGTTCCTGCTGCTTCGCGTCCATGGCCTGGGTCTCAAAGATCATGGCTTCGCCGCCGGCCTGTTCGATGTCGGACTGCACCATGCGCATCTGGCGCTGGTGTTCGCTGCGGCCAGGCAATACGCACAGGCCGCTCTGGAGGTAGACCGCCCCCAGGCTTCGGATGCGACGCCATATCGCCACCCTCAACTTGGATGGCTCGGTTGGCACCTTGTAGGTCAGGAGCAACCAGCTACTGAACGCACTGCGTGATTCTTGATTCACAAATAATGTAGCGGTAGTTACAATGAATATGTGCCAATACTAGATCAATCTTGCAAAATGTGCATAGCGAACGTGGAAAAAGGAAATTCCGATGTCAGTTCTGAATGACTTGCCCCAATGGGCGCGGCGCGTCAAACGCGATGGCGTCACGCTGTGGTTTGCCTTGCGCCACGCGGGCACCCCCTGGGCCGCCAAGACACTCGCTGCCGTGGTGGTGGCCTATGCGCTGAGTCCCATCGACCTGATTCCTGACTTCATCCCGGTGCTGGGCTATATGGACGATGTGCTGCTGCTGCCGGTGTTGATCTGGCTGGCCATCCGTCTGATTCCAGTGGAAGTGCGCCTTGATTGTCAGAACCAAGGGGACGAATGGATGGCACGCAATGGCGTCAAGCCCTCGACCCTTTGGGGCGTGGCGTTTGTGGCGCTGGTTTGGCTGGCAGTCGCGTGGGCTTTTTGGGTGTGGTGGCAGGGCTGAGTGCCCAACCCAATCTCACACGCAGATGGCACTCCTCCGCGAACAGCAACGCTGCATGAAATACCCAGTTTGGGCTCGGCTTGGTTTTCAAAATCTTGGTGTTGCGCACCGCATGCGCATGACGGGAGCACTGGCCCATGTGCAAGCGATGGGGTATAGCCCTGCTCGACTATGAACTGAGCGATCTAACTACTTTGACCTTGCCCCTGAAAAGTGGAGTTCTTAGCCTTGTTGAAAATACCGACAAGGAGTCAAGAGATGGCAGCAAAGCAGCTGCGTGCGCAGTACACGCAGGAGTTCAAACTGGAGGCGGTGCGTCAGGTGGGCGCTGGTCAGGCTATTGCGGTGGTGGCCAAGGTGCTGGGTATCCCCAAGACCAGTCTAGGCAACTGGGGGAGGCTGGCGGCCAAGGGGCCATTGAGCGGCGCTGGTGACGCTGACAAGGCCGCGCGGGTCTCGCCCGAGCAGATGGAGATAGCGCGCTTGCGCGCTGAGGTTGCCCGGCTTCGCATGGAGCGTGACATCGCAAAAAAAGCTGCGGCGTACTTCGCGCAGGACACGCTGCGAGGTACGACTGGATTCACCAAATGAGGAGCCAGTACCCGTTGTGCATCTCGTGTGGCGTGCTGGAGGTCAGCGCCAGCGGCTACTTCAACTGGCTGCACCGCCCACAGGACATGACTGGCAGAGCCGGCGGGCGCCACAGCGACGAGGCTGTGCTGGCCCACAAGCGCAACCTTGCGCTGTTCAGCGATGGATTGCGTATGAGCGCGCTGGGTGTACCAGATGCGACGCAGAAAGTCCTGCTGGAACATGTGCCCCACACTGAAGTTGTCATGCCTGAAGACGCAAAACGCCTCTGGGAGGGGCGACGGGGTTTATTCTTCAAGCCAGTCGCTGGGTTTGGCAGCCGCGCTGCCTATCGTGGTGACAAGCTTACCAAGCGCGTCTGGGGGGAGATCTTGGCCGGGGAGTATGTTGCGCAGGCGTTGGTGGCACCAGGTGAGCGCAAGGTCAACGCGGATGGTGCCGGACAGACTATGAAGTTTGATATGCGGGCGTACACCTATGAGGGATCTGTCATGTGGTTGGCCGCTCGCTTGTATCAAGGACAGACCACCAACTTCCGTACAGTGGACGGGGGCTTTGCACCCGTGTATAGCGGGCCAATGGTGAGTGCCTTCAGCGCACCATTGCCTTCAGGCGTCAGCAGCGATGATTCTGGTCAAATGGGGAAGCCGATTTGCGGGTGCTGATGCTTGACCGAAAAACAAATGAGGTTTCAACAACTCTGGAGTTTTCGCTCACCGAAACACTCAGCAGGCCTACTACGGAGTGGCCTGCTGAGCGAATCGCTGCCGTTACTTGGGAGTGGTCCCTTGGCTTGTTTCCTTGTGAGGCTTGGCTTCACGCTCGTTAGCCTTGTCTTGCCCGCGTGCTTCGGACTTGCTCGTCGTGGCCATTCCAGAGCCTTCGCCCCGGGCGGTACTGCCGTCATTGGCGCGCTTGACGGGGGTCACGGGGCGGGCTTTCTTGTGTTCCTCTCCATGCGCTTGCGCCTTGGAGTTGGTATTAGGCGTTGCTTCCTGGGTATCACCGGCTGCAAAGGCAGAGGATGCGGCTGTCAGTGCGAGGGCGATGAGAAGAGTTTTCATGATTTGTCTTTCGCGGCATTGCCGTAGAGTTGGGGAAATTCCCTCTGGATTGAGGGCGCTGTCTAGGAGTTGCTGGGATTACTTGGCTGGCTCGATGGCCGTCACGACCATCTTTCCGCCCTCGCTGACCACCATAAAGCTGACCTTGTCGCCGACCTGTACCTTGTCGAGCAGGGACTTGTCTTTGGCGTTGAACACCATGGTCATGCCCGGCATCTCCAAATGCTTGATCTCCCCGTGCTTGATGGTGATCTTGCTGCTGTCCTTGTCGATCTTGCGAACCTCGCCATCGGTCATGGAGGCTGCGGCGGGGGACGACTTGGCGGCATCAGCTGCAACCTGCGCCATGGTCGAGACCGGCAGCAGCGTGGCCAGCGACAGCAGTACGGCGGAGATGGCGGTATTGGTTTTCTTCATAAATGCTCCTTGTTCAGTGGGTTGGCACAGCAACCCGGGATTTACTTCTTGGAGACCTTGACCTGGCCCTTCATGCCAGCGTCGTAGTGGCCTGGGTACAGGCACGCAAAATTCACATCACCGGCTTTGGTGAATTGCCAGATGATTTCGCCCTGTTTGCCTGGTGCGAGGGAGATCTTGCTGGGCTCGTCATGCTCCATCTCGGGAAACTTCTTCATGGTCTCGTAGTGTTCCTTGAGCTCGGCCTCGGTACCCAGGCTGAACTCGTGCTTGACCTGGCCACTGTTCTTGATCACGAACTTGATGGTTTCGCCCTGCTTGACGGAGATTGCTGCCGGCGTGAAGCGCATGGTGTCAGCCATGTCCACGTTGATCGTGCGGGTCACCTTGGCAGCCTTGCCGGGTTGACCGATGGCTGACTCCTCGTTTGCGTGGCCGTGACCACCGCTGTGAGTGCCACCTGCAAAGCTGTTAAAGGACAGAGCCACCAGGGCGGAGGCTGCGATCAGGGAAAGAGTGCGTTTCATAGTTGCCTTGGGTTGTGAAGGTGATGGGGAACGTGGCAGTTAGTGGCCGCTGTGCGAAGACGGCTTTTTGACCTTGACGACAGTGTCCGAGCTGGACTTCTCTTTGCGAGGCATGGACTGCCCGCCCTCGGCCTTGAAGCGGGCCGGTTCAGCCATCGGACCGGTGTACTCGTAGGCCACCGTGCCCTCAGGGTTCTTGTACCAACCCGGGTTCTTATAGTCGCCCGGTTTCTGGTCGCGGCGCACCTTCAAGACACTGAACATCCCGCCCATTTCGACCGAGCCGAACGGGCCTTCTCCGGTCATCATGGGAATGGTGTTGTCCGGAATGGGCATCTCCATTTCCGTCATGTCTGCCATGCCCCGCTCGCCCATGACCATGTAGTCGGGGATCAGGTTGTTGATCTTCTTGGCCACGCCCCGGTGGTCCACACCAATCATGGTGGGAATGTCGTGCCCCATTGCATTCATGGTGTGGTGACTCTTGTGGCAGTGGAACGCCCAGTCGCCTTCTTCGTCCGCGAGGAACTCAATCTGGCGCATCTGTCCAACGGCCACGTCGGTGGTCACTTCATACAGACGGGTGCTCTTGGGTGTGGGTCCGCCATCCGTGCCGGTGACCAAAAACTCGTGACCGTGCAAATGCATCGGGTGGTTGGTCATGGTGAGGTTGCCGATGCGAATGCGCACCTTGTCGTTAAGCCGGACATTCAAGGAGTCGATGCCGGGAAAGATGCGGCTGTTCCATGTCCACAGATTGAAGTTCAGCATCTCCGCGACCTTGGGCGTGGCGGCGCCGGGCTCAATGTCGTAGGCACTGAGCAGGAAGCAAAAGTCTCGATTCACTTCATCAATCAGCGGATGCTTGGTCTTCGGATGCGTTATCCAGAAGCCCATCATGCCCATGGCCATCTGGGTCATCTCATCGGCGTGCGGGTGGTACATGAAGGTACCTGGACGGCGTGCCACGAATTCGTAGACAAAGGTCTTGCCCGACTGAATCGCGGGCTGGTTCAGCCCTGCCACACCGTCCATGCCGTTGGGCAAACGCTGTCCATGCCAGTGGATGCTGGTGTGCTCAGGCAGCTTGTTGGTCACAAAAATGCGAACGCGGTCGCCTTCCACCACTTCAATGGTGGGGCCCGGACTCTGGCCGTTGTACCCCCAAAGATGCGCCTTGAAGCCAGGGGCCATCTCGCGCACCACCGGTTCTGCCACCAGATGAAACTCCTTGACCCCCTGATTCATGCGCCAGGGCAGCGTCCAGCCGTTGAGCGTGACCACCGGGTTGTACGGACGCCCAGAGTTGGGCACCAAAGGCGCCATGGTGTCTGGGCTTGACTGGTACACGGGTTCCGGCAGTGCTGCCATCGCCACTCGGCTCACACTCGCTGCGGCCACGGCCCCTCCGGCAATGCCCGCAAATCGGAAAAAATCTCTTCTTGAATTCATGTTTGGTTTCCTTGAGGGGATCAGTGGCCTGCGCCAGCTTCGGCAGCGGCTGCGCCACCGCCCGAGACGCCAGTGCTGGTTGGCTTGCCAATGAGGGAGGCCTGGAGGGCCGCGTCCGCTAGCCAGAACTGTTGTTCAGCGTTCAGAGCCGCCATTACCGAGTTCACCTGGTCGCGGGAGTCGGCAAGTAGTTCAAAGACGCTGATCAGCATCCCGTTGTAGCGAAGCTGGTTTTCTTCAGAGATGCTCTTACGCAGCGGGATCACTTCGTCGCGGTGGTGGCGCGCGATGTCATACGCCGTGCGGTACGCGGAATAGCTCTCGCGCAAGTTCGAGCCCGCCGCGCGGGCTGTGGCCTCCAGGCGGTTGGCAGCGGCCAGGGTTTGCGCGTTCATGGAATCGCGCCGCATACCTCCCCAATCAAAAATGGGCAACTGCAGGCTGATCTCAAAGCCTCGTCGCGTTGAGTGGGTGTTCTCGGCCGCATCGAAGACAGAGTCGCGCCGTACTCCCAGTTCAATGTCCGTGAAGGTCGTGATCGTGTTCCAGCCTTGCGCGCGTGCGGCTGCGTCGTAATCGGCCTTCGCGATCTGCAGATCCAGCCGACCCTTCGAAGCCTGACGGCCAGCGTCCGATGGAGACAGCGGCTCCTTGGGAAGTGTGGGAAGGCGTTCAGGCAACTTGAGCTGTTGGGCTTGGCTATCGTCCAGGCCTAGCAGCCGCACCAGCTCCTCACGGGCTGCCGTGACCTGGTGCTGCGCACTGGCCAGCTGGGTCGCAGTGTCGGCGTAGAACGCTTGCTGGCGCACACGATCGAGCTTGTTGAAATTGCCCACCGACTGCATGCGTTTGGCCAGTTCAGCACTGGCTTGGGCGCTGGCGAAGACCTGCTGGGTGTAAGTCAGCGTCTGTTGCGCGGCGACAGCGCGGACCCAAGCCTGGCGCACCTGCGTCACTTGGTCGACCACGTCGCTACTCAGGCGTAACTGGGTCTGCTTGATTCGCTGCTCTGCAATACCTTTGCGTGTTGGCAAGGTCAGCAGATCCAGCAGGCCGAAGGACAGGAGGCGACCGATTTCCGTCTCATCTCCCAAGCGCACACGCTCCAGGCTCAGGATGGGGTTCGCGATGCGGCCGGACTGAGCTGCCGTTGACGCGTCCGCCCAGTTCTGGGCCACGATGGCCTGCAGGGATGGGCTATTGACGAGTGCGAGTTGCACAGCATCCATCTGACTGAGCGGCTTGGCCAGCAGATCCGAAGCGCGCTGTCGCAACGCATCTCGCTCGCTCTGGTCCCGGGCCAAGGTGAGCTGGCCGTCCGTGAAGCTGCTTGCCGCCGCGTTGGCGCTGGAGAGGTTTTGCTCCAGATTCACGCTGGCGCAGCCAGACAAGACCGCCACTGCGGCCACGGCGATCAC
>JAUXZO010000170.1 GCA_030692685.1 Acidovorax sp. | reverse complement strand
CAAATCCAATATCCAGTCGGCCTCGGCGATCACATCCAGGTCGTGCTCGATCACGATCACGCTGTGGCCGCCATCGACCAGGCGGTGCAGCACGCGGATGAGCTTGTCCACGTCGGCCATGTGCAGGCCCACCGTGGGCTCGTCCAGCACGTACAACGTGTGCGGCACCTTCTGGCCCCGGCGGCCGACCTCGTCGCGCACCTTGGTCAGCTCGGTGACGAGCTTGATGCGTTGGGCCTCGCCGCCGCTCAGCGTCGGGCTGGGCTGGCCCAGCGTGAGGTAGCCCAGGCCCACGTCCTGCAACAGCTGCAGCGGGTGCGCAATGCTGGGCATGGTGGCGAAGAAGCCCACAGCCTCGTCCACCTCCATCTGCAGCACGTCGCCAATGCTCTTGCCGCGCCAGGTGACGGCCAAAGTTTCGGGGTTAAAGCGTGCGCCGTGGCAGGTTTCACAGGGCACCTTCACGTCCGGCAAAAAGCTCATTTCGATGGTGCGCACGCCCGCGCCTTCGCAGCTGGGGCAGCGGCCTTCGCCGGTGTTGAAGGAAAAGCGCGCGGCGGCGTACCCGCGCGCTTTGGCCTCCAGCGTCTCGGCAAACAGCTTGCGGATGGTGTCCCAAAAGCCGATGTAGGTGGCGGGGCAGCTGCGCGGTGTTTTGCCAATCGGCGTCTGGTCCACTTCGAGCACGCGGTCAATGCTTTCAAAGCCGGAGAGGCCTGTGCAACCCACCAGCGCAGGCGCGTTGCCCGCGTCCATGGCATCGCGGCCCGCCTTGGTACTGCGCTGCTGCACCCAGGCCTGCACGTTGGCCAGAAGCACATCGCGAGCCAGGGTGGACTTGCCAGAGCCGCTAACACCCGTCACTGCTACCAAGCGATGCAGCGGCACAGTGGCCGTCACGTTCTGCAGGTTGTGCAGCTGCGCACCATGCACGGTAAGCCAGCGCATGGCGGCGCGTTCCTTCGCTTCGTTGAGTGCATCAACAGCGAGCGATGCAGCCTGGGCTGCGCGCTTCTTGACGGCAGCGCTTTGCCGACCGGTGGGGGCAGTGGCCTCGGCCCGGGCAAAGGCGTCTGTCGCTTCGGCGCTGACCTCGCTGGCCACCATGCTGCGGCGCAGTTGCAGCGGGTGCTTCATGGCGTGCAGCAGGTAGCGGCCGGTTTGCGAATCCTCGGCGGCCGTAATGTCCGCAACGCTACCTTGTGCCACCAGCCGCCCACCGCGTTTGCCAGCGCTGGGACCAATGTCGATGATGTGATCGGCGCGGCGAATGGTGTCTTCGTCATGTTCCACCACCACCAGCGTGTTGCCCTTGTCGCCCAGCTTGTGCAGGGCATTGAGCAAAATCTGGTTGTCGCGCGCATGCAGGCCGATGGTGGGTTCATCCAGCACGTAGCACACGCCCTGCAGATTGCTGCCCAGCTGCGCAGCCAGGCGAATGCGCTGCGCCTCCCCCCCGCTGAGCGTGGGCGCGCCCCGGTCGAGCGTGAGGTAGGAGAGCCCCACTTCTTCCAAAAATTCGAGGCGGCTCTGAATCTCGGGCACCAGGTCGCGGGCGATTTCTGCCTCGCGCTGGGTCATGCCGCCTTCGATGCGCAGGGTTTCGATCCAGCGGCGCACGTCGCTCACCGACAGCGCGGCGATGTCGGTGATGCCCACGCCCGCCACGCCGCTCGCGGCGTTTCCACCGAACCTCACAGCGCGGGCCGTGGCGTTCAGCCGCGTGCCGCGGCAGGTGGGGCAGGCGGTGTCTTGCAGATCTTCCACCTCGGGCTCGGCAAAGGTCTGCTCGCGGCCTTTTTCCTTGTCGTCTTGTACCGAGTCGTCAAACACCTTGCGCTGGTCTTTGGTGAGCTTGACGCCCGTGCCCACGCAGTCGGGGCACCAGCCGTGTTTGCTGTTGTAGCTGAACAGGCGCGGGTCCAGCTCCGCATAGCTGGTGGCGCACACGGGGCAAGCGCGTTTGGTCGAAAAGGCCTGCAGATGGCCGATGCCCGCTGTGGGTAAGCTGCTTTCCATGGCAGCCGCCAGCGTGTGGATGCTGCTGAGCACATGCACCACACCCTTGCCATGTGTCAGAGCATCGGCAAGTGCCTTGCGCAGCGCTGCCTCGTTCTCGGGCGACACATCCAGGCTGGCCACAGGCAGCTCGATGGTGTGTTCCTTGAAGCGGTCGATGCGCGGAAAGTTGGTGGTGGGCAAAAAGTTGCCGTCCACGCGCAGGTGGGTAAATCCACGCGGCCGGGCCCAGTCGGCCAGCTCGGTGTAGACACCCTTGCGGTTCATCACCAGCGGTGCGAGCAGCCCGATGTGCTGGCCCCGGAACTGCGTTAGCAACTGCGCGGCGATGCTCTCGGGCGTTTGCGGCTGCACGGCGGCGCCGTCTTTCACGCAGTGCTGCGTGCCGAGCTTGACGTACAGCAGGCGCAAAAAGTGCCACACCTCGGTCGTGGTGCCCACGGTGGACTTGCGCCCGCCGCGCGACAGGCGCTGCTCGATGGCGACGGTGGGTGGAATGCCATACACGGCATCCACTTCGGGCCGGCCCGCAGGCTGCACGATGGAGCGCGCATAGGCGTTGAGCGATTCGAGGTAGCGGCGCTGACCCTCGTTGAAAAGAATGTCGAACGCCAGCGTGGACTTGCCCGAGCCGCTGACGCCGGTCACCACGTTGAACTTGCCGCGTGGGATGTCGACGCTCAGGTTCTTGAGGTTGTGTTCTTTGGCGTTGACGATTTGTATAGCATTTTTGGCCTCTAGCGCTTTACCATCAAGCGCTACCAGCTCTCTTTTTCGTAGCGCCGCCGCTTTTTCGTGTACCGAGTGGCCGCCCACGCCCAGCGTGAGTTCATAGTCGCGCAGGGCCTGGCCGGTGTGGGATGTGGCGTGCTGGCGCACGTCCTCTGGCGTGCCTTCGGCCACGAGCAGGCCGCCCGCGTAGCCACCTTCAGGGCCCAGGTCGATGAGCCAGTCGCTGGCGCGGATCACATCGAGGTTGTGCTCGATGATGATGAGTGAGTGCCCGGCGTCGATGAGCTTGCGCAGTGCGCGCATGAGCTTGGCGATGTCGTCAAAGTGCAGGCCCGTGGTGGGCTCGTCGAACAAAAACAACGTGCCTTTGCGAGCCACGGCCTGGCGTGACTTGGAGGCGCTGCGTGCGGCCTCAGCCAGAAAGCCTGCGAGCTTGAGCCGCTGCGCCTCGCCGCCGCTGAGCGTGGGCACGGGCTGACCCAGCGCCACGTATTCGAGCCCCACATCCACAATGGGTTGCAGTGCGCGGATCACGTCGCGATCCGCCGCGAACAGGTCGGCCGCCTCGGCCACTGTCAGCGCCAGCACATCGGCCACGTTGAGGTTGCGCCCGCCTCGCTCAATGGTGATCTCAAGAATCTCGGGCCGGTAGCGCTTGCCATCGCAATCGGGGCAACGCAGGTACACGTCGCTCAAAAACTGCATCTCCACATGCTCAAAGCCCGACCCCCCGCAGGTGGGGCAGCGCCCGTCGCCGCTGTTGAAGCTGAACTTGCTGGCGGTGTAGCTGCGCTGTCTGGACAAGGGCGCCACTGCAAACAGCTCGCGGATGCTGTCCCACGCGCCCACGTAGCTCACGGGGTTGGAGCGCGCAGTTTTTCCGATGGGCGACTGGTCCACAAACACCACATCCGTGAGGTGGTCTGCGCCCAGCAGGCGGTCGTGCGCGCCTGGGGCATCGGTGGCCTTGCCAAAGTGGCGCAGCAGCGCGGGGGCAAGCACGTCTTGAATCAAACTGGACTTGCCCGAGCCGCTGACGCCAGTGACGGTGACCAGGCGCTGCAGCGGAAACTCGACCGTGACATTCTGCAAGTTGTGCTCGCGCGCGCCTTCCAGAATGAGCCTTGGCGTGGACTCGGTCACCATGCGCTTGAACCCAAAGCCGACGTGCTTGCGCCCGCCCAGGTAGGCGCCGGTCAACGTATCGGCATTGCGCAAATCAGCCGTGGTGCCGTCAAACACGATCTGACCGCCCAGGCGGCCGGGGCCAGGGCCCATGTCGATCATGCGGTCGGCCGCCAGCATCAC
>JAUXZO010000155.1 GCA_030692685.1 Acidovorax sp. | reverse complement strand
AAACTACTGACGAAAGGCACTGCAACGGCCACTCCGCCAGCGGCACCGGCACATCCGGACGCAATCAGCCACGTCCTTTTACTGGTGTCGACTGGTGTGTCACTCATGGGGATCCTCGGTAAACATCGCTATTGTTTGGGTCAACCACGAATTGTAGCGGAGTGAAAATGGTTATTTCAAGGCGCTGGACTGTCTTGACAGGGCATTGGGCTGGGCAATACTCCGCCTTCACCATTCATACACGGAGGAACATCATGGGAATGATGCAAGAGTTCAGAGAGTTCGCGGTCAAGGGCAATGTGATTGACCTGGCGGTTGGCGTCATCATTGGGGGCGCATTTGGCAAGATCGTGGACTCGGTGGTCACGGACCTGATCATGCCGGTGGTGGGCCTGGTGTTTGGCCGACTCGATTTTTCCAACCTGTTTGTGGTGCTGGGCACCGTGCCAGCGGGCACCGCCATGACGCTGGATGCGCTCAAAAAGGCAGGCGTGCCCGTTTTTGCCTACGGTAACTTTTTGACTGTGGCGGTCAATTTCATCATTTTGGCGTTCATCATTTTCTTGATGATCAAACAGGTCAACCGCCTCAAGCGCGAAGCCCCCGCACCGGCGGCGGCGCCCGCCGTGACCCCCGAAGACATCGTGCTGCTGCGTGAGATTCGCGACAGCCTGAAGAAATAGCAGCAACGGCCACAACAGCTGCTGCCGTTGCTGTGAGGCAGCGTCAGCAGCAGAGCGCTCGGGCCATGCGCACTGCCTCGATAAGGCTCGCGGGGTCGGCCGCACCCTGCCCTGCGATGTCGAATGCCGTGCCATGGTCGGGGCTGGTGCGCACCAGGGGCAGGCCCAACGTCACGTTCACGCCCTTGTCTACACCCAGGTACTTCACCGGGATCAGCCCTTGGTCGTGGTACATCGCAATCACTACATCAAATTCGCCCGCGCGCTGGGAAGTGCTGCGCGCCCGCATGAACACCGTGTCAGGCGCCAGCGGGCCGTGTACATCCAGCCCTTGGGCACGCGCGGCGGCGATGGCCGGGGCGATGACAGCGGCCTCCTCGTGGCCAAACAAGCCGCCTTCACCCGCATGGGGATTCAGGCCCGCCACAGCGATGCGTGGCGCGCGGCCCAGACTGCGCAGCAACGCGGCGTGAGTGGTCTGCAAGGTCTGCAGCACATTTTCGAAAGTAACCGCTGCTATCGCATCGCGCAGTGACATGTGAATGCTGACCAGCACGGTGCGCAGCTCGTCGTTGGCCAGCATCATGCGCACCGGCATCTCGGCCAGAGCGACACCCTGGTGCGCGGCGGCCTCGGCCTGCAACAACTCGGTGTGCCCCGGAAAGGCAACCCCCGCAGCGGACAGCGCCTCTTTGTGCAGCGGCGCCGTCACCAGTGCCGCCACTTCCCCGCGCAATGCAGCGCGTGCGGCCCAGACCACGCTGTCGGCGGCGGCACGCCCCGCGTGTGCGCTGACCTGCCCCCACGGCTGAGGCCCGGCAATGCCGGGCAACTGAAGCACGGGGATACAGCGCGGTGGCGCATCCAAAGCGTCAGCTGGCGTTGCAATCTGCGCAACCGGCACGGCCGGCACGCCCGGACGCGCAATCGCGTGCGCAGCGCGCCGCAAGGTGGCTATGTCTCCCACCACAAAACACCCGCGCAGATCAGACTGCGCATCGCGAAACGCCTTGGCCACCGTTTCGGGGCCGATGCCTGCGGAGTCTCCTTGGGTGATGGCAATGGTTTTCATGAAAAATATGAATTAAATTGGCCTCTAGCGCTTATCTATCAAGCGCTAGCAGCTATAAATAAGTGAGTAACCGCAAAATCACTGCTACGCCGGGTTGTCGATCTCAATGAACTGGTGATCCAACCCAAAGCGCTCGGCCACTTGCGCTGCCACAGCCGGGGCCCCGTACCGCTCCGTGGCGTGGTGCCCGGCAGCGATAAAACTCACCCCCATCTCGCGCGCCAGATGCGCCTGGGGCTCCGAGATTTCGCCGGTGATGAAAGCATCGGCACCCGCCGCGATGGCGGACTCGAAGTAGCCCTGAGCGCCCCCAGTGCACCAGCCCACACGGCGCACAGGGCGCACAGGGCGGACAGGACGAGGTGCTGCGCCGTCTGCCGTTTCGGGCTCCACCAGTGTCACTGCGCGTCCCAGCGCGTGGGCCACGTGGTCCGCCAGCGCCTGCCCATCCGCAAATGCAGCGGGCGCCACACAACCCAGATCCTGCTCGCCAAAATGTGCGTCAGCCACCCAACCCAGCACGCGGCCCAACTGGGCGTTGTTGCCCCATTCAGGGTGGGCATCCAGCGGCAAGTGGTAGGCATACAGATTGATATCGTGCGCCAGCAGCAGTTGCAGGCGCTGCTTCATCCAGCCCGTGACACGGCCATCCTGCCCCCGCCAGAACAGGCCGTGGTGCACAAAGATGGCATCAGCGCGGGCGGCAATGGCCGCCTCGATCAGCGCGCGGCTCGCGGTCACGCCACTCACGATGCGCGAAACCTCGGCTTTGCCTTCGACCTGCAGTCCATTGGGGCCGTAGTCCTTGAAGCGCTCGGGTTGCAGCAAGCCATCAAAAGCCTGCAAGAGTTCAATGCGTGAAATGCTCATGCCGGTATTGTCGCTGCCGCCCAAAAGGACAAGGCGCCATGAAGGCGCCTTGCTTACATTCAGCCGCTTGGACCATCGGTCACCGGTAAAGCACCTGCGGCAGCCACAGGCCAATGCCCGGGAATTGATACAGCAGCACGATGGCCACAATCTGAATGCCCATGAATGGCAGCATGCCCGCAAAAATCTGGTTCAGCGTCACATGTTTGGGCGCCACGCCTTTCAGATAAAACGCACTCATGGCCACGGGCGGGCTCAAGAACGCAGTCTGCAAGTTCAGCGCCACCAGCAGGCCAAAGAACAGCGGGTCTACGCCAAAGTTGTCCAGCAGCGGGATGAAAATGGGCATGAAGATCACGATGATCTCGGTCCATTCCAGCGGCCAGCCCAGGATGAAGATGATGACCTGCGACAGCACCAGAAACTGGGTCTTGGTGAGGTTCATGCTCAGCACCCACTGCTCGACCAGCTCTTGCCCGCCCAGCAATGCAAATGCCGCCGAAAAAATCGCTGAGCCCACAAACAGCCAGCACACCATGGCACTGGTCTTGGCCGTCAGGTACACCGACTCTTTGACCACCCCAAAGGTGAGCTGCCGGTAAGCTGCCGCCAGCACAAAGCCCCCAAAGGCACCCACGGCCGCCGCCTCGGTCGGTGTAGCCAGACCAAACACGATGGACCCGAGCACGGACACGATCAGGATCAGCAGTGGGAAGAAGCTGGACAGCAGCATCTTGAAAACTTCCAACCGCGCGTGACTCAGGATGCCGTAGAACACGGCCAGCGCCAACGCTCCCACGCCCAGGCCGATCCAGTAGCCCATGGGCGCAGGCTGGGTGGTCGGCCCAGGCGCCGGATCTCCAGCCGCAGGGGCGTCTGCCGATCCGGGAGGTGCGGACAACCCGCCCGCGGCGCCTGGAGGCTCTGCTACCGCGTTTGCAGGTGCTGCGGATGCGTCGGCACCGGGCGGCTCTGCCACGCCGTCGGCCTCGTCGCTAGGCGGCTCTGACAAGCCAGACCCACCGGGCTCGGCAAGCCCCCCGCTCTCGCGGGGCTGCTCGTCCTCGCTCGCCCCAGCACCCATGGGCTGCAAACCTTCATAGGTCTCGACCACGGCGACACGGGTCACGCTCTGGTAGCTGGACACGGCCACCAGCGCAAACAGCAGTGCCGGCAGCAATGCAACGCCGAGCTGGCCCAGCAGGTAGCGGGTAGACACCGCCTGGTTGCGTTTGCCCTTCAAGGCGTTGACGATGTTGCCCAAGGCCCACCCGTCGGACGTGGCACCGATCGCTTTGAGGCCCGCAGGCAAAGGCACCACACGCTGAGCCGCAGTCAGCGGCGGCGCCCACTGCGGCTTGATCTTGGCCATCACCACCACATACAGGATGTACAAACCGGCCAGCATGATGCCGGGGAAGAACGCACCCGCATACAGCTGCACCACCGACACCCCCGCCGTGGCGCCGTACACGATCAGCAACACCGAGGGCGGGATGAGAATGCCCAGGCAGCCCCCCGCCGTGATGACCCCCGCGGACAGCCGCACGTCGTAGCCCGCGCGCAGCATCTGCGGCAAGGCCAGCAGGCCCATCAGCGTGACCACCGCGCCCACGATGCCGGTGGCCGTTGCAAACACTGCGCAGGTGACCAGTGTGGCCACCCCCAGCGAGCCCGGCACACGCGACAGCGCCAGGTGCAAGCTGTGAAAAAGCTTTTCGATCAGGTTGGCGCGCTCGACCAGATAGCCCATAAAAACGAACAACGGGATTGAGATCAACACGTCGTTGCTCATCACCGAAAACGCACGTTGCACCATGAGGTCCAGCGTCTGCTTCATCGCCCCGGCGGCAGTCTGGTCCCCGGAATGGTAGGCAAAAAAGGCAAACAACATGCCCATGCCCATCAGCGTGAACGCGGTCGGAAAGCCCAGCATGATGGCGACCACTACCAGCGACAGCATCAACAGGCCATAGTGGCCGTTGGTCATCTTGTCGACGCTGAACACCATCCCCAGCGCCGCGATGACGATAAGGCCCATCAGCGAGAAGCCGAAATACAGTTCCTTGCGAATCTTCATCACTGGCCGCCTTTCTTCTGTACAACAAGGCTGTCCAGCGCTTCAATGTCTGCGTCTTTCACGTGCACCATCTGCTTGAGTTTGTCGACATCCACTTCCTCCACATCGCCTTCGCGCCGCGGCCATTCGCCAGTGCGGATGCAGATCACGCAGCGGATGATTTCCACGATGCCCTGCAGCAGCAAGAAAGCCCCGGCCAACGGCACCACAAACTTGAACGGGTACACCGGCAGCGGATCGGCGTTGAAGGTCTGCTCCCGCATCCCCAACGAATCCTGAAAGAAATACCAGCCCGCATAGGTCAACGCGACGATGCCGGGCAAAAAGAACAGGACGTAAAGCACCAGGTCGATCCACGCCTGCGTACGCGGCTGAAAAAACCCATAAAGCACATCGCCCCGCACATGGCCGCTTTTGGCCAGCGTGTAGGCGCCTGCGGTCATGAAGAGAAAACCGTACAGCATGATCTGGGCGTCCAGCACCCAGGCATGGGGTGTGTTGAGCACATACCGGGAGAACACCTCCCAGGTGATCAGTGCGGTGAGGCCAATCACACTCCAGGCGCAGGCCTTGCCGAACCAGGTCGAAAGCCGGTCGACGGCCAGTAAAAGTTTTTGCATGACTACCCTATGGCGGAACACAAAAATGGGCGCCGGGTGGCGCCCATGGGCATTGCAGAGCGGGTCGCCGCGTGGACGTGCACATCAACGCGCACGGCGCGGGGCCCTCACTGCGCTGCCCCAAAGGGCCGCAGCCCGTCAGCTCTTCTTGGCTCCGCGCCCAAAGTAATGGTTGTAGGCCATCTTGAAGTCCACGGTGTAGTCGTTCTGCCATTGGCCGGCGCGCTGCGCGAATACTTTTTGCGAGTCCAGGATCTTCTGAAACATGGCGTTCTCACCGCCCTTTTTCGTCATGATCTTGTCCCACGCGGCCAGCTGCCCGCGCAAGATGGCATCTGGCGTTTTGTAGAACTTGACGCCCTGCTTCTTGAGCTCGTCGTAGTCCTTGCTGTTGCGCTCGATCGCCTTCCAACTCATGTCGGCACTGGCAGCCTGCACTGCGTAGTCGATGATGGATTTCAGCTCGGTAGGCAGCGCAGTGAGCTTGGTTTTGTTGAACAGAATTTCGAACTGCTCGCCGCTTTGGTGAAAGCTCTGCAGCATGCAGTTCTTGACCACATCCGGAAAGCCCAGCAGGCGGTCGGACGACGCGTTATTGAACTCGGCGCCGTCGATCAGGCCGCGGTCCAGCGCGGGCACAATTTCGCCGCCAGGCAGCGGGTTCACCGCCGCGCCCATGTCGGTGTACATGTCAACAGCCAAGCCCACTGTGCGGAACTTGACGCCCTTCATGTCTTCGGCCTTGGCGATCGGTTTCTTGAACCAGCCAAACGGCTGTGTAGGCATCGGGCCGTAGAGGTACGACACCACATCCAGATTCAGGCTTTTGTAGATTTCTTCCAGCAGCTCTTTACCGCCGCCGTAGTTGTGCCAGGCCAGCAGCATGTTGGGGTCCATGCCGAAAGAGGGTCCGGAGCCCCACAGCGCCAGCGCCGAGTTCTTGCCATAGTGGTAGGCCACCACACCGTGGCCGCCATCAAGCGTGCCTTTGGCAACCGCCTCCAGCAGCTGAAACGCTGGCACCACCGCACCCGCAGGCAACACCTCGATCTTGAGGCGTCCGCTGGCCATGTCGTTCACCTTTTTCGCGAAGTCCTGCGCGTACTCGTGAAAGATGTCCTTGGCAGGCCAGGTGCTCTGAAAGCGCAGACTCGTGGTCGTCTGCGCCGTGGCGACCATGGGGGCGCTCAGGGCGCCAGCCGCAACGGCAGCTCCCTTGAGCAGGCTGCGGCGGCGCGGTGTGTTGCTATGCGTCATAGATGTCTCCGTAATGTTGATGCAATCTACTGTTGCAATTTCATTGTCGGCATCGCTAGCGCCAGCCCTACAGGGTTTACACCATCGGCAAAATGATGAAAGCGGCAAAAAGAATGAAAAAAATTTCACGGGCGGAACCCTCGAAAAAATCCGGGCTGTCTGCGCCGCCGGAAGCCATTGAACGCGGGTGGACAGGCTGTTCAGCGACAATTCCGCCATCCCCTCCATCCCCGCCGCACGGCGAAACCGCGTTTTTTACGCCCCTGTCCTTGAGTCACACCACAACACCATGAAGCGCATTTGGCTCCTCTTCTCCCAGGCCGTGACCGTGCTCGTTGCCGCCTATTTTGTCGTTGCCACCTTGCAGCCCGGCTGGCTGGACCGAGGCACTACGCGCTCCGGGGCGGGGATTGCGTTGATCGAAGCCCCCGGCGCGCCCACGTCGCAACCCGCCTCGGGCAGCTTCAGCGCCGCAGCCCGCAAGGCATCACCTGCGGTGGTCAGCATCAACACCAGCAAGGCGGTGCGACACCCGCGCAGCAACGACCCCTGGTTCCAGTTCTTCTTTGGCGACCAGGGCAGCCAGGCGCAGGCGGGGCTGGGCAGCGGTGTGATCATTAGCCCCGACGGCTACGTGCTGACCAACAACCACGTGGTTGAAGGCGCCGACGAAATCGAAGTTACGCTGACTGACAGCCGCCGCACCCGCGCCAGCGTGATCGGCACCGACCCCGACACCGACCTGGCCATCCTCAAGATCGACCTCGACAAGTTGCCCGTCATCGTGCTGGGCAATTCGGACCAGTTGGCCGTCGGCGACCAGGTGCTGGCCATTGGCAACCCGTTCGGCGTGGGCCAGACCGTGACCAGCGGCATCGTCAGCGCGCTGGGCCGCAGCCAGCTGGGCATCAACACGTTTGAGAACTTCATCCAGACGGACGCCGCCATCAACCCGGGCAACTCGGGGGGGGCCCTGGTGGACGTTAACGGCAACCTGATGGGCATCAACACCGCCATCTATTCGCGCTCGGGCGGCAGCATGGGCATTGGTTTTGCCATTCCGGTGTCCACCGCCCGAATGGTGCTGGACGGCATCGTCAAGGACGGCCAGGTCACCCGCGGCTGGATCGGCGTGGAGCCCAACGAGTTGTCACCCGAACTGGCCGAGACCTTTGGCGTGAAGAAAGCCACCGAAGGCGTGATCATCACCGGCGTGCTGCAGGACGGCCCTGCGGCGCAAGCGGGCATGCGCCCCGGCGACGTGATCGTGCAGGTGGATGGCAAAAGTGTAGGCAATGTGTCGGAGCTGCTCACCGCAGTGGCCGCCCTCAAACCCGGCACGGCCTCCGCGTTCAATGTGCAGCGCGGCGACACGATGGTGGAACTGAACATCAGCCCCGGTGTGCGACCCAAGCCCCAGCGCAATGTGAGAAGGTAGGAAGAAGTCCCCCTGAGCCGCTTCGCGTCTTCCCCCGAGGGGGACGCCTCCAGCGGCCCGGCGAAGCCGGTTCCGCGGTGGCACTGGCGATGGCGGCGCGCCAGTTTTCAATGCTGCGTGTAATTCGCGGCAGCACAGCCGACAAGATGGAGATGGCTCTATTAAGCTACTATAAATATAGCTACCAGCGCTTACTGGATAAGCGCCAGAGGCCATTTTGACCATTAATTCCCAGGGTCAGGGATTAGATGCCGTCTCGCTGCTCTCTTCAGGCGCCTTGGTGTGCTTGATGAAAATCTGCGCGGCCCAGATGCCCACCTCGTACAGGATGCACATCGGGATGGCCAGCGAGAGCTGTGACACCACATCGGGTGGTGTGACGATGGCGGCGATCACAAACGCGATCACGATGAAATAGCCACGAAACTCCCGCAGCTTCTGCACGCTAACGATGCCCATGCGGGCCAGCACCACCACGGCAATCGGTACCTCAAAGGACAGGCCGAACGCCAGGAACATCGACAACACAAAGCTCAGGTAGGCCTCGATGTCTGGCGCGGCAGTGATGCTCTTGGGCGCAAAGCTCTGGATGAACGCAAACACCTGGCCAAACACCAGGTAGTAGCAAAACGCCACGCCGATAAAGAACAGCAGTGTGCTGGAGATGACCAGCGGCAGCACCAGCTTCTTCTCATGCGTATACAGGCCCGGCGCCACAAATGCCCACACCTGCCACAACACAAATGGCAGTGCCAGCAAAAAGGCGGCCATCAGCAAGATCTTGAGCGGCACCATGAACGGCGAGATCACCGAGGTGGCGATCAGTGTGGCCCCCTTGGGCAGGTGGGCCACCAGTGGCGCCGCCAGAAAGTCATACAGCTCGCCAGGACCAGGAAAGAAGAACAGGATCGCCGCCGCAATGCCGATGGCGATGAAGGCCTTGACCATCCGGTCGCGCAGCTCCATCAGGTGCTGAACAAACGGCTGCTCGCTACCGGCCAGCTCGTCTTCTTTGGAAGGGGTTTCGGACATGTTGGGTTTTCGTGGGCGTCAGGGTCGTCGCCCGTACAGCGCGTGGGGCGCTGCTGGCTGCTGCATCAGTGAAATTTTTGGGGACGGTAACGGGCCACGCGGGCCGCGCCAGACTGCGCCTTGGTACGCACGCCGCTTTTGGACTTGTACCACTGGGGCATGGCGCCGCGCTTGAGGCGCCAGTTTTTGCCCGGGTGTTTGTAGGCTGGCACCACCGCCGATCGGTCCTGCAGCGCTGCGTTGGCATCGCTGGCGGTACCGGTGGCCTCGGACCAGTCCTTTTCGAACTCGCTGGCGCTGGTCTGGATGGAGTTCTGCACATCCCGTGCAGCGCCTTCCACCGTGTCCTTCATTTTCTTGAGCTCATCAAGCTCCATGGACCGGTTGACCTCGGACTTGACATCGGCCACATACCGCTGCGCCTTGCCCAGCAGGGTGCCGACCGTGCGGGCGACGCGGGGCAGCTTTTCGGGCCCGATGACAATCAATGCCACCGCGCCGATCAGCGCCATCTTGGACAGGCCAATATCAATCATGGGTGGTCAAGCGCCAAGCCAATGCGGGTACCAAGGTGGCACACCCGCTCAGCTTTTTTGCTTGGCTTCGACATCGATGGTGGTCTTGTCAGCAGCTTGGCTGTTGGCAACCTGGCCTGCGGGTGGGGTGGCAGCTGCGTCGGCCGAACCGTCCTTCATGCCGTCTTTGAAACCCTTCACAGCGCCTCCGAGATCGGAGCCCATGTTCTTGAGCTTCTTGGTGCCAAACACCATGACAACGATCAGCAGCACGATCAGCCAGTGCCAGATGGAAAAAGAGCCCATGAAATATCTCCTAACGAATTGCGATCATTTTAGACGGGGGCCGTGACAAGAGTTCAGCACCCTCGCCTGCCTACGGGAAACTACCGGCTCATGCCGTCAGCCTGGTTTAGCCTTTGAGCCACGGACGGGGGCCGCCCATCACATGCATGTGCAGATGGTGGATTTCCTGCCCCCCTTCAAGCCCCGTGTTTACCACGACGCGAAAGCCACCCTCCGGGTACGGGTTGCAGCCCTGCTCCAGCGCCAGCTTCGGCGCCAGCGCCATCATGCGCCCCAGCACACCCGCATGATCGTCGGTGACCTGTGCCATCGAAGGGATATGCAGCTTGGGCACCATCAAAAAGTGCACCGGCGCCCACGGGTGAATGTCATGGAAGACGAAAATTTCTTCGTCTTCATAGACCTTCTTCGAAGGAATCTGGCCTGCGATGATTTTGCAGAAGAGGCAGTTCGGATCGTGCATGGTGAGGAGAGGAGGAGTCAAAGGGCCGTTTGCGGCAGCGAGGCCGCCGCGAACGCTCATGCATTGTCTGTGATCTTGATGGTGGGCCGCACGCCCACATCCTTGTGGTGCGCGTGCAGCCATTCCTGCCCGGCCGCGCGGCCCAGAGCGAACAGCTTGCGCACAAAAGACATATCAGCGCGGGTCTTGCTGTCGGCACCAAAAGGCGCCAGCACCGCACCGCCATCGATGCGATGCATGCGCACGCTTTTGTAGCGGCGCGCATCCAGCTTGCCCTCGGCCAACAGGCGGCGCACAAACTCGATGGCGCGCAGCTCGGCCAGCAGGCTGGCGTTGAAAGTGACTTCATTCATCCGCTCCATGATCTCCTGGCCCGAATGCGGCAATTCCAGGTGTTCGATGGGGTTGATCTGCACCAAGAGGATGTCTGAGGTTTCCGTTTGATAAATCAGGGGGTGCAGCGCCGGGTTGCCCGAATAACCACCGTCCCAGTAGTGCTCGCCGTCGATCTCTACGGCTTTGAACAGCATCGGCAGGCAGGCGGAGGCCATCACAGCGTCTGCACTCAACCGGGGACCCGAGAAGATTTCGCCGCGCCCGGTGCGCACGTTGGTGGCGCACACAAACACCTTGGGCCCCTGCGAAGCAGCGTTGGAACGGTGCGCGGAGCCCAGCAGCTCAAAATCCACCTCGCGCTCCAGCAGACGGCGCAGGGGGTTGATGTTGAGCGGATTGGTCTGGTAGGGCGACAACCACTGCCGCATCATCCCCATCATGGGGTTAGCAGCGGACAGTGGAGAGCCCCACATCAGGCTGCCCAGTGTGCCCACGCCCTCCCACAGCCGGGTCAGCGTCTCGCGCGCCGCAACGCAACCGGCCAGGTGCGCTTCTTGGGGGTCTTTGTGCTCGTGTGCAGCCTTGGCAAAGCCGTGGGCCATCGCCACCGCGTTCATGGCACCCGCACTGGTGCCACTCACGCCGTCAAACTGCCAATGTCCGTCTTCAAGCAGCGCATCCAGCACGCCCCACGTGAGCGCACCGTGAGAGCCCCCGCCCTGCAAGGCCAGATTCAGTCGGCGCAACGGCTGCAGAGGCGGCAAGGGCTCAGGCATCCACCGCCTGGTTCTTGCTCATGGCCAGCATGCCGCGGACGATGCGGTACAGGAACCACAGGGAAATCAGGCCCCAGGCGATCCAGCCCGGTGCAATCAGCAACAGCCACAGGGGCGAGGTCACCACATACAAAACGCCCGCCCAGATGACCGAGCGAATGCGCCACGAGAAATGGTTGGCCTGCCAAGTGCCTTCGGCATCTCCACGTTTGACCAGATCGATCACCAACGCAATGACGAGCAGCAACGCGCTGGCCTGCGCCCCAGGAACCACCGCCCCGACCGCCACGATCAGGTGCAGCACATAGCTGACCCAGCCGATGTTCTTGAGGCCCTGGGCCTTTTGCTCATTGCTCTGCACATCGATGATGTCGTTCATGGAGACCCTTCTTCAGTGGACCGCGCAACAGCCTTGCGCAACGCTTTTTCCTCGATGCCGCTGGTGCCCTCCCGGCGCTCCAGTTCGGTCAACACATCGGCGGGCGTCAGGCCGTAGTGGGCCAGCGCCACCATGGAGTGAAACCACAGATCGGCCACTTCATAAACGATCTTGGATTTGTCGGCGCCGTGGTCCACATCCTTGGCGGCCATGACCACTTCGGTGGCCTCTTCGCCAATTTTCTTCAAAAAGGCATCCGGCCCCTTGTGCAGGAGGCGAGACACATAACTCTTTTCGGGGTCGCCGCCGTTGGCGGGCTTGCGGCTTTCGATGATGGCGGCCAGGCGCCCTAGTGAATCGTTGGAGCTCATGGGTCTTACTTGTAGATGGACTCAGGGTCTTTCAAGACCGGATCGACCGCATGCCATGCGCCGTCCTTGAACACACTGAAAAAACAGCTGTGGCGGCCCGTGTGGCAGGCGATGCCGGGCTCATGGCCGAGCTGGGTGACCTTGAGCAGCACCACGTCGTTGTCGCAGTCCAGGCGGATCTCGTGCACCGTCTGCACGTGACCGGATTCCTCGCCCTTGAACCACAGCTTCTTGCGCGAACGGCTGAAGTACACAGCACGACCCAGTTCTGCCGTTTTCTGCAGGGCCTCGCGGTTCATCCACGCAAACATCAGCACGTCGCCCGTACCCTGCTCTTGCGCAATCACGGGCACCAAGCCCTGCGCGTCCCATTTCACTTCGTTGAGCCAGTTCATGCGCGGAATTGTCGGTGATTTGAATGCCCGCCCTCCAAGCGGGTCGAGGTGATTTGAGGTAATTTTGGCCTCTAGCGCTTATCCAGAAAGCGTTAGCAGCTATCAAAATGAGAAAACACCGAGAACCCTGGGCGCTGCAGCAGTACCGTCGGACCGCCAAGTGGTGTGCCACGCACCCCTTGGCAATAACTGCAAAAAAAATAGCTACCCACGCTTACCCATCAAGCGCTAGAGCCGGTTTTTATCCAAAATTCATTTCACTACGGTCAGAAACACCCACTTGCGATCCCAGTTCTTGCGGCCCAGGTACTTGACGGCAAATGCATAGCGGCCGGGGGGCAAAAAGTCCTGTGTGAGGGTTTCCTGCTGCGTCACCACCGGCTGGCCATTCACGCGCACGCTTTGCTGCGCCACCAGCTCCGATTCACTCTCCAGATCCTGCCCATCGAGGGCATAAACGGTGACATCGGGCTCTTCCTTCTCATCGCCCAACAGTTGCAGACCGAGCGCATTGGGGCGCGTCAGAACGTCCAGCGCCAGCTTGCCTTGCACGGGTTCGCGCACGATCCAGTACACGTCGCGCACGTTGTCGTTCAAGGACCGCAGCAGGGCTTTGAGTTTTTCAAATTCGGCCTTGTCGGCAATTACCTGCACCGGCTTGCCGCCGACGGTGGCGTCAAAGCAGCGGCCGATGCGGTCCACGCACGGCATACGCTCCGAGAACCTTGAATACGACGGGGGCGGCACCTGCGCCGCAGCGGGCAGCGCTGTCGCCATGAGGGCGCCCGCCAGTGCCCAGCGTGCGCCAGCGAACCGCGCCATCACAAACGCACCGGAATGCCGCGCTCGGCCATGCGGGCCTTGGCCTGGCCCACGGTGTATTCGCCATAGTGGAAGATGCTGGCCGCCAGCACGGCATCGGCGCCGCCGGTCTGGATGCCATCGGCCAAGTGGTCGAGGTTGCCCACGCCGCCCGAGGCGATCACGGGCACGCTCACCGCATCGCTCACGGCGCGCGTCAGCTCCAAGTCAAAGCCCGCCTTGGTTCCATCGCGGTCCATGCTGGTCAGCAGGATTTCGCCTGCACCGCGCTGCGCCATCTCGGTGGCCCAGGCCACGGCATCCAGCCCCGTGTTTTTACGCCCACCGTGGCTGTACACATCCCAACCTGCGCCCACGGGCTTGCCATGGGCGCCTAGGCGCTGGGCGTCCTCGGCCGAGCGGCGTTTGGCGTCGATGGCTACCACGATGCACTGCGCGCCGTACTTGGCTGACACGGCGTTGATCACGTCGGGGTTAGCGATGGCGGCCGAGTTGAAACTGGTCTTGTCGGCACCCGCGTTGAGCAGTCGGCGCACGTCTTCGACCGTACGCACACCACCGCCCACGGTGAGCGGAATGAACACCTGGCTGGCCACGGCTTCAATGATGTGCAGGATCAGGTCGCGCCCATCGCTGGTGGCGGTGATGTCCAGAAACGTGAGCTCGTCAGCGCCCTGCGCGTTGTAGCGCGCGGCGATTTCCACCGGGTCGCCCGCATCGCGCAGTTCGACGAAATTGACGCCCTTGACCACGCGGCCTCCGGTGACGTCAAGGCAGGGAATGATGCGTTTTGCAAGCATGGCGCGTGAAGAAATGGGTTGAAGTGGATTGAAGTGGAGGAATACAAAGCGGACGCCCGTCCGACTGCCAGGCAACCGGAGAAAGGAGCAACGCGTTGCCGCATTTTTCTGCCCGATTGTCCACTCTCTGGTGCGCCAAGAGCTGCCCGTGCAGCCCTGCCTTCACCCTGAATCAGTCTTGCAGGCTCGCAGCCACGCCACTTTGCCAGCGCCAAGCGTCGTCACACATGCGCTGGATTCCGTGCTGGGCGCGCCAGCCTAACAGCTGCTCGGCCAGCGCCGGGTCTGCCCAGCACTGGGCAACGTCGCCCGGGCGGCGCGCTACTACTTGGTAAGGCACTGCGCAGCCGCTGGCCTGTTCAAACGCCTGGACCATCTCCAGCACCGACACTGGCTTGCCGGTGCCCAGATTCACCGTCAGCATCCCCGCGTGGTCGCGCAGGTAGCGCAGGGCCGCCACATGGCCATCGGCCAGATCACTTACGTGGATGTAGTCGCGCACACCGGTGCCATCGGGCGTGGGGTAGTCGCCCCCGTACACGCTCAGGCGCTCACGCAGGCCCACGGCCACCTGCGCCACATAAGGCAGCAGGTTGTTGGGCACGTCCTGGGGGTCTTCGCCGATCAGTCCACTCTCGTGCGCGCCCACCGGGTTGAAGTAGCGCAGCCGTGCGATGCGCCAGAGCCCGGGCTCTGCCGCCTCCACGTCGGCCAGCACCTGCTCCATCATGAGTTTGCTGGCGCCGTAGGGGTTTTGCGTCGACAGGGGAGCGTCCTCCCGGATGGGCACCGATGCGGGCTCGCCGTACACGGTGGCGGACGACGAGAACACCAGAGTCCGCACACCAGCCGACTGCATGGCGCGCAGCAAGGTCACCGTACCGGCCACGTTGTTGTCGTAGTAGCGCAGGGGTTCGCGCACAGACTCCCCCACGGACTTGAGCGCAGCAAAGTGGACAACGGCGTTGATCGGATGCTGGGCAAACACGCGCTGCAACAAATCGGCATCGCGCACGTCGCCCTTGATGAACGCCACAGGCGCTCCGGTGATGCGCTCCACCCGCTGCAGCACCGAGGACCGGCTGTTGCAAAGGTTATCCATCACTAAAAACGGAATACCCGCGGCTGCCAAAGCCACACAGGTGTGGGAGCCGATAAAGCCGGCCCCGCCAGTTACAAGAATCACAGACAAATCTCCTCAAAAAAAGACACAAGCACTGGGTGCTGGCGCGTCTTACGCCACCCCGGCGCAGCCCGTCAGAGCGTTTATCCCCTAGCCAAGCGCACATCTGCAACAGACCATTGCAAACTATTGTTAACTCATGTCCACATGCGCCCCCTTGAACGGATACTGCGGCACCTCTGAGAATCGGCCACAAAAAAGTTCATCTCACTTGAAAACTGCGAAAAAACTGAATCCGAAACCCAGTGCCTCGCGTACCCGTGATACCGAACAACAAAATTGCATGAAGAAAAAAAACATCCATTAACAAATTGTCATAGATCGTACCTATCAATACAAAGCTATTCTTGTTGACCAAAGCGATCTCACATCTCTGTAGATCCGCTGGTACCTCTGCTGCCTCACGCGGCGGTTCGGCAGCCAGATCTCTCATTCAAGCCACCGACTCCATGTTTTCCTCGCTGCGTCACACCCTTGGGTTGGCCTTGTATCTGTTGACTTTCTCGGTATTCGGTGCATCGGCGACTGCGACACCCGCCGTGGCACTGCACTACAGCCGCCATGCGCCGCTGGAGGATTTGAAACTTTTCGACATTGTGGTCGTAGAGGCGGACCACGGTTACGACCCCGTTTCCTACCGATCCAAAGGCAGTGAACTTTATGCCTACGCCTCTGTTGCAGAGGTGCAATCCACGCGCAGCTACTTCCAGCACATTCCACAGCCTTGGCAAATGGCGCGCAACGGCCAGTGGAACTCGGTGGTGATCGACCAGACGCCCACTGAATGGCCCGCGTTTTTTGCAGACCGGGTGATTGGGCCCTTGTGGAAGCAGGGCTACCGGGGTTTCTTCCTGGATACGCTCGATTCCTACCGGCTAGCCAGCAGTTTTGACGAAAAAGCCCAGCAGGACGGCCTGGTGCGCGTGATCGAAGGCCTGCACCAGCGCTTTCCGGGCATCAAGCTGATTGTCAATCGCGGCTTTGAAGTGATGCCACGCCTTCAGGGCAAGGTCGAGATGGTGGCGGCCGAGTCGCTGTACCGAGGGTGGAACGCTGGCAGCAAGCGCTACGAAGAGGTGTCCGAATCGGATCGCCAGTGGCTGCTGACGCAGCTCAAGACCATTCAGGAACGAGACGGCATCCCGGTGCTCGCCATCGACTACGCGCCCCCACACGACCGCACACTTGCGCGGGAAACCGCTGCGCGCATCCAGACCCACGGTTTCATCCCTTGGGTGAGCGACAGCGATCTGTCCACCGTCGGCATCGGCAGCGTAGAACTGGTGCCCCGGCGCGTGCTCATGGTCTTCAATGGCGCCGAGTCTCCCGCCCTCAACTACAGCACGGCCCATCGGTTCCTGCAGATGCCGCTCAATCACATGGGCTATGTGGTGGACTACGCCGATATCCGCAGCCCCCTGCCACGCGGCATCTATCGAGACCGTTATGCCGGGGTTGTGACATCGTTCGCAGGGTTCATTCCCAGCACGCATCGCGCCGAGCTGACGCGGTGGCTGCTGGACCAGATGGCCGTCGGAATGCCGGTTGCCATTGTTGGAGATTTCGGGCTCCAGCCGGACCGGTCATGGGCTGAAAAGTCCGGCATTCAGGCCCAGGGCTTCACCCTTCAAGGCGCGCTTCGTGTCAGCCGCACTCACGCCATGATGGGGTTCGAGGTGGAGGTTCCACCCACTGACAGAGACTACTCACCCGTTCGACTGGTGGGCAAGACGGCCGACCAGGCAACTCCGCTGATGGAGTTCAAAGACGAGAAGGGCCAGACGTTTGTGGGTGGAGCGCTGACGTCTTGGGGTGGGTTCCTCAACGACCCGTTTGTGCTTGCGGACATTCCGGGCACGGACCAGAGCCGGTGGGTTGTCGACCCCTTCGCCTTCTTTACCCAGGCGCTGAAGCTCCAGCCACTGCCCATTCCAGACATCACGACGGAAAACGGCCGTCGCTTGTTGCTGGCGCACGTGGATGGCGACGGTTTTCCGTCGAGGGCAGAGTTTGCTGGCAGCCCGCTGGCGGCAGAAGTGCTGCTCAAAGAGGTTCTGGAGAAGTACCGCATCCCGCAGACCGTGGCCATGATCGAAGGCGAAACCGCGCCCCACGGTCTCTACCCGGCATTGAGCCCGCAGCTGGAGGACATTGCGCGGCGCATGTACCGCCTGCCCCATGTGGAGGTCGCCAGCCACAGCTACTCCCACCCGTTCTTGTGGAACACCAGTGTCAAACATGGCCTGTTCGCAGAGAATAACGAGGCTGCTTTTCACATGGCCATTCCCAACTACACGATGGATCTCCAGCGGGAGATTGCAGGCTCGGTGGACTACATACGCCAGAGGTTGGCGCCCAGCGGCAAGCCGGTGAAGGTGTTTCAGTGGACGGGCGATACAGCGCCCAGCGGACGCGCCCTCCAGATCGCGTATGAGGCGGGTCTGATCAATATCAACGGTGGCGATACGTTCATCTCCAAACTGAACCCCACGCTGACAGCGGTCGGCTCGCATGGCATCACCAAAGACGGGTACTTGCAGGTATACGCACCTATCACCAACGAGAACATCTACACCAATTTGTGGGGCGGCCCCTTTTACGGCTTCACGCGGGTGATCGAAACCTTTGAGATGACGGACAAACCACGCCGCATCAAACCGGTGGGCATCTACTACCACACCTATTCTGCGTCCAAGCCCGCGAGCTTGCGGGCTCTGCGCAACGTCTATGACTGGGCCTTGGCACAACCGCTGCACCCCGTGTACACCTCGGACTACATCCGCAAGGTGCAGGACTTTCACAGCCTAGCCATCGGGCAGTATCGCCAGGGGTGGCGAGTGCGAAGCAATGGACACTTGCGCACGCTGCGCCTGCCGAACGGTATGGGAACGCTGGTCTCCAAAGGCGGCGTTGGTGTGGCGGGCAGCCGCGAAGGCCAGGAAGGCACCTATGTTCACCTGACGGGGGACAAGGCCTGGTTTCAGGTAGCCAGCGGCACACCAGCCACGGCAGTCACGGCAGTCACGGCAACCGCAGTAACCCAAGCGCGCGCACCTGTTTCGCTGTATGAAGCCAATGCCCGCATTGCCAGCTGGTCGGTCAGCCCCGACGGGCTGACCACCGAATTTGGCCTGCAAGGCTATGTGCCGCTGCAATGGAGCATGGCCGGCATGGGTGACCACTGCCAGGTGCGCGCGGACAAGCGCGTGATTCCTGCCCAAAAGCTGCCTGCACCTGCGCGCTCAGACCTCCGCACCTATCGACTTTCCGATGCTTCCGCGCAAATCCAAGTTACCTGCGCAGCCCGTTGAGCGCCCGGTTCTAGCCCCCCATTGGCTGACGGCAATGTTAGCCGCCATGGTGGGTGGATCCCTTTGGCTGATGTATCCCCGCCAAGACCTTGAACGTCGGCTGACGGCGTCAACGAGTGACTCTGGCCTGTCGTACGTCTACCTCAGCAACCTGCTGCGCAGCGACCCGGAGAACCCACGCTTGCAGGCGCTCATGGCCCAACACGAGGCCAAGGAAGAAGCCGCCCGGCTGGCACGCGAGGCTAAGGAAGCACAGGCTGCCGAAATACAAAGCGCCAACCCGTGGGCGCTGTGGAACGCATCCATGGACGAGTACCACGCGATCGATCCGCAGGACACCGAGCAGCGCAACTCCACACGCGCCGAACTGGTGCAACGGCTGAACGCCCTGCTCGACAACGAAGTTCCGCCCGGCATGCTGCCTCGGCTGGCGAACCAGGCCTTTCAGCTAGGCGAACGCGCGCTGGGCATTCGCCTGTATCAACAGATGGCCGCGGCGACCAAGGTGCCGAGCGAAGCATCACAGTTGTATCGCCGTGCCGCGCGGGAGTCTCTGGCGATATCAGCCCATGCCCAGGCGGCTGACCTGTATCTGATGGCCCGCCGTACCACCACAGACCCTGAACAGGCAAAAGCGCTCTATCTGGACGCGCTGGCCGCCATGCAGGCGTCGGGCAAACCGGCTGCAGCGCTGGAGCTGGCACAACGCGAATTGGGGTCGCTGGAGAATGACCCTCAGGTGCTGCGTGCACTGATCGACCTGGCCCGCGCCGCAGGAAAACCTGCAGTGGCGGAGCGCTACGTGAAGCGGCTCCTGCAACTCGCGCTGCTCCAGCAATGGCAACAGCAAGACGTGGCGCACGCGGAAGCAAACGAGGGGTATCAAAAAATGTCCGGGGCCATGCCTTCGATACCAGCGCCGACTGGCCGGTATGAAGACCGCGCATACCTGCTGGACCCGGCCTTGCTGCAGCACCCGGATGCAAGTGGCGGGCGCATGGTGCGCACGGCCCAAGAAGGCACAGATGCCAAGAAAGCAGGGCCTGGCATTCCGTTCGACGACAAGACGTACACGCTGGGGTACCAAGTGTTTCTGGAGAACCGCAACCTCGAAGATGCATGGCTGGTGGCTCGCTCCGCCGTGTTGCAGTCCCCAGGAGACCTCGCCTGGAGAGAGCGGTTGGCCCGCGTAGCGGAGTGGACACAGCGCAGCCCGGTTGCGCTGGAGAACTGGCTGGTGATCGCACGGCGAACCCAGAAGGACGAAGCCTGGCAAGCGGTGCTCAGACTGGCACCAGGGTTGTTCGACGACGAGGCGCTGGTGGAAGGACTGCGGTACGAGCTGCGCAGACAGCCGCACAACCCAAAACTGGTGCGCGAACTGGTGCTAACGTACGAGCGCATTGGCACGCCCCAGCCAGCCATCGACTTCCTCGTCCAGCAACCGGCCACCCCGGTCAACCTGGAACTGCTGGCGGAACTGGCCACCCGCACGGGCGACCTTGATCTGGCGCTTAAAAGTTGGGAACAACTGTTCAAGGACCCTGAACAGATAAATCCCGAACGCGCCATGCGTGCCAGTGTCCAGGCCCTGCTGCGCGGGCGCGCAGCGCTGGGAATGTCATGGCTGGAGGCGGCGCGCAAGCGCGTTACCGAGTCAACCGTTGACGCAGCAGACTTCTGGCGAATGACGGGGCAGTTGGCTGAAAAGCAGCGGCGCGATGCCACTGCGCTGGAAGCCTACCGCGCACTTCTGGCCACCAACCAGGCCGACATGGGCGACTTCGACACCCTGTCCCGGCTTTTGAAGACCGACCACCCAGCCGAAGCGGCCGACGTGGACCTGCTAGCATGGGACCGGTTTGGTGAGCCCCGCCACCTGGTGGCTGCCTTGACCTTTTATGTAAGCCGCAGCCAGTGGTCCGCAGTAAAGCGCTTGCTGCAGCGACTCAACCCAGACCCAGGGGCTGGCCGCAACGCACTGCAACCGCTACTGAAAACCCCTGAATTCCTGCGTCTGGCAGGCCTTTTTCACCAGAACACGGGCAACCTTCAAAAGGCCGTGCAGATGTTTGAGTCTGGACTGCGACTGGCTCCCCGGGACGAGGCGATGCAGCAGGCCATGATCTGGTTATTCATCGACGCCAACGACAACATATCGCTGCGCAAGCTGCTGTCGCAGCAAGAAGCCGACTGGAGCAAGAACCCGGAAATGCACGACGCACTGGGCTCTGCCTACCAGGCACTGTCGTTACCAGCCGTGGCACTGGAGCGGTACTTTCGCCCACGCATCGCAGCCAATCAGGCGGACTTCCTCTGGATGATGAACTACGCAGACGCGCTGGACCAGAACCAGGAAAGCGACAAATCGTGGCGCCTGCGCAAGCACCTGCTATCTAAAGAGTGGAACAAGGCCGAAGAGGGCAAGGGCCGGACGCGTGCACAGGCCCGGCAACGCTGGCTGACAGAAGGTGGCCTGGAGGAAACGCAGCGCAATGCGCGGGCCCGGCTCATCCTGCAGCAAAAACCTGGCGATGCTGGTCTGGATGCGCTGCGCGAATTATTGCGGCTGGACCGGGACGCGAAGGGCAACTACTCAAACGCTGCTGCCGAAACCGCCATCGGCTGGTTTCAGGATGCGGGTGAATACACCGCAGAACGCGCGTTTTTGTGGCACCAGTACGCGCGCAGTCAGAGCCTGCGTGCCAATCGGCCGCTCTGGGCAGACATCACCGTGGCACTTGCGGAAAAGGACCTTGCAGCCACAGGCCAGTTGCTCGACACCTTTGGCGAACGGCTGCCGCGCTATGACCGGGTCAATGCGGCTGCCGCCGTGCAGGACGTACGCATGGCACAAACCGTGGCATTTGAAACCCAGGACGACCAACCGGATGACAACCCGCTGCACCTGCAGCTCACGGAAAACCTGCTGGCTTTCAGTGACCACGCAGGCGCCAAGGTCGTATCGCGCAACCTGCGTGACCTGCGTGAGACCGACACATCCGCCACCCTCCATCTGGCGCTCACCCCGCGGCTCTCGCTGGACCTGGGCGCCGAACGCATTGAGCGGGTGGCAGGGCTCACACAGCAACTGAGCAATCCATCGCAGGAACGCAGCGTGCGCATGGATCTGCGCTGGCAGGACAACGACAGCACCACCCTGCTGCACATCGCACGCCGCGAAAGTCTGGTGGGCTACACACCCGTTCATCTGGAACAGGAATGGCGTATCGACAACCGCCTGAGCCTGCGCATGGACGTCGGCATGCAGTTACCGACGCAGGAAAGTACAGTGATGCGCATGGCTGGCATGAAAGACCGGGTCGGGGTCAGCCTGCGCTACCAGGCATCGCGCCTGGACCAGTTCACGGTAGAGCACTGGCAAGAACGGTACAAGCTGCAAACAGGTGGTGCTGTCGGCAGCGGGCGCCACACAGCACTGGCGTACACCCACACCTACCGCCTGGATGTTCCCACGCTGGACTTCGGGGTCTTCTGGTCGAACCACACCTACAACCGTCGCGACCCTGCTGGCTTGTCAGGAGCCGATCTGGCCTTCACCCGCTATCTGCCGCCCACGGTCACTCAGGTGAGCGAAGGCTACTTTCTGCCAGAAAATTTCAGCTTCTACGGAGTGCAGGTGTCTACCAACACGCGCTTTGAGCGCGACTACACCCGAGCGTTCCTGCCCTACGCCAGCGTGGCGCGCACCTGGCACAGCAAACAGGGCGCGGGCTACAGCCTGCGCCTGGGCGTGTCTGGCAGCGTGCTGGGCGGCGACCACCTGAACCTGAACTGGGGCCTCGTGCGTGGTGGTACCCAAACCCCGGGGCTGAACCGAGAAATCCAGCTCAACTACCGAAAACACTATTGATGAACCCGCAAGAAAGGCTTGTCCAATGAACACTTCCGCGCCCCTCCTGAAAACTTTGAAACTCCTGGCTTGTGCCATCGCGCTGACTGCACTGGTCGCCTGCTCCACCATCGATCGGGGCAAAGCCCCTGCCCTGCAGGCAGATGCCACCTGGACGGTCCTGCCCTTTGCCAATCACACCGAAACGCCCATGGCCGGCAACCGGGCCGAAAGCATCGCCGAGGCGCTTTTGCACGCCAAGGGTGTAGGCAAGGTCAAGCGCTACACCGCCACAGCGCAGCAGGAGGCCCTGTTCGACTCTGGCGACACCAAGCGGCAGGACGACGCGCTGGCATGGGCGCGCGAACAGGGCATTCGCTACGCCCTCGCGGGCTCGGTAGACGAGTGGCGTTACAAGGTGGGCGTGGATGGCGAACCGGCTGCAGGCGTCACACTGCGGATCATTGACGTAGCGTCGGGCGACGTGGTGTGGAGTGGCGCTGGCGGAAAGAGCGGCTGGAGCCGTGAAGCCCTCTCTGCCGTTGCGCAGAAGCTGATCCGCGAACTTCTCAACTCCGGCGTGTCCGGGACGCGCTGAGGACTGGCTTTTAGCAAACATGGCTAGCACTCCTTCCGAGCCGTCCGGGCGTCCTCTGCCCGGCGCCACTGCGCCCTCGGGCTCCGCCGGCGCAGGCTTCACGGGCTCGCCGCTGGGCAAATTAACGGCCGTCGGTGACAGGCCGGTGATCGTCCTCATGGAAACGATCCTGGTGCCGCTGATCGCGGTGGTACTGGGGTATGCGCTTGAACCGGACGATCCGCTGGGTATTAATGCGGAGTTCCATTGGTCATGGCTGGCACCCATCATCGTGGCGCTGCGCTACGGCCCTCTGGCGGGTCTGGGAGCAGCTGCCGTCCTGCTGGCCGGCTGGTTTCTGCTTAATCTGGGGCATGTGGAGCAGTTCCCGCAGATCTTTTTTCTGGGTGGACTCATCACCGTCATGCTCGTGGGGGAGTTCTCCAGCCTGTGGCGCGCGCGCACACGGCGTGCTGAGGCCGTGCAGTTCTACCTGGACCAGCGCCTTGAGCATCTGATTCGCCAGTACTATCTGCTGCGTCTGTCGCACGACCGGCTGGAGCAGGAGCTCATCGGCCGCCCAATGTCGATGCGCGATGCGCTCAAGACTTTGCACGGCCTGGGCAGCAACCCGGAAGACGCGCAGGTGCTGCTCCGCCTGCTCTCGCAGTACTGCCAGATCAGTTCTGCAGCCCTCTACATCGTGCGCGACGATAGGGTAGAGCCCCAACCGCTGGCCACCTTGGGTACTCCCGTCAGCCTCCATAGCGCAGACCCGCTGGTCGTACAGGGGCTGGAGACACGCACGCTTTGCCATGTAGTGCAAGCCACGGTGCGGCAGGAGGCCAGCCGGTATCTTGTGGCAGCACCGCTGCTCGACATTGGCGGCGAGGTCTACGGCGTTCTTCTCATCGATGACATGCCCTTTTTCTCGCTGCAGGACGAAGGTCTCCAAACCATCAATTTGCTCCTGGGCTATTACACGGATGGTTTGTCTACCCACGCCCTGGCATCACCCCTGCTTTCCGAAGTGCCGGACTGCCCGCCGGAATTCGCTTTTGAACTGCAACGCCTGTGGCGCATGCAGGAAAGCACCCAGGTTCCAAGCGTGATCGTGGCACTGGAGTTCAACCAGTCCGCCATCGACCGAGACCTGCCGCAGCAATTTCTGCGCCTCAAGCGCCTGATGGACGAAACCTGGTGGATCACCGGCCCGCGCCGACAGGTACTGGCCGTGCTGATGCCCTTGGGCGAAGCCTCCACAGCCGAGGGCTTCATCGCGCGGCTGGAGGGCTGGATTGATGGCAAGGAAGGCATGTCGCTGACCCAGGCCGGGGTGTATCCGCACCAGCTCCCGCTTGCGCAGGCCGACGGGCCCCAAGCGCTGTTGCACAAGCTGCACCAACTCGCCGATGCTTAATTCCAAACTGGGGCTGTGGGCAGTTTTGATGGAGCTTGGCGCATGGGCTGGGCCTGCGTTGCTCGACGGCAACTCTGAAACCGCGCTGCTTAGCTACCTGATCGCCCATGCGGCGGCCAGTGTGCTGCTCGCCTTGTTCACCCTGCCATTGCTCGCAGCGCAGCAAGCCAAGCCTCGTGTTCCCATGTTGGCGCTGATGGCGGTGTGCAGCTACGTGGTGCCTATTGCCGGTTTTCTGGGCGTTTTGGTGGGCACGCTGGTACTGCGCTTTTACCGGTCTGCCGCCCATGTGGACGACTTCAGCTCGCTGCAGCTGCCGGAGTTTGACCTGCACCAGCGCATGCAAAGCGGGTTTAGGCAGACTGGCCTGCGCGCCGTGCTGGGCAACAGCGAGGTGCCCGCCCGATCACGCATGCGAGCCATGGTGGCGCTGCAGCATGTGTCCGGGCGGATATCGTCCCCTTTGCTGCGCAACGTGCTCAATGACTCCAGCGAGGACCTGCGCCTGCTGGCCTACGGCATGCTGGACAGCCTGGAGCGCAACATCAGCCGCGCCATCGACCAGGAACTGGATACGCTACGCAAGGCCCAGGTCAGCGAGGGCAACGAGAAACTGGGACCCATCGGCCTGCAGGCAGCAGAAAAACTGTCTGCCCTGTACTGGGAGCTGGTGTACCAAAACCTCGCGCAAGGGGACATGCGCGATCACGCGATCCGCGAATCATTGCGCTACTGTGATCTGGTCCTTGGCCAGCAGGCCAGCCACCCACAGCACACCTTGCGCCGGGGCCTGCTGCTGCACGCCCTCGGGCGCAACGACGAAGCCGCACTGTCTTATGACCTTGCCCTGCAACAAGGGCTGCCAGCCACCCGCGTGCTGCCCTACCTGGCCGAGCTGAGCTTTGAGCAGCGAGACTTTGAACGAACCCGACAACTGATGAAGCAACTCGACGAGTGGAGCTCCCTGCCCAAGCTGCGCCCGGTCATCGACTATTGGAGTGCCCGATGAGTCACCCCAAAGCCGAACAGGCCGACGTTGCCCTGCTGCTGGAGGGCACGTTTCCGTATGTCAGCGGAGGCGTTTCGAGCTGGATCAACCAGATCATCCGGGCGTTTCCCGAGTACCGGTTTGCCATCATTTTCCTGGGCAGCCAGAGCCGGGACTACCCCAAGTTCAAGTACGAGCTGCCTGCGAATGTGGTGCATTTTGAGCAGCACTTTCTCTACGACCATCTCTCGGCAAACGATCTCCCGCACGCACGCGAGGGGGACAAAGCCACCTTCCAGGTCTTGCGCGACATCATCACCACGCTGCGCCAGGGCCACACAGAAACCGCCCTGGCCCTGCAAATGCTGCGTGCCGTCACCCATGAGATGCTGCCTGGCGGCAAGTTTCCGCTGGAAGATTTTCTCTACAGCGAACAGTCGTGGGATCTGATCTGTGACACCTATCGCAGAGACTGCACAGACCCCTCGTTCGTAGACTATTTCTGGACCGTGCGCATCATGTTCCAGCCATTGTGGACTTTGGCCAAGGTAGCGCACAGCATGCCTACCGTCCGCATGTTGCACAGCGCCTCGACCGGGTATGCCGGAATTCTGGGGGCCTTGCTCCATCACACCCGCGGCATCCCCCTGGTGCTGTCGGAGCACGGCATTTACACCAAAGAGCGCCAGATCGACTTGCTCAAAAGCGAATGGATCCGCGTCAACCGCAACATCTTCCAGCGCGACCCTACTGAGCTTTCGTATTTTCGGCAGATGTGGATTCGCCTGTTTGAGTGGCTCGGGCGGTACTGCTACGCGGCTGCCGACCCCATCATCGCGC
>JAUXZO010000150.1 GCA_030692685.1 Acidovorax sp. | reverse complement strand
GCCAGAAAAAATCACCCGTCTGCCGCCTGAATGACCCCGCTGCCATCCCTCGACGCCGTCCCAAATCCGCAAAAGAGGTCGAAACCATCCCCGACCCGCTCCCGAGCCGACTGAAAGCGCGTATTCGGTGAATAAGCTGGGGTAACAGCTTCCCTCAACGTCAATGCACACAAAGTCGTCGTATGGCCGCTTCTTTGCAGCCAAGCCATCATTGTAAAAAGCCAAGCAGATTCTTGAACTTCAACTTGGTGAAGGAACTACTGGTATTTCAACTATTTCGTTCTCGCACATTTATGGCAATCGGACCTTTCCGAGAGTATTCGATATCGAAAACTACTTCACTCTGTGGGTTCAGCTTGTCCCAGCTATCGTCATCACTTTTTGAAGCGGGAGCGTAGATATCTCTAGGACAGTCACGCATCCGGATAAAGACATATGCACCAAAAGTGCTGACTAGCGTGCCCTTTCGACCTCTCAGCTTCTCAGACAGCCAGCGCTCCATGCGGCCGAGACTCGGATAAAAATCGCTTGGCGCACGACGTTCCAGCTCGTCCACTAGCGAAAAAGCATTCTCAAATTCGTTTCGTGCGAAAGCCACAGCAGAAGCCACGAACCTGGAGAAATACTCTCGATCACCATGTACAAACGACTGAGCCAAATATCGATGACCGCTAGAGTCTTCGAGATCTCCTGACTGCTCGAAGTAAATATCGGCCAAGAGAAGGTTGACCGATCTGTCTGATGGGTCCCTGTCAATGGCTTCAGCAAGAACTTTGATTGCGGCATCAGTTCTTTTAGTTTGAAGATGCCGGCGCGCAAGGCGCTTAGCAATTCCAGAGCCGCGAGGCATTTTTGCCCAGGCGCGCTCCAACAAATCTGTAGATGCCGCGGTATCGCCCATCAAATCCTTAAGCTTTGACTCAGCCTCTAGGAAGTCGGGGTCTGCGGGATACATATTGAAGGCACGATGCAAAGCCATCTCAGCTTGATCTATTGCGTCAGCCAGATCATCTTCATATGCAGTGCTGCCGTTCTGTTTCAGCTTCTCTAAGGCATCCGAAACTGCGTCAACACGAAGCCGAGCTCGTGTCCCAAGCACGTAAGAATTGCCCTGATCAGAGATTTTATCCAGTGTGGCTCTAGACTTCGATCTCAACGTTTGGCGCGCGAAATCAGATTTGCTGACCAAGGACATCCTACGGAATACCTGTGCTTGTGTGTGCAAAAAAGATGGGTTGTCCCTGTCCGCAGTGAGCGCTTCGACGATTGCCTTCTCTGCCTCCTCCAAGCTCCCACGCTTGTGATTGTACTCAAGAATTGAACGCTGTTGATGCAGATAAAGTTTGGACGGATTGCGGCGAACTGCAATATCGTAAACTTGCCGTGCAAGGCCGATATCCTCAAAGGTCTCAGCTAGACTTTTTCCACGGATTAGCTGCGAGAGCGCCATTTCATCTGAACGGTAACTAGTGTCTAACCCATCTATAACTCGCACAATTTGATCTCTACGATCAGCATCTGTTCGACATATTTGGTTAAACACCATGTCGCTCACAATGGAGTGGCGGGTTGTATACTCCCAATCGCCGGTAGTCGAGTTCTGTTTGGAATAGACTAAGTCTTGAAGCGGTTCAAAGAACTCTGTTTCGAAGTCTCGGAAGGAAATTCCGGATATTCTCGAAACAATTCCCGCTCGAACTGGAATGTCGAATCGATGCAAAGTGCAAATATCCAAGTAGAGCCTTTGCGCCTCTTCAGGAGCTATTCGTGAGTACTCATCGGCGACAATCATTTCAAAAGACTTGCCACGAGTGATTTCGTAAAGCGCAACCAAAAGCTGCCGGTCGAGTCGTTCTACGATCATCCGCCGTTGCTTTTCTTCAGGTTCTCCCTTCAAAATGCCTTCGCAGTTGTGAAGCTTAAGTTTCTGAAGAAGCTCTGACACCTCTCTTTCAGAAAGCTTTTTAATTTCGAAGTATTCAGGTTTATATTTTTCTAGCCTCTGGCAATACATTGTCCACTCGTTTCTCCTTTCGGCAGTAACGAGGGTAAGAGGTATGCTCTGCGCTCTAGAAAATGCAAGAATCTCCTCAAGCTTGGAACCGTTCAGCGCTGCTCGATCTGAGAACACATAGATCCGCTTTCCGGAGAGGTCATGAAGTTCCTTTATTACGTCTGGTCTCAACTTTGAATCGTCATCGAGCCATACAACTAATTCTCCGAATGAGACAGCAAGCTCCCATGCAGCACGTTTCAACGCTATTGACTTCCCGAATCCTGCCGGACCCGTGATGACACCTAACTGCGTGACTGCCTCGTTGATGCTGCCGATGTACTCTAGAACCTGTTGAGTTGTCCTTCGCTGAACATCAAAGTCCATCGCGATGTTACCCCAGCTTTGATCAAACCCTGCATAGAAGCGATCTGGGGTGACGTCATTGATCTTAAAACCAGAATGTAAGAAAGTCAGCTCCTTTTCAAAAGCAAAGGCGGTTTCATCGGACTCCCGCTCTAGAACTCTGAAATGCTTCCGATATGGGTATTCCTTGATTTCATCGCTTTGGACTGGCACCCTCATAAGCGGGGGAAGTTCAATCTCCAGTGATGACATAAAATCAGCGAATGTCCCACTTATCGCTTCCACCCGTTTATCTAGCCACATCTGCTTCTCTTCAGGCTCGAACTCTGGAGAAATCAGATAGTACATGGGCCGGGACTTGAAGCGAGGGTTTTCAACCAGGCGTCGGATATGCAAGTCATCCAGACTATGACCGCAAAAAATAATCGTGTACTCACGCCCGAGACTTTCTAAGCGCCCATACATGTCTTGTCGGTTTGCTTCGTGATCATTGTAAGAGCTTGGCGTCAGAACGAGTGGAATGTCCTTGTCATGGACATGATCAATGCAGCCGTGCAGTTTGACGAATTCAAGAGGATGTTTGTGCTTTCTGAGCATGCTCTCGATGGGTTGATCGTCCTTCACTCTTGTCACGAGCGTTTGTAGGCTGGTAGACCCATAGCTTCGTTCGACCAGCAAATCGTAGTTTGTGGTTACGATTGCTCTCCACCGAAAGTTTCCCAGTTTTTTGTGCGCATCTGTCGGTAAAAATGGTTCAAAACAGTCGCGCATCCACTCATTGAAGATGCTGCTTCCGGCCTGCGAAAGCGCAAGTTCGGACACGCGCATTAAATCTTTACTCTTGAATTTTGAACTCAAGAACTTATCCGCGATCGCGTCCGCCAGCTTTCTTGCAGTAGGCATAGCCTCCCCTTTCGGGGTGACGGAACCGAGTGATGCCCCGGAACCCAGAAAGAGCAATGCACGCTGCTCCCTCATCGCATCAATGAGGCTGTTAGGAAGGGCAAGTTTCTTTTTCGCCAACTCTGATCCTCATATCTCTAGTTTTCAGGAACTTAACACTTTCCTGATGTTTGGCTAGGTGGATCAGATCGTGCGAACACT
The DNA here is from genome assembly GCA_030692685.1 of Acidovorax sp. Classification (GTDB taxonomy): domain Bacteria; phylum Pseudomonadota; class Gammaproteobacteria; order Burkholderiales; family Burkholderiaceae_C; genus Acidovorax. The sequence goes on along the minus strand of JAUXZO010000150.1, from coordinate 44,575 downwards.
GAGCCACCTTATAGGGCTGGTGGACAGCGCTACGACCAGATCTCCATTCCTACCTTGCGTTTGCTTTGGTTATTCCATGCTTGTGCAGTCCCATTGTTAAGGCAACACCCCGACATCCCTTCGCTGATGCCCTTTCACCAGCTCCCGCAGCTCAGCCGGGGCGATGACCTCAACCCTGTCGCCCCACTGGTACAGGTGCCATGCCATCTCGACCCAGCCACTGGCCGTGAATGAGACGCGCAGCGCTCCGCCTGGTTCTTCGGTCAACACCTGGTTGGGGTGGAACTCGAATTCGCGAGCCGCGGCGGCCGCGCTGGGCGCAAAGCGCCAGATGACCGGTTGGTATTCTGCTTCCGAGTGGTAGGAGCCGAAGGACTGGGCGGCGTATGCGTCCAGGTCGAAGTCGGGGTCGCGGGCGAAGGACTGGCCGGTGATCTTGGCGCTGGTGATACGATCCAGCCGGAAACGGCGGAAGTGCCGTCCGTTGCCGAGGTCGCGGGCGATCAGGTATTGCCGGATCCCCAGCAGCATGCCGTAAGGTTCCACCACGCGGTTCAGCGCGGCGTCGTCATTTGCGCCCTGATAGGCGATGGTCAGGGAGAACGGCGCTTTGATCGCCACGGCAATCGCGCCCAGCACATTAGGTTCGACCTTCACGCGGGGTCCCGGCCGACAGGCATAGCCTTGCGCTTCAAGCATCGCGCCCGCATCCACTTCCGCCCGCCGCGCATGCGAAGTCGGCATCGCAGCCAGCAGCCGATCCCGCAGAGAAATCAGCGCGGCGACATCATTGGTAGCGCCTTCGCGCTGGGCGCGGCGGATGCTCATGTCCAGTGCGGCGAGTTCGCTGTCACGAATTCCCTGCATCCGAAGGAATTTCGTATCATCCAGCTTCCACCAGCGCCGCCTATCCTGGTCGGTCGAGAACTCGATGCTCGGGAACGCCGCCTCCAGGCCCCGGATCATGCGCTGGGCGGTCCGCATGTTGACACCGAATTCCTGCGTGACCTCGACGAGGCTTACACCCTTGTGCCGGGCGGCCGCCATTTCGGCCAATCGCATCAGATCGAGGCTCTTCTCAAATGCCATCGTGATTCTTTTCCTCCACGTCAGGTTCTTACGGGGAGTATGAGGCAGGATCACCCTTAGGGCGAATCATTTGAATAGAAAGCAACCTTTAGATGCAGATGTGATGCCAGTAGTCGCCGCAGCTTCGGTCGATGACCCCGCCAGAGCTACGGTATTTCAAGCCGTTAAGGAAGATGGACAAAACGATGAAGCTGCCCCAGCGCGAATTTTACACCCTTCAAGAAGTAGCCGCCCGTTGGGGCTGTACCTTGGCCGACATTGCGGGTTGGTCGACCGCTGGCCAGCTGGATGTGGTCACCGGCATCCCGCCCACGTTTTGCGGCACGAGGCGCGTCGCGGGCACCGTTATCATCAGCACCATGGACATTCTGCCGATGTTTCGCCGCACGGGGACCGGCCCTCAAAACGCGCACCTGCGTCGCCTGCGCACCGAAGAGGCGGCTGACTGGCTCTTTGTGACCGATCCGCCCGAGGGCGTGGATGTGTCGATTGCGGATCTGATGGTGCGCAGCAAGCAGGTCCAGAAGTTCGAGGACACGCATGATCTGCTGCGCCGGGTCAGTGGTGGTGCCGGATCAGCATCGCCCTATGATTGGGATGGCATGACCAAGGCCTTCCTGATCCGCATTCATGAACGCGGTATCCCGGCATCCAAGGCCGAAATGATCGGCGATATTCAGGATTGGTTCATCGCGCATTCGAGTGGCGATGACGTCCCCAGCGAACGCACCATCCGGCGCCACGTCGATGATCTGTGGAAGATGCTCACGGAGCTGAAAAAGGACGAGGGTAGGTGAACCGCCGCGAGGATCAGGCCTGTTTGCGATCACTGTCGGCATCATGGATCAGCGTCGGGCGGGGCCGGAAGATATGGGCCACCGCATCGACGCCCGCCCGCAGGGGCGAATCCATCAAATGCGCATAGCGCTGGGTCGTCTGCATCTGCGTATGGCCCAGCAGTTTGCCGATCATTTCCAAGGACGCACCACCGCTGACCAAGAGGGACGCGAAGGTGTGGCGCAGATCGTGGATGCGTACATCGGGCAGGTTCGCGTCCCTCTGGACGTTGATCCAGAAGCGGCGGATTTCCTTCACGGGCTGTCCGGGCGTGTCGCCGGGAAACAGCCATGGCACACCGCTTGGCACCAGCAGTTGGCGCTGGCGCACGATGGCCCCTACGTCGGCTGAGACCGGCACCCTATGGACCTTGCGCTGCTTGGTAGTCGCCGCTGGTTTTGACCAGACGCCAAGCTCCAGATTGAACTGTTCAAACCGCGCTTGCCGTACCTCCCCCAGCCGCGCCCCGGTCAGCATACACAGCCGGATGATCCCGGCAGCACGCTGATCCTTGGCGGCATCCAGTGCGGCGGCCAGACTGACGATTTCCTGCTGGCTCAGAAACCGCTCGCGCGCAGACTCGATCCGGCGGTGAAACGCGGCGGCCGGGTTGTCATCCCGCCAGCCCCAGTCGATGGCCAGCGTGAACATCTTGCGCAGAACCTCGCCCACGCGGTTGGCGCGCACCGGCGTGGGCTTGGGGCCCTGCAATTTGCGGGCGCGGTTGTTGGGCTTTTCCTTTGCCGGGCGCGCCCTGCCTTCGGCGATCTTGGCAAGCAGCTTTGCCACATCGGTCTTGGTGATCGCGGTCACCAGCTTGTTGCCCCACAGCGGTGCCACCAGCTTGGCCAGCATCGCCTTCTGATCTGCAGCATTGGCCGGGGCCAGCTTGACGACATGCTCCGCGATGTAGCGCTCGATCATGTCGCTGACATGCGGGGCGGTGCGCAGTTCGCTCTTCCCGGCCAACGGATCGCCACCCTCGTCGATTTCGCGGCGCAACTGTCGGGCACGGTCTCTGGCAGCGGTCACCGTCCATTCCGGCCAGCGCCCGATGGTGATCCGGCGCTGACGACCGGCATAGCGATAATCCAGCGTGAAGGCCCGGCTGCCAGAGCGGTAGATGCACACGGCAAAACCGCGCACCTCGTTATCGAAGATCTGGTAGTCCCGCCCTTTTACCGGCAGGGGTTCGCGGACCGATTTGTCGTTCAATCTCATACGCTTGGGCATGTCACCCTCCTATCAATGCCCTTGTCATGACGCGTGGATTCGCAGGCTTATCAAGGTAATCATGGGCTTGCGGGCGGCGAGGAGGCACTGACCGGCGGTGAATGACACTGGCTGGCACTGGCTTTCCACCCCGGTGCCGCCCGCGCTTGGACTGCTTCCGGACAAGAGGGGCGTGGACAGCGGACTTTCGCGAGGATGATCACGGCACGACCTGCACGCCAATGCTGCCCTACGTCGCCCGATGCCGCTTCACCCGGAAAAACAAAATGAAATCAATCACTAGCAGAGGGCCGCAATGCCAGTGTCACTCAGTGTCACAGCGCCGTTCGCGCCAGGCAGCCCGAATCCCTTGTTTTGCAGGGTTTGGCGCATAGGCGGCCGCCATCCGCTCCGGTTGCCGCCACGACCAGATGGCAGACACGGCGCGCTGCACCGCAGCATGATTTTGGCCGAAATCGCCAAACCTCAATAAAACAAGGGGCGGCATGGGGGTGCAAAGCCAGTGTCACTCACTGTCACCCAGTGCCTTCCCGCCGTCCTTGCCCATCAGCGCCTTCTCAATCCGGCAAACGCCCCGTTCGGGCAACAACCGGGAGAAAACGTATGACGCAGACACATCGACATCCCGCGGCACCGCCAGCGCCTTTAATGGCGGGATGGATCAGCCGCCTCGACCTGGCGCGTGAACTTGGGCTTTCGGTCGACACGCTTCGGCGTTGGGACGACCGGCGCACTGGCCCCGCCTGCGTGCGGGCCGGGCGCACCATCTACTACCGCCGCGCCGTTGTTCTGGATTGGCTGGAAAAGCAGGAGAGCACCAGGCGCGCAAACGGGAAGGGTCGCAAATGACGCGCCTCCTGTCCTACCCGCCCGTCATTCCGACATCCGCCACCGTCGATTGGATGCATGACCGCCTGACCGAAGCGCGCGGCGTCCTCGCGGACACAACCCAGCATCCGCACTCGCTGGTCATCCTTGCTGCACGGGTCGTCCTCGGCCAGACCGACGATGCCCGCGAATGTGGTGACGCCATCGAACTGCTGCGCTTGCTGGACCGGCGCCCCTTGCATGTCATCGCGGCGGCCGCGTTCCCGAACGGCGGTGCGGCATGAACCGGCGCAGCACCCCCGAGGCAGATGCCCAGCGCGCCATCGTGCAGGCGCTGCGCTTCGCCCTGCCCCGCGATGCCATCGTCCACCACTGCGTCAATGAGGTGACCGAGGCCGGGCCCCGCGGTGCCAAACGCCAATCCATCCTGGTCGGCATGGGAGTGCATGCCGGGTTTGCCGATCTGATCGTCATCTCCGCAAGCCGAGTGCTGTTCCTCGAGGTCAAAAGCGAAACCGGCCGATTGCGCAAATCTCAGGAGGTCTTCCGCGACACGGTCTGCGCGCAGGGATTTGGCTGGGCGCTGGTGCGCTCGGTCGACGATGCGTTGCGCGCGCTGGCCGACAATGGCTTCACCAGCCGTTCGCAGCTGCCAGCGCGGAGGGCCGCGCCATGAGCCATGACGCCACCAACTGGGCGATCCAGCGGCGCGGGCTGAAACCGACGACCAAGATCGTGCTCTGGCACCTTTGCGACCGCTTCAACCCCGACTTCGGCTGCTTCCCGTCGCAGGACCGGCTCGCCCATGATTGCGAAATAAGTCGGTCCACCCTGAACGAACATCTCGACCGGCTGGAGGCGGAACATCTGCTACGCCGCGTGCCGCGCATCGATCCCGTCACCAAGCGCCAACTGCCGACGCGCTACATTTTGGGGTTCGAGGAAGGATTTGCCCCACATGATCCCGAGCCATGTCCGGAAATCGGACACGGGTTTTTGCACTTCGGCCATGATGCTGAAACTGCGTCTGAAATCGCCACCATCCCTGCTGATCTGCCCGAGCCGTGTCCGGAAATCGCACACGGCAATCCGCAGGAACCCGTGTCCGGATTTTGCACCGACCCGTGTCCGGAAAATGCCCAAAGCCGTGTCCGGAATCCGGACACTAACCTTGTAAGAGAACCACTAAGTAAACCAGTAAAGGAGGAGGAGGACGCAGGCACGCGCGAGGCCGATTTTGATCGGTTCTTCGCAGAACTGCTCACAGCGCTGGGCTTCGCCGCCAACGCCACCCTGCCCGCCTGGTGGCAGGGTTGGCCAGCCAGAACCCACGTTCGCCGTTGGATTGACGATATCGGGTTGTCGCAGAAGCGGATCATCCAGGTCGCCCTTGAGACCCGAAGCGATCATCCCAATCCGCCCGATGGCCCCAAAGCACTCGACCGGTTCATGGAACGTGCCGCCCAGCGCGACGCGCAGACCGCCATCGCGAATGCGAAGAGCCAAAAGGCTAAACGGCGGCGCAAGCGCGAAGACACTCCCCGGCTCAGTGACGACGACAAGGCCGCGTTCTACGCCAAGATGGTCAACGCTGACGGCTTCCTGCCCGTTAGCGCGATCAACAACAGCATTCGCGATTTGATGCTGGTGCGCGGCCTCGTCACGCCCGAACGCCTCCGGATGCGGGGAGTGCGGTGAATGTCATGGTGTCACGTCCCCGGCACGGATTGTCCCTCTGCGCAGGCGGCGGAGGCCTTGATCTGGGCCTCATGCTCGCCGAACCCGGCTATCACACCCGCGCCTTCGTCGAGTGGGAGGATTGGCCCAGAGCTGTCCTCATCGCGGCCCAGCGCGCAGGCTACTTCGCCGCGGCCCCGATCTGGGATGATCTTCGCAGCTTTGATGCCCGTCCCTTTGGCGGCGCCTTCGACATCGTCCTCGCCGGATATCCCTGCCAGCCCTTCAGCGCCGCTGGCAAACGCGGTGGCGCCGATGATCCCCGCCACCTCTGGCCCGACGTCGCTCGTATCATCGGGGAATGCCGCCCCCGATGGGTCTTTCTTGAAAACGTACCCGGTCACGTCACCCTCGGCCTCGAAACCGTCCTGCGAGAGCTTTGGGCAATGGGCTACACGCCTGCGGCGGGTTTGTTCTCGGCGGCAGAAGTCGGCGCGCCGCACCAGCGGCTCCGCATATTCATCCTGGCCCACACCGATGAGCCTGCATTCGGGCACGGATCGCTACAACCCGGCAGGGAACAGCGACTTCACACGGAAGGCCGAGGCGCTGGCGCTGGGCATCACCAACTGGTCGACGCCGAAGGCGACGGATGGCGCGAAGGGTGGGCCGGGCCAGAGCTATGGTTCGGGCGGGACGCCACCCTTGCCAGCGCAGGCGGCGCAGTGGCCAACCCCAGCGGCGCAGAACTGGAAAGGATCCAGCGAGGCCAGCGTGACCCGGGCCGATGGGAAGTCCCGGCTGGATATCCTGCATTACCGAGCGGAACAGGGCTTCACCCGCCCGGACCCGGCGATCACGATGGATGGCGCGCGGTTCTCACCGCACGCCCCGATCTCGCGCCCGCTCTGGGCTTCGATGATTGCCTCGCATGGGCGCGTCGTCTCGCGGCGGATCCTGAAGGGACGATCACGGCGGCGGCTGAACCCGCTCTTCGTCGGATGGCTGATGGGCTGGCCCATCGGGCACGCGCTTTGCGCCTGCTCGGCAACGGAGTTCACCCTCTGGCAGCAGCACATGCGTGGCGCTCTCTCGCGGCTGCCCACGGCCTTGGGCCCGTGGATCTGGCGGCCGATGGATCAGGCCCAGCGCCCGGCGCAGAAGTCCCTGTTTGAGGGGATGCTGCCATGAGTATCCAACGACAGATCGGCAGAACCGGCGTCAGCAAGGTGAAACGCGCGCTGGGCGTGCAGGCAGCGCTGGAATGGGCGTTCCGCGTCGAGCAAGCGCAGCTGGAACTGCCGCCGCCTAAGGACGTGACCGAGGAAGGCTTCGGCTTCGGCCTCGAATACGTCCTGCTGCAGCGCGCTATTCTTGGCTGCAAGGTCGATGGTGGGCAGCACAAAATGGGCAGCTACACCCATCCCGACGCCGAAGTGATTGCCGCCACCGTTGCCGGGATCCCCGACAGCCTAGGCGGCATCCGTATGGCGATCCAGGTGGCAGAACTGGCGCGCGCTGGGTTGACGCCAGACTGGATGCCGGGCCTCGTCCCACGCTGCGTGCCATTGGAAACCAAGAACAACCAGCATGGCGAGCGAGCGACAACCATCGTCGTCGGCACCGACCGGGTGAAAACGCGCGGCAAGTGGCGCACGGTCGAGTTGTTGGCCTGCCCGGTCACTTGGCGGCCGCATCCTGAACAGATCGCATCCGCCCGGCGAGGCTATGAGGATTGGTGGTCGGCGCTGGGCTGGGTGCGAGACGGGCTGCTGACAGGGGGGATGCTTCGAGAGATGGAGGTGACCAGGGTGATGCCGAAGAAATCCCCCTGGTCACGAGCAATCAGGTGTGATCCATGAGGTCGTCGACCTTGGTGGCCTTGATATACCTGGCCGGATTAGGGCCTTGGCCGATGGCAACGAAATGTTGTTGTCCGCAAGCAATCTTGCCAGCTTCCACATCACGCAAATCGTCCACGAAGAGGCTGCCCTTTGTTTCGACAACAAAATAAAGGCGTTCCTCGCCCGCCGCTTCAACCAAGACGGCCCAGTCTGGGTTGTATGTTCCCAAAGGCGTCGGAACTTTGAACCACGCAGGCAACTTGGCGTAGATCTTCACGGCCTCGTTTTTCTCGAGCTGCTCTGCGAAGGTTCGCTCGACACCGCCGGAATCGTAGATCACATGCTCGAACACTGACTTGGTCGCGTCCAGAAGCATGTTTTTCAAGTATCCCATCAACTCTTCCTGCTGGAACAGCTCTTGGGCATAATATTCGCCTTCGCCGATCTTCTGGTACTTGATGCCGTCCACCAGCGCCAAACGCTTGGTCCGATTGATGGTTTCTGCTGCGATCTCGATAAACGCCTGAGGGTTGCGCTTGAAGTCGTTCAACCGCCCGCTTGCGGTGAGAATGTTGACGAGGCTCTTCCGCGTCAGCTGCGTACGATCCTGCAATTCCGTCAAGACATCAGGCAACGCGATATCGCCCTCCTCAATCGAAACGATTGTGCCGCTGTTTTTGTCGCGCTCTTTTGCCTCTACGCCGCCCTGTCCGATCAAGAGGTCAGCTTTTCTGATCCGCACCCGAGCCTTGGAAACTGGCGGCCCGTCTCCGATTGCCTTTGCACAGTCGGCGACCAGCTTGTCGTTGTCAAAATGAACGCGGTACGTGGTCTTGTGCTTGATGCGGTTCCAAAGCGCCTTGAATTCTGGGCTTTCCAGAACGGCTTGGCGCGTTTTCACCACCACCCGGTCGTCGGCATTCTTGATGTCCAGCTTGCCAGCAACTTTTTTCAGCAGATCGCGCACCGCCCCTAGATGCGGTCGCAGGGCTTCCGGCAGGTCAAGCTTTCCGTCTTTCAGCGCCTTGCGAAGGGTATCCTGCACTTTGCCCTTTGCATCGACAAAACCCTGAGCCTTCAGGTGGTCGAAAATCGCGGCGGAATCGTCAAAGCCCAACATGCCAGTCGAGCCATCAGGCTTCGTTACCGGAATGGCCGCAAACTGGTGCTTCTCGACGATGCCGAACTTGATGCCGGTATCCTTCTCGATTTCCTTTTGCAGGTTCTCGGCAAACTCCTCGTAGCTTTCGGTCGCGATGACGGTCAGCGTGTTGATTTCAAAGCCACGCAGCCGTTCGCCTTGCTGGTTAACACAAAGGCGCAAGCCACGCCCTATGGTCTGTCGCCGTTCCCGTTCGGTCCCCATTTCACGCAAGGCACAGATCTGAAAAACGTTGGGGTTGTCCCATCCCTCCTTCAGCGCCGAGTGCGAGAAGATGAACTTCAGCTTGGTGCCGAAGCCCAGAAGCTTCTCTTTGTCCTTCATGATCAGGTTATAGGCGCGTTCGGCACTGTCGCGGTTGACCTGGTTGTTTTCGGCCGTGTCGGTCCATCGCTTGTTCTTGTCGATCGAGAAGTATCCATCATGCACATCCTGCGCTTCTGAAGTCATGTCGACCTCTGCGAACAGGCTGACATAATCCGGCAACTTCGAGGCGCGGCGATATTCCTCTTCGAACATCAGGGCGTATTTGCCCTTCACCGGGTTCCCGGCCTCATCGTAGGACCGGTAGTGATCGACCGCGTCGATGAAGAACAGGCTCAGAACTTTGACACCGAGCGGGGCAAGGCGTTTTTCCTTTTCAAGATGCTCATGGATCGTGCGGCGGATCATCAGCCGCTTTACCGCGCCCGGATCAACATCACCGAAAGCCTGACCGACAGCCAGAAATTCTTCCGCCCCCGGCGTTTTCACCTCCAGCAGCGAGTTTGCGCCGCCCACCCGGATCTCACCAACCCGGCAATTCTTGTAGACCGCGCGCCCTGTCACCTCTTCCAGATCGTCGCCGTCTTGAACCGTCACCTCTTTGCGGCGCACCGCCTTGCCCTCAACCATGTCCAGTTCGACCTTGGCGGTCACGGCCCTTCGGCTGTTGCTGGCAGAGATGAAACGCACGTAGGCTTTGTTGTGCCCACCTTCGACTTCCAGCGAAGCGACCTCGATCTGCTTCACCAGCTTGCGTTCATAGGCGTCGACCGCATCCAGCCGATAGACCATGTGATGCTTGTTCGCGTGGGTCGCCGAATAGCGAAGGGTGCACAGAGGGTGCATTTCATCCAGCGCTTGCTTGCCCCGCCCTTCCAGACCGCCATCAACGCTTTGCGGCTCATCCACGATGATCACCGGGTGCGTCGCACGGATCAGGTCGATCGGCCGCTCGCCGCCAGTCTTTTCGCTGTCCTTGTAAAGGTTGTTCACGTCCTTCTTGTTGATGGCGCCGACCGTGACTACCATGATCTGGATCGTTGGGCTGGTCGCGAAATTCCGCACCTGCCCCAGCTTAGCCGAGTCATACAGGAAGTAATCGTAGGGTTGGCCGGAATAGAGGCTCTTGAAGTGCGCCTCGGTGATCTGCAACGTTTTGTACACGCCCTCTTTGATCGCCACTGATGGCACCACGATCACGAACTTGGTGAAACCGTAGCGCTTGTTCAACTCGAACACGGAACGCAAATAGACATAAGTCTTGCCCGTCCCCGTCTCCATCTCCACCGTGAAATCGCCCGAGCTCAGACCGGCCGAGGGCGGCAGGCCGTTACGCAGCTGGATGTCCTTCAGGTTGCCGATGATCTCGTCGTCCAGCAGGGTCAGCCGGTTGCCGATGCCAAGCTCGCTCTCCACCAGACCCAGCTCGCTCTGGACATCGCCGCCCGCAGCGCGGGTGACAGTGAACTCGGTGCGGTTGGTTTCCTGACCCCGGAACAGGTCGCACACCGCCTCGATGGCGGCGTGCTGATAATCGAGGTCAGATTCAAAATGTAGCTTCATTTCTCTATACCCAGCCAATTCAAGATTTTGCGACCTACCTGATCTTCACTCAAACCCAACGTTTCTAGGTCGCCGCTGTCTTTAGCGATTTCAACGGTCATCGTATCCATTCTTCCAATTTCCTGAAGCCGAATAAGCGGCTTTCTGGTCGAATAATAAAGAACGATGAGCGGAATGCGGGAATTCGAACTGTTACCGATATCGGAAGCAAGAGCATTTAACCTCAAGTACTTCCTCCCATCGGGTCGCGGAAAATATTTTTGCATCAAGTGATTTCCTAGATCATCGCTTAATGTGTGCTTCTTAAATTCTAAAATGAACCGAATACTTCCATCAGCATCAACAATAACTGCATCAGCATCACCGGGAAAAGCCGAGTCTGTGTTTGAAAGATAGCATTCGACAGAACTGGTGCCGTGGATCAGGCCCTTTGCTCCAACGTGCACCGGACCACCAGAATGCTTCTGAATCGCCCTCTTGAGATTCATAATATTTGATCTCTTTATTTCAGGAAATGATTCAAGCGAACTATTAACTATCCAGACAGGCGTCCGGTCGCTGATTGAGCCGACATCCAGCTCCGGCAGCAGTAGACCAGTCAATATCTTTCCATATCTCTGCGCCACACTCTTAAAATTTCCGTAACAGGCACTAAACGAACTGCTGCAAAACTCCAAAAGTATCTCTTCGTCATTCAATACCGAAAAATCCACTCCTGGACTAGATTCTATCAACCTGGTCATAATCAAAGTGCTTGACAAAACTGGAGGACTTTTACCCCAATCGACAAAAAAATGAAAACTGTACATCCTCCAGTTAAGTGGCAAGACTCCTTCGATCCAGGCACTTGGGTTTACGTCCTGAGAAGCTCGGCTTCGATTATCGCACGGAGCCTGCCTAAGAGGCGATATCGTAAGGTTCCCTACCATCAAAGGCTTCTCATGTCCGAGATGCCTGCTTGGGTAAGGATGGCAGCCATGTTCAGTTTAGCGTCGTTGTCAGCAAAGCCGGAATCTTTGAACACCACTCGGGTGTCGACGGCGGGGTTAAGGGCCTTGCGCCAGGCGGCGATACCGGTACCGAGGGCTTCGGCCACGTCGCGGGTGATGCCGTCGGACAGGCAGGCAATCAGGGCGCCCGCACCGATGGAATGCACAGGCATGCCTGCAATCTGTTGTGTCTCTACTGCCACACAGAGGTCGAGCCCCAGTTTCAGCAATAATTCGGTCAGCACAGCGGCCTCGGTGCGGCCCGGCACAAGATGTTCGGCATGGGCCAGCAGCGAGTTTTCGAGGTCTGCCGCGACAGGTTCCCACGCGCGTATGTTGGAGGATGCGAGTTTGTAAACGCGGAAGCCTTGATCATTTTTCAACACGCCCCCTCCATCAAATACCTGAGGAGCTGCTCGACGCAAACGTTCCTTAGTGAGTTCCGCGATATTGAGCGGCAAGCCATTCTTTATGCAAAAATCGGCGGCTACTTTCTGGTCTTTGTTTTCCCCGTCTAGCTGTTCGGGAAGTTGAACGAGAATGAACTTTCGATCTCCTCCATCAGCCTTGTTTTGAAGCATGACTGCATGTCCCGACGTTCCTGACCCCGCAAAGAAATCGAGCACTACGTCGCCCTCATCACTTTTCGAAAAGAGCTCCAACTCACGCAGAATCAATTGAGTTGGCTTTGGTGACGTAAAAACTCCACCCATATTTAGGGACTTCAACTCATTGGACGCATCATGGTTATTGCCTGCAAACTTATGATCCCAAATCGTTACAGGGACCATCCCTTCATCCATTTCTTGCAGAAAGCTCTTCTTCTGCGGGACTTGCTTGCCATCCACGCCAAACCAGATTGCGTTATCCTGTTCCAGCTCCTTCATAGTCTGATCGCTATACCGGCGATAGGTTCCGGTCGGCGGTGCCCACTTCACTCCGTTTTTAAAAGTATATTCACCAGTATTTGAACCGCTACGTGCATGGAGAGGAGTGGCCTTCCAAATTCCTTTTGGATGCTTGTCGGGATTGCCGTATGCAGCGATCTGGCTCTCACCACGTTCGACACGCCCAAGGATGGCCGAGTCTCGTGACTTTGCGAATACAAGGACGTGATCATGATTTGCAGAAAAAAACTGCGCGTCATTCGCACGGGTGTATTTCTTTTGCCAGACAATATTGGCAATGAAGTTTTCTTCGCCAAAAATTTCGTCCAGCAACTTCTTGAGATTTGAAACCTCGCTATCGTCGACCGAAACGGCGATCCATCCCGTACTCTTCAAGAGGTTTCTAGCCAGCTTGAGGCGCGGGTACATCATGCTTAGCCAATCAGTATGAAAGCGGCCAGAGGTCTCGGTGTTTGACGTGATGCGCCTTCCATTTTCAATTTGACCGGTGATGCCAAGATAGTTTCCGATACTATCCTTGAAGTCGTCCGGATAAACGAAGTCCTTCCCCGTATTATAGGGCGGGTCAATTGTGATCAGCTTGACCTTGCCCGCATAGCTTTTCTGAAGAAGCTTCAACACTTCAAGATTGTCGCCCTCGATCATCAGGTTCTGCGTGGTGTCCCAATCCACGCTATCCTGCGGGCAAGGCAATAGCGTGCCGGTTGAAGGCGTAAGCGCGATCTGCCGCGCCCGCCGCTTGCCGTGCCAGTTCAGTCCGTATTTTTCTTCCCGGTCATCCACCGCGCCGCCAAGCACCTGCTTGAGCACCTCGAAATCGATCCGGCCTTCGCTGAACGCCTCGGGGAACAGCGCCTGCAGCGCCGCAAGATTGCCTGCCACGATATCGGCGCTTTGGGTTTCGGGGTCGTTCAGCGTCAACTTTTCAATCTCGGGCATCGGGTCTTCCTGTTCTCAAAGGTCTGTCTTCAGGTCCACGAGTGCGGCCTGCAGGCGCTGGATCTGCAAATTCAGATCAACACGCCCCTTCATCTGCTTTTCGCGCCCGGCCTTGGCGCGCAACAAGGCAATCTCGCGCTGCAGCCGGGTATGGTTTTCCAACGCCTCACGCCGTCGCTGCACTGCCTCTTTGTCATCGGTCGCCAAATAGTCGCCCGAGACTTTTGCAGCCTGCAACGCTTCGACTCGCGCAAGCCAGCCATCGTAAAGCGTATTCAGGTTGTGCCGGGGTTGGCGCACCAGCGCAAGGCTTGCCAGAAAGGCCTGATCCACCCCAGTGCTGCCAATCGGCCCCGTGGTAACAACACGGTCGATGACGATCCGCCCCGCCTCTCGCTCTGCCGGTCGCTTATGCGCTAGCGATAGCGCTGGGCCCTCCACGTCCGTGGTGATCAACAGAACAGGATAGGGGATGGCACGATGGATCAGTTCGATCAGCCGGGTCGTCTTGGCCTCGGGCCGGAAAGCACAGCCGACGGCCGCAATCTCCAGGTATTCGCGGGTGTCATCCTTGAAGCTGGGCACGCCGATGGTCGTGGGCTTGCAGGCCGCGAACCATTGCAACTCGTCGATCCCGTCCAGGATGATCCGTTTGTCGGCCGCCGTGGGCGCGCCCTGTTCCGCCAGCATCTTCTTTGGCACGCGCATATCGACCCGTGCGCTGGGCGGCAGGCCGAATGCATCGACCACAGTTGCTATGCTGGTTGGCGCCGTCACGCAGGTGTCTCGCCATCAGGCAGGATCACGACGAAGGCCACGACCTCAAAATCATTGATCCCGGCAAACTCACCCTTCATCGCATGGGTGCCGCCCGGTGAGAACAAACTGGCGACCGCCCGTTCCTGGCTTTTGCCAACGATGGAGGAGACGGCGCGGGCGAGGAGTTTCTGGTAAGGCTCCATATCGCGGCCCACCCGCGTGGTCTTGTCAAAGCGCTGGCACGCCTCGGCATCCGGCAGGTCGCGCCCGATGCAGAGCTTCTTCAGCCGGTCCAGCACCTGCTTTGCCTGCGTGTAGGGCAGGAGCACCTCTTCGTCGTCGCTGACATGAACGACGAAATGCGGGCTGAGCGGATAGCCCGCTTCCGCCGCTTTATCGGCGCCTTCACCGACAGCCCGCAGACAGAAAATCGCGCCGGGCCGGATGGAGGCGTCAGGCCCCGCACCAGTATCTGGCGCGGTCGAGGTGACGGCGTAGGTGCCGAACGGCAGAGCATCGAGCCGATCCTTGTTGTCGCGCAGGTATCCCGACAGATCGATGCGGAAGTCGTTCAACGTCAAATCAGCGATGGAAACTCCACTGGACAGGTCTTCGAGGTCAATCACCGTGTCCTGCAGCTGCTGCAGCTGCGCACGGCGATATTCGAGATCGTTCATCTGGTTGCCAGCCTGGAACTCGATAACGTTCTCCTCGCCAGTGGCCGAGACGTCGAGCAGGACCATGCGGCCGCTGACGCGGGACTCAAGGTCAAGGTATTCATCCAGCTCCATATTTGGCCAGAAGTTGACCAGCTGGATTTGGGTGTTGATCGATCCGATCCGGTCGATCCGACCGAACCGCTGGATGATGCGCACCGGATTCCAGTGGATGTCGTAGTTGATCAGGAAGTCGCAGTCCTGCAGGTTCTGGCCTTCGGAAATGCAGTCAGTCGCAATCAGGAAGTCGATCTCCCCCTCATCAGCAAGTTCGACGGGGCGCTCCTTCGACCGGGGCGAAAACGCGCTCAGGATCGTACCCATATCAGAACGCAGGTTACGCACGGTGGTCTTGTTGGCCCCAGTTCCGCTGACGACAGCGGTGTTGATGCCCAGCGCGGTCTTAGCCCAAGGCGCAAGCTCGCGGTAAAGATACTCTGCGGTATCGGCAAACGCGGTGAACAGAAGCACCTTCCTGTTGTCCGCGTTGATCGGCGTTTCGATCTTGCGCGCAATGACCTGCTTCAATGCCTCCAGTTTGGCATCGCGGTCAGCCGTGACCGCACGCGCCGCGGACAGCAGCGTGGCCAGCCGATTGCGATCTTCGACCAGGTCTTGCCGCCAGCGAACACGGTCAACGTCTTGCAGTAGGACTTTGACCTTTCTGCCCACCAGAAGAGACTCAAACGCGGGGTCATCCACATCGAGGTCATCGATGCTGATCTCGCTGACACTTTCGTCGTGGGCATCAATGTTGGCCAGCAGCGCCTCGACATCGGTCAGTTGGCGTTTGATAGTCAGTGCGAACGACGCCACCGAACTTTCCATGCGCTTCAGAATGTTCACGCGGAGCAGGTGAATGAGGCTTTCTTCCCGGTCGACCTGGCGGAAGAAGCTCTCTCCGCCCCTGATCTTGGTGCTGTACTTTTCATCATAGGCCGCCTGCTTGTTCGGCAGGACATAACGGAGCGGCGTGTATGACCCAAGGTTCAGCCGCCTGATCTCGTTATTGATCTCCCGGATCGGGCGGAACTCACCCAACAGATCTACATCGGCCTTGATGTTCGATGGCCGAAGACGCTCTGGAAATTGCCCCGTTTCGGCCGTCCCATAGTAGCGCTGAACATGCTTGCGCGACCGGGCAATGGTCAGCAGGTCGAGGAGCTTAAAATAGTCGAAACCCAGCATGTCCATCAGACGTGACGGACGACGGTCAGCATCTGCAAGGTCCAGCCACTTGTTGAACTGCGCCTGCGCCTTCCGGATGGTGGCCTCGATGCTGGCAATACCGTGCTTGCTCAAAGCAAGATCATCGCCCTCGGTCATGAAGGCGATCTGGTTTTTCAGATCTGCCAGGCGGTTGTTCACCGGGGTGGCAGACAGCATCAGCACTTTGGTTTTTACGCCGGACTTGATCACTCGCTTCATCAGGTGGTCGTAGCGTGTGTCGCGGTCCTTGTGCGTCGCCTTGTTGCGGAAGTTGTGTGACTCGTCGATGACGACCAGGTCATAGTTGCCCCAGTTCACATGCGACAGATCGATATCGCCCGAGGATCCACCATCGCGCGACAAGTCGGTGTGATTCAGCACATCGTAGTTGAACCTGTCAGCGGCAAGGATGTTGCGTCGGTCGTTGGCCTTGTAGAGAGTCCAGTTGTCCCGCAGCCGCTTGGGGCAGAGCACAAGCACGCGATCATTCCGCAGCTCATAATATTTGATGACAGCAAGGGCTTCGAAGGTTTTGCCAAGGCCGACACTATCGGCAATGATGCATCCACCGATCCGCTCTAGCTTGTCGATTGCACCGACGACGCCGTCGCGCTGGAAACGGAAAAGCTTGTTCCAGACAACGGCATTTCGGATGCCAGTGGCAGATTTGATAATCCGCTCCTCATCCAGTTCGTCGCCAAGGTCTTTGAAGAGCTGATAGAGAACCTGAAAGTAGAGCAGCGAAGGCGGGCGCTGTGACGCGGCCTCATCCAAAAGTTCTACAAGCTGCCCGCCCAACATGGAACCTGCACCAAGACCATTCCAGTGCGTTTCAAACCATGCCCCGAAGGTCTCGGCTTCCTGCACGGTCTCAGCGACTTGGACGATGCCAAACTCAGCGCCGGGCGTAATTCCCAAACCTTCGGTCGAGAAGGAGCAGGATCCCAGAAGTGCTTTGCGCTCAAGAGAAGGCCCACCGACGATCAGTGATTGAGGTGGAGAAACCTTGGTGTGCCTGATTTCGGCCGCCCGCTTCAACCAATGCGAAGCACGCCCTGCAAGCCAGCGCCCCTTTAGCCTTGCACGCAGGGCTGTTTCTTCGGGTCCGCCAAAGAGACTATCCGCTACAACATCCCTATTGCCGAGGATCATGCGGCATTTACCGCCCCGCTCAAGCTGATCCGCAACGGCGTCAAATGCGTGCACCGAAAAGGATGACGACATGATATCAATCGCCGCCCCATCGGTGGACCATGACTTCAGCTCATCGAGTGCACGTTCTGTTCCGCTATTGCTGATGAGCTTCATGGGCCTCCTACTCCACCTATTGCCTTCGAAGCGCACGGCGCGCCGAATCCTGACTTCCCTCCTAAGAGCGGAGGAAACTGCGTCAACACAAAGCGTTAGGACCAGGGCCGTCAATGCTGATTCAACATGGCCGCGGGCAAAGTGTTACCGGTCCCCCACGGCATGGTTCCTCCCCGGCCCCGAATGTATGCGGGAGGGCGCAGCGCGGCATTTCGCTAGCGACTGGCTTTTTCACCGGGGAATCCAGGCGGAATCCACTTCGCGGAATCCATCGCAGTAAATTGCTTTTTTTCAATAGCTTACAGAATCACGACCGTGGCGTGCTGGATTCTTTTGCGGAATCCACCAAATCCACTTGGTGGAATCCACCTGACCAAATCTACCGTGCCAAATCCAGGCCACCGGGCGGGATTGAATGCTCAGCCAGTAGCGGCACAAGCGTCGCTGCGCACATCGCAGGGCTGTGGTTTGCCCGACCGACTTGTCAGGCAGAATTGTCCATTCCGCGCAGCGACGCGGAGTCTATCATCTCTTCAACGAAGGACCAGGCATCGGTTTAGGCGGTTCATTCTCAAGATGATTGTTGCACAGGCGGACCGGCCGGTTGGGTGCTGATCGGGGCACGCGGCCTCATACAATTTCTTGGCTGATAAGGTACGTTCGCGCCCTGCCGTCTTCCTTCACCGAGGCCACGGTCAGCCCAGGTTTCTTTCCCAACGTTCCGGACATGAAGCCGCGGATGCTGTGTGCTCTCCAGCCGGTGGCGGCGGTGATCGCTTCGATTTTCGCGCCTTCCGGTGATTTCAGCAGCGCGATCAGCTGCGCCTGTTTTGTCCCAGCGCGAACAGAGGGGCGCACAGGCTTTGCCTCAGTCGTATCGGCCGCATCGACTTGCGTTCGCAGTTCCGGCACGATCCCGATTGCGGCCAGCCCGGCACTGGTCACCATGAGCGTGGTGCCATGGTCATCGCCGGTCTCACGCCAAAGCGGCTCACCTTTACTGATATTGGCGTCGACCTCTTCCAGCAGGCCGCGTTCGATCATCTTGCCAACCGCCATCCTGGCGGCGGCACCATGCAAACCCTTGGGCAGGGGCATGGCGATGTTGTCCGGGCGCTGGGCACCGGCGTTGAGGATGATGATCTGGGTCTCGGTGAGTGTTGTCATAACGGTTCTTTCCTGCCGGTCGTGCTTGATATGGACGGGGTCGGACAATCGGCGTCCAACATGGTAAAGCCAATTGCCCATCCCCGGTAACGGCGCTGGGCGGGATTGGTCAGCACCTCAGGTACCCTCCACCGCATCGGGCTGGGCGTCATCCGCAGCGGACTCGGTGCGCGTGGCCTTGTAGCCACTGGCCCCGAAGAGATAATCGTCGTTGTGATCGGTCTCGGTCAGGAAGGTTTCGGCGGCGCGCATGGCGGCAACTTCGGTGGGGGCTTCCACCGCCACGCGGTGGGTGAGGGTTTCAATCAGCGTCACGGTGAACTTTGGCATTGCTTGCTCCGCTTTCGGGGCACGCAGGATGCGATGCCCCCTACGCGGCAAAGCCCCCGGCTGGGGGCTTGTACGACGGAGGCTGGATCTATTCGGCGTATTCGCCTTCGATGAACGCGCTGTCGGTTATCTGGCGCAGCAGGCTGAGGTAATGGGTCAACGTTCCGACATGGCCCCAATGAACCTCGTCCGGGTTATGCCAAAATGGTCTTCGCTAAACCCCTTCAACCGCTCCAACATCGCGTCGATCTCGAACTTGGCGGAGATGAAGTCGTCCAGCGCTTCGGCGTTGTTGTTGGTCTGTCGGGTTCTGGCGCTCATGATGGCGTCCTGTCGGCTTGTTCGCGATGCGAAGGTGCATCGGGTCTGCAGACAACGTCTGCTCTGACACGAAGATTGATCAACGGAATAACAGGCAATATCATTGCTTTGATGACATCGGGGGCAGCCATGGACGGCATGAGCGAGCGCGAATATTCCTGCCATTCCGGCCTGTCGCGAGGGGCGATCCAGAACGCCAAACCTGGCGGTAGGCTGGTGTTTTATACCGATGGTTCGATCAATGCGGCTGCATCCGACGCGCGCCGGGTAGAAATGACCGATCCCGACCAGCAACGCCGCTCACTTGGTGGTGATGCGGCAATTCCGACTGGCGGCGGCGGTGGATCAGACCGCTAGCACAAGGCCCGCACCGCCCTGACCGTCTATCAGGCACAGGAGCGCCAGTTGGCGATCCAGAAGAAAAAGGGCATGCTGGTGGATCCCGCCCGGGCCGAAGATCTGGTGTTTCGTTCGGCTCGCCAAGAGCGTGATGGCTGGGTCACCGGGCCGGCCCGTGTTGCGACATTGATGGCGGCGCAGGTGGCTGAAGAGGAGGAATAGGCATCGGGCACGCCGGTGACAATCAACGCCGGGATCGTGCAGCGCGTCTTGGAACGCCATGTACGCTAACAGCTGGAGGGCCATGCATTCGGCCTGCGCGGGCTATACCGTTGCCTCACTCCGCTGCGCACTAAGGATCGGGAAGGGCAATGGGCCGTGCAGCGCGGGACGATAGGCCCAAAGGAAGATGCACCAGCCCAACATCCACAGCGCAGCACTTGCCATAACCGGGTCGGGCCAGTTCTGGGAAACAAATGGAGTCAGAACGCGCAGCAATGTGGCCAGCCAGACCAGCGCGAACGCCCAGACAAGCCCCCGCCCCGCAAGCAACCTGCCGCGCTGCCGCGCCATCGCCGCCCGCCCCGCGATCGCCAAGATCATCGAGCCCATTGCTCCCATGGTCAGGCCATGCGTTGCTGCAGCCAAGGGCAGAGCGTGTGGGCGCAGC
This sequence comes from Acidovorax sp., assembly GCA_030692685.1. GTDB lineage: Bacteria > Pseudomonadota > Gammaproteobacteria > Burkholderiales > Burkholderiaceae_C > Acidovorax. Next base: position 24,423 of record JAUXZO010000150.1, on the reverse strand, counting down.
ATCGCTGTGCCCATCAGGATCAAGCCCGCTGGCAGCCAGAGCCAGGCCAGATGCAACATCAACAATGCCGGATAATGCCGCGTGTGCAGAGTTTGCCAGCCAATCAGCCGCAGGCCGTGCAAAACGCCCGCGAAAACCAGCCACGTCCCCGCAACTGTGGTTTGCCCGACCAGAGCCATGCCCCCACCCACAGCCGTTGCGATCAGCGCGCTGGATGACAGCAGCCTGTTGTCATGAAAGTTCCGGCCGGGTGCCGTGGTTTGCAGCCAACTGCGCGTGAAGGCCGGAACGGCGCGCCCACCGATGATGCTGATCAGAACCGCAAACAGCAGGACCATTGCCAAGGGGTCAAACACCATGTCGCGCCACCCAAGCGCATCCGCCAACAGGACCGCATCGCCCAGCGCCAGTCCGGCAAGGACACCCACCACCCACAGCCGCCGCCAGACCCGTGCCGCAATCAGCTTTCGGGTGAGGATCAGGCCCAGCGCGACAAAATAGGCCAGCGCCAGTGTCAGAACCAACCCGAACGGCAGGCTTTCGGCCAGGGGCAGCGCAAGCCGGGCCAAAAGCCACAGCAGCGTCACAGCGCGCACTGCTTGCGGACCAACCCGGCCTTCCGCCCCTGTCCAGCTTGGCAGCGCGGTCAGCAGATAGCCGCCGACCGCCGCGCCGCCCATCCCGAACATCAGTTCGTGCAGGTGCCAGCGCAGCGGATCGGCCCCCACTACACCCGGCCAAAGCCAGACCGCAGGCGCAAGCAGCGCTGCAAGTCCGGCGCACAGGAACAGCGGGCGGTAAGCCGCCCGCCACAGCGGATGGCCTACCGGCAACATTCAGGCATGTGCAGGCTCGAACTGGGCGAACAGCACGTTGTTTTCCAGATGCATATGCGTCACCAGATCTTCGGAAAACTTGCGCAGACCGGTGTAAAGCGCAGTCCACGAGCCGCAGGCGCCTTCCGGCAGGCGCAGGCCGTGGGCCGCATGTTCGACCCCCGCCAGCAGCCGGGCGGTGTCGTCATGTTCATGCCGCATCTGCGCGATCGGATGCACGATCATCGGGTTTCCGCCCTGCAGCATCAGCGGGAACAGCACTTGCTCTTCCTTCTGCATATGCGAGTCCAGATCGTCATTCAGCGCAATCAGCGCCTCGGTCAGGCCAAGCGGCGCGTCTTCATGGTCGCCATGCACCCGTTCCACCTTTTGCGCCAAGGGGATCAGCCATTCCAGTTCGGCGCGGTGGGTTTCATGATAGCGGCTCAGGATGTGGTCGATCAGCGCCGGGGTCTGTTCCGGGGCATTGCGGCCGGCCGCATCAGCCAAGGCCTGCAGGTCAGCCAGCAGGGCATCAGGCAGAAGACCTGCGCGCGTCGCCGCCTCGGACAGCGCGATATTGCCGCCGCAGCAGAAGTTGATGCCTTTGCGGCGAAACAGCTCCGCGGCACCGGGCAGATCGGCGGCAATCGCGGTCACGGTCGTTTCGGGGGAAAGTCTGGTCATGGTCGTCTCCGGTCAGGGGGTGGCCCAGGCGATGGCCTGAGCCGGTGCAAGCCGCAGCAGATCGACCGCACGGGCGGCGATCTGGGCGGCAATTTCAAGCGTGGTCTGCGGGCGCAGATAGAAGGCGGGCACCGGCGGCAGGATGGTGCCGCCCATTTCGGTGATCGCCAGCATGTTGCGCAGATGCGCCAATGTCAGCGGTGCCTCGCGCGCCAGCAGGATCAGTGGACGGCGTTCCTTCAGTTGCACCCCGGCGGCGCGGGTCAGCAGGTTGTCGTCCAGACCATGCGCGATGGCGGCAAGGCTGCGCATCGAACAAGGTGCCACGATCATCCCCGCCACCGGATACGACCCCGAGGCGATGCTGGCCCCCAGATCGCGGATGCCATGCAGGCGGGTGGCAAGGGCCTCAAGTTCCGCCTGCGCTTCCGGTCCGATTTCCAGCGCCAGCGTGCGCTCGGCCATGGGCGAAAGCGTCAGGTCGATCTCGACCCCGATCCGCTCCAGCACACGCGCGCATTCCAGCGCCAGCACCGCACCGGACGCGCCGGAAACCCCCAGGATGACCCGGGCCTTCATTGCACTCCCGGCAGATGGCGCGCCAGAAGGTCGGCGGCAAAAGCCTCATCCTTGGGGTCAAGTGCCATGACCTGACCCCAATCGCGCGTGGTTTCCGCACCGATCTTGGTGGTGGCATCAATGCCGATCTTGCCCGCCAGACCTTCGCGCGGGCTGGCAAAATCGAGATAATCCATCGGGGTGCTGTCCAGCACTATCACATCGCGCGCCGGGTCCATCCTTGTGGCCAGCGCCCAGGCGATATCGTCCCAGTTGCGCGCGTCGATGTCGGCATCGACAACGATCACCATCTTGGTATAGCTGAACTGCGCCAGCATCCCCCACAGCGCCAGCATCACCCGCCGCGCCTGCCCCGGATAACGCTTGTCGATGCTGACCACCGCGATGCGATAAGAACAGGCGGCAGGCGGCAGCCACAGATCGCGCACTTCGGGAATCTGCGCGCGGATCACCGGCAGGGCCAGATCATTGAACACCTCGCCGATCACCGAAGGCTCATCCGGCGGGCGACCGGTTATGGTGGACAGATAAAGCGGGTCACGGCGGTGGGTGATGGCGGAAATCCGCATCACCGGGAAGGATTCCACGGCGTTGTAATAGCCGGTATGGTCGCCAAACGGCCCCTCGGGCGCGGTGTCCTCGGGGTGAACCCAGCCTTCCAGCATGATCTCGGCATTGGCGGGCACCAGCAGAGGCACGGTTCGGGCGGGCACCAAATCGGCCCGCGCGCCGCGCAAGACCCCGGAAAAAGTGATCTCGGATACGGTTTCGGGCAAAGGAAGGGCTGCAGACAGCAGCGTTGCCGGATCAGCGCCCAAGGCAATCGCCACCGGCATCGGTTCGCCGGCGCGCGCCCAGGTGCGGGCATGCGCCGCGCCGCCGCGATGCGCCAGCCACCGCAGGATCAGCCGATCCGGCCCCAACACCTGCGCGCGGTAGACGCCCAGATTATAGCGCGCCACCTGTCTGGCCTCGCTGTCGAAAGGCCGCGTGACCACGACGGGCCAGGTGATCAGTGGTCCGGCATCACCCGGCCACGGCGTTTGCACTGGTAACTGGGTCAAGTCGGTGGCAGCGGTCACCTGTTGCACTGGCGCGCGCCGTGCAATGTGCGGACGCGTCAATAAAGCCGCGCGCAGCATGGGCCAGCGTGAAAATGCGTCGCGCATCCCCTCGATCGGGGCCGGGCTGCGCAAGGAGGCCAGAAATTCGCCAAATTCAGGAATCTGATCGCGCGCCAGGCCAAGCCCGGCCGCAACCCGATCTGGCGTGCCGAACAGATTGGCCACCACCGGCATCGCCGCGCGCGTGCCATCGGCCTGCAACGCGGCATCAAATCGCAGGATCGGCCCGCCACGCCGCAGGGCCGCAACCTGGACGGCCGTCATGGCGTGGCGCAGCGACACAGGCTCGGGAACGCGAAGCAGATCCCCCTTCGATTCGGCCCATGCCAGAAATGCACGCAAATCAGCAAAGACGGGCAGGGAACGGATCATGGCCTCCATCAGTGGCGCAGGTCCACCTGAATCGACCAGTATCAGGCTTGGAGAGGGGCCGACTTGATCAAGATCAAGTCGCGGCATCCGATCTGGCCCTAGTCTGCCCTAACCGCCTTGGCCGAGGACAAGATGACCAACCTGACATTGCCGCACCTGCCGCGGCCTTTAGCACTGGCTGCAAAGGCATTGCCGCTTGCGCCGCTTTCCCTGTTGCTGACCAGGCTGGCGCGACAGTTGATGCGGCGCCATCCCGGCCTGCAGCGACGGCTTGGCGAGCATGCCCGGTGCCGCTTTCTTCTGGATCTGACGGACCTGCCGTTCCTTCTGCTGCTGGAACCCGGCGGGGCAACACCACGGGTGTCGGCGATTTCGCGCCTGCGCCCGCCCGCCCATGACACGCGCATTGCGGGTCTGACATCGGCCTTTCTGGGAATGCTGCACGGCAGTCTGGATGGCGACGCGCTGTTTTTCTCGCGCGATCTGGTGATCGAGGGTGACACGGCGGCTGGCCTCGCGCTGCGCAATGCGATTGACGACGCCGAGTTGGATCTGGCCGCCGAGTTGAGTGTCATGCTCAAACCGTTTGCCCCGTTGCTGGCGTGGACACTGCCGTCGGTCGAACGTCTCAGCGGACTAGCCCTGCACCGCATGGACCGCCCCACCGGAGCACCGCTGTAATGGAACTGGTTTGTCCGGCAGGCACTCCTGCCGCCCTGCGCGCCGCTGTCGAGGCCGGGGCGCAGACGATCTATTGCGGCTTTGCCGACGAAACCAACGCGCGCAACTTTCCCGGTCTCAACTTTGACCGCGAAGAAATGGCTGCGGGCGTGGCCTTTGCCCATGGCCGTGGCGCCAAGGCGCTGGTCGCAATCAACACCTTTCCGCAAGCCGGGGCCGAAGACCTGTGGCATCGCGCGATTGCCGATGCCGAAACGGCAGGGGCCGATGCGGTGATCCTGGCCGATATCGGGCTGCTGGCCCATGCCGCCGAACGTCACCCCGCCCTGCGCCGTCACCTTTCGGTGCAGGCCGCCGCCGCCAACCCCGATGTGATCAACTTTTACGCCGAGACCTTTGGCGTCAAACGGGTCGTGCTGCCGCGGGTGCTGACCGTCGATGAAATCGCCGCGATCAACCGCGAGATTGACGTGGAAACCGAGGTGTTTGTGTTTGGCGGGCTGTGCGTGATGGCCGAGGGGCGTTGTTCGCTGTCGTCCTATGCCACCGGTAAATCGCCGAATATGAACGGCGTCTGCTCGCCCGCCAGCCATGTTGACTATGCCGAAGAACCGGGCGGGCTGACGGCGCGGTTGGGCGGCTTCACCATCCACCGCACCGCCAAGGGCCAGCCCGCGCCCTACCCGACCCTGTGCAAGGGCTGTTTCACCTCTGGCAATCAGACCGGGCATGTCTTTGAAGACCCGGTCAGCCTGGATGCCACCCACCTGATCCCTGCCCTTGCCCGCGCCGGGGTGACGGCACTGAAAATCGAGGGCCGTCAGCGCAGCCGCGCCTATGTGACTGAGGTGGTGCGGAGTTTTCGCGCCGCAATCGAGGCGCAGGCCGCCGGTCGCCCGATGCCCGAAGCAGCACTTGCAAAGCTGAGCGAAGGTCAGGCCGCCACCACAGGCGCCTATGCCAAGACGTGGAGATAGCGATGGATCTGACCGTCGGCCCCAATCCGTTCTTCTGGGAAGCCGCCACCGTGCGCGGTTTTTATCAAGGCCTTGCCGCAGCCCCGGTGTCTCGCGTGGTGTTGGGCGAAGTGGTGTGTTCCAAGCGCCTGCCATTCTGGCAAGACGAAATCGCCACGGCGGTCGAGGTTTTTCTTGCCGTCGGCAAAGACGTGGCGATCACCAGCCTCGCATTGGTCACCCTGAAACGCGAACGCAAGGCCACTGCCGCGCTGGCCGAAATCGGCCTGCCGATTGAGGTGAACGATCTGACCGCGCTGCGCGCGCTGCCTTCCGGTCAACCATTCTGGGTCGGTCCGCTGATCAACGTCTACAACGAAGGCACCCTGCGCTGGCTGGCGGCGCGCGGGGCAACCCGTGTGTGCCTGCCGCCCGAACTGCCGCTGGGTTCCATAGCCGTTCTGGCCCGGCTTGGCCGCGAACTGGGTGTTGCGATCGAGGTTTGGGGCCATGGCCGCCTGCCGCTTGCCATTTCAGGCCGTTGTTATCATGCCCGCCTGCACGACCATGCCAAGGACAGCTGCCAGTTTGTCTGCGCGCTGGACCCGGATGGCCGTGACGTGGAAACGCTGGACGGGCAGAAGTTTCTGGCGGTGAACGGCGTGCAGACCCTAAGCCAAAGCACCGCCAGCATGGCCTACCAGATCGAAGTGCTGCGCGAGGCGGGGGTCACCTCGCTGCGGATGTCGCCGCAAAGTGTGGATTTTGCCGGGATTTGCACCGCCTATGCCGACCGCATCGCAGGCAAGCTGACCGCCGCCAATCTGGCCGCCACCTTGATCCCGAAAGTCCCCGGCGGGCGGCTGTCGGATGGCTTTGTCCGTGGACCGTCCGGTGCACATTGGTCGGGCACCGCAACTGAAGGAGCCCGTCATGGTCTGTGACACCGAAACCCTGCGCCGGATCGTCAACAACCCGACCCTCAGCCCGGCCCAAAAGGCCCGCGCCTTGTCGATCGAGGCGGAAAACGCCCTGCCCTATCCTCAGCTTGACGCGGAAACCCAGGCGGCGCTGGACGCCCGGGTGATCTGCGACATGTATGAAGGTCATGCGCCCTACAAACCGCGCTATGTGCTGCCGGATTATTCCGTGGTGCTGGCGCGCGGCAGCGACTGGCTGGAACTGCACGCGCCGCAAACGCTGGATGAAGCGATCAACACCCTGATGATCGCCTATCATCATGTGCCATCGGTCACCGGAATGCCGGTCTATATCGGCCAGTTGGACGAGCTGCTGCTGCCGTTCTGCAACGGGGTCTCGGAGGACGACCTTTACCGCCAGATCAAGCTCTTCTGGCGCTATATCGACCGGGTTTTGCCCGACGCCTTCCTGCATGCCAACATCGGTCCCTCTGACAACCGCGTCGCCCGCACCATCCTGCGGGTGGATGCCGAACTGGGCCAGATCGCCCCGAACCTGACCTTTCGTTATGATCCGGCGATCAGCTCTGACGCGATTTTGGCGCAGGCGATTGGCAATATCACCACCTGCTCCAAGCCGCATATCGCCAACCACCCGCTGCACAGCGCGGCTTTTGACGCACGGGGCTATGGTATTGTCAGCTGCTATAACGCGCTGCCGATTGGCGGTGGGGCCTCGACCTTGACGCGGATCAACCTGCTGGAGGTCGCCAAACGGGCGCAAAGTGTTGATGATTTCGTTGCAAACATGCTGCCGCACTATGTCGATCTGAACTTCCGGCTTACGCAGGCGCGGATCGATTACCTATATGGTCAATCCGGGTTTTTCGACAGCTTCCTTGTCAGCGAAGGCTGGATCGACCCGGGCCGTTTCACCGCGATGTTCGGCATCTTTGCCATGGCCGAAGCAGTAGAGCATCTGCTGGCCAAAGTCGGCACCCCGGCGCGCTATGGCCACGACGCGCGGGCCAATGCACTGGGCCATGCCATCTCGGCGCGGCTGGCGGATATGGTGGCAGACCGCCCGATGCGCCACGTCTGGCGCGACCGCGCGATGCTGCATGCGCAGGCGGGGCTTTCCACCGATACCGGCCTGACGCCGGGCGTGCGCATCCCCTACGGCCATGAACCCGATCCGGTCAGCCATGTGCAGGCATTGGCGCCGCATCATCAATACTATGCCTCGGGGATCTCTGAAATCCTGACGCTTGACGAAACCGTTAAGGCCAATCCGGCGGCGGTGCTTGATCTGTGCAAAGGTGCCTTCGCCTGTGGCCTGCGCGAGTTTACCGCCAATGTCGGCGGCAATGATCTGGTGCGGGTGACCGGTTACATGATCCGGCTGTCGGACGTGGCGCGCTACAACGCCGACAAGGGGGCCCGCACCAACACCACGGCGCTGGGGGCCGAGGCGGCCAGCAAAACGGCGATTTTGGCCCGCAAACCAAGGGTGGTCGCGCATGAACTTGCGGCTGGCACGGATCAGTAAGATCCTGCCCTGGTCTTGCGTCGATGGTCCGGGCAACCGGATGGTGCTGTTCTTGCAGGGCTGCAACTTTGCCTGCGCGGCCTGCCACAACCCCCACACCATCGGCCAATGCAACGATTGCGGCGATTGCCTGCCCGCTTGCCCGACGGGGGCGCTGACGCTGGTCGCCGGGCGGATGGTGTTTGATCCGGCACTTTGCACGCAATGCGATGCCTGCCTGCGCGCCTGCCCGATCAGCGCCAGCCCGATGGCGCTGCCTTATAGTGTGGCCGATATTCTGGCGCTGCTGCACCAAAACAGGGCTTTTCTGTCCGGCATCACCGTGTCGGGCGGCGAGCCGACGTTGCAAGGCGGGTTCATCCGCGCCCTGTTCGCCGCCATTCACGCCGATCCTGCCCTGGCCGGGCTGACCTGCTTCATCGACAGCAATGGCAATCTTGGCGCGCAGGGCTGGGCGGCGCTGCTGCCGCAAACCGATGGGGTGATGCTGGACATCAAAGCCTTTGACCCCGCGCTGCACTTTGCCATGACAGGGCGCAGCAATGCTCGCAGCCTTGCCAGCGCCCGCCAAATCCATGCCGCGGGCAAGCTGCACGAGTTGCGCTTTTTGCTTGTTCCCAGCCAGACCGACAGTGACGCCGAAATCAACCATCTGATCCGGTTCTGCCAAACCCTCGGCTCTCCGCTGCGGCTGCGGCTGAACGCCTTTCATCCCCAAGGAACGGCAGGGGCGGCCGCCGATGCGCCCTCAATGTCACAAGCCCGCACCGAAGCCGTTGCCGAACAGCTTTGCGCCGCAGGGCTTGGTCCGGTGATTTTGCCGACGGTCTGGCTGTGACGGTCAAACCCGACGTTTACGAAGGCCTGACAAGGCCCATTTCCCGCGAGCCAATGGAGCATCGCCATGACGACTGAACCTGCATGCCCAATGAAAGCGCCAATGCGCGATCTGCCGCCAAAGCCTGGTTCACGACAGGAAAAGGTGTCTCTTCTGGGCTATCTGAAGCTGTTTCGCCGCGACATCCTGTCGGCCCAGCCCGCGCGGCTCTATCACGCCTGGATGGCGGAATTTCGCACGCCGTTTTTCCGGTCTTACCTGTGCAACGATCCGCAGCTTGTCGATCTGGTGCTGAAACGGCGGCCGATGGATTTCCCGAAATCCGACCGCATCCGCGAGGGGTTGATGCCCTTGCTGCGCGAGTCGGTCTTCATCACCAATGGTGCAACATGGGAACGCCAGCGCCGCATCATCGACCCGGCCTTCGAAGGCGGTCGTCTGCGTGAGGTGTTTCCCGCGATGTGGGATGCGTCCGTAGCCGCCTGCGCCCGGCTGCAAGCGGTGGCCGATGGCCGCCTGGTCGAGATCGAGGCGGAAACCAGCCATCTGGCGGCAGACGTTATCTTTCGCACCCTGTTTTCGATTCCGATCGAAAATGAGACTGCCGCCGCGGTGTTCAAGACCTTCCGCGCCCATCAACTGGCGCGGCCCCTGGTGAATATCGGCGCGCTGCTGCCCTTGCCCGCGTGGTTTCCCCGCTTTCACTCGCGCCGCACCAAGGCCACGGCACAAACCATCCGGGGCCTGATTGAACAGCTGACAACAGCGCGCGCGGCGCAAATCGCCGCAGGCACCGCCCCCGACGATCTGGCGACCAAGATCATGACCACCGCCGACCCGCAAACCGGGCAGGTGTTTTCCAACGCCGAAATGGTCGATCAGGTGGCGATCTTCTTTCTGGCCGGGCACGAAACCTCGGCTTCGGCGCTGGCATGGGCGATGTATCTGCTGGCGCTTTATCCCGACTGGCAAGACAAGGTCGCCGTTGAGGCGCTGGAAGCCTTTGACCCCGAGAAGATCTACTTCTCGACCCTGTCAAAGCTTCCGACCACCCGTGCGGTGTTCCGCGAGGCGATGCGGCTTTATCCGCCGGTGCCGATGTTCGTGCGCGAGGCGCGCTGCCCCGAAACCTTCCGCGACCGCGAACTTCCCAAGGGCGCGCAGGTGATCATCAGCCCCTGGCACCTGCACCGCCATGAGCGGATCTGGGATGACCCAGACGCCTTTCAGCCCGACCGCTTTGACACGCCGAATGGCCGCGCCGGACTGCGTTCGGCCTATATCCCGTTCTCGGCGGGCGCGCGGGTGTGCCCCGGCAGTGCCTTTGCCATGGCCGAAGGCACTTTGCTGCTGGCCATGCTGGTGCGGGCCTTCAAACTGGAGCGCGTGGCGGGGGCCGATCCGGTTCCGGCGGCGCATCTGACGGTGCGGGCAAAGGACGGCATCTGGCTGCGCCTGACACCGCGCAATCCCCCGCTTGATCAAGACAAGGTTGACAGATGACCGCGACAAACCCATCCCCTTCCCACGGAAAACTGCGCGCGGCCCCCTACTGGATCACCCTCAGCTTTGCGCCACTGGTTGTTCTGGCCGTGATGCAGGGCGGCTGGGCGATCCTTTTGATCCCGTTCTACGGTTGGGTTCTGATGACCTTGTTGGATAGCCTGCTTGGCCCCGACCCCTCGAACGCCGATCTGAATACGCCCGAGGCCGATCTGTTCTGGTTCCGGCTGCTGACCTGGATATGGATGCCGCTGCAGGCCACCCTGCTATACGGCACCATCTGGTACCTGACCCTTGATGCCGATCATTCCGCCCTTGAGGTCATCGGCATCATGTTTGGCATCGGTGTTACCACCGGAACGGTCGGCATTGTCTATGCCCATGAGTTGTTTCACAAAACCAATCGGTATGAGCCGATCCTGGGCGATCTGCTGCTGGCGATGGTGCTTTACGGCCATTTCCGCACCGAGCACATGATCGTGCATCACCCTTACGTCGGCACCGGGCGCGACACAGTGACGGCGCGCTATAACGAAGGCTTCCACCGCTATTTCCCGCGCGTGCTGCGCCAGGGGCTGGGGTCTGCCTGGCGTGCCGAGGCGGCGATGCTGGCCCGCCGTCGCTTGCCCGGCGGGCATTGGCGCAATCCGATGTGGAAATATCTGGCGCTTGCCAGTGTGGCCCTGGCGCTGGCCTTTGCGGTGGGCGGCTGGCTCGGGATTGGCCTGTTTGCGTTTCAGGCCTTTGTCGCGGTGTGGCAGCTGGAACTGACCAACTACGTCGAGCATTACGGGTTGACGCGGAAATATCTGGGCGACAACCGCTATGAACCGGTGCAGCCGCATCACTCGTGGGATTCGGTCTATGGGGTGTCGAACCTGCTGCTGATCAACCTGCAGCGCCACGCCGATCACCACTGCCACCCCACCCGGCGGTTCCCCTTGCTGCAAAGCTATCCGGCCAGCGAAGTGCCGCAGCTGACCCATGGCTATCCGCTGATGACGGCCATGGCGATGATCCCGCCGCTGTGGCGGCGCACGATGAACCCGCGCGTGCGGGCATGGCGGCACCAGTTCTATCCCGAAATCGAAGATTGGACGGCCTATCGCAGCCTGTCACAGCCGCTGCCGAAATCCGCGCCATGACCCCCGACGCCATACCGCGCGACCGGCTCACCCTTTGGGTGAACGGTCGCGAAGTTTCGGTCATCGCTGATCCGCATGACCGGCTGAGCCACATCTTGCGCGACCGGCTGGGTTTGACCGGCCTCAAGGAAGGTTGCTGCGAGGGCGAGTGCGGGGCCTGCACCGTTCTGGTCGATGATCACCCGGTGGCATCCTGCCTGATGCTGGGGTTTCAGGCTGAAGGCGTGCGGATCACCACGATCGAGGGATTGACCCAAGGCGGGGGGCTGTCGGGTTTGCAACAGGCCTTCCTGACCTATGGCGCGGTGCAATGCGGCTTTTGCACGCCCGGCATGGTGATGGCCGCCGAAGGCCATCTGCGCGCCAATCCCGACGGGGATCGTGCCGCTATCCGTCATGCGCTGGCGGGAAATATCTGTCGCTGCACCGGCTTTGCCTTGATCGTCGATGCGGTGGAAAGCGAAGCGGAAAGACGACAGGCGGACCTGTCCAATGCTATGGAGGCGGGGGCATGACCCTGCTGAACCTCTGCCGCCCCACCAGTCTGGCAGAGCTGGTCGCGGCGCTGCGCGGAGCGGACCCCGTGCACCTGATTGCCGGGGGCACCGACCTGCTTGTCGGCAGCCGTGCCCTGCCCGATGCGGGGCGGCTGGTTGATCTGACCGCCCTGCCTGCATTGCGTGGTATCGACACCACGGGCCCAGACATCCGCATCGGCGCCGCCACAACCGCCGCAGAAATCGAGCGCCATGCAGGGCTTGCACTGCGGTATCCGGCGTTGGTGCAGGCGGCAGCCGAATGTGGGTCGGTGCAGATCCGCAACCGAGCCACTTTGGCCGGCAATATCGCCAATGCGGCCGCAGCGGCTGACCTGATCCCGCCTTTGCTACTGGCAGGTGCACGGATTGCCGGGCTGACCCAAGGCGGTGCAGAATGCGAGATCAGCCTGCAAGACTATCAGGCCGGGTCCGGGATGCTGATCACCACGGTTATCCTGCCCGCCGAAGGTTTTGGCCCCGACAGCGCCTTTGTCAAACTTGGCCCGCGTCGGGACCTGACCATTGCCCGGCTGAACCTTGCGGTTACGGCGCAGGTGCAGGATTGGCGGCTATTGGAGCCAAGGATCGTGGCGGGCGCGCTTGCGCCACGTGCAATCCCACTGCTGCGCGCCGCATCGGTGCTGGATGCGCAGACCCTGACGGCCGACCTGTTGCGCGCTTTTCTGGATGCTCTCAGCGCCGAAGTCGATGCAGCCATCGCGGGGCGCGCCTCACATGGCTGGAAACGGCAGGCGATCCGCGGGCTGGGGATTGATCTGATCGCCCGGCTGCTGAAGCTGTCAAACCGTGATCCGTTGTTCGATGGGGTAATGTGATGGGACAAGTCGGCAAACGTCTTGCGCTGATTGACGGCGTGGAAAAAGTGACCGGACAGATGCGCTTTGCCGCCGATGATGCGGTGGCAGGGTTGGCCCATGCCGCGCTGTTGTTCTCGCCGCACCCGCATGCCCGCGTTCTGTCGCTTGATGCCGGCAAAGTCCTTGCCATGGCGGGCGTGATTGGGGTCTGGTGGCACCAGACAACCCCGCAAAACGGCTATAACAGCGCGATCTGGCTTGCCGGGCAACAGTTGCTTGCCGACGAGCGGATGTTTCCAGCCGTGGTGCGCCATGTTGGCGACCGGGTCGCGGTGGTGCTGGCCGATACCGAGGCCACTGCCCGGGCGGCGATCGAGCTGCTGGAGGTAACCTATGACGTCCTGCCCGCAATCCTGTCCCCCGAAGGCGCGCAGGCCCATACCGGGCCAACCGTTGATGCCGACAGGCAGCCGACCTACCTGAACCCGGTTGCCGAGGTCGCGCTGGATCATGGCGATGTTGCCGCCGCCTTCGCGCGGGCAAGCCATGTTTCGCAAACCCATGTAACGACGCCGCGCAGCCATCATTGCGCAATTGAAACGCATGTGTGCCGCGCCTGGCCAGAGGCGAATGACCGTATCGCAATCCATTCGCCCTGCCAAAGCGTTTTTGCGGTGCAGGCGGTTGTCGCACAGGCGTTGGGCATTGCGGCGGATCGGCTGCATGTGACCAAATCCCCGATAGGTGGCTCTTTCGGTGGCAAGGCCGAGCCGATCCTTGATCCGATCTGCGCCTTTCTGGCCATGCAAACCGGGCGCGTGGTGCAATTGCAGTTGTCGCGGCACGAAACCTTTACCGCCACCCGCACAAGGTCCGCGACAGAAGGACGCATACGGATCGCGCTTGCCGCCGACGGGCGCATTCTGGGGCGCGATGTGGATGTGACCGTGGATATCGGCGCCTATTGCACCGGAGGCGCCTACCTGCCGGGGTCCATGCTGCAACGTTTAGTGCGGCTTTATGATGTGCCCGCCGAACGCTATCGCGGCCGTGCCGTTTATACCAACACGTTGCCGACCGGGGCTTTTCGCGGCTATGGCTCGCCCCAGATCCATGCCTTGGGCGAGATTGCCCTTGATCTGGCGGCGCGCGATGCCGGGTTTGATCCGGTTGCGCTGCGGTTGCGCAACATCGTGGGGCCGGGCGCGATTGACCCTTGGCAGGGCTTGAACCTTGGCAATGCGCGCGGAGCCGATTGTCTGCGGCGCGGCGCCAAGGCCTTTGGATGGGAGGCGCGCGCCAAGCTGGCACCCGGCACTGGCCGTTTTCGGCGCGGCGTCGGAATGGCGGCGGCGACCCATATCAACGGCTGTTTTCCCGGCGATGACGAATCCACCACCGCAACCCTTGGCCTGCAAGCCGATGGTGGTATCTTGCTGAACTGTGCGCTTCATGATCTGGGCTGCGGGTCGGATACAACGCTGGCCCAGATCGCCGCCGAGGTGATGGGCTTGGGGCTGCAGAATATCCGCGTGACCCCCGCCGATACCGACACCTGCACCTATGATCTGGGAACCCGCGCCAGTCGGATGACCTATATCGTCGGCGAGGCTGTGCGCAAGGTGGCCTTGGCGTTGGATCAGGCAATCCGCGATGCAGCAGCACTTGCGCTGAACGCCGCCCCCCAAGACCTGTTACTGCACCAAGGCTGTGTGCAATCGACCCAGACGCGCATCAGCTTGGCCGATCTTGCCGCATGGCTGACGAGGCGCAACACCGCGCTGCCCGTCGCCACGCAGACCCACCGCGCCACGGCCAACCCCGGCTCGTTTGCGGTGCATTTTGCCGAAGTCGAGGTTGATACGCTGACCGGGCGGGTGCAGGTGACCGACTATCTTGCCGCCCATGACATTGGGCGGGCCATCAATCCGATGCTGGTGGAAGGGCAGATCCACGGCGGCATCCAGATCGGCCTTGGCTATGCGCTGTATGAGGATGTGGCGGTTGATCCTGGCACGGGCCGCCTGCGCGGTGACAGCTTTGCGCGCTATACGCTGGCAAATGCCCCGGAAATGCCGCCCGTTCGCACGCTTCTGGTGGAAAAGGTTGAGCCGACCGGCCCCTTTGGGGCAAAAGCTGTCGGCGAGATCGCCACTGTTGCGGTGGCTCCGGCGCTGGTCAACGCGGTGAATGCCGCGCTTGGAACCCGGCTGACCGATCTGCCGCTGTTGCCCGAACGCATCATCCTGGCGATGCAGAATTAGGCGGCAGTCGCAGGCAGGGCGATATCAGCCAGGGTTGAGCGGTCCAGGTCCGCAAGGAAGGCCCGTTCGGCGCTTTGCATCCGCGCTTTCAGGCGACAGGTAGCCTTAATCGAACACCCGCCGCCGGACCCCACAAAACAGTCAACCAGAATCTGACCGGCCTCCAGCACACGCACCACATCGCCCAGCCTGATCTGATCGGCCGGGCGTGCCAGCATCGCGCCGCCGCCACCACCGCGCTGGGTGACAACGATTCCCGCTTGCGACAGCGCCGCGATGATCTTGGTCAGGTGATGGCGCGACAGGGCAAATTCCTGCGACAACTCAGCGGTGGAAAACGCTCTATCGGGCAGCGAAGCCATCCGCATCAGCGCGCGAAGGCCGAAATCCGTGAACTTGGTAAGACGCATCGGCCCATCATTGCTGGAATTGACATTTACAATACCTATTCATCAGGCCTATCTCTGTTGCAAGCCCTGT
Organism: Acidovorax sp.; assembly: GCA_030692685.1. Lineage (GTDB taxonomy): Bacteria > Pseudomonadota > Gammaproteobacteria > Burkholderiales > Burkholderiaceae_C > Acidovorax. Next base: position 9,153 of record JAUXZO010000150.1, on the reverse strand, counting down.
TTCAAGGTCCGTTCAGAATGTCTGCCTTCCAAGCCATGAAATCTACAAAGATTCGTGCGAACCCGAGATGACAAAAGACGACACCCCCGCCCGGCACTATGCCTCACCGCCCTGTCTCGCGCATGAAATCGACCCGGGCTATTTCGACCCGCTGGCCGTTGATCCGCAGCAGGCAAGCGATGTGGCGCGGTGGCGTCGCGCCACACGCGCGCGCCTGCTGACCGCGCGGGCAGAGCTGTCCACGCAAACCCGGCAAACTGCGGCGCGGGCCATTGCTGATCACCTCGACCGCCTGCTGACGGACCGATTCACAACGCTGGACGGCCTGACAATTTCCGCGTGGTGGCCGATCAAAGCCGAACTTGACTTGCGGTTCTGGCTGGCGGGGCTGGCGGCACGCGGTGCCCGGGCAGCGCTGCCCATCGTGGCCACCCGCGCCGCGCCACTGATTTTTCGGCTCTGGACGCCCGAGACCCGGATGGAACGCGGGTTCTGGAATATCCCGGTGCCCGCCGAAGGCCCGACGGTGGTGCCCGACATCACCTTGTCGCCGGTCGTCGGCTGGGATGCGGCCGGATATCGGCTGGGCTACGGTGGCGGCTATTTCGACCGCACGCTGGCGGCCCTGGCCCCGCGCCCGCTTGCCATCGGCGTCGGGCTTTGCGCCGCGCGGATCGCCACCGTCTTTCCGCAACCCCATGACATCGCCATGCAGGTCATCGTGACCGAAACCGGACCTCACTTTCCAAAGGAAAGCCCATGACCACCTCAGCCGAAAAGATCCGCGCCTGGAAGGGCCCTGCGATCCTGAGCTTTGGCTTCCGCCCGTTCTTCCTGTTCGCCGCCATCTGGGCGGCATTGGCGATGGCGCTTTGGGTGGTGATGCTGACCGGGCGGGATATCTTGCCAACCGCCTTTGATCCGGTGTCGTGGCATGCACACGAGTTTCTGTTCGGCTACCTGAGCGCAGTTCTGGCGGGGTTTCTGTTGACCGCTGTGCCGAACTGGACCGGGCGGCTGCCGATTGTCGGCTGGCCGCTGGCCGCGTTGGTGGCGCTGTGGGCGGCGGGCCGGGCGGCGGTGGCCATCTCGGTGCTGCTGCCGTGGGGGGCGGTGATGGCAGTTGATCTGGCCTTTCCGCTGGCGCTGACGGCCGTTCTGGCGCGCGAGATTGTGGCTGGCCGCAACTGGAAGAACCTGCCCGTGCTGGCGCTGGCGTTGGGGCTGATACTGGCCAATGCTCTCTATCACATTGACGCAGCACAGGGCGGGTACCCGGCGGGCGGCGTCGGGTTGCGGCTGGGGCTAGCGGTTGCGGTGATGCTGATCTCACTGATCGGTGGGCGCATCGTGCCCAGCTTTACCCGCAACTGGTTGGCACAACGCCGCAGCCCGGCGTTGCCGGTGCCATTTGGTCGTGCAGATTCTGCGGTGCTGGCGGTGACGCTTGGCGCGCTTGGCGTCTGGGTGATCTGGCCCGGGCATGGAGCAACGTCATTGCTTTGCGGTTTGGCAGGGGTGGCTCAGTTGTGGCGGCTGTCGCGCTGGTCCGGCCGTCATACCGGTGCCGAGGCTCTGGTTTGGGTGCTGCATGCAGGCTATGCGTTTGTGCCCCTGGGGTTCTTTGCCGTGGCGGCAGGACAGTTTGTACCAGGGTTGGGCCCTGCCGCACAACATGTATGGATGGCGGGAGCGGTCGGGCTGATGACGCTGGCGGTGATGACCCGCGCCAGCCTTGGCCACGCCGGGCGGCCGCTGCATGCGACAAGCCCGATCACGGCACTTTATGTTGCACTGATCGTCGCCGTGCTGGCACGGTTTGCCGCCGGGGGTTTTCCCGCACAAACGTGGTTGCTGCATCTGGCCGCAGGCGCGTGGATCGCGGCCTTCGCTGGCTTTGCAGTGATCTACTGGCCAATACTTGCCCACCCGAAGACAGCCCCGCGCCGCCCGACGCGGGGCTGAAGATCTGCAAAACTGGTCTTGCAGCCGCCCCGCAAGGGGCGACTGCGATCATGTGTCACGGCTTATGCCGGTCGAAAGGTCAAGCTGTTCTCCCGCGCGACAAAGCAGTTCAGGTTCAATATGGCGGTTCAGCCGAGTTCGGGAATCGCCAGCCCTCGCTTGCCTGCACCGCACCTTCCGACCCCTCTTGTTTCCGGTCAAACCTGAAACGCCCTGGCGCATGATGGCGGCGACAATGTTTCGACCATGGTCTTGCGCGGCAACCTCTCGGTATGCCGCCTTGGTCAAGACGACGTGCGTTCTTCTGCAGGCACGGTCGCAGCGCCAAGACCCCAACGCTCGGCGAAGATCAGATCTTCCAGCGGCAGGCGGTTGCGCCAGCCCTTCACCTCAAGTTCGGGCGCTTCGTAAAGCTCGTCCACATGGCCGATGCAGAGATAGGCTACCGGCACCACATGGTCGGGCAGGTTCAGGATCGTGCGGATATCGGCCTCGTGATAGATGCTGACCCAGCCAACGCCTATCCCCTTGGCGCGGGCCGCCAGCCAAAGATTCTGCGCCGCGCAGACGGTGGAATACAGGTCCATCTCGTGGTTGTGGGTCCGACCCACCACAACCGGCCCGGCGCGACTGCGGTCGCAGGTGATGCACAGGTTCACCGGCGCTTCGACGATTCCTTCAAGTTTGATTGCGGAATAGATCGAGCAGAGCTCTTGTGGAAACATCGCCGCCGCCTCGGCATTGGCGCGCCCGAAGGCAGACTTCACTTCGGCTTTGACCTGCGCGCTGCGGATCACGACAAAGTTCCACGGCTGCATGAACCCGACCGAAGGCGCGCGATGAGCCGCGCGCAAAAGGCGCAAGAGCGTCGGCTCGTCAATCGGGCGCTGAGTGAACTGGCTGCGCACGTCGCGGCGGCTGTAGATCGCCCGATAAACGGCTGCTTGTTCTTCGCAAGAGAACGGTCCCGCCAGAGCGGGGGCAATAGGTGGCTGCATGACAAATCCCCTGTCACAGACACGGACCACCCGTTGACCATTCGGGCAGCCCGGTTTTGTCTGGCCGGTCTTCTGACTCGGTTTCGACTGAGGCTGCGCCTTCCCGGTCGGAACCAGTGGCGTGTTGCAGCATCATCCACCTAACAGCGTTGGGCACGTTGCGGACTTGCACCGCATTCCCGATTCTCCGCCCCCGAGTCACGTCACAAAAGGGACAGCACCAGACAGACCCAGTGTAGTGCCCGGCGCGACGGGACGCAATTGATGTCCCCATTGCGGCAGCCGCGATTGCTGGCACCTGACGCGGTGACGAGGGCCTTTGGTCAGCCGGGCTTTGCGGGGTGCCGCTGCGGTCCTGCCTCCGCCCCACCGTTGCGTGGCGGCATGATCTCGGCCGGTGACCGTCCCTGCCAGATCAACTGTGCCATCCGCTGCATCGCAGGGGCCGTATGCTCAAAATAGTGCCGGTAGGAGGCGCAGAGATAATTCTGCGGCACGTCGCGCCCTTTAATCTGGGCAAAGCGGTCCTTCGGGCAGCCGCCAAAGCACAGCGACAGATAGCGGCAGGCGTGGCACCCTGGCGACAGCCCTTCCAATTTATCCTGCCCGAACGTCTGCAGGAACGGGCTGGCCGCAAGCGCAATCAGATCGGTGTCGTGCAGGTTTCCCAATCGGTATTCGGGATAAACAAAGTGATCGCAGGCATAGATATCGCCGTTATGCTCGATCAAGCGTCGTGGCTCGCTGACGATCTGGTTCGATCCCTCCATGACCTGGGAGGCTGCGCCGACCGGCAAACGTGGCCGACAGCCTGACTACAGTGACGCAGCCATCCAGACCTGCCTGACGATGAAGGTGCTGTTTGGCATGGCACTCAGGCAGACGACAGGTTTCGTCGAGAGCCTGCTGCAGCTGATCAGCCTGAACTGGGACGTGCCCGACTTCAGCACGTTGTCGCGTCGGCAGAAGACCCTGAAGGTCAACATCCCGTATCGCGGATCAGCAGGCCCGTTGCACCTGCTGATCGACAGCACCGGTATCAAGGTCGAAGGCGAAGGGGAGTGGAACGCCCGCAAGCATGGTGGTGCCAAGCGTCGGGTCTGGCGCAAGATCCACATCCGTTGCCCGGCAGGCGAATGGAACATTCGCCGAGAGGGGGAACTGACGAGCAAACACTGGAGATCCGGGCCGCCGAGTTCACGACCAGTGATGTGGGCGATGCGCCCATGCTGCCCGAGCTGCTTGACCAGATCCCGCCCGATCAGGAGATCGCCAGCGTCACCGCCGACGGTGCCTTCGACACCCGCAAGTGCCATGACGCCATTGCGGCCCGTGGCGCCGCTGCGATCATACCGACCCGCAAGAACGCCAAGCCCTGGAAGCCATACACGCCCGGTGCTGTCGCGCGCAACGAGATCCTGCGCAAATCGAAGCGCGTCGGGCGGACCATCTGGCGACGATGGAGCGGCTATCACCGCCGAAGCCGCGTCGAGACGAAGATGCACTGTGTGAAACTCCTGGGCCAGCGCCTCATGGCGCGTCTCCGCCTTCATCGCGACGGCCTTTGCCCAGGACACCGCCGAGACCGCAAGCAGTCAGTGGCGCGCCGTGGTCGACCAGATCAGACCAAAGGTGCCTAAGCTGGCCGTGATCATGGACGACGCCGAACCCGACGTGCTGGCCTACATGACCTTCCCAAAAGAGCACCGGGCCAAGCTGCATTCCACCAATCCCATCGAGCGCCTGAATGGCGAAATCAAGCGCCGCACCGACGTCGTCGGGATCTTTCCCAACGATGCCGCCATCACCCGCCTCGTCGGGGCCCTGCTGCTCGAACAGAACGATGAATGGGCCGTCCAGCGTGCGCGATACATGACACTGGAAACCATGGCGCCCTTGAGCGATGATCCAATGATCAGCTTGCCCGTCGTGGCCCGCTGATCAAGCAGGCCCGCGACCGACATCACGGCGATCTTCATGGCCAGCTACACCACGCCCCGGGACACGATCGTCGATCTTTTCGCCAAGGACTGCAGACGAATGTTCAATTGGTGTTCTTAGCGTAACTGACACGCCGGTGATGTGAGACGCCCAGTGAGGTGTAGCATAGTGGAGCACGGGGCCCCGACAGGCTGTAGGAAGTATCAATCTTCCTCGCTCTATCCGCCATTGCCTGCGGTTGCCCACCAACGCACGCCGTTGCAGTTTTTATGTTGCGGTGTTGATGTGTAAGCGTCCGGTCTGACCGCTATCCGTTCCACCGCCACGGCATCAATTCGTCGACCTTTGTAATCTTGTAGTCAGGGATGCGTGCGAGGGTATCTGCGAGCCAGGCATGGGGATCGACAGTGTTCAGTTTGGCCGTTTCGATCACGGTGTAGGCGATGGCTGCAGCCTTGCCTCCCGCTTCGGAGCCGACGAAGAGGTAGTTCTTCCGGCCGAGGGCGATGGCACGCATGCCGCGTTCGGCCGTGTTGTTATCGGGCATGTTGTTATCGGCGCTCCTCAAACGGGCTGCGGCTTTGACTTTGTCATGGTAGAGTTGCCGTGTCGGGACAGGGGCGTCGGAGTGCGAAGAAACGGGCAGGCCGAATTGACTTTGAGCTGCGAGCTCGCGTTGTTATCTGGCCGCCCCTGCGACTATCCCGTCTGCGCTGCGAGCGCGTATCCGTAGATGTCGCACAGCCCGCGCACTCCCCCATCAACAACAGGGAGGGTTTTGAATGCGGTCGATCGGAATGGATGTGCATCGAAGTTTTGCGCAGGTTGCGGTTTTTGATCGGGGCAAGGTCACGGCAGAATTCCGGATGGAACTCGATTACGACGCTGTGGTGGCCTTTGGGCAGAAGCTTCGAAAAGATGACGAAGTCATCCTGGAGGCGACTGGGAACACCTCGGCCATCGTAAGGTTGCTGACGCCGTTCGTGGCCAGGGTCGTGATCGCGAACCCACTTCAGGTGAAGGCCATCGCCCACGCGCGCGTGAAGACGGATAAGGTGGACGCAAAGATCCTGGCGCAGCTTCATGCCGCCGGCTTCTTGCCAGAGGTCTGGGCCGCGGATGACGATACCCTGAACCTGCGTCGTCTCGTGTCGGAGCGCGCGGCGCTCGTTCGATCGGTACGACGGGTGAAGAGCCGGGTTCAGGCCGTTCTCCACGCCAATCTCGTGCCAAAATACTCGGGACATCTGTTCGGCAAGGGCGGCCGGGACTGGCTCTCGACGGCTCCGTTGCCCAAGGCAGAGCGCGACCTCCTCGCCCGCCATCTTGATGAACTGGACTGGCTGAACGGCAAGCTGGAAAAGCTGGATAGTGCCATGGCCCAAATCTCGCTCGACGACGCTCGCACGCGCAAGCTAATGACCATCGCGGGCATCAGTTCCGTGGTTGCCACGGCGGTGATCGCCGCCATTGGCGACATCTCCCGGTTCCAGACGCCTGACAGGCTTGCGAGCTACTTTGGCTTGACCCCGCGGGTGCGCCAGTCCGGCGATCGCGGCGCAATCCATGGCCGCATCTCGAAGCAGGGAAACGCGGTCGCAAGAACTATGCTGATCGAAGCCGCATGGTCGGCAGCGTCGGTTCCTGGACCGTTGCGAGCCTTCTTTCTCCGGATCAAGGACCGCAAGGGCCTCAACGTCGCGGCGGTCGCCACCGCGCGCAAGATCGCAAACCTGATCTGGCAGTTGCTGACCAAGGAGGCACCCTACAGATGGGCTCGGCCCGCCTTTGTCGCCATGAAGATGCGAAAGCTTGAACTGCGTGCCGGCGCTGCCAGAGCACATGGGCCAGCGGGTCCCGGCCGAGACTACTGGATCAAGGAAATACGCCATCGAGAAATGGAGCTCGTCGCACAGGCAGAGGCAGCCTACGCGGCCATGGTCGCAACCTGGAGAGAAAGGCCACCAAAACCGCAAAAGGGCTGAGAAAGGGGCTGTTCAACAACATCCGTGTCCAACTCCAGGATGCCGTGGTCGAGGTAGGGGCGCAGGCGGTCCATGCGGGTGAGAGCGTATCGGATTGCTCCGGCGAGCGGGGATTTGCCTGAGATCGTGGTGAGTTGCATGGCCAGCCAGGTCTCGAGATCATCGAAGACCGGGGCTGCATGGGCCCTTCGCAGTTCAGCGCGGCGGTCTGGCTGGGAGCCTCTGGCCTCCTTCTCGACGGCATAGAATTGTGCGATCCTGCCGATGGCATCTTCGGCGATCGGGGAGCCCTGCGAGCGGTGGATGTCGACGAACTTGCGCCTGACACGGGCCAGGCAGGCGACCTCGCGGATGGCGCCGGTGCGGCAGATATCCTCGAACCCGGCATAGCCGTCGGCATGCATCCAGCCGCGGTATCGGGCGAGGTGATCCTTCGGATGCTGGCCTTTCCTGTCGCCCGAGAACCGATACCAGGCAGCAGGGGGCGCAGTGCCGCCCCAAGGACGGTCATCACGGGCATAGGTCCAGAGCCGCGCGGTCTGGGTCTTGCCGGTGCCCCCTCTCGGCGATTGCACGCAATCGCCTGCCGGGCAACGGGGTGCCAGCATGCTGATCGGCGTATCGTCGGCAAAGATCGCCTCGGCCGACAGGACATGGCGTCCAATGGCCTCGGCCAGAGGTTCCAGAAGGGCAGTGGATTTGCCAACCCAATCGGCGAGGGTAGAGCGGTCGAGGTCGAGGCCTTCACGGTCGAAGATCTGGCTCTGGCGGTAAAGCGGCAGATGGTCGGCATATTTGCTGACCAGAACGTGGGCCAGCAGACCCGGGCCGGGGCGGCCGCGTTCGATGGGGCGCGAGGGCAGCGGGGACTGCACGAAGCGTTCACAGCAGGCGCAAGTCAGGCGGGGCCGGACGATCCTGTTCACAATGAAGCGCCCGGGGACGTATTCCAGTTCTTCCGTCACGTCTTCGCCGATCCGGCGCAGGCGCCCGCCGCAATCGGCACAGGCATCGGCACTGGGGCTGAGTTCCACCTCCATCCGCGGGATGTGGTCCGGGATCGGACGACGCTTCGGTATGTCCTTCTCCTCGATGTCCGGCAACTTCAACCGCGCGGTCATCGCGGCGGCCGCGATCTCGCTGGTCTCAAGCGCTAGCTTAAGCTGTTCCGCCGTCTCCGATGACGCGCCAAACCTGTGTGCCCGGTGCCCGGCAAGCTGATGGCGCAGCTTCTCGATCAGGATCGCCTGCGCCTTCACCTCGGCCAAAAGCCGCGCGGTGAAGCTGCGCAGCTCCTCGGGGTCTTCCGGCAAGGTCAGGGTCTGATCCAGCATGCAAAGAGTTTATCCCACTGTATTCGTTGTGGGAATCATTGATTGTAGTATGAGCAGATTATCCCGCCGCCAAGGGCCGCCACGTCCGTTCCGGTGCCCGCCAGTCGATCCCCTCCAGCAGCATCGACAACTGGGCAGGCGACAGCGCGACCTTCCCCTCCTTGGCCGAAGGCCAGACGAACCGCCCCTTCTCCAGCCGTTTCAGGAACATGCAGGCTCCTTGCCCGTCCCACCAGATAATCTTTACGAGGTCACCACGGCGGCCACGGAAGACAAAGAGATGCCCGGCGAACGGGTCCTGCTTCAACACCGCCTCGGCCTGCGCTGCCAAGGCCGCAAAGCCCTTGCGCATGTCGGTGACGCCCGCCGCCAACCAGACCCGCGTGTTCGCCGGAACCGGGATCACACCGTCAGCCCCCGGATAAGGCGCGCCAATGCCTCGGGATCATACCCGCCGCTGATCCGCATCCGGTGCCCGCCCGCCAATTCGATCTCGATGCAGTTATCGGCTACAGGTGCTGCAGCAGGTGCCCTCGCCTCCGCGACGATCTCCACCGGCAAAAAGCGCGAACCCTCCGGCAAACCCGGCGCTAGCACCGGGTCCGGCGCATAGCGAGGATCGCGCCGCCATTTGAAGATCAGGTTGGCATTCACCGCGTAGCGCAGCGCCACCTGCGCAACCGACACACCAGATGCCGTCGTCTGGAAGCAGATCGACCGCTTCTCCTCGTCCGTCCAAAGCCGCTTCGTCCGACGCGCCACGCCATCACCATAGTGCCCACCATCGATCCCGGCTTATTCACCGAAGTCGGACCGTAGCGGTTGCGTGCGCCTGAAAGCGCTTTAGATTCAAGCTGCTACACAAAAATCGCAGGCAGCTTCGGACGCACGCATGGGTGAAACGCTACAATCGGTCATTCCGGGTTTCAA
>JAUXZO010000127.1 GCA_030692685.1 Acidovorax sp. | reverse complement strand
GCCAGCTTCTTCTGGATGAGCTGGTTGGCGGCCAGGGGGCGGCCAAACTGCTTGCGGTCCAGCGTGTATTGGCGGGCGGTGTGCCAGCAGAACTCGGCGGCACCTAAAGCGCCCCAGGCAATGCCGTAGCGCGCGCTGTTCAGGCAGGTGAAGGGGCCCTTGAGGCCCTGCACTTCAGGGAAAGCGTTTTCTTCGGGCACGAACACGTCGTCCATCACGATTTCGCCGGTGATTGAGGCGCGCAAGCCCACCTTGCCGTGGATGGCGGGGGCTGTCAGGCCCTTCATGCCCTTTTCCAGCACAAAGCCGCGGATGGGGCCCACCGCGCCGCCTTCAGAGACTTCTTTCGCCCACACCACGAACACGTCAGCCACTGGGCTGTTGGTGATCCACATCTTGCTGCCCTTGAGCTTGTAGCCGCCATCGACCTTGTAGGCGCGCGTGGCCATGCTGCCGGGGTCGGAGCCGTGGTCGGGCTCGGTCAGGCCAAAGCAGCCAATCCACTCGCCGGTGGCGAGTTTGGGCAGGTACTTCTGCTTTTGCGCTTCGGTGCCGAAGTCGTGGATAGGCACCATCACCAAAGACGATTGCACGCTGGCCATCGAGCGGTAGCCCGAATCCACGCGCTCCACTTCGCGGGCGATCAGGCCGTAGGCCACGTACGACAGGCCGGGGCCGCCGTACTGCTCGGGAATGGTGGGGCCCAACAAGCCCACTTCGCCCATCTCGCGGAAGATGCTCACGTCCATCTTTTCATGGCGGAAAGCGTCCAGCACGCGGGGGGCCAACTTGTCTTGGCAATAGGCCGCAGCGGCGTCGCGAATGGCGCGCTCGTCATCGGTCAGTTGCTGGCTCAGGAGGAAGGGGTCATCCCATTGAAAAGCGGCGTGGGCCATGTGTGTCTCCGGTCGAAAAGAAAGGGAAAAAAACGGGTTTGGTGTGCATCGTAGGCCTTGAGGTGGCCGCCCGCAAGCGAGTTGTTTTCATCCAGATATGCGCTTATAGAATGTATGGAATGCTCGCCGCACGATATTTCAAAGCGTGGCGCCCCTGTTACAAGTTCCTCTTCATCATGCGCCGCAACATCCCCTCGACCCAGGCCCTGGCCTGTTTTGAAGTCGCCGCCCGCCACGAGAGCTATACCCGCGCCGCGCAAGAGCTGTCGCTGACACAAAGCGCCGTGTCGCGCCAGATCCAGGCGCTGGAGGAGTTTTTGGGTGTGCAGCTGTTTCGCCGCACGCGCCACGGCGTGGTGCTGACGCCTGCGGGCGCGCACTATGGCCGCCAGGTGGCGCGCTGGCTGCAGGGGCTGGAGCGCGACACGCTGGATGTGATGGCGCACCAGGGCGAGGGCGGCACCCTCTCGCTGGCCGCTGTGCCCACGTTTGCCACCCGCTGGCTCATCCCACGCCTGCCCCAACTGGCGCAGCAGCACCCCGACATCGTGGTGCACATCGACACGCAAACGCGCCCTTTTTTGTTTGCCGACACCACGTTCGATGCTGCCTTGTACGCGGGCACACCCGAGCAGGTGGCCAACTGGCCTGGCGTGCAGGCACAACTGTTGATGCACGAAGACGTGGTGCCCGTGTGCTCCCCGCGCCTGCTCGAATCCGCCGCCCCCCGCGGCCGCGGCCGCGCCCACCAGCCCGTAGCAGCCGAGGCGCTGGCCGACTTGCCGCTGCTGCAGCAAAGCACCCGCCCCTATGGCTGGCGCCAGTGGTTTGACGCCATGGGCGTGGATGCCCCGCACGCGCTCGATGGCCCGCGCTATGAGCTGTTCTCCATGTTGGCCGTGGCCGCCACACATGGCATGGGCGTAGCGCTGATGCCGCCTTTGCTGATTGAGGCCGAACTGGCCAGCGGCGAACTGGTGGTGGCCTGCGCCCGGCCGCTGCGGGGCGAGCGCGCCTACTACCTTGTCAGCCCAGCGCAGCCGCAGCCGCCCGTGCTGGCGGCGTTTGCACGGTGGCTGCAGGGCATGGCGCACGCAGGTGCGTCCTTGGGTCTGTCGCCGGGGCTGGTGGCTGTCGAGGTGCCGTCCGACACCTCGACAGGCATTTCGGCCTGAACCAAGCGGGCATGGCAGAGCTCAATATCACTTCCATACCAAGGAGATCTGCCATGAACATGACTTCGACCTATCACGCACCGACGTTTGACCCCACTGTGGATGAGCTTGAAACGCTGAAGCGACTGGAGATGGGCGACAAAATCACCGTGCCTGAAGCCATCAAGGACCATGTTTCTGGCCGTCTGCTTGAATGGGGTTTCATCACCAAAAGCACCACGGGCCAACTCGCCATCACGGCCACCGGACTGCAACTGATCCGCCGACAGGACAACTGAGCTGATCGAGATCGGCAGGCACGGAGAATTTTGTGGCTGTCTCAAGAAAAACCTGGCCACTGCATCCGGGTATTGCGCCCCGCACGGCCTGGCCCTGCATCCGGGCCTATCCTGCTCCACCTGCCATCCTTCATTCAAGGGAGCCTCTGTGCACGCTTTATTTACCGTTCGAAATGCACTGTTTGCTGTCATGGTGGCGGCTGGTGGCGTGCTGTTGCAGGGGTGCAGCACCGTCAAGCTGGCATACAACCAGGTGTCGCACCTGGCTTACTGGCAGTTGAACAACTACGTCGGGCTGACAGACGCCCAGACCAACCGCGTGCGCGACGAACTCGGAGACTTGCATCAATGGCACCGTGACACCATGCTGCCAGTGCATGCCGAGCTGCTGCAGAAGGTTCAGCAACAACTGCCATCCGCCATCTCTCCCGACCAAGCTTGCAGCACCTATGGGGCAGTGCGCACCCAGATCGACAAGGTCATCACCCAGGCCGAACCCAAGCTCGTATGGCTGGCCTCCCAGCTCTCCTATGCGCAGATCAGTACCCTGCAAAAGAAACAGGCCGACAGCAACGCCGACTGGAAAAAAGAATGGGTAGATGTCGCGCCCGACAAGCTGCGTGAGCAGCGTTTCAAACAACTCTCGTCACGCGCAGAAAGCTTCTACGGCAATCTGGATGAACCGCAAAAAGCGGCCCTGCGCACTTTTATCGCCCAGTCATCGTTTGACCCGCAGCGCACGTATGCCGAACGCCTGCGCCGCCAGAAAGACCTGGTGCAGGTGCTGCAAAAAATTGCGGACGACCGCGCCAACGCTGAGCAGTCGCAAGCCCTGCTGCGCGGTTATCTGGCACGGTTTAACGAGTCTCCCGATGCGAGCTACCAGCGCTACGCGCAGACACTGGTAAATGAAGGGTGCCAGGGCTTCTCACAAGTGCACAACGCCATGACTGCCACGCAGCGCAATAAGGCGGTGCAGTCGGTCAAAGGCTACGAGCAGGACTTTTTGGTGCTGGCGGGCCGTTAATGAGCGTTCTGCGCGTTGTGCGCGTTCTGCGCGTTCTGCGCGCTAATGTGCGCCCGTGTGTATTGCTCATCTGCGGTTACTGAGGGTTGCCTGCTGCCTGCGGCCGGCCCCGCCGCTGTAAGCCGTTGCTGACGCCCATCCAGGGCTTTCGCCCGCCGAGTTCGCCATTCAGCCATCGTAATCTTTCAGGCATGCAGAGCCATCCTGCTCTTCACGCAAACCCACCGAAAGGAAACGATATGAACAGCGATCAAGTCAAGGGCACAGCCAAAGAAGTAGCCGGCAAGGTTCAGCAAAAAACCGGCGAAGTGTTCAACAGCCCCGAGCAACAGGCCAAGGGCGCCGCCAAGCAGGTTGAAGGCAATGTGCAAAAGAACTACGGCGATGCCAAAGAAGTGATTAAAGACGCGACCAAGTAAGGCCGCACCGCCCAGCCGCCCAGCGCGGATGAATCAAGAACCCCAGCGAGCCCCCGCGCTGGGGTTTTTGCCGTGTGGAGTGTGGTGTGCCCGCTGGGCTTGGTCGGTGCAAAAGACCACCGCTCGCACTTTGCCCAAGCCCCGCCGCAGCCCCGGGGCATGCACGACCTCTCGCATCAATAGGTGTCATGCTCGGGGCCTTCCACCTTAAGGCTTCCCGCATGCACGCCAGCAGTTCCCGATTCGCAGTTGCCATCGCCATTGCGATGGCATGGGCGACCAGTTCTGTCAGCGCCCAGCCCGCCAACACGGCTGCCACCGCCAACACCGCGCAAACCGCAGACGCCAACATGGCGTGCAACGCCGAAAAGGCAGAGCTGGAACGCCGCGTGGAACTCGCCCGGTCCAAGGGCCAGATGCTGCAACGCAAACAATTGGCCGACCAGCTTGCCGCGCTGGCGGCTAGCTGCAAACCAATGTCCGCCGATCAGACCCGCCGCATTGCAGACATGGAACGGCTCGACAAGAAAATCAGCGCGCTCAAGGCCGAACTCGCCACAGCAGAGGAACAATTGCGCAAGTTGAAATCAGACGAACGCCGCTGAACGCCACCGACCAAGGTGGTTGGGCAGGGCCCAGCGCTTCGCATCCGCCGCTTCCACGTCGCCCCAGAGCCCACCGGTGCGGCCTGTAACAAACGGCGAAAATACCGCTAACCCCGCTGCCACACAGTAGAAAGCTAGCCGTTGTGAATCCACCCATTGCCCATGCCGACCTGATCGCCACTTTCAAAAGGGCTCAGGCCGAAGCCGCCCACAAGCAAGCGCTGATCAAGGCCGTTGCAGCCAAAGGCCCCAAGGCCATCCAGGCAGCTGTAGATACCGCTGCCAAAGCAGTCAAGCGCAGGGATTCGTATGCCGAGAAGTTGGCTGCGCTGGGGGTGGTGGTTGAGGAGTGAGCGAGGTTGCTGTTAAAAAAGTGCAGCACCGCCACCCCATCACTGACATGCACAAGCGCCTGGGTTCGCGCCCGGCGGTGTAGGCGCGTCTGGCCGACATGCAGGTGGCCAATAATGCCCAAACTTCGATACATCGACGGGACCAATTTAATGCTGCTTAGCCATATCCGACTCAAGAACTGGCGCAATTTTCAAGGCCTGGACGTACCCCTGCGGAACGTTACCTACGTCTTGGGACCCAATGCGGCGGGTAAATCCAATCTTCTGGACGCCCTGCGTTTTCTGCGTGATGTGAGCAAAAGGCAAGGCGGTGGATTGCAGGCCGCCATCGCAGAACGCGGCGGCATTTCTAAGGTGCGCTGCCTACACGCACGCCGCGATCCTGAGGTCGAGATTGACATTGCGCTCAGCCGTGAGCTGGACCAGGAAGAGCCGTCATGGCGCTATGTGTTGGCGTTCAAACCGGAGGGCAAGGGCGCGCAGCGTCTGCTGGTTTCGCGTGAGCAGGTATGGCGTGACGGTGCCTTGATCTTGAATCGGCCTGATGGCAAGGACAAAAAAGACACGCTGCTGTTGACGCAAACGCATCTCGAACAGATCCAGACCAACCAGGATTTTCGCGAACTAGCGGATTTTTTGAGCGATATCACTTATTTGCATTTGGTGCCGCAGTTGCTGCGGTTTGGTGACCGGATTGGCGGCAATCGACTGTCGGATGATCCTTTTGGCCAGGGTTTTCTGGAGCGGCTCAGTGCGACCTCGGAGAAAGTGCGCACGGCGCGCCTGAAAAAAATCGGCGTTGCCCTGGCGTTGGCGGTGCCCCAATTCTCGGAACTGCGGTTCGAAAAAGACGATATGGGTCACCCGCATCTTCAGGCGCGGTATCAACACCACCGGCCCAATGCGGGTTGGCAGTCAGAGGAGCATTTTTCTGATGGCACTCTGCGCCTGTTTGGATTGTTGTGGATGCTGCTGGAGGGGGGTAATTCCATGCTTCTGTTGGAGGAGCCCGAGATTTCGCTCAACGACGCCATCGTCGCGCAGATTCCACTGATCATTGAGAGGCTACAGCGCGGACAGAAAAACCGACGTCAAGTGCTGCTGACTACACATAGCGAAGCACTGCTAAGCAATCAGGGAATTGATGAGCGAGGCGTGGTGCTGTTGGAGTCTGGCAAGCAGGGCACAACTGGACGCGTCGTGAATGATGACGAACGTCGGGCTCTGCGCTCTGGCTTGAGTGTTGCGGAGGTGGTATTGCCCAAGACGCGGCCTAGTGCAGTGTCACAACTGGGGTTGTGGCAGTGACGCCTATCGCGATCGCTACCGAGGATGAGTTGAGCGAGGCGGTGGCGTTGCGGCTGGTTGGAGAGTTGCCTGAGCCTTTTTGTGTAACGCACCGGTTGCGTAAAAACGGTTTTGGCTATCTCCGTTCAAAGATGGACAGCTGGCGTGAGATGGCCAAGCACCAAGTGGTGCTGGTGCTTACTGATTTGGATCAGCTGGCGTGCCCCGTGGCACTGCGTGATGATTGGATGGGAAAGAAGCGATTGCCTGACCTACTGTTGTTGCGCATTGCTGTGAGAGAAGTGGAAGCTTGGGCACTTGCGGACCACGAGGCGATGCGTCATTTGGTGGGCCAAAAAGGCGTCCTCCCGCTGTTGCCAGATGCATTACTCGACCCAAAGCAAGCGTTGCTCAAGCTTGCAAAAGGGGCCCCCAAGGCTGTGCGCGAAGATTTGCTGAGGAATCTCCCCGGAGGTGGCATTGGGCAGGGACTTGGATACAACACCCGCCTTGTGTCATGGGTGAGTAGAGATTGGGAGCCTGAAAGGGCGGCCGGGCGTTCACCCAGCTTGGCGCGGGCTCGAAAACGACTTAGAGAAGCTGTGGCCTCCCACAGATCAATGCCAGCGAACTGAACCCGGAACTGCATTCAGCGCTGGGCCAGCAAACGCAAAAATCAGCTGGCCACAGCTGGCGCACCCAAAGAAAAAGGCCGGTAGCTGTTGAAAGCTACCGGCCTTATCTGTGGTGCCCGGGGCCGGAATCGAACCGGCACGCCTTTCGGCGGGGGATTTTGAGTCCCCTGCGTCTACCAATTTCACCACCCGGGCGGTAATTCGTGAAGCCACAAATTATGGCACAGTAGGGCGCATGAAATATCCGACGATTGAAGATGCTGTGGGTAACACCCCCTTGGTTGCGTTGCAGCGCATTGGCGCCAAGGACAACGCCGAGCGTGGCAACGTGGTTTTGGGCAAGCTGGAGGGCAACAACCCGGCGGGCTCGGTGAAGGACCGGCCTGCGCTGTCGATGATCCGCCGGGCGGAAGAGCGCGGCGACATTCGCCCTGGCGACACGCTGATCGAGGCCACATCGGGCAACACGGGCATTGCGCTGGCGATGGCGGCGGCCATCAAGGGTTACCGCATGGTGCTGGTCATGCCGGAGGATTTGTCCATCGAGCGTGCGCAGACCATGAAGGCCTTTGGCGCCGAGTTAGTGCTCACCCCCAAGAGCGGCGGCATGGAGCATGCGCGCGACCTGGCCGAGGCGATGCAAAAGCGGGGCGAGGGCAAGGTGCTGGACCAGTTTGGCAACCCGGACAACCCGCGCACCCACTACGAAACCACGGGCCCCGAGATTTGGGAGCAAACCGGCGGGCGCATCACGCACTTTGTGAGCGCCATGGGCACCACGGGCACCATCACCGGGGTGTCGCGGTTTCTCAAAGAAAAGAACCCGGCGATCCAGATCATTGGTGCGCAGCCTGAAGAGGGTTCGCGCATTCCGGGCATTCGCAAGTGGCCCCAAGAGTATTTGCCCAAGATTTACGACGCGAGTACGGTCGATGAGCTGGTGTACGTAAGCCAGGACAACGCTGAAGAAATGTGCCGCCGCATGGCGCGTGAGGAGGGTATTTTTGCGGGCATCTCGGCCGCTGGCGCTTGCTGGGTGGCGCAGCAGATGGCAGCGCGCGACAGCAACGCGACCATTGTGTTCATCGTGTGCGACCGGGGCGACCGGTATCTGTCTACCGGCGTGTTCCCGGCGTGATGGGATGGATGCAGCGGGGGGTTTGGCACCGAAATTTGAATGAAATTGGCCTCTAGCGCTTGATGGATAAGCGTTAGCAGCTATCAAATTAAGAGTAATCGATAGATCAAAAAATATGCACTACGAAGTCCGCCATTGTTCTCACTGCGGCACCGCGCTGCAGCCCATCACCATGGCCGAAGACGGCGGTGACAAAGAGCGGCTGCGCTGCCCCGCCTGCGGCTTTACGCATTGGGGTAATCCTACGCCCGTGTTGGCCGCGATTGTGGAAATCAACGGCCAGGTGCTGCTGGCCCGCAATGCGGCCTGGCCGGGCAAGATGTTTGCGCTGATCACCGGCTTTATGGAAGCCGGCGAGTCGCCGCAAGAGGGCATTGCCCGCGAGGTGAAAGAAGAAACCAACCTCGACGTGACGGCCACCACGTTGGTGGGCGCGTACGAGTTCTTGCGGATGAACCAGATCATCATCGCCTACCACGTGGTTGCCGAGGGCGAGGTGCGCTTGTCGCCCGAGCTGGTGGACTACCGGCTGTACGATCTGCCTGACCTCAAGTGCTGGCCCGCAGGAACGGGCTACGCGCTGGCTGACTGGCTGCGCACCCGGGGACACGAACCGGTGTTTTTCACCGCCGAAGAAAATGCAGAGCGTCGAGCCGGGTTGGACAACCCGCAGCCGGCACTGCCGAAGGATTGAGGAAGCAACAACACCATGGACATTCACAAAGAAATCGACACCCGGGGCCTGAACTGCCCCCTGCCCATCCTCAAGGCCAAGAAGGCGTTGTCAGACATGGCCAGCGGCCAGTTGCTGAAGGTGGTGGCCACCGATGGCGGGTCACTGCGGGACTTTCAGGCGTTTGCCAAGCAGACGGGCAATGAGCTGGTAGAGCAGCAGACGGTGGGTGACGAGTTCATCCACATCCTGCGCCGCAGGTAGAAATCGCACGATTCGCCGACTGTCTCAGATTCCCACCCCCCAACCGTTCGGGCTGAGCCTGTCGAAGCCGGGTGCTGTTGCGACCAGCCCTTTGACGGGCTTAGGGCGAATGGCTGAATGAGTCAGCAAAAAATCAAGTAAAAATAGCTGCTAGCGCTTACTGGATAAGCGCTAGCAGCTATCAAAAATGAAGTGTTTGGAGGGTCGGGCTGAGCTGCAGTTTACAGCGCCAACGTCTTCAAATATTCACGGAAGTGCTTGCCCACTTGCGGGTGCTGCAAGGCCAGTTCAACCGTCGCTTCCAAGAATCCTTCTTTGCTGCCGCAGTCGTAGCGTTTTCCTTCGTACTGAAACGCGTACACCGCTTCGTGGTTCATCAGGCGGGCGATGCCGTCGGTCAGCTGGATCTCGCCGCCCACGCCGCGTGGCTGGTTGCGGATCTCGTCGAACACGCCGGGTGTGAGGATGTAGCGGCCGGCCACGCCCATGCGCGATGGGGCGTCGGCGGCCTTGGGCTTTTCGACAATGCGGTCAATGCGAATCAGCGGGCCGCCAGCAGATTCGCCCGCCACGATGCCGTATTTGTGAACCTGGTTTTCAGGCACTTCCTGCACGGCGATGACCGAGCGGCCTTGTTGGCGAAACGCTGCTGCCATTTGTGCCAGCACGGGCTGGCCGCCCTGGGGGCCGACCATCAGGTCGTCGGCCAGCAGCACGGCAAAGGGCTCTTTGCCCACCAGCGGCTCGGCGCACAACACGGCGTGGCCCAGGCCCAGCGAGCGGGGCTGACGCACAAAGGCGCAGTCCATGTCGTCGGGCTGTACCGACCGCACCAGGTTCAGCAGCTCCAGCTTGCCAGCGGCTTCCAGCTCGTTTTCCAGCTCGTAGGCGGTGTCAAAGTGGTCTTCAATAGCACGCTTGCTGCGGCCGGTGACAAAAATCATGTGGCGAATGCCTGCGGCATAGGCCTCTTCCACCGCGTACTGAATCAGCGGTTTGTCGACCACGGGCAGCATTTCCTTGGGGCTGGCCTTGGTGGCGGGCAGAAAACGGGTGCCCAGGCCAGCGACGGGAAAAACGGCTTTGCGGACAGTGGTGGCAACAGTCATGGGGTTCCTTTTGGGCGGTTCAAGCGTGAAAAGGCCCGCCGTAACGGACCCAAGGGTCACACAGTATTGCGTGGGTTTTAGCCCAGCCGTGTCAGCTGATCGCGCAATCTGCCCAGCGTCACACCAAAATCGGCAATGCGTTTTTTCTCCTGACCGATCACGGCAGGAGGCGCCTTGGCCACAAAAGCTTCGTTGGAGAGCTTGTTGTTGGCCTTGGTCACTTCGCCTTCGATGCGGGCGATTTCCTTGGCCAGGCGTGCCTTCTCGGCTGCCACGTCCACTTCCATGTACAGACACATGCGGGCGTCGCCCACGACGGCCACGGGCGCGGCCTGTGCGGCTGCGGCCCACGCCGCTTCGTCGTCAAACACCTTGACCTCGCTGAGCTTGGCCAGCGCCTGCAGCACCGGCGCCACGCCGCGCATGAAGTCTGTGTCGCCCACCACGTACATCGGCAGGCGGGTCGAAGGTGACACGTTCATCTCGCCACGCAGGGCGCGGCAAGCATCCACCAATCCCTTGACGCGGCCCATGTGGGCAATCGCTGCGTCGTCGATCTTCTCGGGTTGTGACTCGGGGTAGCGGGCAATGCTGATCGACTCGCCCTTCAGTCCGGCCACGGGCGCCACCGTTTGCCATAGGGCTTCGGTGATGAACGGGATGATGGGGTGAGCCAGCCGCAAGATGGCCTCAAGCACCCGGATCAGCGTGCGGCGCGTGGCGCGCTGCTGCGACTCGGTGCCGTTCTGAATCTGTACCTTGGCAATCTCCAGGTACCAGTCGCAGTATTCGTTCCAGACAAAGTCGTAGAGCGTGTTGGCCACGTTGTCCAGGCGGTACTCGGCAAAGCCCTTGGCCACTTCGGCCTCGGTTTTTTGCAGCAGCGACATGATCCAGCGGTCGGCTTGGCTGAACTCCATGTAGCCATGGGCCTTTCCTCCAGGCGCGCAATCGGCCTTGGTGTGGTCCATCAGGCCGCAGTCCTGGCCCTCGCAGTTCATCAGCACGAAGCGGCTGGCGTTCCAGAGCTTGTTGCAGAAGTTGCGGTAGCCCTCGCAGCGTTTGCTGTCAAAGTTGATGCTGCGGCCCAGGCTGGCCAGTGCTGCAAAGGTAAAGCGCAGCGCATCGGCGCCATAGGCCGGAATGCCCTCTGGGAATTCCTTTTGCGTGTTCTTGCGCACCGTGGGCGCGGTCTCGGGCTTGCGCAGGCCAGTGGTGCGCTTGTCGAGCAAAGGTTCGAGCGAGATGCCGTCGATCAGGTCGACCGGGTCGAGCACATTGCCTTCGGACTTGGACATCTTCTTGCCCTGCGCGTCGCGCACCAGGCCGTGGATGTACACGTGCTTGAACGGCACGCGGCCCGTGAAGTGCGTGGTCATCATGATCATCCGGGCGACCCAGAAGAAGATGATGTCGTACCCGGTGACCAGCACGCTGCTGGGCAGGTACAGGTTGAAGTCGTCGGTGTCGGCGGTGCCTTGTTCGGGCCAACCCATGGTGCTGAAGGGCACCAATGCTGATGAGTACCAGGTGTCCAGCACGTCTTCGTCACGGCGCAGCGTCTTGCCGGGGGCTTTGGCCTGCGCCTCGGCTTCGTTGCGCGCCACGATCACGTTGCCGTCTTCGTCGTACCAAGCCGGAATCTGGTGGCCCCACCACAGCTGGCGGCTAATGCACCAGTCCTGAATGTTGTTCATCCACTGGTTGTAGGTGTTCACCCAGTTCTCGGGCACAAAGGTCACGTCTCCGCTGGCCACCGCATCGATGGCCTTTTGCGCAATGCTCTTGCCCGTGGGGTCTTGGTCGCTGACCTTGCTCATCGCCACAAACCATTGGTCCGTCAGCATGGGCTCGATCACCTGGCCGGTGCGGGTGCAGATGGGCACCATGAGCTTGTGCTTCTTGACCTCTACCAGCGCGCCAGAGGCTTCCAATTTCGCAACGATTAACTTGCGCGCTACGAATCGATCCAGACCCTGAAGATCCTTGGGAATACCAAGATCCGAAGCAGTCGGTTGTGAGCCCGACGGGTTTTTTTCGTGGTGAGTGCCGAGTCCCGCGCTGGAGATGCCGTCAGTGATCACGCGCGCTTCCAGGTCAAGAACCTGAATCATGGGCAGCTTGTGGCGCTGGCCCACGGCGTAGTCGTTTTGGTCGTGCGCGGGGGTGACCTTGACCACGCCGGTGCCGAATTCCTTGTCCACGTAATCGTCCGCGATGATGGGAATCTGGCGGTCGCACAGCGGCAGGTTGACCATCTTGCCGATGAGGTGTGTGTAGCGTGCGTCCTCAGGGTGCACCATCAGCGCCACGTCGCCCAGCATGGTCTCAGGCCGGGTGGTGGCCACTGTCAGGCTGACCGAGCCCGAAGCCGCGAGGCTTCCGTCAGGGTCTACCAGGGGGTAGGCGATGTGCCACAGCGATCCGTCTTTTTCTTCGCTCTCGACTTCCAGGTCGGACACGGCGGACTGCAGCTTCGGGTCCCAGTTCACCAGGCGCTTGCCACGGTAGATCAGGCCTTGTTCGTACAGCTTCACGAAGGTGTCGGTGACCACCTTGGACAGTTTGTCGTCCATGGTGAAGTATTCGCGGCTCCAGTCCACGCTGTCGCCCATGCGGCGCATTTGGGTGGTGATGGTGTCGCCAGACTTTTCCTTCCACTCCCACACCTTGCTCACGAAGTTCTTGCGCGCCTCGGGCGGGGTGGGGCCCATGTCGTAGCGGCTGATGCCTTGTTCTTGCAATTGCCGCTCCACCACGATCTGCGTGGCGATGCCTGCATGGTCGGTGCCCGGCACCCACACCGTGTTGAACCCGCGCATGCGGTGGTAGCGCGTCAGGCTGTCCATGATCGTCTGGTTGAACGCATGGCCCATGTGCAGCGTGCCAGTGACGTTGGGCGGCGGCAGCTGGATGGAAAACGCCGGTTCGCCCGCCTTCGGGGCGCCCGTGCCCCGGTGGCCTGCGGTGCCGTATCCGCGCTTTTCCCATTCGGGCCCCCAGTGGGCTTCCAGCGCAGCGGGTTCAAAGGACTTGGACAGGCTTTCGAGGCCGGGTTGTTGCAGGGGCATGCTCATGGGGTGTGGCGGTGGTGGCTGCAGCCGCTGGGGCGCATCGACGGACAAGAGGGTGAACCGCGCATTTTAAGGGAGCGCCGCCGCGGTGGATGCGCTGTGGCGTGATGGCCCAACGGGCAAGCTGGCAACTGCCGAAGCCAGTGACCGAGGTGGCCGCGTGGTGGCCGCGTTGTGGCCGCACCGCTGTCCCACACCGCTATCTATTTGTTACCTTGATTTTCGGTGCGGCCCAGGCTGGCGTCCTGATAATCCCGCCCCATGGAGCGAGAGGAGGGCGCGGCAACGCGGCCAGGCTCCATGCGTGACTGCCGGATTACTACTTACAACACGGCTTGCACAGCACAAAACAGAAGAGGGACGGGTAGCGCATTGCGCCACAGGGACGGGGGTGACCCCGCCTGGAGGCCGCCGTAGCTGCGCATCGCTGGCGTTTGTGTTGCCCAGGCCACTACACACCGTCCGAACCCATGTCGATCCAATCTGCACTCAAACTGGGCCTGGCCAAGGTCTTTGCCTACGCGCTGCTTGCGCTGTTCCTGATTCCGGCCGTGACCTATGTCTTCACCGGCTACGCCCAGCGGGACCAGGACACCCGTTTTGTCGAAGGCGTCAGCCAGCGCATCGACGCGGACAAACGCCTTCAGGCGGCCGAGAAGCAGGCCCGCAAGGACTACTACCGCAGCAACCCGCCGTCCACCATCTGCAGCAGCACCGACCCGGAGGCACAGGACTATCGCGCGGCGATGTGCGAACGGTATGGCGATGTGTGGCAGTTCAACATGGCGCGCAAGGTGTCATTGGGCACCCTGGTGGCCAGTGGCGTGCTGCTGTTGGCCGTGCTGGGCCTGGGCGCACTGGCCTTTGTGGACCGCAAGATGCAGTACGCCAGCTTTGTTACCGGCTGGCACCTGACCACCTGGGCCAGTGCCGCGTCGCTGATGGTGCAAGGCGCCATGGCCGTGTGGTTGTCGTTTTGGGTGACGGCGGTTTTCTTTCACCAGTATTCGCCCAAGCTCATCATTGTGGTGGGGCTGGCCGTGGCGGCGGGCGTGTTTGTGGCGGTGGCGGGCATCTTCAAACGGGTGCAGTCAGACAACCGCGCCGTGGGCGAACTGGTGTCTGAAGCCGATGCGCCGATGCTCTGGAAGCGCATCCGCCACATGGCCCAGCGCCTCAAGACCGAGCCGCCCCAGCACATCGTGGCGGGCATTGATGCCAACTTTTTTGTGACGGAAGCGTCGCTGACGGTGGGCGACAAGACACTGACCGGTCGCTCGCTGTTTGTGAGCCTGCCGCTGCTGCGCGTGCTGGACCAGACCGAGGCCGACGCCGTGTTTGGCCACGAGCTGGCCCACCTGCGCGGTGGCGACACCGAAAGCAGCGCGCGGCTGGGGCCCAAGCTGGTGCAGTTTGACCACTACCGCCACGCCATCCGCACGGGCGGCTTGTCGGCCGTGGTATCGCCGGTGCTGGACCTGTACCGCACCATTTTCGAGTTCGCACTGGCGCGCGACAGCCGCGAGCGCGAGTTCAAGGCCGACCGCATTGCCGCCAAGCTGGTGTCACCCGCCGCCATTGCGCAGTCGCTGGTCAAGATCGCCGCCTACGCGCAATACCGCTACAAGATCGAGGACGAGCTGTTTGGCCGCAACGACCGGCACGACAACACGTCGCTAGGCATCGCCGGTTTTGTGGCCCAGGGCCTCACGCCCTACGCCGCGTCCGATGATTTTCTGAACGCCATGAAGACGGCCAACGTGCCCCACCCGTTTGACTCGCACCCCGCCATGCCCGAGCGGCTGCGCAACGTGGGCATGCCGCTGAAAGCGCACGACTACAGCGCCATCGCCGTGCGCAAGCCCGCCGCCACCTGGGTGCAAGAGATTTTGACGGCCGACGCCATTGAGCAGCGCTTGTGGAGCGACTACGAGCAGCAGTTCGCCCAAGACCACGAACGCAGCCTGGCCTACCGCTACGAGCCCGCCAACGACCAGGAGCGCGCCTTGGTGCTGCAGTATTTTCCGCCCGTGGTGTTTGCGCTGAAAGGCGCGGACACCGTGGAGGTCAGCATCAACGGCATCAAGACGTCAGCCGACGACACCACGGTGTTCTGGGATGCGGTGAAAGCGCTGGAATTCAAGGAAAGCAGCTTTGGCAACGCCCTGGTCGTGACCCACCCCGAAAAGGGAGTGATCGGCGCCAAGACCACCAAGATCAAGCTGCCGGGCCTGAAGAAAGACAAGGACGCCTTCAACGCCACGGTGGGGGCCTACTGGCACCGGCACCAGATCATGCGGGCGCAGCAGTTGGGCGATTGATTTTGCTATAAATTTAGTAGCTATTAGCGCTTTAAGATAAAGCGTTTGATGCTATTTTCTATTAGATTTTTAGGGCGCTGGCGTTCCGGCGGTGCGTTGGGCCTTCAGCACCACGTTACCTGCGGAGTCCCATTCGCTGCTGACCACCAGCCAGCGGCCCAGGCCATCTCGGAGCAGCTTCTGCGGTTCGGCGTTGGCCAGCCCCTGGATCGCGATGCCTTGGTCTCCAAAGCGCTTGTCGGGTCTGCCATCGGCCTTCAGCCCCACCCAGACTGCGCGGTAGCGTGCGGTTGGGCCGCTGGGCGCTGGGCCCTCAGCCACAGCGCCATAAGCCACCATGGAACCGTCCGGCTGGGTGAAGAACGACTTGAGGGAGAAGTTCGTCGGCACGGCGACGCGCACTATGCCCTTGTCGCCAAACGAAGCGTTTACCCTTCCATCGGCTTGGAATCTGGCAATGCTGAGGCGGCAGGTATCCACGCCACAGGTGCGGCTACCGATGGCAAAGCCGCCATCTGCGTGCGCCTGGAGCAGGTATTCCTTGAGTGTTTCGCCAAACGAGAACCAACCCCCTGTGGTCTGCGCTTGCGAGCCACCGGCATGTGCGGCAATGCACAAGCCGGGGTCTGACGCAGGCGTGTCGTAAACGCGCCCACCGAGTCCGCCTGCAGAGATAACAGTTCCGCTTTGCAACACCAACAACGCCTCACCGCTGGCTTCGCAGGGCGGCGCTGGCTGCCCGGCAACCTCTTGATTGAACGCTGCATCGGGAGACCCATCTGCAAAAAATCGGTGCAGCCTGCGTCCGTACCTTTGCATGGACACATTGTCCGCAGAGGTGAGCAACAGCGGCTTCTGGTCGGCGTGGATGGCCAGCACCAGCCTGTTCATCAGGACCGAGTCAAAACCCGCTGCGATGCCTTGCGTGGCAAAGGTTCGGTCCAGGTCTCCCGCCGCGGTGAGTCCTGCCACCGTGCTGTGCCACGACCCCGTAGAGCCTGACTCGGTAAGGCACCGCTCCTGCGGGGATGGGATGGCGCAGGGCTCATGGGCCATGACGGCCACAAGGATTCGCCCGTTGGCTTGGGGCTGGATGTCTACGGCGCTGTCGGAGCCCTTCACGGAAATGCGGGCCTCGCCATTTTGGCCAAAGCTTCTATCGATAGAGCCATCGCTACCCAGCCGCATGACAGCAGCCTGTTGTGCCTGCAAACCCCCGACGTTTGGCGCAGGCACTGGCGCTACTACCCGCGTATTCGCAATCAGTAGCTTGCCGTCCGGCTGAATCCCCAGAGTGGCAGACCATGGGGTGCCCAACGACAGCGAGGCAGTGCCTGACTCGCCGTAGGTGGTGTCCACTTTCAGCGGATCGGCACTTGCCTCAGTTGCCGAGCCACTGCCGCCGCCACAAGCCGTGAGGCCCGACGCGACCAGGGCTGCCGCTGCCCCCAAAACGCAGGCGAATTTTTGAACTCCGGGGACAGTTCTTGCTGGTGGCATTGCTCAAGCTCCTGATCATGGGTTGCAAAGGATCAGGCATTGTGCATATGCCCTAGGGGCGCTTCGCCTCCGGCCCTGTATTTTTGGCAACAGTCAGTTTGAGTCCTTGGCAAACTCCGGCCGGTCGTTCTGCTGCGGCTTGAGGGGCTCGGCTGCCTTGCCGTCGGCACGCTCCTTGCGCCACTGCTCTTTGCGGGCGGTCCATTCGTTCAGGCGGGTGTGGGCCACGGTGCTGTCTTTGGCCATGGCTTCTGCATTGGCCAGTTGCGCCGTCAGCTCCAGGCGGATGCCGTTGGGGTCGAAGAAGTAGATGCTCTTGAAGATGTGGTGATCGGTCACGCCCAGCACTTCAATCCCAAAAGCCTCCAGCCGCGCCTTGGTGTTCTCCAGCTCTTGCACTGTGTCCACGCGAAACGAGATGTGGTTGACCCACAGGGGGGTGTTGGGCGATGGTTCGGCCTTGACGTCATCTCCCAGGTCAAAAAACGCGATGAACGAGCCGTCCTTCAGGCGAAAGAAGAAGTGCGTATAGGGGCAGTATTCGCCCGTGCTGGGCACGTAGTCGCTCTGAATGATGTGGTACAGCGGCAGGCCCAGGATGTCTTCGTAGAACTGGCGCGTTTCCTCAGCGTCGCGTGCCTTGTAGGCGTAGTGATGCAACTGCTGGATGGCGGCGGGCGCGGGCAGGGTGGCCAGGTCGGGCTTCAGGGCAGCGTTCATTCAGAGTCTCCTTGCGTTGATTTTTGTAATTCTACTATTCGTAATCAATTTACGTTAAGTTAATTATTGGATCTGTTTGCCAAAGGGGCTTGCAATGAAAAAGCCACCCAACGCATGGCTGCGATGGGTGGCTTGGCAAGGCGTTACGCACCTTGAGGTTCGGCAATATCGATTACTGCTTCACGGCTTCGATCTGCACCACCAAGCGCACGTTCTTCTGGAAGCCCCATTCCACGCCGTAGTTCATGCCCCACTGGGTGCGGTCGATGGTGGCTTCAAAGTCGCCACCGCACACTTCGCGCTTGAGCATGGGGCTGTCGTAGCAGTTGAACTGGGTGGCCTTCAGCGTGATGGGCGCGGTCTTGCCCAGCAGTGTGAGCTGGCCGGTCACTTCGCTGACTTTGTCGCCGTTGAAGCTGAACTTGTCGGACACAAACTTCATGGTCGGGTGTTTGGCAGCGTCGAACAGGTCGGCGCTTTGCAGGTGTTTGTCGAACTGGGGCGTGCCGGTGTTGACCGAGGTCGTGTCGATGGTGATGTCTACCTTGCCGGTCTTGGCGGCGCGGTCAAATTCGACGGTGCCTTGCTTCTTGTCGAAACGGCCACGGTTGGTGGTGGCGCCAAAGTGGCTGATCTCGAACGTCACAAAAGTGTGCGTAGGGTCGATGGCGTAGGTGGCAGCCTGGGCTGCGCCCGCGGTCATGACGGTGGCGGCGGCCACTGCGAACAGGGAAACGAGGGATTTGCGCATGCGAAAAGCTCCTGAAAAAGGAAGGTCTAGAGAAAAGGGAACACGGAAAAAGGTTTTGGTTGCCCGGTCAAGCCTGAAACAGGCGCGGCCAAGGCCAGTGCTCCCGCGCAAGGGCCGCCAAGCGACACGGGCGGCGCGTCGCTTGCGTGCGCTGGGAGTGTCCCCTTCCCGCGTTGCGCAGCAATGCGAGAGAGGGGGGAGGCGCGAAGCGACTCAGGGGGCGCTTCATTTAAATCTTGCCGACACCGGTCAGTGCGAGTTTGAATTTCACGGTCACGTCGTCGGCCACCATGGAGGTGTCGGCCCACTCGTTTTCGCCGATCTTGAACGCCAGGCGCTTGATGGGCAGGGTGCCTGTGGCCGTGGTGGTGGCACCGCTCTGGGTTAGCGTCACAGGCACCACCACGTTTTGGGCATTGCCCTTGATGGTGAGCTTGCCCGCGACTTCAAACTTGCCCGCGCCAAGCGCCTTGATGGCGGAGGACTCGAACTGCGCCTGTGGAAATTTGGGCACGTTGAACCAGGTGGGCTTGGGCAGCTCTGCATCGGTCTCGCGCGAGCCAAGGGTGGCGCTGCCGGTATCCACGGTGAAGTTGATCTTGCTCGTGGCGAGCTTTGCCGGGTCAAACGCCACCTGGGCGCTGAACTTCTTGAAATGGCCATCCAGTGGCACACCCATCTGGCGCGCGGTGAATTGCACCTCGCTTTGGGCGGGCACCAGTTGTTGTTGGGCCGATGCGGCCTGGGCGCTTATTGCCAGGGTAGCGCCCAGCAGCACGCGTGAGAGTTGGGACGAAAGGTACATGCGGAAAACTCCGTTCAAAACACAGAAAGTGAAAGCCGTATCAATGCCCAGGAGCGGGGGAAGACATGAATCGGCTCAGAGGGGGCGTCATCCACCCGGCAGCATGCGTTTGAGCAAGCCATCGCGGTCGATGAGGTGGTGTTTGAGCGCCGCAGCCACATGCAGTACCACGAGGCCCGCCATGGTGAAGGCTGTGTACTGGTGCCAGGGCTTGATGGCCTCGGCCAATTCTTTGCTCACAGGCACGAAGTCGGGCAGCTGCCACAGACCCAGAAACACGATGGTGAACCCGGCTGCCGAGCTGTAGGCCCAGCCAATCAGCGGCACTGCAAAGAACAGCGTGTAGAGCAGACCGTGGGTGCCGTGGTGCGCCAGCTTTTGCCAGGCGGGCATGGCGGCTTCTATCGCACTGGGCAGTGCTGGCGGCCGGTGGGTGGCGCGCCACAGGAGCCGCAGTGCCGACAACACCAACAGCGTGACACCGGCCCATTTGTGCCAGTTGTAGAGCTTGAGGCGCTGTGGAGAGAACGGCAGCCCGGTCATGTAGATACCGACGCCGAACAGGCTGATCAACGCCAGGCCCAGCACCCAGTGCAAAACGATGGCGGTGCGTGTGTAGCGGCGGGGCGCGGCAGCGGTGGAGGAAGCAGTCATCGGGTCGGTGTGGCAGGAAGGCAGAAAACAAGGCGGGGGCCGAGGGGGCTTGGCGACAGGATCAATCGCAGCTTTGATTTGACAAACGTTGGGGCAGTGTAGGAAGCCGGTGTGACACGCAGCTTCAGGCAGATTGATGCTTCAGTTCAAAAAAACTGAATTGATAAGGCCTGAGCGCTCAAAGTTCCCCAATGCTGTGCAAAACAAGCGGGGGCTGCTACACAGCGGTGCAGCGGCGGTGCAGCGGCGGGATTCGCGGATCGGGGTTGGTGCTGCGCGGACGGGCCGACCCCCACGCTTGGGAAGCGTCGCGCGCGATCGAATGCGGGAGGACGCGGCGGCTGTGGCGGCTGGGGGCGAGAAAGGGCGCGAGAGGGCGGGCCGCTGTTGTAAGGCGATCCCCCGCTTTTGCGGTGTTCACCCAGACAGGGCGGGCGCGTTTTAACGGCCGAGAGCCGCCTTCTTCCAGGCGTCGGCTGCTGCGCTTTCGTCGCCGCGCTGTTCTGCCAGCTCGGCCAGATGCCGCCATGCGCTGGCGCGCAGGTTGGTATCGGCCAGGTGGTGTGCGGCCTGGGTCAGCAACTGCTGGGCCTTGCCCCACAGCTCGCGCTTGAGGCAAGCCATGCCCGCCAGGTAAGAAAGGCGCGCGTCACGGGGGTTGGCTTGTTGCGCCGCTTCGATGCGGGCAAGCCACGGGGCATCCAGCGCGTCCAGACCGGCTTCGAGCGCGCGCACCAGCTTGAGGGCGTGGTGCTCGGCCAGCGCGTTGGGCAGGTCCACCAGCCGATCCCACACGGGCAGCAGCCAGGCGCGCACTTGGGTGGCCTCGCCACCGAGGGTGGCCAGCCGCTGCGCGGCATGGATGGCCAGCTCGGGCATGCTGCGTTCGGCGGGCTCCAGCGACGTCCAGATCTGCTGCAGCTGTGCGGTGTCGTGCGCGTTGTTGATGAGTTCGGTGGCCAGTCCACGCACGATGCTCTGCGCGGCAGTGGCTGAAAACGCGCGATGTTTGCCCAGCAGGCGCGCGGTGTCCAGCGCGTCCTGGGTTTGCCGCGCCAGCCGCGTGGCCTTGAGCTTGATGCGCAGGGCCAGCGTGCGCCGGGCAGCGCCTTGGGGCAGGGCGGCCAGGCGCTCCAGCGCGGCGCTGGCATCGCGGTCGTCCAGTGACCAGCGTGCGGCGCGCATCTGGGCGCCTTCGCGCAGTTCTTGCTCGCTCACCGTGCCTCGCAGCGGCGCTTCTTGCAATGCGTCGTGCAGGTGGCTTTCACGCGTGGCGCTGTCTTGCAGGGCATGGGATGACTCGGCCGCAATCATGTGGGCCAGCGCGCGCAACTGGCGGCCGTGGGGCACGGCCTCGCCTGCGGTGGCCAGCGCATTTTCTTGGGACAACGCGGCCACGGCGGCCTTGCGCGAGCGGATGAAGCGGCCCCCCAGCATGTGGGTCAGCGCGTCGAGCAAGGCCGCGTGCATGGCCCGCTCCTTTTGCTGCACGCGCCAACGGCGGGCCTGGTGAGGCAGCTCCAGCAGCGCAGCCAGTGCGCGCAGGGCCGCGTAGACGGTCACAAACCCGCCCACCAGCAGCAGCACCACCAGGTTCAGCGACAGGTCGATGCGGTAGGGCGGCCAGTACAGGGTGATGGTGCCCTGGTTGTTGCCTGCAAACAGCGCGGCGGCCACGGCCACGCCAAACAACGCCAAAAGCCAAAGAGCAGCACGCATATCAGTTCAGTGGTCCATTGCGCTGTGCGATGCCCATAGCCGATGCACAGGCGCGCACAAGGCGAGTGCCCCCGTGGAACTGGCTTTGCCAGGCCACTGGGGGCGTCCCCCTTGGGGGAAGGCGCGAAGCGACTCAGGGGGCATGTTCATCTTCCCGCAGCGGCCGTGGCCAGCGCCGACAGGGTTTCGTCCAGGCGCGGCAGTTCGGCGGCCTTCATGCTGGCTTGCGCCGTTTGCAGGGTGGTGGCCGCGTTTTGGGTGCGGCGCGATGCCGGGTCAAAGTACTTGTTCAGCGCTGCCGTGGCGGCGGCCAGGTCGGCGCGGGCGGATTCATATTGGCGCGCCAGCACACCCAAACGCGCATTGAGCAGCTTGAGCTTGAGGTTCTCGCGCAGGAAGAAGGTTTGCTCAGGCGCCAGCAAAATCGCTTCGGGCTGGTCGACGCGGCTCACGCGCACCAGGCCGCGGGCTTCGTCGCGCACCACCTCCCAGCTGCGTTGCAGGGCCGCCTGCCACCATGCCAGGTTGCCCTGGTTGAGGGGCGGGGTGTTTTGCGGTGCTGGGGCGGCGGCCAGGCGGCGGGTAGCGGCGGCCTGGGCCACTGCGTTCAGCACGGGCAGGTCGTCTACCTGGCGCACCAGTTCGTCCAGCCGGGCCAGCAGGCCCGCGGTGTCGGTCACGGCGGCGCGGGTCAGGCGGTCCAGGTCGCGGCCAATGGCGCGTTGCACGGGCGTCAGGCGGGGCTGCGCGGCGCGCTCGATGCGCTGGTCGGCGCTTTTGAGGGCGGCCACCAAGGGGTCCAGGCTGCCGGTGAGTTGGGCCTGCTGCTGCGCCAGGCGAATGGCCGATTCAATGTCGACCACGAGGTTTTCATCGCGCGAACGCGACAGGCTTTGCATGAGTTCTTCGAGCTGGCTGCGCTGCAGCGCCACTTCGCTGACCCGGGCTTCTGCCACCGACAGGCGGGCGGCGGTCTCGCGCACCAGTTCTTCGGCCTGGCGGGCCATGGTGCGGGCCTCAATGGCCAGTGCGCCCGAGTCGGCTGATTGGCGGGCCAGCTGTTCTTGAATCGAGCTGAGTTTTTGCCACAACAAGCCACTGCTGGCCAGGGCCGCAACGGCCACCGCCGTCAACAGCACCGTAACCACACCATTGCGCCCACTGGCCGGGGTGGCCTGCGGCGCCGGGGTGGGCGAAGGCAAAGGCGCAGGTGCGGCAGGTATTGCGGTCGACAAGTCGTTAGGGGGCACGGAACTCATGCGGCCGATTCTATCGAGGCCACCACGTCTTCCAGCGCCGGGCGGCATTCCCGCACGGCGCCAAAGCCCGCTGCACGGGCTGCTTGCGCGATGCGGGGATGGGTGGCCAGGGCCTCTGCTGCGCTCCAGTCCACTGTGGGCAGGGCTTGCGCCAAGTGGGCGACGGCTTCAGAGCTGCTCAGCAGCCAGACCGATCCATCGCAGGCTGCCTGTTGCGCCAGTGCCACCTCGGCGTCCGTGAATTGCGGTGCGCCGCGTTGGTAGG
This sequence comes from Acidovorax sp., assembly GCA_030692685.1. Classification (GTDB taxonomy): domain Bacteria; phylum Pseudomonadota; class Gammaproteobacteria; order Burkholderiales; family Burkholderiaceae_C; genus Acidovorax. The sequence goes on along the minus strand of JAUXZO010000127.1, from coordinate 109,029 downwards.
CCACCACAAACTCCACCTGCCCGCCTGCGGCTTCTATCTGCCGGGCAAGCCAGTCCCGGCCAGAGCCTTGGGACGTTTCGTGCACCCCGTCCGAGCAGCCGCGAACAATCAACACCCGGTCGCCGGGCCTGATTTGCGCGGACACCTGTTGCCACAGCGCTTCAGAGTCGAACTGCGCCGCATCGGCCGCTGGCCCGTCGATGTGGCTGGGTGGTACGCCTGCCTGCTGTAGCGCGCGGGCCGTGCCCGGCCCGGGTGACCATGCTCTTAAATTTATAGCTGCTAGCGCTTTGCCATCAAGCGCTAGAGGCCAATTTGACTCAAAAAAGTACACCACCGCATTGCCGCTCACAAACATCAGTGCACGGTATTGATTCAGCTGCTTGCGCGCCTGCGCCAGCGCCCGCTGCGCGGTGGGGTCGGTATGGGGGCCGATGGCAATCAGCGGCAGCGCGGCGGCGGCGATGCCGTGTTGGCCGAGTTGTTGTACCCAGTGCGCAGCCTCGCGGGCGGGCCGCGTGACGATCACCCGGGGCATGGCATGTGCAATCAGGGGTTCTGCGCGGGGGCCGCAACCCGGGCGCCACCGGCGCGCAGGCGCTGCGCAATGGCATCGCCCAGCGCTTCGGCCTGTGCAAGCGTGCTGACGATGGCGCTGGCCTCTGCACGCACCAACGGGGCCTGTCCGTCCATGTCACCCCAGGCCGCATCCAGCTGCAACACATCGCCAGAAAAGGTGCCATGCGCCGCCAGCGGCATCGAGCAGCTGCCGCCCATCGCCCGGCTGACAGCGCGCTCGGCGGCCACGGTCAACCACGTGGTCTGGTGCGCCAGTGGGGCCAGCGCGGCTATCAGGTCTTGCCGGTCGCTGCGCACTTCAATACCCAGGGCGCCCTGGCCCGCCGCAGGCAGCATGGCGGCGGGTTCGAACGTGGCGCGGATGCGGTTTTCAAGGCCCAGGCGTTTCAGCCCTGCTGCCGCCAGCACGATGGCGTCGTACTGGCCTTCGTCCAGCTTGCGCAGGCGCGTGTCGAGGTTGCCGCGCAAGGGTTCAATCTTCAGGTCGGGCCGCAGAGCCTGCAGCAGCACCTGGCGGCGCAGGCTGGATGTGCCCACCACGGCGCCTTGGGGCAGGGCATCCACGTTGGCGTATTGCGGGGAGACAAACGCATCGCGCGGGTCTTCACGCTCCATCACGCAGGCCAGCGCAAAGCCCTCGGGAAGCTCCATGGGCACGTCTTTGAGCGAGTGCACGGCGATGTGCGCGCGGCCTTCTTCGAGCGCCACTTCCAGCTCTTTCACAAACAGGCCTTTGCCGCCCACCTTGCTGAGCGAGCGGTCCAGAATCTGGTCGCCCTTGGTCGTCATGCCCAGCAGTTCGACCTTGTGGCCCCGCGCCTCCAGCAAGGCCTTCACGTGTTCGGCCTGCCACAGGGCCAGCCGGCTTTCGCGCGTGGCGATGACGATGGGAGGGAGTGCGGTCGCCGCCGCGCAGTCCAGTGGCGAATGTCGCTCCCCTGCGTAGGGTCGCGACACGCGAAGCGGCGGAGCGTGGGGGGCGTCGTTTTGCGTGCTCAAGTTCGTAACCTGTTTGTAATTAATCAGGGGCGGGCGATGCTAGCATGCGCCCGCACCGGTGGCTGGTGCATGGCACGCCTGGGAGGGCCTGTCCACGGGCCACCCACAGCCCACCATCCGGAGACACTCGCATGAAACGATCCGACAAGGACCAGCCCCTGATTGACGACATCCGCCTGCTCGGCCGCATTCTGGGCGACGTGATCCGCGAGCAGGAGGGGGTGGCCGCCTACGAGCTGGTCGAGCAGGTGCGCAAGCTCTCCGTGGCCTTCCGCCGCGATGCGGATCAAGAGGCCGACCGCGCGCTCAAAAAACTGCTCAAGTCCCTGTCGGGCGACCAGACGGTGAGCGTGATTCGCGCCTTCACCTATTTCAGCCACCTGGCCAACCTGGCCGAAGACCGCCACCACATTCGCCGCCGCGCCGTGCACGAGCGCGCGGGCGACACGCAAGAGGGCAGTATCGAAGTCGCCCTGTCGCGCTTGCGCTGGGCGGGCATTGCGCCCAAGACCATTGCGCAAACCTTGGCCAGCAGCTACGTGGCCCCGGTGCTCACGGCCCACCCCACCGAAGTGCAGCGCAAGAGCATCTTGGACGCCGAGCGCGACATCGCCCAGCTGCTGGCCACGCGCGACGACATCCAGGTGCGCGCCCAGCTGTACAACAGCGCCAAAGACGCGCTTACCCCGCGCGAGCTGGCCGCCAACGAAGCGCTACTGCGCGCCCGCGTGGCCCAGCTGTGGCAAACCCGCCTGCTGCGCTACAGCAAGCTCACCGTGGCCGACGAGATCGAGAACGCGCTCTCTTATTACGAAGCCACGTTCTTGCGAGAGATTCCCAAGATCTACGCTGACCTGGAAAACGAGCTGGGCCAATACCCCGTACACAGCTTTTTGCGCATGGGCCAGTGGATTGGCGGCGACCGCGATGGCAACCCGAACGTCACGGCACAAACCTTGCAATACGCCCTGGGCCGCCAGGCCGAGGTCGCCCTGCGCCACTACCTGACCGAGGTGCACTACCTGGGCGGCGAGCTGTCGCTGTCGGCCCGCCTGGTTCAGGTGTCTGCCGAGATGGAGGCCCTGGCCCAGCGCTCGCCGGACACCAACGAACACCGCGTGGACGAGCCCTATCGCCGCGCCCTGACCGGCATCTACGCGCGCCTGGCGGCATCGCTCAAGGATTTGACGGGCGGGGAAGCAGCTCGCCACGCCGTGGCGCCGCAAAACGCCTACGCCAGCGCTGAAGAATTTTTGGCCGACCTGCGCGTGATCGAGGCGTCATTGAAGTCGCACCATGGCGAGTCGCTGGCCGCAGAGCGCCTGCACCCGCTGATCCGCGCGGTGCAGGTGTTTGGTTTTCACCTCGCCACGGTGGACCTGCGCCAAAGCTCCGACAAACACGAAGAAGTGGTGGCCGAACTGCTGGCCAAGGCCCGCATCGAGCCCACCTACGCCAGCTTGCAAGAGGCGGCCAAACGCGCGCTGCTGATCAAACTGCTCAACGACGCCCGCCCGCTGCGCGTAGTGGGTGCGCAGTATTCGGCCCACGCCCAAGGCGAGCTGGCCATCTTTGAAACCGCCCGCGTCATGCGCCAGCGTTTTGGCCACGAGGCCATCCGCCACTACATCATCAGCCACACCGAAACGGTGAGCGATTTGCTGGAAGTGCTGCTGCTGCAAAAGGAAGTGGGCTTGATGAGCGGCACCTTGGACACCGAGTCCAAAAACCACCTCATCGTGGTGCCCTTGTTCGAAACCATCGAAGACCTGCGCAATGCCGCGCCCATCATGCGCGAGTTCTACGCGCTGCCCGGTGTTGCAGCCCTGGTGCAGCGCAGCGGCGGCGAGCAGGACATCATGCTGGGCTATAGCGACAGCAACAAAGACGGCGGCATCTTCACCAGCAACTGGGAGCTGTACCGCGCCGAGATCGCTTTGGTGGAGCTGTTCGATGAACTGGCCACTTCACATGGGATTCAACTGCGCATGTTCCACGGCCGGGGCGGCACGGTGGGCCGCGGCGGTGGCCCCAGCTACCAGGCCATCCTGGCGCAGCCCCCCGGCACCGTGCGCGGGCAGATCCGCCTGACGGAGCAGGGCGAAGTCATCGCCTCCAAATACGCCAACCCCGAGATCGGCCGCCGCAACCTCGAAACCCTGGTCGCCGCCACGCTCGAAGCCACCCTGCTGCAGCCCACCAAGCCCGCCACCAAGGCCTTTCTGGACGCCGCCGCGCAGCTCTCGCTGGCCAGCATGGGCAGCTACCGCGCGCTGGTGTACGAAACCCCGGGCTTTACCGAGTATTTCTTTAACTCCACCCCCATCCGCGAGATCGCCGAGCTCAACATCGGCTCCCGCCCCGCCAGCCGCAAGGCCAGCCAGAAGATCGAGGATTTGCGCGCCATCCCCTGGGGCTTCAGCTGGGGCCAGTGCCGCCTCACGCTGCCCGGCTGGTACGGCTTTGGCTCGGCCGTCGATGCGTTTGTGAACCTGGAAGGCAAAGACCCCAAGACGCAGCTGGCCCTGCTGCAAAAGATGTACCGCCAGTGGCCGTTCTTTCGCACCCTGCTGTCCAACATGGATATGGTGCTGGCCAAAAGCGACCTGGCCCTGGCCTCACGCTACAGCGAACTGGTGACCGACGCCCGCCTGCGCAAGAAGGTGTTCGCTAGCATCGAAGCCGAATGGCACCGCACGGCTGAAGCCCTCACGCGCATTACTGGTGACAAGCAGCGCCTGACGCACAACACTGCGCTGGCCCGGTCCATCAAACACCGCTTTCCGTACATCGACCCGCTGCACCACCTGCAGGTAGAGCTGGTGCGCCGCTGGCGCGCAGGGCAGGGAGACGAGCGGGTGCAGACGGGGATTCACATCTCTATCAATGGGATTGCTGCCGGACTGCGAAACACGGGTTGAAGCGCTACGCCGCCGGTCGCCATCGCTGCTGCAGCGGTGGCTGCTGCTGTACTGGTTGTGTGGCTGCGGCCCCGGTCAGGGCTGCGGGCTGCGGGGCGCCGGTGCGGCGTGGGTTCCGCTCGGCAGAAACTCCAGTGGCGCGTGGTCCGTGTCCCAGCGCTCTGTAAACGTCTGGAAGTGGTCGAGCGGACGGGGTTTGGACAGCAGATAGCCCTGCGCCTCGTCGATGCCGGCGTCAATGATCATCGCCAGTTGCTCACGGGTTTCGATGCCTTCGCAGACCGTGCGCATGCCAAGCGATCTGGCCAGGCCGGCAATGCCGTGCACAATCGCCAGCGCCTCCGGTCGGACCATGGCTTCCACCACAAAACTCCGGTCGATCTTCAGGCTGCTGAACGGGAACCGACACAGGTAACTGAGCGAGGAATACCCCGTGCCGAAATCGTCGAGGGCAATGTGCACGCCCAGGCCCCGCAGCGCATGCAGCTGTCGCAGCGCGGCCTCCGTGTCCTCGATAAACACCGATTCGGTGATCTCCAGTTCAAGCCGTTCGGGCGGCAGGCGAGTGGACTCAAGCACCGATTGCACGAGTTGCACAAATTGAGGGTCGGCGAGCTGCACGGCCGAGACGTTGACGGCCACCTGCGTCCCTTGCAATTGCAGCTGGTTCTGCCCGCATTCACAGGCATGGCGCAGTGCCCACAATCCCATGAGTTCGATGAGTCCCGCTTGCTCGGCGATAGGGATGAACTCGCCGGGGCTGATGGGCCCCAACGTAGGGTGGGTCCAGCGCATCAGGGCTTCGGCGCCGGTGATCTTCCAGGTCGAGAGGTCCACTTTGGGTTGCCAGTGCAACGCGAGCTCGTCGTGGCGTACCGCCTGCCTGAGGCCGTCTTCGATCATGGAGCGCCGCTGGGTGCGTTCGCGCAACGCGGGGCTGTAGGCCGCTGCGCGGCCCCGGCCTTGGGCCTTTGCGTCGTAAAGCGCAATGTCCGCACGCACCAGAAGTTCGTCGACGCTGGTGACGTCCTGGTCGACATGGGCTAGGCCGATGCTTGCACCGACGCGCAGACGCCGTTCTCCCAGTTGATAAGTGCGGCCGAGTGCGGCAACCAGGGTGTCGGCGAGCAGCTGCGGGCTGCGTGCATCAGAGGCTGCGCGCTCGGCGGGCCTGATCAGAACCGCGAACTCGTCGCCGCCAAGCCGCGCGATGAGCGAATGGGGTGGCGCGTGTTCGCGCAGGCGTTCTCCCACGCTTGCGAGCAGAGCGTCGCCGACGGAGTGACCAAAGCTGTCGTTGATGCTTTTGAAATGGTCCAGATCTAGCAGCAGCAGTGCGGCCCCTTTTACGCCCTTGCCGAACAACTCGTTGACGGCCGTATGCATGGCGAAGCGATTGGATAGCTGGGTGAGCGAATCCGTGTGGGCCAGCAGGTGCAGCTCTTCTTGCACCCGGACCACGGCAGTGCGGTCGGCCACCACTCCACGCCACCCTGCGGGTTCGCCCATCTCGTCAAACAATGGCTTGCCGTGGATGGCCAGATGATGGCGGCGCCCCTGGCGCTCTGTGACCAATGCGATGCTGCGAAACGGAGCGCCTTTTTCGATGGCGGTCGCCAGCGCGGCCGCTCCGTCTGCGCAGTTCTCCGTCAGCCACTGCGGCAAAGGCAGGCTTTGCAGTGCCTCGCTGCCGGTGTAGAGCAGTCTTGCCAGCCTGGGCGAAGGGTTTCGCAGGCGCCCCTGCGCATCGGTCTCCCACAGGGCATCGGTGGTGTTCTGTTCGAAATCGTGCAGCATCACCGACAGCATTTGTTCGTGGCGCACCGCCTCAGTCTGAGATTGCATCAGCGCCGTCGCCTTGCGCCAATACGAAAGAGCGCCCCCCAGCACCATGGTGGCGTAAAACCCCACCAAGACGGAGGCGCCCGCCATCATGGGTTCCTGCACCAAGGCCAAAGTGACGAGTGGCGAAATGGCGAACAGCGTCACGTAGGCCACGCTGGCCAGGGGCAAGGGTCCCAGCACAAAGGCGCCAGCGCCCATCATTCCCGTGAACAGGGTCCCAATCAATAACTGCTGGGACGAATTCGCGTCTGCAAACCAGGCCATCGGCATCACCGCCCACAGCCCGGCGAGCGCCGCGGCATGCCAGGTGGAGCGCTGAATTCCCCTGCACGAGACGGTGCGGCTGCGCCGGTTTCGAAATTGCCACCAGTTGCGCGCCGCCAGCGATGCGAGGCAAAACATGGCTGTCCACCAGCCAATGAGCCCGGGGGTCCAGTTTCCCCAAAAAGCCCACAGGATGGTGCTTGCCGTGCCAACGTTGGCAGACATCGCAAGGGGGGTCAGTTTGACCACCGCCTGGAGATGCTCATGCCGCAGGCGCCCCGCCGCAGCACTTTCGTCCCAATACATGGTGCGAATGCCGCTGCGCAAGACGGCGAGGTTGAAGAGAAACGAGGCAAGCATTGTTGCGATTTTTAACACATTGCGAGCCCGCAGCGTGCTTGGAATGCTTGCATTTCGGCTTTTGCGCGGTACGCGTCAGCCCCCGTGGGCTCAGTCTCCCAGCAACTCCCCGATGGCCTTCAAATCTTCCACCCGGTCACACACCGCCTTGACTGCCATCATTACCGGAATGCCCAGCAGCAGGCCCCACAGGCCCCACAGCCAGCCCCAGGCGAGCACGCTGACGAACACGGCTACGGGGCTCATGCTGCTGGTGCGGCTGGTGAGCCAGGGGGTGAGCAGGTTCCCGATGATGGTGTGGATGACCAGCGACGCACCGCCAATGGTCAACGCCATGTCGATGGTGCCAAACTGCAAAAAGGCTACCAGCGCCGACGAACCGGTAACCAGTGCAGAGCCGATGTACGGCGCAAGGTTAAGCACTCCGGCGGCCACGCCCCATACGGCTGCGTTTTCCAGCCCCAGAGCCCAGTAGGCAATACCTGTGGAGATACCTACCAGCACGCTGGTGAACACCTGCACCATCAGATAGCGCTGGATGTTGCTGGTGATGTCTTCCAGCACGTGGATGGTGATCTTTCGCCGCTCCAGGCTGGTGCCCGCGATGCGCAGCAGCTTGTTGCGAAACAGGTTGCCGGAGGCCAGCGCGAAATAGGTCAAGAAGACGACTACCGTTAGTTGCCCCAGGGCAGACATCAGGCCCACGGTGCTGCTCCACAGGTAGTCGCGGATGTTGAATGGCGGGCGTTCGACGATGACGCGCTGCACTCCACGGCGGGTGGGGGCCGCGGCGCCGCTGTCGTTGGCGGCCTGCTCGATCTGTGATGCGGCCTGCTGCATGGTGTCCAGTGGGCTGGCAGTGCCAGTGCGGGCCTTGAGGTTGTCGCGCACTTTTTTGGCCGCAACAGGCAGCGAGTCCACCAGCTGCGCCGCACCGTCGCTGAGCGACCAAGCCGTGACCACCAGGCCCGACACGATGGCGATCAACAACACCCCCGCACCCAGCCAGCGTGGCACATGACAGCGCTTCAACGCCTCTACCGCGGGCCGCAGGGCGGTGGTGAGCAGCAGGCTGAGCATGATGGGGATGAACACCGCGCTGGCCCAGTGCAGCAGGGCCACGGAGGCAAACAGCGCCAACAGGGCGAGCGACATGTTGCGCACATCCACGGGCATGTGCAATGTGAGCGGGTTGCCGTACGGGATATCGCTGACACCAGGGAGCAAGGCACCCGCGCCGGGGGGCGGCGCCGTGGATGTGGACGTGTGCTCTGGGCTGGTTGCGGCGGGTTCAGCGGCTGGGGCGGCAGCAGGTGGCATTGGGGGCACTGGCGCTGGCGCTGTTGGCGTCGTGGTGGGCAGCGGTTCGGCAGAGGGGGCAGTCATGCGCGGATTGTGAGGCTGCGGTCGCGGGGTGTTCTGTAGGCGGCCACCCCATCGGAGGGCGGCGTGGGCAAAGTGCCACGCAAATCCGCCCTTGTTTGACCGATAGGCTCCTGCGCACCGGCATAGCATCTCGCCCATGGAATCTGTTGATCACATTCGCCCCCATGGCGCGTTGCCCGGTCGCTGGCGTTGGTGGCCCCTGCTGGGGCTTGCCGTGCTGGGCGCCGGATGCGCGGGCCTGGATGTGCCGCAGCCGGGGAGCCATGCGCCATCGACCCAAAAGACGATGCGCGCGGTTCGCCACTGGGATGTGCTGGCGCAGGACATGGCGACCCGCATTGCCGAAAAGACCCGCGACTGGCCCGCTGGGGCGCACCCGATCTATGTGACATCAAGGGCGGACACCCGCTTTAGCCAGGGGTTTCGCAAGCTGTTGATCAACCATCTGGTGGACCAGGGCGTGACGGTGGCGATTGAGCCGACTGCCGTGCAACTGGTGGTGGATGCGCAGGTGGTGCAGCACCTTGAGCCCGCCACCAGCGTGCTGCACTTTGTCCCCCTGGCATCGGGCGTGAGTGTGGCGCGCGATGGAGTGCATTTTCATGGGGCGCAATCTTTTTATCCGGCAGCGAACGGCAATGCTGCCAAGGATTCGGACATCAAGGCAGGCGCTGCGCCAGCGGCCGAGCGGGGTGTGGTGATCGCATCGGGCAGCGCTTTTGGAGCCGCCGTGGCAGCCGCATCGGCTGTACCTGTCCCTCCCGCTCCGCCCATTCGAAAGGCGCCTGCTGCCGCTGAGACTCCGGTTGAGTACCCACCCCTGGGCACGCCCACGCGGTCCGAGGTGCTGGTGACCGCATCGCTAGAAAGCGGGGGGCGCTACCTGGCGGGGACGTCGGATGTGTATTCGCTCACGCACGACGATGCCTTGTTGTATCTGCCTGCCGAGCCTCGCTTGCCGGGCCCGCCCACGCCATCCATCAAGACCTGGCGGGTGGTGAGCCCATGATGCGACGCTTTGCACGCGGCCAGCGGGTTGTCGCATCGGGCGTTGTGGCTGGTGTGGTTGTTGCAACGGCTGCGCTGCTGTCCGGATGTGCGTCCAGTTATTACTACGGCGAAAGCGCCGGGGGCGGCGCACCCCGCACGTCCATCATCACGGCCAACCATGCCGCAGCGGACATGCTGTTGCAGAGCGCTCCGCTCGACCGGGAGCACGCCGTGCTGGTGGCCACGCTGGTCAATGTGGACCGGCTCAACGAGTCATCGCGACTGGGGCGGATTTTTTCAGAGCAGATTGCGGGGCGCCTGGTGCAGCGCGGCTATCCGGTCACTGAGCTCAAGTTGCGCGAGAGCGTAGCCATGCAGCGCGAGCAAGGCGAGCTGCTGCTGTCGCGCGAGCTGCGGGATGTGAGCCGCGCGCACGACGCGCAGGCCGTGGTGGTGGGCACCTATGCGGTCTCCTCCACCATCCTTTACGTCAGCATCAAGCTGGTCAAGCCCGACGGCAACCTGGTGGTGGCGGCGCACAACTATGCCGTGCCGATGGATGACAACGTGCGAGCGCTGCTGGCGGGGCGATAGTTGATTGGTGCAGCGCGGCGTGCCATTTCCTGACTGTGCGGAAACAAAAAAGAGGCCATAGCTCGGCCTCTTTTTTTTGAATCCATCGATTGATCGATCGATGTCGATGGTGTTGAATTAGTATCAAATTAATAGCTGCTAGCGCTTATGGATAAAGCGCTAGAGGCCAATTTGGCCTGAAATTCAGATGGTTCTTAGTGCAGCATCAATGCACCGGCCGTCTTGCTCTTGCCAGCGCGGGCAGGTGGGTTGCACAGGCCGCAGGTGAAATGGCGGTTCTCATACAGCTCGGTCACAAACTGGCCGCTGCACTGGCTGCATTTGGTGCGGGTCAACATGCTGGCGTCCACAAACTTCACCAGGCGCCAGGCGCGGGTGAAGGACAACAGCGGCTCGATCTCTGCAGTGGCCACTTGTTCGTTGTACAGGCGGTAGGCTTTGGTCAGCAATTCAACGGAATCCAGATCCACGCCCTTGGACAAATATTCGTAGATGTTCAAAAACAGCGAGCTGTGGATGTTCTCTTGCCAGGTCAGGAACCAGTCGGTCGAGAAGGGCAACTGTCCCTTGGACGGCGACTTGCCCGCGATTTCCTTGTACAGGCGTATCAGGCGTTCATACGACAGCGTTGTTTCCGACTCCAGCACCTGCATGCGGGCACCCATCTTGATCAACATGGCCGCACGTTCGATCTGCTTGGACTCGTTCAGAACGCTCTTGACGGGGGCTTTGGCAGTGGTGGTGTTGCTGGACATGGCGGGCTTTCGGTGGCGACGGGAAAACGGAGAAGGGAGCGTGCTTGTTCAGAGCACTTCCGACACGCGGCTGGCCATCAGGATGTTGGCGTGCAGCGTGTTGGTGGCTTCGTTGCCCACCTTCTTGGCAGAGTGGTTGGTCAGCAAGCTCCACACCAGGTTGTCGTCCACACGGAAGCTGCAAAGAAGCGTGTTTCTGGAGGCCAGTTTCATCACTTGCGCTGCCGAGAGCGATGCCAGAATATCGGCAGACTCCTCGTTCATGCCCAGACGGAAAACCGCTTCGGCCTTGTCCTGACGAATCAGGGTCTGGGCCAACATCAGGTACGTGAGGTTGGCTTCGCGGATTTCAGCGAGGATTTGTTCGTTGGTCATGGCAGCTTCCTTTTTTCCAGTTCCGGGTCTTGCGTTTTCTGCTGTTTGCAGCTTTGCGTGATCCGTTGAAATGGATTGTGAAACTGCCCCAATCAAAAATTAAGTCGGCGTTTGGATGTGCCGCGTGTCTGGTTCTGCGGTGGGGTATGTAGGAATTTGCCTTACAAGGCGATGAGGCTCCGTCCCGCATCTCACTCTGTGGCGCCTGCTGCGTTGGCAAGCGCGGGCCCCCGGGTTCTGCTCATGGTTTTGATAGCGCGGTCAAAACCATCTTTTTTGTGCTTTTGCTACCGTTGCCGCCTTGCACCGGCCCGCACCTCCCCGAATCAGCCTTTTCTTGACCTTAGGCTTGGCCTTTTTCGACCGGGCGCGCGGGGTCTGCACACCACTCGCTCCAGCTGCCCGCAAAAAGAGCGGTTTCCCCGAGCCCGGCGACTTCCATGGCCAGCAAATTGGGTACGGCGCTTACGCCACTGCCGCACTGGTGCACCACGGTGGCCGGGTCGCGGCCTGCCAGGAGCGCGTCAAACTCTGCACGCAGCACTGCAGCAGGCTTGAAGCGGCCATCTGCGCCGATGTTGTCAACGAACGGGCGGTTGAGCGCGCCGGGGATATGCCCAGCCACGGGGTCCAGCGGTTCAACCTCGCCCCGAAAGCGCGCACCTGCGCGCGCGTCGATCACGGTCTGGCCCGGCTGATGCAGGCGTGCAAGCACGTCGCTGGCCGTGGCCAGCTGGCGCAGCGGAGCGCCCAGTTCAAAGTTGGATTGAAAGTGCGCGGGTTCTTCGCCGCTGTTCACCGCGCCGCCCGCGGCCTGCCAGGCTTGCAAACCGCCATCGAGCACGGCGACTGCGTCATGCCCGGCCCACTTGAGCATCCACCACAGGCGGCCGCAGTAATTGGCGCCCTGGCGGTCATACACCACGGCCTGCATGTCGTTGGTCAAGCCGACGCTGGAGAGCCATACCGAAAAGCGCTCGCGACTGGGCAGCGGGTGGCGGCCGCCCGATGCGGGCATGTCGGCCTCTTGGGCGGTGAGCGTGCCGCCAGCGCCGGGGGCACCGTGTTTGGCGCTCAGGTCCTGGTTCAGGTCGGCATACACCGCACCGGGGATGTGCGCCTGCGCAAATTGTTGTGCGCCTGCGGTGGGCTGGGTAAGGTCAAAGCTGCAGTCAAACACCATCAGCGGGGCGCCGCTGCCGATGAGGGATTGCAGTTCGGGGACGGAGATGAGGGTGGAGTAGGTCATGGCAGCGGTGGGGCGGTGGCGAAGGGATTTCCAGCATTGTGTCAAGGCTTGGGGTTGAAAGCCGTATCAATCTCCCTTGATGCTGGGCGTCACTCACGACCTGAGAGACCGGCGCATCCCAGGCCAGGACCGCCGCGCAAGAGCCGCCCTGCTGCGCTGGCGGTGTCCTCCTTCCAGGGGGAAGGCGCGAAGCGACTCAGGGGGTACTTCATCCTAATGTTCTTCCGCCGGGGCGCCCGGTGCTGCCCGCGCACGCAAAACGGTGGCCACGATGCCGCTGGCCACAATCAGGGCCATGCCAATCCAGCCGATGGGCGGGATGACGTCGCCAAACAGCAGCACGCTGTAAATGGCGGCAAACACGATGCCTGAGTACTGCAAATTGGCCACCACCAAGGTGCCGCGCTGGGTTTTGGCGCTGGCATAGGCGCGTGTCATGCACAACTGGCCGCCCGCAGCCAGAACGCCGATGGGCAGCAGCCACAAAGCCTTCCATCCCGGCCAGTCCGATGTGCCTGTCAGCAGCAACGCAGCGCCACCCGCCACCGCCGAGCCCACCGCAAAGTAAAAAACGGTGCGCGATTCTGGCTCGCCCAGGCGAGAAAGCGCCACGACCTGCATGTAGGCAAATGCAGCAGACAGGCCGGACATCAGCCCGATCATTCCGGCAAACGCCTGGTTCTGGTCCAGGCTGGGGCGCAGCATCATCACCACACCTGCAAACCCGGCCAGTACTGTCAGCACCAGCGGGCCCTGCAGCGCGGGACGTGGGCTGGCTGCGGAGGGGCGCCACGCCAACAGCGTGCCACCGACGAGGAACGCCGCAATCCACACGCTGCTCATGTAATTAAGCGTCATGGCCGTGGCCAGGGGCAGGTGGGCAATCGCATAAAACCAGGCGCCGAGGGACACCACTCCCACCAGGCTGCGCCATGCGTGCATGCCGGGGTACCGCGTGGCGAGTGTCACCTTTTGCGAGCGGGCCAGCAGCCACAAAATGAACATGCCAATGATGCCGCGGTAGCACACGAGCTCGGCCGAGTTGAAGAAGTCCGAGGCGATCTTGACGCACACCCCCATGCTGGCAAACAGGAACGCGGCCAACACCATCCAGAGGGCTTGCATCGGGTTGTGATCTCTTGAAGTGCACCGTGTGGTGCATAAGTGAAAATAGCTGCCAGCGCTTATTTACCAAGCAACGGCAGCTATTGTAATGAGAGCAGGACACGGCAGGCCTGCGGATTGACGGGGTTTTGCCGCCGTATTCAGCGCTTTGGCGTGGCGTCAATGGTGCCGGCGCCCATCGCGGCGCGGTACCACTCGTGGAAGTGCTGCATGCCGTCTTCCATGGGGCTCTGGTAGGGCCCCACTTCGTTGTCGCCCCGGGCCAGCAGCGCCTTGCGGCCCGCGTCCATGCGCTCACCGATTTCGTCGTCTTCGATACAGGTTTCCATGTAGGCGGCTTTTTGCGCCTCCACAAATTCGCGCTCAAACGCTGCAATCTCTTCGGGGTAGTAGAACTCCACCATGTTCAGCGTCTTGGTCGGGCTGACGGGGTGCAGCGTGGACACGGTCAGCACATGCGGGTACCACTCGACCATGATGTGCGGGTACAGCGTGAGCCAGATGGCGCCGTGTTTGGGCGGCTTGCCGCCCCGGAAGGCCAGCAGGGCCTCATGCCAGCGCTCGTACACCGGGCTGCCCGCCTTGCCCAGGCGGTTGGCTACGCCCACGGTCTGCACCGAGTAGTTTTGGCCAAACTCCCAGCGCAGGTCGTCGCAGGTCACAAAGCTGCCCAGACCGGGGTGGAAGGGCCCCACGTGGTAGTCCTCCAGATAGACCTCAATGAAGGTCTTCCAGTTGTAGTTGCACTCATGCAGCTCCACATGGTCCAGCACATAACCTCCAAAGTCGAGGTCTGCGCGTGGGCCCATTTGGGCCAGGTCGGCGGCCACGTCGTAGCCGTTGTCTTCAAACAGCAGGCCGTTCCACTCGCGCAGCTTGTAGTTGTTGAGGTTCAGGCAGGGGTCGTTGGCAAAATGGGGCGCGCCCAGCAGCTCGCCTTGCGGGCTGTACGTCCAGCGGTGCAGAGGGCACACGATGTTGCCGCCTGCGCTGCCTTTTTGCTGCGTGTGAAGCGAGCCCTTGCCCTTGAGCATCACCGCCTGGCGGTGCCGGCATACGTTGGAGACCAGTTCGATGCCGCCCTGGGCGTTGCGCACCAGCGCACGGCCCTCGCCCTCTTGGGGCAGTGCGTAGTAGTCGCCCGCATTGGGCACAGCCAATTGGTGCCCCACATAGCGGGGCCCGCGCTGAAAGATGGTGCTCAGCTCGCTCTGGAACAGTGCATCGTCAAAGTAGCTTGAAACTGGTAGTTGGCTTGCGGCCTGCTGCAGTTGAAGACTTAAATCAGACATGGGTGACCTGACCTAAAGACTCCCCACAGGGAGAAAGTGCGGGAGGTGCGCCTGGAATGCGCATCTGGAAAAAAGAAACCGGCTAGGGTGACTAGCCGGCTCGACTGGAATGGGATTATAGGCGGTGGGGTTATTCCCGCATCCCAGCTACGTGTATTGAAAACATTACTACCGCAGCACTGTGCGCAATGGGTATCCGTGCGTGTCTGACACTTTGGCTACAAGGGTGCGCCTAAAATCATTGGTTTTTCACCCGCGCTCTGCCGCTCCTTCCTCCATGCCCAAGGCTTCCGCTAAATCCGCTCTCACCGCCGAACCCGCCACCTATGAGGCGGCGCTGGAAGAGCTGGAGCAGCTCGTGGCCCGCATTGAGTCGGGCCAGTTGCCCCTGGACCAGATGCTGGCGGGCTACCAGCGCGGCGCCACACTGCTGGCCTTTTGCCGCCAGCGGCTGGACGCCGTACAGGACCAGATCAAGGTGCTGGACGAAGGGCAACTCCAACCATGGACCCAGGAATGAGCGCGGTACCGATGTCTCAAAGCCCCGTGTTTGACCTGGCCCCCTGGAGCCAGAACCACTTGGCCCGCGTGGAACAAGCCTTGTCGCAATGGGTGGGCCACGGTGCCCCGGCTGGGCTGGGCGACGCCATGCGGTACGCCGTGCTAGATGGTGGCAAGCGCTTGCGCCCTCTGCTGGTGTTGGCGGCCTACGAGGCGGTCTGCAGCGGTAACAGTGGTGCGCAAAGCGGGGTGCAGGCCACGCTGGTGCTGGACGATGCGGCCATTCGCGCGGCCTGCGCGGTGGAGTTGATTCATGCGTATTCGCTGGTGCATGACGACATGCCCTGCATGGACAACGATGTGCTGCGCCGCGGCAAACCCACCGTGCATGTGCAGTTTGGCGAAGCCCCGGCGCTGCTGGCGGGCGACGCCTTGCAGGCGTTTGCGTTTGAGCTGCTCACGCCAGACGACAGCTTGATTCCCGCCTCGGTCCAGGCCACTCTGTGCCGTTTGCTGGCGCGTGCCGCCGGTTCGGCAGGCATGGCCGGGGGGCAGGCGATTGATCTGGCCAGTGTGGGCGTCGCGTTGACGGAAGATCAACTGCGCCAGATGCACCGCCTCAAAACTGGTGCGCTGCTGCAGGGCAGCGTGTTGATGGGGGCGGTGTGTGGTCATGCGGCTGCCACGGCTTACCAGGCGTTGTCTGACTATGGTGCGGCCATGGGCTTGGCGTTTCAGGTGGTGGATGACATCCTGGATGTGGTGGCTGATTCGGCCACGCTGGGCAAGACCGCCGGCAAAGACGCTGCGGCCGACAAACCCACCTATGTGTCGCTGCTGGGCCTCGAGCGGGCGCAGGCCTATGCCCAGGAGTTGCTGGTGGAGGCACATGCCGCCCTGGTCGGCAGCGGCCTGCCGGACACCCGCGCGCTGGCCGCGCTCGCCGACATGGTGGTGAGGCGATCCTACTGATGCCGTGCCGCCGTCACGCTGTGTGGCCTCCGTCTGGCCACGCCGCACGAAATATTGTGTCAAATTGGCCTCTAGCGCTTATCCAGTAAGCGCTAGTAGCTATTAAAAGAATAGTAAATGTCCACGATGTCCTTTCCCCTGTTGCAGACCATCAATGACCCGGCGGACCTGCGCAAGCTTTCGCGCGCAGACCTCAAGGTGCTGGCTACCGAACTGCGTGGGTTCGTGATCGAGAGCGTGGCGCAAACGGGCGGGCATTTAAGCTCCAACCTCGGCACGGTGGAGCTGACCGTGGCGCTGCACCATGTCTTCAACACCCCCGAAGACCGGCTGGTGTGGGACGTGGGTCACCAGACCTATCCGCACAAGATTCTCACCGGGCGGCGCGAGCGCATGCACACGCTGCGCCAGTTTGGGGGCATCTCGGGTTTTCCGCAGCGTGCCGAGAGCATTTACGACACCTTTGGCACCGCACATTCCAGCACCAGCATCTCCGCAGCCCTGGGCATGGCGCTGGCCGCCAAGCTCAAGGGCGAGAACCGCCACGCCGTCGCCATCATCGGCGACGGAGCGATGAGTGCAGGCATGGCGTTTGAGGCGCTCAACAACGGCGGTGTGGCCGATGCCAACCTGCTCGTAGTGCTGAACGACAACGACATGAGCATCAGCCCGCCGGTGGGTGCGCTCAACCGCTACCTGGCCCAGCTCATGAGCGGGCAGTTCTACGCCGCCGCCAAGAACGTGGGCAAGACCGTGCTGCGCCCCGTGCCGCCCTTGCTGGAGCTGGCCAAGCGCTTCGAGCAACAGGCCAAGGGCATGGTGGTGCCCGCCACGCTGTTCGAGAAATTTGGCTTCAACTACATCGGCCCCATCGACGGGCACGACCTGGATTCGCTGATCCCCACGCTGGAGAACATCAAGAGCCTGAAGGGCCCGCAGTTCCTGCACGTCGTCACCAAAAAAGGCCAGGGTTACAAGCTGGCCGAGGCCGACCCTGTGGCCTACCACGGTCCTGGCAAGTTCGACCCTGCCGTCGGCCTGGTCAAAAGTACCTCAGCGCCCAAGCCCACCTTTACGCAGGTGTTTGGCCAGTGGCTGTGTGACATGGCCGCCCATGACAGCCGCCTGGTCGGCATCACGCCGGCCATGCGCGAAGGCTCGGGCATGGTCGAGTTTGAAAAGCGCTTCCCGGACCGCTACTACGACGTCGGTATTGCCGAACAACACGCCGTGACGTTTGCGGCCGGCATGGCCTGCGAGGGCGTCAAGCCCGTGGTGGCGATCTATTCCACCTTTTTGCAGCGCGGCTACGACCAGCTCATCCACGACGTGGCCTTGCAGAACCTGCCGGTGGTGTTTGCGCTGGACCGCGCAGGCCTGGTGGGAGCGGACGGTGCCACCCACGCGGGTGCGTACGACATTCCGTTTGTGCGCTGCGTCCCGAACATGAGCATGGCCTGCCCCGCTGATGAGCGCGAATGCCGCCAGTTGCTCAGCGCCGCGTTTGAACAAGACCATCCGGTGGCCGTGCGCTACCCGCGTGGCAGTGGTGCGGGCATTGCGCCCTTGGCCACGCTCGACAGCCTGCCGTTTGGCAAGGGCGAGATCCGTCGCGAGCGCAAGGGCGCAGACACCCACGGGCCCCGCATTGCCATCCTGTCGTTTGGCACCTTGCTGTACCCCGCGCTGGAGGCCGCCGAGGCGCTGGATGCGACTGTGGTCAACATGCGCTGGGCCAAGCCCATCGACGAAGCACTGCTGCGCGAAGTGGCCGAAAGCCACGATGCGCTGGTCACCCTGGAAGACGGCGCCATCATGGGTGGTGCAGGCAGTGCCGTGACCGAGGCGCTCAACACCGCGGGCATAGTGCGCCCAGTGCTCCAGCTGGGTCTGCCAGATGTGTTTATTGAACATGGCGACCCGGTCAAGCTGATGGCCCTGCAGGGGCTGGACGCTGCGGGCATTCGTGCATCGATCGCAAGCCGCTTTCTGGCAGCAAGCGCGCAGTAGTCGCCCAAAAATCGCTCGGTAGTAGCCTGCAATAGCCCCGCAATAGCCCCGCAATCTCAGATGGGATGCACCTCTGCAGTCGCAGCTGCTGTCGGGATTTTTGGGTGTTGTGTCGGCGCCCTTAGTGCGCCGTTTTGGTGCTGTCCCGCAGATGCTTGCAGAAGCCTGAAGTCTTGTACAAGAGGTCGATTTTTCGCGGGAAAACCCGCAAAAGTCTCAGGGGGCATGTTTCTACAATGAACCCGGCTGAAACAAGTCCTTGGCTCGCCGCGCACAACGCGTGCACCCAAGTTTTGAAATCACTATATCGGAGAGAACCTCATGGATCGTCGTTCAATCATCAAGCAGGCCGGCATCGCTGGCGTGCTGGCTGCAGGCGTAGCGCCTGCCGTCCACGCACAGGCAGCCGTTCGTTGGCGCCTGGCCTCCAGCTTCCCCAAGTCGCTGGACACCATCTACGGCGGCGCTGAGGTTTTCGCTAAGGCCGTCAAAGCCATGTCCGGTGGCAAGTTCGAAATTTCCGTGCATGCCGGTGGCGAACTGATGCCTCCCTTTGGCGTGGTGGACGGCGTGCAGGCTGGCACGGTGGAAATGACCCACACGGTGCCTTACTATTTTTATGGCAAGAACCCTGCGTTCGCGCTGGGCTCGGCCATTCCGTTTGGCTTCAACGCCCGCCAGATGAACGCGTGGATGATGCACGGCAACGGCCGCAAGCTCATGAACGAGTTCTACAACGGCTACAACATGACCAGCTTTGCGGGCGGCAACACGGGCACCCAGATGGGTGGCTGGTACCGCAAGGAAATCAAGACGCCCGCTGACTTCAAGGGTTTGAAGATGCGCCTGGGCGGCGGCCTGGTGGGTGAAGTAATGCAAAAACTGGGCGCAGTTCCACAAAGCATTCCTGGTGGCGAGGTGTACCAGTCGCTCGAAAAGGGCACGCTGGATGCCGCCGAGTGGGTGGGTCCTTATGACGACCAGAAGCTCGGCTTCAACAAGGTGGCTCCGTTCTACTACTACCCCGGCTGGTGGGAAGGCGGCCCAGAAGTGGACTTCTTCATCAACAACAAGGCGCTCGAATCCCTGTCCGCTGAAAACCGCGCCATCATCGAAGCAGCAAGCGCCTATGCGTCTGCCGACATGCTGGCCAAGTACGACGCACTGAACCCAGCCGCTCTGAAGCAGCTGGTGGCTGCCAAGACGAAGGTGCTGCCTTTCTCGCAAGCCATCATGGATGCATCCTTCAAGGCATCTATGGAAGTGTTTGCCGAAAACGACGCCAAGAGCCCCGAGTGGAAGAAGATCTACGCCGACATGCGTACCTTCCAGCGCGACCAGATCCTCTGGTTCCGTTTTGCCGAAGCCCGTTACGACACCTTCATGTCCGCACAAAAGATCTAAGCGCGCAGGCGCGGGGCAGCGGTTCACGCTGCTGCTCCTGCAGATTTTCGAAGCCCGCCCGGTTCGCCTGGCGGGCTTTGTTGTTTCTGAAGCCTGCTGGCGTTGGCGTTGGCGGGCAGTGGTGCGCTGAAGGCTCTTGCCCCACCTCACGCACCAGTGTGTCGAACGCAGCAGGGAAGTCGCAAGGGGCTTGCAAGCAGAGTTTGTGCGGTGTGTGGCGTGCTGCAATAAGCCACGGCCACGGCCACGGCCACGGCCACGCGACGGTGTGAGGCGGGGGAAGAGGCAGACTCCTTTGATAGAGAGTGCAATCTGCTGCAGGTCATTCTCCCTTGCGCGCCCTCGTTGCAATTGCCTTCGTAGCCCGCGCCGAGCCCACGTTCAAGCCCATGAAAAAAGCCCCTGGCAGGATGATTTCCTGCCAGGGGCTTGTTCCATTTTGCCGCCTTGCGGTGCGGACTGACCGGCTTAGGGGGGCGAACAGCGAGCAGCGGGATCAGCACCCGCTGCTCCTGCTACTGCTGTTGCTGTGCTGTTGCTGTGCTGTTGCTGGGCCACGCCCCGTCAGTTCTTCTTGTCGCCCGCCATCGAATCCTGCAGGGCCTTGAGCGGGTCCACTTCTTCCGTGGCTGGGACGTCGCCTGAAGCTGCATCGGCAGCAGGGTCAGCGGCGGCGTCCAGCGCAGGGTCGGGTGGCGGTGCAAAGTCGCCGCCCATGCTGTTCAGGCGTTGCAGCACGTCCTCTTCGCTCATGGCTTCGACTTTCTCTACGTTGCCGGTCACCAGGCCTGGGTTGGCCATGATCAGCGCCACCATGGCGATCTGGATGCAGATGAACGCAATGGAGCCCTTGTAGATTTCGGTGGTGCTGACGCCGCGGATGTTGGCCCCCGTCACCCTGTCCTTGTAGTCGTTGCGTGGTGCCACACTTCGTAAATAGAACAGCGCAAACCCGAACGGCGGGGTCAGGAACGAGGTCTGCAGGTTCATCGCGATGATCACGCCGAACCAGATCATGTCGATGCCCATCTTCTCGGCCACTGGCACCAAGAGCGGCACCACGATGAAGGCGATTTCGAAGAAGTCAATGAACATGCCCAGCACAAAGATCAGCAGGTTCACCACGATCAGGAAACCCAGCTGTCCGCCCGGCACCTTGTCGAACAGGTGTTCCACCCAGATGTGGCCATCGGCCGCATTGAAGGTAAAGCTGAACACGGTCGAGCCAATCAGGATGAACAGCACAAACGAGGCCAGGCGCGCTGTGTTGTCCATCGCCTCCTGCATCAGCGTCCAGCTCAGTCGGCGCTTGATCATCGCCAGAATCAATGCACCCACGGCCCCCATGGCGCCGCCTTCGGTGGGCGTCGCAATGCCCAGGAAGATGGTGCCCAGCACCAGAAAGATCAGGATCAGCGGAGGCATCAGCACAAAGGTCACTTGCTCCGCCAGGCGCGACAGCAGGCCCAGGCGTGCCACGCGGTTGGCGATAGACAGCACCAAGGCGGTCAGTGACGCCAGCGTCATCGACAGGATGACGATTTCATCCTTGGGCGATGGCATGCTGCGTTCCAGCCAGCGGGTCATCAGGCCGTCGTGCATCTGGGCCCAAACCACGCCCACGGTGGCACACACAGCCAGCAGCACCAGCAGCGATTTGTGTCCAGAGTTGCCATTGGGTTCGCGGTAGATCCGCGCCTCGGGGGGCAGCGCAGGCGCCCACTTGGGCAACACGATCGCCACAATGACCACAAACAGCACATACAGGCCCACCAGCATGAAGCCAGGCACCAGAGCGCCTGCATACAGGTCACCCACCGAGCGGCCCAACTGGTCGGCCAGCACGATCAGCACCAGCGACGGCGGGATGGCCTGCGCCAGCGTGCCCGACGCGGTGATGGCGCCTGTGGCCAGCACGCGGCTGTAGCCGTAGCGCAGCATGATGGGCAGCGAGATCAGGCCCATGGAGATCACGGCCGCAGCCACTACACCGGTGGTGGCTGCCAGCAGCGCACCCACCAGGATCACGGCAATGGCCACGCCACCGCGCACTGGGCCGAAGATTTGTCCCACGGTCTCCAGCAGGTCTTCGGCCATGCCGGACTTCTGCAGGATGATGCCCATGAAGGTGAAAAACGGAATGGCCAGCAGCGTGTCGTTCTGCATGATCCCGAAAATGCGCAAAGGCAGCGCCTGGAACAATACCGAGGGGAACAGCCCCAGTTCAATGCCAATCCAGCCAAAGCCCATACCGGCGGCGGCCAGGGCAAACGCCACCGGAAAGCCCGTCAGCAGCAGCAGCAGCAGGCCGCAGAACAGCAGCGGGACAAAGTTTTGCGTCAAGAAGGTCACTAGCATGGCTTAGCCTGCCTTGGAAGGGGTGGGTACTTGGGATTCGCGTTCGAGCTGCGCAGCCATGGCGGCGGCGAGTTGCTCTTCTTCCGACGGCTCATCGTCGTGCGAGAGCGTGTCGGGGCCCACGCCTCGCAAGAAAGCGATGCGTTTGATCAGCTCTGACACGCCTTGCAGCAGCAGCAGCGCAAACCCCAGCGGAATCAAGGCATAGGCGGGCCAACGTACCAGGCCGCCCGCGCTTTGCGACATTTCGCCAGACTCCCAGGCCCGCACAAACAGCGGCCAGCCCAGGTCGATGCAGATCAGGCAGAACGGGAACAGCACCACCAGGATGCCGATGATGTCGATCCAGTTGCGGGTGCGTGCGGAGAGGCGCGATGCGATGAAATCAATGCGCACATGGGCGTTTTTGAGCAGGCAATAGCCAGCGCCCAGCATGAACACCCCTGCGAACAGGTACCACTGGATCTCCAGCAGCGCATTCGAGCTGATGTTGAATGCCTTGCGCACGACGGCGTTGCCGGCGCTGATGAGGGTGGTTGCCAGGATGAGCCACATGCTGAGCTTGCCAACCCCGTTGCTCAGCCAGTCCACTGCCCTGGAAAATTTGAGTAAAGCCTGCATGGTGTCTCCAATTGAAAGGCCGCGCGTATGACATGCGGTGCGGCCTCCGGATCAACGAAGGACGCCCGATTAACTTTTACAAGGGCGCGATTCTACGGAGCAGTTTAGGCCGAGCCTGACGGTAGCGTGACGGGGCTATCCCTAGGCAGATGCTCAGGATGTTGCTCTGCTTTTAGGAGCAATTAGGGTTTCTTCCTAGGCGTTGCTGACCGCTTTTGGCGCGCAAACTGCCACCAGGGCAGCACCGTGCTCATCGCCAGCACCTCGCCGCAGTGCAACGGGGTGTAGCCCGGCAGCGCCGCCATGTGGGCTTGCCAGTCGGGGGTTTGCAGCAGCTGGCGCAGTGCCAGCGTGGCGGGTTGGTCCAGGCTGGCCTTCAGGCAGGCCAGGTGGTAGCGCTCGTGCACCAGTGGCACAAAGCCCAGCCCGCGGGCCCGGGCCGCCAGCTCGATGCCCATGCCCACGTCGGCAGCTCCAGCCGCCACGGCCTGCGCGATGGCGGTGTGCGAGGGCTCGTTCAGCCCATAGCCCGTGATGGCGTCGGTCGCAATGCCGGACTGTGCGAGCAGGTCGTCCAGCAACACGCGCGTGCCGCTTCCGAGCGGCCGGTTCACAAAACGCGCGCCGGTGCGCGCCACGTCGGCCAGACTGTGCAGCGCCAGCGGGTTGCCCGGTGCCACGATGAGCCCCTGGGTGCGCTGGGCAAACCCGATGATCTTGTGCAGCCCCGGCTGCAGCAGGGGTTTGTAGGTGCGTGCAGTCCACGCGTCAGCAGCGGCGTGCTCCACGGTGTGAAAACCCGCCAGCGTGCAGCGACCCTCGTTCAGCGCGCGAATGGCGTCCACGCTGCCGGTAAACCGAATGTCCAGGTGCAAAGCCCCAGCCTCGCTTGGTGTGGCGGCGTGTGCACGCAGCGCCACCAGTGCGTCGTCGTGGCTGGCGTACAGGGTCAGCACGTGGGCTTGGGGGTCAAAGGCCACGGCAAACGCGCGCTCCAGGTCGGCATGCAGCGCGGCGATCTGCGGGGCCAGGCGGGCCTGCGCCTGGCGCTCGGCCCACAGCAGCTTGGTGCCGAACTCGCTCAGCTGCGCCGACTGGCCCTTGCCCCACACGATGAGTTCTCCGCCGAGCTGGTCTTCCCAGCGCTTGAGCGCGCCCCACACATGGCGGTACGACAGGCCAAGTCCCCGCGCCGCGCCAGAGATGGAGCCCTGCTCGGCCACGGCCTGCAGCAACTCTGGCAACGGGTTTCGGATGAGTGCGTTGCCCGCATCCCGGCTGAGTGTGTAGTGAAGTTGGACCCTATGCACGGACGTTCATATCGCTGGATATTGATGGGGTGCCTACGATAGCCGAACCCGATCACACCACCGCATGTCCACTCTTTCTGAAAGCGCGAGCACAGCGCTGCAGCTCACCCTCTCGTCCGACCCGGTCCTCTGGACCATCGTGGGCCGCTCCTTGTCCGTCAGTGCCACCGCCTGTATGTTGGCTTGCGGAGTTGGGCTGGTGCTGGGCGCCTGGCTGGGCGTGGCCCGGTTTGCGGGGCGGGGCGCCGTATTGGCGGTGCTCAACACCTTGCTGGCGGTGCCGTCGGTGGTGGTGGGGCTGGTGGTGTATTTGCTGCTGTCGCGCAGCGGGCCGCTCGGGTCGCTGGGGTGGCTGTTCAGCTTCAAGGCGATGGTGCTGGCGCAGGCCATTTTGGTGTTGCCCGTGGTGACTGCGCTCACGCGCCAGGCGGTGGAAGACGCGGAGCGCGCGCATGGCGAGCAGTTGCGGTCGATGGGGGCCAGGCCGCTGCTGCGCAGCTTGTTGCTGGCATGGGACGAGCGCTACGCGTTGCTCACGGTGCTGATTGCGTCGTTTGGCCGCGCAATTTCTGAGGTGGGCGCGGTGATGATTGTGGGCGGCAACATCGACGGCTTTACCCGGGTGATGACCACCGCCATTGCGCTGGAGACCAGCAAGGGCGACCTGCCCCTGGCGCTGGCGCTGGGCATCATCTTGCTGGCCGTGGTGTTGGCGCTCAACGTACTGATCGCGCTGGTGCGCCGCTGGCGCGAGCGGGTGGACGGCTCGGTCTCCAGCACGCCCGTGGGGGTGGCGCCATGAGCGCGGCACTGGCCCTGCCGTGGGTGGACATGCGCCAGGTGACCGTGCGCTACGGGCGCGTGCAGGCGCTGGACCAGGTCACTTTGCGCATCACGGCCGGTGAGCGTGTGGCGCTGGTGGGTGCCAACGGCAGCGGCAAAAGCACGCTGTTGCGGGTGCTCCATGGCCTGGCCGATGCCAGCGGCGGCGGCTTTCAGTGCCATGGGGATATGCGCCTGGCCATGCTGTTCCAGCGCCCGCACATGCTGCGCACCAGCGCGCAGAACAACGTGGCGCTGGCGCTGTGGCTGCGGGGCGCACGCTGGCGCGATGCGCGCACTGCTGCATTGGCCGCATTGCAGCGCGTGGGGCTGCAAGACATTGCCGCGCAGAACGCGCGCACCTTGTCGGGCGGGCAACAACAGCGCGTGGCACTGGCGCGTGCGTGGGCGCTGAAGCCCGATGTGCTGCTATTAGATGAGCCCACCGCCAGCCTCGACCCGCATGCCAAACGCGAGGTCGAAGCATTGATGGCCGACTTTGCCGCCAGCCACGGCGCAGCCGGGCCCGCGCACCCTGTGACGATGGTGTTCAGCAGCCACAACCTGGGCCAGGTCAAGCGCCTGGCCAGCCGCGTGATTTACATGGAGCACGGCCGTGTGGTGGCGGACTTGCCAGTGCACGACTTTTTCAACGGCCCCCTGCCCGAGGCTGCCCGTTTGTTTGTCAAAGGAGAACTGGTATGACGAGAATTGCCCCCCACGCTCCCCACTTCGTGTGGTCGCTGCCCCCCGAGGGGGCCACTTTTTCATCTCGGGGCGGCCCGGCGATGAAAGGAATTGACCCCCACGCTCCCCAAGGGGGCCACTTTTTCATCTTGGGGCGGCCCGGCGATGAAAAAATTTAAGTCATTTCGGCCTCTAGCGCTTATCCATAAAGCGCTAGCAGCTATTATTTTAATAGCGTCTGGTTCGGTGTTCGCGCAAAGCATCACCATGGCTTCCACTACGTCCACCGAGCAATCGGGCCTTTTCTCGTACCTGCTGCCCGAGTTCAAGAAAGCCAGTGGCTTGGACTTGAAAGTGGTGGCGCTGGGCACCGGCCAAGCGCTGGACATGGCGCGCCGTGGCGACGCCGACGTGCTGTTTGTGCACGACCAGGTGGCCGAAGAAAAGTTTGTGGCCGACGGCTGGGGCGTCAAGCGCTACCCCGTGATGTACAACGACTTCATCCTGGTGGGCCCCAAGAACGACCCGGCTGGCACCCGTGGCAAAGACATCGTTCAGGCACTGCAAAAGCTGGCCACGGCCAACGGTAACTTCATCTCGCGCGGCGACAAAAGCGGCACGCATGCGGCCGAACTGCGCTACTGGAAGCTTGCAGGCGCTGACGCGGCCAAAGGCTCTGGCTACAAGGAATGCGGCTGCGGCATGGGCCCCGCGCTCAACATTGCGGCATCCAGCGGTGCTTACGCAATGACCGACCGCGGCACCTGGCTCAACTTCAAAAACAGGGCGGACCTGGCGGTGCTGGTGGAGGGCGACACCAAGCTCTTCAACCAGTATGGCGTGATGGTGGTCAACCCCGCCAAACACTCCCATGTCAAGGCGCAGGACGCGCAAAAGTTTGTGGACTGGATCGTGTCGCCTGCAGGCCAGACAGCGATTGCTGGCTACAAGATCGGCGGCGAGCAACTGTTCTTCCCCAACGCGGCGCCGTGAGCCGTGACCAACGCCACCATTGCCAACCCGAGGACGCTGTTCGTGGCGGTCACCGCATGGGCGGCAGCGTTGAGCGGTTGTGCCTTGGCGCCCGGTGGGGCGCCCGTGGCTGACGCCGTGCCTGTGCAGGTCTACGCCGCGGGTAGCCTGCGCGGTGCGTTGACCGACATCGCACGCGACTACGAGGCCCGCACAGGCCAAAAGCTTGTGCTCACATTTGGCGCTTCGGGCTTGCTGCGCGACCGCATTGAAAAAGGTGAATCCGCGCAGGTTTTTGCCTCAGCCGATATGGACCACCCCCAGCGCCTATCGGCGCGCGGTGGCTGGCAAGCGCCAGCAGTTTTTACGCGCAATGCGCTGTGCGCACTGACCAGCGAGCAGATCAACGCCACCCCAGACACGCTGCTGCCCACCTTGCTTCGCAGCGATGTGCGGGTGGGCACCTCTACCCCCAAGGCCGATCCCTCGGGCGACTATGCCTGGGCGATGTTTCGCAGGGCCGACGCCGTGCAGCCTGGCGCCTACGCGCAGCTGGATGCCAAGGCCTTGAAGCTGACGGGCGGTGCCGACTCTCCCAAGCCCCCCGCAGGCCAGGGCACCTACGCATGGGTCATGGACCAACGCCAGGCTGATGTGTTTCTGACCTACTGCACCAATGCCGTTTCGGCGCAGGCCGAGGTGCCCCGTTTGCGCGTGGTGCAGTTGCCCGCATCGTTGCAAGTGGGTGCAGCGTATGGGCTGACGGTGCGTACCGGTGCACCCGCCACCGCGAAGGCGTTTGCCCTGGCCTTGCAGGAGCCTGCGGCGCAGGCGGTGTTGCAGCGGCTGGGGTTTGGGGCGCCCTGAGCGATAGCAGTTGCGGGGTGGTCTTTGGCCATGCCCTTCTGTCGCTGGGTGCGGCTAACAACGTGTGTCTACTTGAATGAGCGGTGCGGGCTCATGGCTGTGCGCGGGTTTCGTCTTGCAGCAGCACCAGCAAGATGGCCGCCATGGGCAGGTTCTTGGTCAATGGCCCCAGGGGGTGCAGCCACCAGGCCGGGTCAACGAACGTGGCTAGCAGGGTCATCACCCCCATCAACACCAACGCGGCCCAGTAGGCGGTGCGGCCGGGCCGCCAGGCCATCCACAGCCCCAGCACGGCGTTGGCTGCGGCGCCGCCGAGAATGAGGGCGGTGGCCAGGTGCAGGTCGCTCCAGGCGGTGGGCAGGCTCACCAGCAAGTCGCGGCTTTGTCCGCGCAGCTCCACCACGCTGACGATGGCCGTGGCCAGCCACACAAACACAAGGCTCAAGCGCAGCAGTTGGCGGGCGGCGGGGTTCATGGCTTGGGGGGATTTGTCGTTGGCAGACGCAATGTCAGCAGCATTACAAGGCTTCCTCCAGCGTATCCGTCACCATGCCCCACCGGGCGAATTCGGGCGCAAACGCCGAAAGGGGCAACTGACGGGTGCTGGTGTACGCGCCGATGGGCAAAGCCTGCCCGGCGGCCAGTTGCCGTGCCAGCAAGACCGCGGCCATGCAGGGGATTTCGGGGCCATGGTCGTTGTCGGCCGCAATGTGCCAGGCGCGGCGCCGGGGCTGGCCCTGCGCATCGGCACCCGCCACGCGCACCACCATGCCCCCCAGCCCTGTGCCCATGAAGTCCAGCACACCACCGGTGTGGTGCATCAGCGCGGCCAGCTTTTCGGGGTGCGGCAACACGCCCCAGTGGCGCAGTGCCGCGATGGCGGCAAAGGTGCGCTGCGCCAGCCCTACCTCTAGCGCAGCGCGGAAGGTCACGCGGTCGCGGGTGCGGTAGTGCGCGGGAAACAGCTCCAGATCCGGGATGTCGCACACCGCGCCCAACCGGGGCCGCAGCCGGTGGAAATGCACACCAGTGGGCTGCGCCCAGCCGCGTTGTGGCTGCCAGCGGCCCTCTTGCCACACGTCTATCGGCAGACCGCAGTAACTCAGCACGGCTGCCAGGGTGGCCTGCCCGCGGGGCGCGCGCTGTGCAGGCGCAATGCAGGTGTCCACGCTGTCGATGTGTTGCCAACCCGCACACAGGTGGTCCACCACGGCAGACGACAGTGCGGGCACCGTGCTGGCACCGGTGATGGCCGTGCGCTTTGCGGCCACGAAATGCGCCTATGGCGGCCGGAAAATCGCACACAAACCGGCGGCCATCGGCCAGGTCGATGTAGTGCGCACCGGCCTCGGCGGCGGCTTGGGCCACACCATAGGCCTGTGCCTGAAACGGCCCCGCCGTGTGAACCACCAGGCCCACGCCCAGCGATCGCAGCCGGTCTGCCAGGCCCGGGGCCTGGTGGTCGAGTGCAACGCCTTGTGCGCCGTGGTGCAGTGTGGCGGCCAGCCCTTGGGCGCGGCTGGCATCACGGCCCGCCACCAGCAGCGCAATGTTATGGTGGCTGGCAGGGTCGCCCGCCAGGCTGCGACAGATGCGGGTGCCAAAGTTGCCGTAGCCACCAAGGACCAGTGTTTTGAGGGCAGTCACAGATGGGGGCAGATGGGGGTGATTGGGGGTAATTGGGGGTGATTGGGGCTCAGGCTCTGGGCGCCCAGGGCACGGGGGGCAGGGCGGGGGCGTGGGCTGCGTAGCTGGCTTGCACGGTGCGGTGCGCGTGCAGTGTGGCCTGCAACGCTGCGCGTTGGGCGGGCATCTGGGTGCGGTGCCATTGCGGTACCGTGTGGGCCGGCATGGGGCGGCTGAACACATAACCCTGAATGCTGTGCAGCCCGACCGACGCCAGGGTTTGCAGTTCTTCGACCGTCTCCACGCCCTCTACCACCACCGACAAACCAAACTCCTGCGCCAGCGCCGCCACGTGCCGCAGCAGCGACTGCCGGCGCCGGTCTTGCGCAAGCTGGCGCACAAACAGGCGGTCGCACTTGAAGCCTGCAATCGGCAAATCGGCCAGCATGCCCAGCGATGAATACCCTGCGCCAAAGTCATCCATCAGCACAGCCACGCCCATGGCGCTCAGGTCGTGGATGGCGGCCACCATCTGCGAACCCAGGGCAATGATGGCGTGCTCCGTCATCTCCAGCTTCAGCATGCGGGCGGGCAGCGCTCGCTGGGCCAGTTCGTCGCGTAGCCAGGGGGCAAAGTGGTCGTCCAGCAGAGTGACGGGCGCCACATTCACGCTGATCGATGCGTCGTGCAGGCCCGCTGTTTTCCAGGCTTGTACGCAGTCGAGCGCGTTGCGCAAGATCATGCGGTCTACCTCGGCGGTTTTGCCCTGCAGCTCGCACACCAGAAAAAAGGTTTCAGGGTTGATGTCGCCCAGGGTTTTGTCCGTCAGGCGCAGCAGCGCCTCAAACTGCACGTCGCGCTGCTGAAAATCCACAATGGGCTGAAAGTGCAGCGCCAGGCGATCCGGTTGCAGCAGCGTGGGCAGGTGGTCGGCAATGAGGGACAGCTCCATGTCGTGCTCGTCGTTCTGCGCCACGTTGGATGTCCGCATCATCGACAGCCCCCGGCGCAAAAGCTGCTGGCGGTCCGCGTCCCAGCGCATGTTGCTTAGCTGCTCAACGGACACCGCAATCGCAAACACCAGCACGATGACCAGCAGGGCGATTCCGTCCGATTCGCCGCTGGGGTCGCCCAGGTGCAGGGGAAAGGTGTTGACCAGCAGCCAATGCAGCAACAGGATGGCTGCGCCACACAGTAGTTTGTCGTGCCAGGACTGTGGCCTGAAATGCGGCGTGAGAACGCTGAGCTTGGCCGAGCGGTGGCGCACCGAGGTGTAGGTGGCAAGGCCCACGGCCGTGGCCATGGACAACACAATGGCCAGCCAGTTCACCTGCGCAAAGCTGTGCACATGGCCGCGTGTGATCGTGAAGTGCGCGGCCAGCATGCCCGCGGCCAGCCACACCCCCGCAAACACAATGCGCCCTTTGCTGGCGCTGGTGCAGAGCGTAGGAATGGTGAACCGCGCGCTGATGGCCATGATGAGCAGGCCGCTGAGTGCAGGCACCAGCTCCAGCACATGGTGCGCCAGCTCTGCATACATGAAGAGGCCCACCACATCCAGCGCCCACACAATGCAGCCAATACACAGCGCCGCGTGCGACGCGCTGATGCGCCGGCTGGACGGGTCTACCGAATACGCCGTGTTTTCTGCCAGCCGCTGGCACACATGTACCACCAGCGTAGCGAACACCAAGAACAACAGACTTTGAAGCAGTGGCGGGAACGCCACCCCAAACGCCTGTGCGGCATCTTGCCAGATTGAAACCATGTCCACACACTCCCGCGCTTGTTTTGGCGATGATCATACGGCCGAAGGGTGGCGCTTTTCTTTACAAAAAAGGCACACTGCAGGCACACTGCAGGCACGTGCGCCCTGCATTGCGACCGCGCAAAACGGCCGTTCAGTTGACGACGGCAATGCCTTTGACCTGCGCGAATACCGGCTTGCCAGGGACGAGCGCCAGCGCCTGGGCAGAGCGCTGGGTCACCCGCGCCAGCAGCCGCGTGGCACCTGCATCCAGCGCCACCATCAACTGCCCGGGGCTGTCTTCGCTGAGTGCCGCCACCGTGGCAGGCAATACGTTCAGGATGCTGCTGTCGCTGGCGGCCGTCAGTGCCAGGCTGACGTCTCGGGCCTGTATCCGCAGCCGAATGGCTTCGCCCGCCGCACGCACCGTGGGGCTGACCAGCAACAACTGCCCGCCGCCGAACGCAACCGTGGTGATGTGGTCCAGCGCATCGTGCTGTAGCACCGTGCCTTCAATCACCGTGGCGGCGGTGTCGCCATGGGCCAGCGGCAGGTCCAGGCGCACGATCAGTGCATCGGTGCGCCCTTGGGCCCGCACGCGGCCTTCTTGCATCAGCA
The DNA here is from genome assembly GCA_030692685.1 of Acidovorax sp. Classification (GTDB taxonomy): domain Bacteria; phylum Pseudomonadota; class Gammaproteobacteria; order Burkholderiales; family Burkholderiaceae_C; genus Acidovorax. The sequence continues at coordinate 77,780 of JAUXZO010000127.1, read as the reverse complement.
CCATGTGTTCGGCCAGCCGTGCCACTTCGTCGAGGGCATGGCTGACGTAGAGCATGGGGATGTCGAGGCTGCGGTGCAGTTGCTCCAGGTAGGGCAGCACCTCGGCTTTGCGCTCCCCGTCCAGCGCGGCCAGGGGCTCGTCCATCAGCAGCAGGCGGGGGCTGGTGGCCAGTGCGCGGGCCATGGCCACACGCTGGCGTTCACCGCCGGACAGGGCCTGTGGTTTACGGTCCATGAGGTGGCCGATGCCCAGCAACTCCACCGCCAGCTCCAGCGCCACTTTGCGGCGTGCGGGGGGCGTGCGTTTGAGCCCGTAGTCGATGTTGCCGCGCACGCTCAAATGGTCGAACAGGCTGGCTTCCTGGAACACGTAGCCCAACGCGCGTTCGTGCGTAGCGCGCCAGATGCGCTGCGCGTCGTCTTGCCACACCTCGCCGTTGACCACCACGCGCCCGGGCTGCGCACGCTCCAGCCCCGCAATGGCGCGCAGGCAAGTGGTCTTGCCGCATCCCGAGGGGCCGAACAACGCGGTCACACCGCGCCCGGGCAATTGCAGGTTGACGTCCAGCGTGAAGCCCGGGCGCGCTAGGGCCAACTGTGCCGTGATGTGTGCCATGGGGATGCTGGGTTCCATCACTGAACCATCGACGGTGCTCTGCGGCGGCTGAGGGTCAGGCCCAGCAGCACCACAAACGAAAACACCACCATGCCCCCGGCCAGCCAGTGCGCTTGCGTGTATTCGAGCGCCTCCACATGGTCATAGATCTGTACCGAAACCACGCGCGTCACGCCGGGGATGTTGCCGCCCAGCATGAGCACCACGCCAAACTCCCCTACCGTGTGCGCAAAGCTCAGGATGGCAGCGGTGATGAAGCCTGGGCGCGCCAGCGGCAGTGCCACGGTAAAAAAGCGGTCCAGCGGCCCGGCGCCCAGAGTGGCCGCCGCTTCAAGCGGGCGCCGGCCGATGGCTTCAAACGCGTGTTGCAGCGGTTGCACGGCAAAGGGCAGCGAGTAGATCAGCGAGCCCACCACCAGCCCCCAGAAGGTGAACGGCAGCGTGCCCAGCCCCAGCCACTGCGTGAACTGCCCCAGCGGCCCGTTGGGCCCCATCGTGACCAGCAGGTAAAAACCAATCACTGTGGGCGGCAGCACCAGCGGCAGTGCCACCACGGCCGACACCGGCCCGCGCCAGCGTGAAGGCGTGTGCGCCAGCCACCACGCGAGCGGCGTGCACAGCACCAGCAACAACACCATCGTGGTGCCCGCCAGTTTCAGCGTGAGGCGGATGGCGGCCCAGTCCTCGGGGCTCAGAACCATGCTACAAAATAGTGAGCTGCTTGCGCTTGTTGTGTATCGATTTCAATGTGATATGGCATCTAAACCCTTATGTATCAAGCGCAGCCAGCTATCAAAATGAATAGCCATACGATTTGATGATCGCCCGCGCCTTGTCCCCGCGCAGGTACGTGAGCAGCGCAGCGGCTGCGGCGCTGTCTTTGCCGGGGCTGAGCATCACGGCGTCCTGGCGAATCGGGTCGTGCAGGCTGGCAGGCACCTGCCAGCCCGATCCGCTGCGGATCTTGCCGTCGGTCATCACCTGCGACAGCGCCACAAAACCCAGTTGTGCATTGCCCGTAGCAACAAACTGAAAGGTCTGCGCAATGTTCTCGCCCTGCACCAGGCGCGGCTGCAGAGTGGCCGCAACGCCCAGCTTGTCCATCACCTGCATGGCTGCCGCGCCATACGGCGCCACCCTGGGGTTGGCCAGCGCCAGGTGCTTGAAGTTGCCCGTTTTGAGCACGTCGCCCTGGGCATCGACATACCCCGGCTGAGCGCTCCATAACACCAGCGTGCCAATGGCATAGGTCAACCGCGAGTGGGCCACGGCCTTGCCTTCGCGTTCCAGCCTGGCAGGCGTGGTGTCGTCGGCCGACAGGAGAATTTGAAAGGGAGCGCCGTGGGTGATTTGCGCATAGAACTTGCCGGTCGCGCCGAACGAGAGTTCGGCCTTGTGGCCCGTTTCGGCCTCAAAGGCGGCGGCAATTTTCTGCATGGGCGCCGTGAAGTTGGCCGCCACGGCGACGGAGACGGTGTCTGCATGCGCCGCATGCAGGGTGGCCAAGGCAAGGCCAGCGAAGGTCAGGGCTACGGAGGCAAGGCGATGGAACATAGCGGTGAGGCTGCGGGCGTGAAATCGCTATTCATGAATGGAATAGCGAGAGTATAGGCAGGTTGTGGCCGGCTGCATTTACCCGTCGCACGCAGTGGCGCGCGCCACGACCTTGCGCGCCAGCGGCGCCGCCACCATCACGGCCGGAAACGCGAACAGCCACCCGGTCAGCCACGCGCCCGTCCAGAGGTCCAGAAAGTCCTGGTGCGCCTGCAGCGTCCGAAAAGTGGAGATACCCGATACCAAGAGGGACATCAGCCCTGACAGGATGAAGCTGAACAGCACGGGGCCGTAGCGTGCCGGGATCATGCGGTGGCCTCTTGGGTTGGTTGGTGCGTGGCCACGTCGGTCAGCCGCTGCAGGGTCTCTGCAAAATGCCGTCCGAACATCCGCGCCGTCTTGACATCCCCTGGCACAAACGCGTCCGCTGGCGCGCCGTGGCCTGCCTGTGCCATCAGGCCCGACCAGGAGCCCAGCCGATTGGCCGCCTCGTCGTACGGCACACCCACCTGTTGCTCCGGCAGGATGGGGTTGCCTACCCACACCATGCCGTGCTGCATGGCAAACACCCACATCGACATCAGCGTGGACTGCTTGTCGCCCGAGGGCAGCGATGACACGGTGAAACCGGCTGCCAACTTGTTCTTGAGCTGTTGCGTTTTCCACAGCTGCCCCGTGGCGTCCATGAAGGTCTTGAACGGGCCGGACACCCCACCCAGATACGTGGGCGAGCCGAGGATGACGCCGTCGTAGCGCAGCAGATCATCGGGCGTGCGGGCCAGGTCTTCGGCCCGGATCCGTTCGGCGCGAACGCCGGGGAAGCCTTGGGCACCCTGCAGAACATGGGTGGCAATGTGTGCGGTGTGCCCTTGGGCACTGTGATAAATGATGGCGATGTTTTTCATGCTGTGATTTCCGTTGGTTGATTTCCGTTGGGGTGATTTCTGGAGGTAAAGCGCAAAGAGACGTCATCGTGAAATCAGTGCGATGACAAGCGCGGACAGATAGAGGCCGAGGCCAAAGACGGTGTGGTTGGCCACGCTGCGCAGGCAGTTCTTGAGGGGCGTGGCGGTGCGCGATGCGGCAAAGCCCGCACCCATGGCCGGTTGCATCACCAGCAGCGGCGCTGCCACGGTGCAGATACCCACTACCAGCGCGGGCAGCAGGGTGGGGCGGTGCAACCAGTCCACTCCCTGAATACCGACCAGCACGGTGGCGAAGACCATGCCCACGGCGTAGTGCGTGAGCCAGCCCCACGCCAGCTCGCCCCGGATGGGCACTGACTTGGCGATGGCCGCATGGGCGAACTGGCCCCGGAAAAGATGCCCCATCCAGCGGCCGATGAAGGCGAAGTTGAGGGTGGGTATGCCCATCCGTTTGAGCAGCACAAGCCATGCGTCCATAACGGCGGTGGCGCCGATGCCGATCAGCATCGCGGCGTAAATTTCTTGCAGCTGGAGTGTCATCAAAGCACCTCGAAGAGTTGACGTAGGAACGTTTTGAACGGAATATAGAAGTTCAAGTCAACTTGATGTCAAGGGGTTTTTTGATAGACATTGCAGAAGTCGCCAAGCGCTCCGGGCTGCGCGCCTCCACGCTGCGCTATTACGAAGAAAAGGGGCTGGTGCAATCGGTGGGGCAGCCCGGCGAGCGCCGCCGTTTTGCGCCCGGCGTGCTGGACCAGCTGGCGTTGATTGCGCTGGGGCAGTCGGCCGGGTTCTCGCTGGATGACATCCGGGCCATGTTTTTGCCCAGCGGCGAGCCCAGCATCGATCGGCAATTGCTTTCGGCCAAGGCCGATGAACTGGACACCATGGTCAAGCGCTTGAAGGCGATGAGCAACGGTCTGCGGCACGCGGCCGCCTGCCCGGCCGAAAGCCATGCGCAGTGCCCCTCCTTTCAGCGGCTTCTGAAGGCTGCAGCGGCGGGGGCGCTGGAGCGCCAGCAGACACGGGCCATGCCCGTAACGGGGCTGCGCCGAAAAGCGGTGTGAAGGTGCCCCTGAGGCATCATCGGCGCATGCCTGCTGCTTCTCTCTCCGTCTCTGATGCGCTGGGCCACGCCCTGGCCGACAAACGCATCGATATCCTGCGCCAGATCGGTGCCTGTGGCTCCATCTCGCAGGCAGCGCGCGCCGTGGGCGTGAGCTACAAGGCGGCGTGGCAGGCGGTGGACACGCTCACCAATCTGGCTGGTACACCCCTCGTCGCCCGGGCCGTGGGCGGCGCGGGCGGCGGCGGCGCGCAGTTGACCGAGGCGGGGCACCAGCTGCTGGCGGCGGCCGATGCGATGGCGCAGGCGCGGGGGGCCGTGCTGTCGCGCTGGCAGGCCACGCCGCATGCAGGGCCCGCACTGGCACGGCTGGCGGTGCGCACCAGCATGCGCAACCAATTGCCGTGTGTGGTGGAGCGGCTTACCGTGCAGGGGCAGTTGGTGTGGGTGCATCTGCGCTTGGGGTTGGGCGATGCGGGCATGGCTGCGGCTGCGGTGAAGGGTAAGGCGCTTACCGCGCTGGCGTCGCGCATCACGCTTGAAAGTGCCGAGCTGCTGGGCCTGCAGCCGGGCCTGGCGGTGCAGGCGCTGTGCAAGGCCACAGCGGTGCGGGTGGAGCGCCGTGAGCGCGTGGCGTCTGCCATTGCGGCAACGTCCTCCATGGCGGCGCCTTCTTCTTCTTCTTCTCCTCCTTCTGGCACACACCGCCTGCTTGCCAAGGCCACGCGCGTAGTGCGCGGCGAAGCGGGCGACGAGGTGTCTGCCGAGCTGGTGGGAGGCCTGCAGATGGTGGGTTTTGCGGCGCCGGGCAGCGGGCTGCGTGCGGGCAGTGGCGTAGTGCTGGTGGTGGAAGACAACGCCGTGGTGCTGGCCCTGGTAGGCGGGTGAAGTGAAACACCCCCTTGAGCGGCTTTGCCGCTTCCCCCCGCTCTCGCAGCGCTTCGCGCAGCGGGCAGGGGGACGAAGCCCTCGCTGCGGGGCGGCCCTTGCCTGGCTGCCCTGGCCTGGGCCGCGCCAGTTTCATGGGTCGTGAGTGATGCTGCGCACCATGAAAACTGAATGAGAGGGTGGCCCCGTGTTGTTGTGCAATGAAATACTATTAAATCAATAGCTGCTAGCGCTTTACCATCAACCGCCAGAGGCACTTTTGACTCATATTTTCCGCTGCCAGTGCCTATCTTTATCCCTTGGGTGCCCCCAGCTTGCGGTACACCGTGGCGCGGCTGATGCCCAGTGCGCGGGCCGCTTCGGCCACATTGCCCCGTGCGCCTTGCACGGCCTGGCGGATCAAGGCGGTTTCGGCCTCGCGCAGCGGGGCTGCCACCGCCGATTTGCCGGTGATTGCGTGCGCTACCGCCACTGCCTGGTCACTGATAGGGCTGCGGGTGGCGGCTGGCAGCTGCGCCAGCGCCTGCAGGCGCAGGCCGGACCACAGCGGCAAATCCAGTGGCTGTGCCGGGTGCCGCCGCGCCGCATCGAACAACATGGTCCATGGCATGGCCATCAGGTCGCTGCAGTGGGTGGGTGTGCCCGCCATGCGCAACGGCTGGGGTACCAGTTGGCGGGCCATGCTGTTGGCGCCTACCACCACACCGTCGCCGTCCAGCGTCAACAGGCCATCGCCTTCGCCGCCCAGGGGGCAGCCGGGCCAGTTCATGCGCAGCAGCAGGGCGTGGGGCAGTTGCAGCAGCAGGGCATCTTCCATGGCCCGGGCCGACCGGGCCACCAGGTGGCGCAGCTCGGGCCGTTCGGGCACGTCCACGCCGGTCAGGTCCAGCATGCCCACGCACTGCCCATGGGGGTCGAACAGCGGCGCGCCTGCGCAGCTGTAGCTGCTGTTGTCGTCAAAGAAGTGTTCCCCCCGGTGCAGCCACACGGGCTGCAGCTCAGCCAGCGCGGCGCCGATGGCGGTGGTGCCCACAGCCGCTTCTGACAGGTCGATGCCCACACGGCCGATGGCGCTGGCGCGGGGGTCGCTCTGGTCGCAAGGGCCTTGCACATCCACCACGATGCCGCGTGCGTCCGTCAGCATGGCGAAGTAACGCATACCGGCAATGGCGCGGGTGAGCTGATCGAGCACGGGGCGGGCCGCGCGCAGCAGGTGGTGGTTTTGCTCCTGGCTGCGGCGCAGTGCCGGGGCGCTGACGGCGTCAAACGCCACCTGCTGGGCGGGCTTGAGCCCCTGGGCCAGACAGCGTTGCCACGACCGCGCAATCCACGGCTCCACCTCGGTGCGCAACGGCACAACGCCATCCGCCAGCAAGGTCTGGCGGGCCTGCGCAATCAGCGCGTGGCGGTGGGCGGTAGAGGTGGGCGCGGAGGACAGCATGGGTGAACTGGTTCCTTTGAGCTGCGGATGATGCGCCGGTGTGCGCTGCAACATGTTTCATTTTGAGAATATCCAGTCGGGGCTGCCGGAAATCGAGGGTTGTCCCTAGGGATGGGTGGTGGGACGCGGCAGAAGATGCGCGAAGAACGTGTTCACGATCTCCCAGGGGTCGTGCAGCGGTCTTGGCGGGATGGGATGCTAGGCGCGGTGCGCAGTGGATAGCTCGGCGATCCACAAGCGCCGCAACGCAGCAGACCGCCCGCCACGACCACTGCCCGAAGGGTTGGAGCGAAATCGGGCGATTGGACGCTCCGGCTGCTTGGATGGGCATGAGCCCATGCGGCGCACCCGAAGCATCCACGCATCCCGATTGCGCTCCAACGCGATCCCCTGCGAGATCGTCAACACGTTCTTGTCCAGCCAAAACCTATTCAGGAGACAGCCAGATGCAAGTCCAGTTCACCGTCAACGGGCGCGCCGCCAGCGTTGACGTCCCCCCCAACACCCTGCTTGTCCATGCGCTGCGAGAGCATTTGCTGCTCACCGGCACCCATGTGGGTTGCGACACCAGCCAATGCGGGGCGTGCACGGTGCATGTGAATGGCCGCGCAGTGAAGTCGTGCGCGATGCTGGCCGTGCAGGCGCAGGGCGCCGATGTGCAAACCATCGAAGGCCTGGCTGCACCCGACGGCACCATGCACCCCATGCAGGCAGCATTCAAGGAATGCCACGGCCTGCAGTGCGGCTTCTGCACCCCCGGCATGGTGATGAGCGCAGTGGACCTGTGCAACGGCCACCCCAATGCCAGCGAAGGCGAGATCCGCGAACTGCTCGAAGGCAACATTTGCCGCTGCACGGGCTACCAGAACATCGTGCGCGCGGTGCAGGTCGGCCAAAAGGCCATGGCTTCAGCTTAAAGAAGGAGAAACATCATGGGTGCATCCGACTTTTCCAAGCTGCCGCACATCGGCGAATCCGTCAAGCGCAAGGAAGACTACCGCTTTCTGACCGGCGCGGGCCAGTACACCGACGACGTGGTGCTGGCCGCGCAAAGCCATGCGGTGTTTGTGCGCTCGCCGCACGCGCACGCCAAGATCAACAGCATCAACGTGGACGCCGCCAAGGCCGCGCCGGGCGTGCTGGGTGTGCTTACCGGTGCCGATGTGGCGGCCGACAGCATCAACGGCCTGCCCTGCGGCTGGCTCATCACCAGCACCGACGGCCAGCCCATGAAGGAGCCGCCACACCCCATCCTGGCGCAGGGCAAGGTGCGCTATGTGGGCGACCATGTGGCCATGGTGGTGGCGCTGACGCAGCAGCAGGCGCGTGATGCTGCCGAACTGGTGGAGGTGGACTACGACGTGCTGCCCGCTGTGGTCAGCGTGGCCGATGCCGCAGCAGGCGCCGTGGCGGGCGCAGGCCTGCATGACGCCGCACCGGACAACCATTGCTACAAGTGGGCCATCGGCGACAAGGGCGGGGTGGACGCCGCATTTGCCAACGCCGCGCATGTGACCAAGCTCGACCTGGTGAACAACCGCCTCATTCCCAACGCCCTGGAGCCACGCACCGCCATTGGCAGCTACAGCCGCGCCAAGGACGAATACACGCTGTATGTCAGCAACCAGAACCCGCATGTGGAACGGCTGCTGATGACCGCGTTTGTGATGGGCCTGCCCGAGCACAAAGTGCGCGTGATTGCCCCCGACGTGGGCGGCGGCTTTGGCTCCAAGATCTTTTTGTATGCCGAAGACGTGTGCCTGACCTGGGCCTCCAAAAAGCTCAACCGCAACATCAAGTGGGTGGCCGACCGCAGCGAGTCGTTCCTGTCGGACGCGCATGGCCGCGACCATGTGAGCCACGCCGAGATGGCGATGGACAAGGACGGCAAGTTTTTGGCCCTGCGCGTGCACACCGATGCCAACATGGGCGCCTACCTCAGCACCTTTGCCAGCGCCGTGCCGACCATCCTGTATGCCACGCTGCTGGCCGGGCAATACACCACGCCACAGGTTTATGTGGAGGTGGACGCATGGTTCACCAACACGGCGCCGGTGGATGCCTACCGCGGCGCAGGCCGGCCCGAGGCCACGTATTTGCTGGAACGCCTGGTCTCGCGTTGCGCCTGGGACCTGGGCCTGGGGCAAGATGAAATTCGCAAGCGCAACTTCATCACCAGCTGGCCGTACCAAACGCCCGTGGCGCTGCAGTACGACGTGGGCGACTACCACGGGTGCATGACGCAGGCGCAAGAGCTGGCCGACGTGGCAGGCTTTGCGGCGCGCAAGGCAGCCAGCGAGGCCAAGGGCCTAAAGCGTGGCATTGGCTACAGCAGCTACATCGAGGCCTGCGGCATTGCCCCATCCAACATCGCCGGGGCCTTGGGCGCGCGGGCGGGTTTGTTTGAGTGCGGCGAGGTGCGCGTGCACCCCACAGGCAGCGTGACGGTGTTCACCGGCTCGCACAGCCACGGCCAGGGGCACGAGACCACCTTTGCGCAGGTGGTGGCGGCACGCCTGGGCATCCCGGTGGAGAACGTGGACATCGTGCACGGCGACACGGGCCGCGTGCCGTTTGGCATGGGCACTTACGGATCGCGATCGCTGAGCGTGGGCGGATCGGCCATCATGAAAGCGCTGGACAAGATCGAGGCCAAGGCCAAAAAGATTGCTGCACACCTGATGGAAGCGAGCGACGCCGACATCGACTTTGCCAACGGCGAATTCAGCGTGCGGGGCACCGACAAGAAGGTCCCGTTCGGTTCGGTGTCTCTGGCCGCCTACGTGCCCCACAACTACCCGCTGGACGTGCTGGAGCCGGGCCTGAACGAAACCGCGTTTTACGACCCGACAAACTTCACCTTCCCCGCAGGCACCTACATCTGCGAGGTAGAGATTGACCCGTCCACGGGCAGCACCCGCGTGGACAAGTTCACCGCAGTGGACGACTTCGGAACCATCATCAACCCGATGATTGTGGAAGGCCAGGTGCATGGCGGACTGGTGCAGGGCATTGGCCAGGCGCTGATGGAAAACTGCGTGTACGACCGCGAAACGGGCCAGCTGCTGACCGGCAGCTTCATGGACTACGCCATGCCGCGCGCCGACGATTTTCCTGAGTTCAAGCTGGGCCACGTGTGCACCCCCTGCACACACAACCCACTGGGCGCCAAGGGCTGCGGCGAGGCGGGTGCCATTGGCTCGCCACCGGCCGTGATCAACGCGGTGCTGGATGCGCTACGTCCGCTGGGCGTGAAAGAGTTCGACATGCCCGCTTCGCCGCACCGCGTGTGGGAAGCCATTCAGAACGCCAAGGCATAAGGAGATCGACCATGTATGCATTCACCTTTGAGGCTCCGACCTCTACCGCCGCAGCCGCGCAGCTCATCGCCCAAGGCGGAAAATTGCTGGCGGGCGGGCAAAGCCTGTTGCCGTCCATGCGGCTGCGCCTGGCCAACCCCGAGAAGATCATCGACCTCAACAACATCGCCGAGCTGGCGGGCATCCGCCGGGACGGCAATGCGCTGGTCATCGGTGCCATGACGCGCCACATGGACGTGGCCAACAGTGCAGATGTGAAGGCTGCGATCCCCGCGCTGGCCGACCTGGCTGCACACATTGGCGACCGCCAGGTGCGCGCGCGCGGAACGCTCGGTGGGTCGGTGGCCAACAACGACCCGGCGGCCTGCTACCCCAGCGCGGTGCTGGGCCTCTCGGCCACCGTCATCACCAACCAGCGCGAGATCAAGGCCGACGACTTCTTTGTAGGCATGTACACCACGGCGCTGGAAGAGGGCGAGGTCATCACGGCCATCCGTTTCCCCATTCCCAAGCGCGCGGTGTACCTCAAGTTCAAGCAGGCGGCATCGCGCTTCTCGCTGGTGGGGGTGTTCGTGGCGCAGACCGATAGCGGCGTGCGCGTGGCCATCACCGGCGCGGCCACCAGCGTGTTTAGGCATGCGGGGCTGGAGGCGGCGCTTAACCAGAGTTTCACGGCGCAGTCCGCCGCGGCAGTGAAGATCGACGCGAGTGATCTGAACGCCGACATCCATGCCAGTGCGGCGTATCGCGCCAACCTGATCAGTGTGCAGACGCAAAGGGCTGTAGCGCAGATGCTGGGTTGAGACCTGTAGGTTGTAGGTCGGGTTAGCGCAGCGTATCCCGACATTGCGGCTCCTTGCGTGGGTGCCGGGTTACGCCCTGCGGGCTAGCCCGACCTGCGGGGTCGGCTTCATCCCGTGGCTGTTTTACGGTGTATTTTTTAATGAAATTGGCCTCTGGCGCTTATCCATCAAGCGCTAGTAGCTATAAAAATTATAGTAATGAATGTTGCCCCTCCTGCGCCCATGACCGCGCCCGCGCTGTCCTCCATCGATGCCCTGGTGTTGGCTTTGCAGGGCGTGGGCTACTTTGCCGACCGGCGCCTGGCCACGGCCGTGTTCCTGGCGCTCAAGCTGCAGCGCCCGCTGCTGCTGGAGGGCGAGCCGGGCGTGGGCAAGACGGCGCTGGCCCATGCGCTTGGCAAGGTGCTGGAGCGCAGCCTGATTCGCTTGCAGTGCTACGACGGCTTGGAGCAGCGTGAGGCGTTGTACGAGTGGAACTACGCCGCCCAACTGCTGCACATGCGTGCAGCCGAGGGCCAAGGCAGTACCGACATGGCGCAGGTGGAGCGCGAGGTTTACCAAGACCGCTTCCTCATCCGCCGCCCCTTGCTGCAGGCGCTGCAAGCCCCCGCGCCGGGTGCGGTGCTGCTGATCGACGAGGTGGACCGCGCCGACGAGCCCTTCGAGGCCTTCCTGCTCGAGTATTTGGGCGAGTACCAGGTCAGCATTCCCGAGATTGGCACCGTGTGCGCCACGGCGACGCCGGTCACCATCCTCACCAGCAACCGCACGCGCGACCTGCACGACGCCGTCAAGCGCCGCTGCCTGTACCACTGGCTCGACTACCCCGAGCGCGAGCGCGAACTCGCCATCGTGCGCGCGCAGGTGCCCGGCGCCAGCGCCGCGCTCGCCACCCAGGTGGCGGATTTTGTGGGCCGCCTGCGCAGCCAGCCTTTTGCCAACGCGTTTCAACGCGCACCGGGCATTGCCGAAAGCGTGGAATGGGCCAAGGCCCTGGTGGCGCTGGACACCATCATGGTGGACCCTGAAGTGGTGTCCGACACCGCAGGCATTTTGTTCAAGCAGCGCGAGGATGTGGCGGCGCTCACGCAAGACATGGCGGCGCAACTGCTGCAGCCTGACGATGCGTGATGCCCAGGAGCCTTCAAAAATACGAAACCGTTCGGGCTGGGCTTGTTGAAGCCCCGCGCGGGGCTTCAACAAGCCCAGCCCGAACGGTTTCGTATTTTTGAAGGCTCCTGGGCATCACGCATCGTCAGGCTGCAGCAGTTGCGCCGCCATGTCTTGCGTGAGCGCCGCCACATCCTCGCGCTGCTTGAACAAAATGCCTGCGGTGTCGGACACCACTTCAGGGTCCACCATGATGGTGTCCAGCGCCACCAGGGCCTTGGCCCATTCCACGCTTTCGGCAATGCCCGGTGCGCGTTGAAACGCGTTGGCAAAAGGCTGGCTGCGCAGGCGGCCCACAAAATCCGCCACCTGGGTGGCGAGCGCGGCGCTGGCGCCGGGCACCTGCGCGCGCACGATGGCGAGTTCGCGCTCGCGCTCGGGGTAGTCGAGCCAGTGGTACAGGCAGCGGCGCTTGACGGCGTCGTGCAGGTCGCGCGTGCGGTTGCTGGTGAGGATGGTGACCGGCGTCGCCGTGGCGCACACGGTGCCAATCTCGGGAATGCTGACCTGGTACTCGCCCAAATACTCGAGCAGGAAGGCCTCGAAGGGCTCGTCGGCGCGGTCCACCTCGTCGATCAGCAGCACCGCACCCGGCGCGGGGGCTTGCAGCGCCTGCAGCAAGGGGCGGCGGATGAGGAAGCGGTCTTGGTAAACCTCGCGCTCCACCTGCGCCATGTCGGTACTGCCTTGGCCCTCGGCTGCACGCATGTGCAGCAGTTGGGCGGCGTAGTTCCACTCGTACAACGCCTCACGCTGCTCCAAGCCGTCGTAGCACTGCAAGCGAATCAGGCTGCGCTCCAGCACCTTGCCAAGCGCATGGGCCAGCGCCGTCTTGCCCACGCCCGGCTCGCCCTCCAGCAGCAGCGGGCGCTGCAGCTTGAGCGCCAGGAACACGGCCGTGGCCAGGCGCCGGTCGGCAAAGTAGCCCACGCCCTGCAAAGCCAACACCAGGGCATCGATGGAGGACAGCGCGGGCGCGGTCATGGGCGCAGGAGGGGCAACATTCATTACTATAATTTTTATAGCTACTAGCGCTTGATGGATAAGCGCCAGAGGCCAATTTCATTAAAAAATACACCGTAAAACAGCCACGGGATGAAGCCGACCCCGCAGGTCGGGCTAGCCCGCAGGGCGTAACCCGGCACCCACGCAAGGAGCCGCAATGTCGGGATACGCTGCGCTAACCCGACCTACAACCTACAGGTCTCAACCCAGCATCTGCGCTACAGCCCTTTGCGTCTGCACACTGATCAGGTTGGCGCGATACGCCGCACTGGCATGGATGTCGGCGTTCAGATCACTCGCGTCGATCTTCACTGCCGCGGCGGACTGCGCCGTGAAACTCTGGTTAAGCGCCGCCTCCAGCCCCGCATGCCTAAACACGCTGGTGGCCGCGCCGGTGATGGCCACGCGCACGCCGCTATCGGTCTGCGCCACGAACACCCCCACCAGCGAGAAGCGCGATGCCGCCTGCTTGAACTTGAGGTACACCGCGCGCTTGGGAATGGGGAAACGGATGGCCGTGATGACCTCGCCCTCTTCCAGCGCCGTGGTGTACATGCCTACAAAGAAGTCGTCGGCCTTGATCTCGCGCTGGTTGGTGATGACGGTGGCCGAGAGGCCCAGCACCGCGCTGGGGTAGCAGGCCGCCGGGTCGTTGTTGGCCACCGACCCACCGAGCGTTCCGCGCGCGCGCACCTGGCGGTCGCCAATGTGTGCAGCCAGGTCGGCCAGCGCGGGGATCGCAGCCTTCACATCTGCACTGTTGGCCACGTCCATGTGGCGCGTCATGGCACCGATGACCAGCGCATTGCCGTCCCGGCGGATGCCCGCCAGCTCGGCGATGTTGTTGAGGTCGATGATCTTCTCGGGGTTGGCCAGGCGCAGCCGCATGGACGGCAACAGGCTTTGCCCGCCCGCCAGCAATTTTCCGCCTTGGGCGATGAGCTGCGCGGCTGCGGCGGTAGAGGTCGGAGCCTCAAAGGTGAATGCATACATGGTCGATCTCCTTATGCCTTGGCGTTCTGAATGGCTTCCCACACGCGGTGCGGCGAAGCGGGCATGTCGAACTCTTTCACGCCCAGCGGACGTAGCGCATCCAGCACCGCGTTGATCACGGCCGGTGGCGAGCCAATGGCACCCGCCTCGCCGCAGCCCTTGGCGCCCAGTGGGTTGTGTGTGCAGGGGGTGCACACGTGGCCCAGCTTGAACTCAGGAAAATCGTCGGCGCGCGGCATGGCGTAGTCCATGAAGCTGCCGGTCAGCAGCTGGCCCGTTTCGCGGTCGTACACGCAGTTTTCCATCAGCGCCTGGCCAATGCCCTGCACCAGTCCGCCATGCACCTGGCCTTCCACAATCATCGGGTTGATGATGGTTCCGAAGTCGTCCACTGCGGTGAACTTGTCCACGCGGGTGCTGCCCGTGGACGGGTCAATCTCTACCTCGCAGATGTAGGTGCCTGCGGGGAAGGTGAAGTTTGTCGGGTCGTAAAACGCGGTTTCGTTCAGGCCCGGCTCCAGCACGTCCAGCGGGTAGTTGTGGGGCACGTAGGCGGCCAGAGACACCGAACCGAACGGGACCTTCTTGTCGGTGCCCCGCACGCTGAATTCGCCGTTGGCAAAGTCGATGTCGGCGTCGCTCGCTTCCATCAGGTGTGCAGCAATCTTTTTGGCCTTGGCCTCGATCTTGTCCAGCGCTTTCATGATGGCCGATCCGCCCACGCTCAGCGATCGCGATCCGTAAGTGCCCATGCCAAACGGCACGCGGCCCGTGTCGCCGTGCACGATGTCCACGTTCTCCACCGGGATGCCCAGGCGTGCCGCCACCACCTGCGCAAAGGTGGTCTCGTGCCCCTGGCCGTGGCTGTGCGAGCCGGTGAACACCGTCACGCTGCCTGTGGGGTGCACGCGCACCTCGCCGCACTCAAACAAACCCGCCCGCGCGCCCAAGGCCCCGGCGATGTTGGATGGGGCAATGCCGCAGGCCTCGATGTAGCTGCTGTAGCCAATGCCACGCTTTAGGCCCTTGGCCTCGCTGGCTGCCTTGCGCGCCGCAAAGCCTGCCACGTCGGCCAGCTCTTGCGCCTGCGTCATGCACCCGTGGTAGTCGCCCACGTCGTACTGCAGCGCCACGGGCGTTTGGTACGGCCAGCTGGTGATGAAGTTGCGCTTGCGAATTTCATCTTGCCCCAGGCCCAGGTCCCAGGCGCAACGCGAGACCAGGCGTTCCAGCAAATACGTGGCCTCGGGCCGGCCTGCGCCGCGGTAGGCATCCACCGGCGCCGTGTTGGTGAACCATGCGTCCACCTCCACATAAACCTGTGGCGTGGTGTATTGCCCGGCCAGCAGCGTGGCATACAGGATGGTCGGCACGGCGCTGGCAAAGGTGCTGAGGTAGGCGCCCATGTTGGCATCGGTGTGCACGCGCAGGGCCAAAAACTTGCCGTCCTTGTCCATCGCCATCTCGGCGTGGCTCACATGGTCGCGGCCATGCGCGTCCGACAGGAACGACTCGCTGCGGTCGGCCACCCACTTGATGTTGCGGTTGAGCTTTTTGGAGGCCCAGGTCAGGCACACGTCTTCGGCATACAAAAAGATCTTGGAGCCAAAGCCGCCGCCCACGTCGGGGGCAATCACGCGCACTTTGTGCTCGGGCAGGCCCATCACAAACGCGGTCATCAGCAGCCGTTCCACATGCGGGTTCTGGTTGCTGACATACAGCGTGTATTCGTCCTTGGCGCGGCTGTAGCTGCCAATGGCGGTGCGTGGCTCCAGGGCGTTGGGAATGAGGCGGTTGTTCACCAGGTCGAGCTTGGTCACATGCGCGGCGTTGGCAAATGCGGCGTCCACCCCGCCCTTGTCGCCGATGGCCCACTTGTAGCAATGGTTGTCCGGTGCGGCGTCATGCAGGCCTGCGCCCGCCACGGCGCCTGCTGCGGCATCGGCCACGCTGACCACAGCGGGCAGCACGTCGTAGTCCACCTCCACCAGTTCGGCAGCATCACGCGCCTGCTGCTGCGTCAGCGCCACCACCATGGCCACATGGTCGCCCACATAGCGCACCTTGCCCTGCGCCAGGATGGGGTGTGGCGGCTCCTTCATGGGCTGGCCGTCGGTGCTGGTGATGAGCCAGCCGCAGGGCAGGCCGTTGATGCTGTCGGCCGCCACATCGGCACCGGTAAGCACACCCAGCACGCCCGGCGCGGCCTTGGCGGCGTCCACGTTGATGCTGTTGATCTTGGCGTGCGCGTGCGGCGAGCGCACAAACACCGCATGGCTTTGCGCGGCCAGCACCACGTCGTCGGTGTACTGGCCCGCGCCGGTCAGAAAGCGGTAGTCTTCCTTGCGCTTGACGGATTCGCCGATGTGCGGCAGCTTGGAAAAGTCGGATGCACCCATGATGTTTCTCCTTCTTTAAGCTGAAGCCATGGCCTTTTGGCCGACCTGCACCGCGCGCACGATGTTCTGGTAGCCCGTGCAGCGGCAAATGTTGCCTTCGAGCAGTTCGCGGATCTCGCCTTCGCTGGCATTGGGGTGGCCGTTGCACAGGTCCACTGCGCTCATCACCATGCCGGGGGTGCAGAAGCCGCACTGCAGGCCGTGGCATTCCTTGAATGCTGCCTGCATGGGGTGCATGGTGCCGTCGGGTGCAGCCAGGCCTTCGATGGTTTGCACATCGGCGCCCTGCGCCTGCACGGCCAGCATCGCGCACGACTTCACTGCGCGGCCATTCACATGCACCGTGCACGCCCCGCATTGGCTGGTGTCGCAACCCACATGGGTGCCGGTGAGCAGCAAATGCTCTCGCAGCGCATGGACAAGCAGGGTGTTGGGGGGGACGTCAACGCTGGCGGCGCGCCCGTTGACGGTGAACTGGACTTGCATCTGGCTGTCTCCTGAATAGGTTTTGGCTGGACAAGAACGTGTTGACGATCTCGCAGGGGATCGCGTTGGAGCGCAATCGGGATGCGTGGATGCTTCGGGTGCGCCGCATGGGCTCATGCCCATCCAAGCAGCCGGAGCGTCCAATCGCCCGATTTCGCTCCAACCCTTCGGGCAGTGGTCGTGGCGGGCGGTCTGCTGCGTTGCGGCGCTTGTGGATCGCCGAGCTATCCACTGCGCACCGCGCCTAGCATCCCATCCCGCCAAGACCGCTGCACGACCCCTGGGAGATCGTGAACACGTTCTTCGCGCATCTTCTGCCGCGTCCCACCACCCATCCCTAGGGACAACCCTCGATTTCCGGCAGCCCCGACTGGATATTCTCAAAATGAAACATGTTGCAGCGCACACCGGCGCATCATCCGCAGCTCAAAGGAACCAGTTCACCCATGCTGTCCTCCGCGCCCACCTCTACCGCCCACCGCCACGCGCTGATTGCGCAGGCCCGCCAGACCTTGCTGGCGGATGGCGTTGTGCCGTTGCGCACCGAGGTGGAGCCGTGGATTGCGCGGTCGTGGCAACGCTGTCTGGCCCAGGGGCTCAAGCCCGCCCAGCAGGTGGCGTTTGACGCCGTCAGCGCCCCGGCACTGCGCCGCAGCCAGGAGCAAAACCACCACCTGCTGCGCGCGGCCCGCCCCGTGCTCGATCAGCTCACCCGCGCCATTGCCGGTATGCGTTACTTCGCCATGCTGACGGACGCACGCGGCATCGTGGTGGATGTGCAAGGCCCTTGCGACCAGAGCGACCCCCGCGCCAGCGCCATCGGCCGTGTGGGCATCGACCTGTCAGAAGCGGCTGTGGGCACCACCGCCATCGGCGCCGCGCTGGCTGAGCTGCAGCCCGTGTGGCTGCACCGGGGGGAACACTTCTTTGACGACAACAGCAGCTACAGCTGCGCAGGCGCGCCGCTGTTCGACCCCCATGGGCAGTGCGTGGGCATGCTGGACCTGACCGGCGTGGACGTGCCCGAACGGCCCGAGCTGCGCCACCTGGTGGCCCGGTCGGCCCGGGCCATGGAAGATGCCCTGCTGCTGCAACTGCCCCACGCCCTGCTGCTGCGCATGAACTGGCCCGGCTGCCCCCTGGGCGGCGAAGGCGATGGCCTGTTGACGCTGGACGGCGACGGTGTGGTGGTAGGCGCCAACAGCATGGCCCGCCAACTGGTACCCCAGCCGTTGCGCATGGCGGGCACACCCACCCACTGCAGCGACCTGATGGCCATGCCATGGACCATGTTGTTCGATGCGGCGCGGCGGCACCCGGCACAGCCACTGGATTTGCCGCTGTGGTCCGGCCTGCGCCTGCAGGCGCTGGCGCAGCTGCCAGCCGCCACCCGCAGCCCTATCAGTGACCAGGCAGTGGCGGTAGCGCACGCAATCACCGGCAAATCGGCGGTGGCAGCCCCGCTGCGCGAGGCCGAAACCGCCTTGATCCGCCAGGCCGTGCAAGGCGCACGGGGCAATGTGGCCGAAGCGGCCCGCGCACTGGGCATCAGCCGCGCCACGGTGTACCGCAAGCTGGGGGCACCCAAGGGATAAAGATAGGCACTGGCAGCGGAAAATATGAGTCAAAAGTGCCTCTGGCGGTTGATGGTAAAGCGCTAGCAGCTATTGATTTAATAGTATTTCATTGCACAACAACACGGGGCCACCCTCTCATTCAGTTTTCATGGTGCGCAGCATCACTCACGACCCATGAAACTGGCGCGGCCCAGGCCAGGGCAGCCAGGCAAGGGCCGCCCCGCAGCGAGGGCTTCGTCCCCCTGCCCGCTGCGCGAAGCGCTGCGAGAGCGGGGGGAAGCGGCAAAGCCGCTCAAGGGGGTGTTTCACTTCACCCGCCTACCAGGGCCAGCACCACGGCGTTGTCTTCCACCACCAGCACTACGCCACTGCCCGCACGCAGCCCGCTGCCCGGCGCCGCAAAACCCACCATCTGCAGGCCTCCCACCAGCTCGGCAGACACCTCGTCGCCCGCTTCGCCGCGCACTACGCGCGTGGCCTTGGCAAGCAGGCGGTGTGTGCCAGAAGGAGGAGAAGAAGAAGAAGAAGGCGCCGCCATGGAGGACGTTGCCGCAATGGCAGACGCCACGCGCTCACGGCGCTCCACCCGCACCGCTGTGGCCTTGCACAGCGCCTGCACCGCCAGGCCCGGCTGCAGGCCCAGCAGCTCGGCACTTTCAAGCGTGATGCGCGACGCCAGCGCGGTAAGCGCCTTACCCTTCACCGCAGCCGCAGCCATGCCCGCATCGCCCAACCCCAAGCGCAGATGCACCCACACCAACTGCCCCTGCACGGTAAGCCGCTCCACCACACACGGCAATTGGTTGCGCATGCTGGTGCGCACCGCCAGCCGTGCCAGTGCGGGCCCTGCATGCGGCGTGGCCTGCCAGCGCGACAGCACGGCCCCCCGCGCCTGCGCCATCGCATCGGCCGCCGCCAGCAGCTGGTGCCCCGCCTCGGTCAACTGCGCGCCGCCGCCGCCCGCGCCGCCCACGGCCCGGGCGACGAGGGGTGTACCAGCCAGATTGGTGAGCGTGTCCACCGCCTGCCACGCCGCCTTGTAGCTCACGCCCACGGCGCGCGCTGCCTGCGAGATGGAGCCACAGGCACCGATCTGGCGCAGGATATCGATGCGTTTGTCGGCCAGGGCGTGGCCCAGCGCATCAGAGACGGAGAGAGAAGCAGCAGGCATGCGCCGATGATGCCTCAGGGGCACCTTCACACCGCTTTTCGGCGCAGCCCCGTTACGGGCATGGCCCGTGTCTGCTGGCGCTCCAGCGCCCCCGCCGCTGCAGCCTTCAGAAGCCGCTGAAAGGAGGGGCACTGCGCATGGCTTTCGGCCGGGCAGGCGGCCGCGTGCCGCAGACCGTTGCTCATCGCCTTCAAGCGCTTGACCATGGTGTCCAGTTCATCGGCCTTGGCCGAAAGCAATTGCCGATCGATGCTGGGCTCGCCGCTGGGCAAAAACATGGCCCGGATGTCATCCAGCGAGAACCCGGCCGACTGCCCCAGCGCAATCAACGCCAGCTGGTCCAGCACGCCGGGCGCAAAACGGCGGCGCTCGCCGGGCTGCCCCACCGATTGCACCAGCCCCTTTTCTTCGTAATAGCGCAGCGTGGAGGCGCGCAGCCCGGAGCGCTTGGCGACTTCTGCAATGTCTATCAAAAAACCCCTTGACATCAAGTTGACTTGAACTTCTATATTCCGTTCAAAACGTTCCTACGTCAACTCTTCGAGGTGCTTTGATGACACTCCAGCTGCAAGAAATTTACGCCGCGATGCTGATCGGCATCGGCGCCACCGCCGTTATGGACGCATGGCTTGTGCTGCTCAAACGGATGGGCATACCCACCCTCAACTTCGCCTTCATCGGCCGCTGGATGGGGCATCTTTTCCGGGGCCAGTTCGCCCATGCGGCCATCGCCAAGTCAGTGCCCATCCGGGGCGAGCTGGCGTGGGGCTGGCTCACGCACTACGCCGTGGGCATGGTCTTCGCCACCGTGCTGGTCGGTATTCAGGGAGTGGACTGGTTGCACCGCCCCACCCTGCTGCCCGCGCTGGTAGTGGGTATCTGCACCGTGGCAGCGCCGCTGCTGGTGATGCAACCGGCCATGGGTGCGGGCTTTGCCGCATCGCGCACCGCCACGCCCCTCAAGAACTGCCTGCGCAGCGTGGCCAACCACACCGTCTTTGGCCTCGGCCTCTATCTGTCCGCGCTTGTCATCGCACTGATTTCACGATGACGTCTCTTTGCGCTTTACCTCCAGAAATCACCCCAACGGAAATCAACCAACGGAAATCACAGCATGAAAAACATCGCCATCATTTATCACAGTGCCCAAGGGCACACCGCACACATTGCCACCCATGTTCTGCAGGGTGCCCAAGGCTTCCCCGGCGTTCGCGCCGAACGGATCCGGGCCGAAGACCTGGCCCGCACGCCCGATGATCTGCTGCGCTACGACGGCGTCATCCTCGGCTCGCCCACGTATCTGGGTGGGGTGTCCGGCCCGTTCAAGACCTTCATGGACGCCACGGGGCAGCTGTGGAAAACGCAACAGCTCAAGAACAAGTTGGCAGCCGGTTTCACCGTGTCATCGCTGCCCTCGGGCGACAAGCAGTCCACGCTGATGTCGATGTGGGTGTTTGCCATGCAGCACGGCATGGTGTGGGTAGGCAACCCCATCCTGCCGGAGCAACAGGTGGGTGTGCCGTACGACGAGGCGGCCAATCGGCTGGGCTCCTGGTCGGGCCTGATGGCACAGGCAGGCCACGGCGCGCCAGCGGACGCGTTTGTGCCAGGGGATGTCAAGACGGCGCGGATGTTCGGACGGCATTTTGCAGAGACCCTGCAGCGGCTGACCGACGTGGCCACGCACCAACCAACCCAAGAGGCCACCGCATGATCCCGGCACGCTACGGCCCCGTGCTGTTCAGCTTCATCCTGTCAGGGCTGATGTCCCTCTTGGTATCGGGTATCTCCACTTTTCGGACGCTGCAGGCGCACCAGGACTTTCTGGACCTCTGGACGGGCGCGTGGCTGACCGGGTGGCTGTTCGCGTTTCCGGCCGTGATGGTGGCGGCGCCGCTGGCGCGCAAGGTCGTGGCGCGCGCCACTGCGTGCGACGGGTAAATGCAGCCGGCCACAACCTGCCTATACTCTCGCTATTCCATTCATGAATAGCGATTTCACGCCCGCAGCCTCACCGCTATGTTCCATCGCCTTGCCTCCGTAGCCCTGACCTTCGCTGGCCTTGCCTTGGCCACCCTGCATGCGGCGCATGCAGACACCGTCTCCGTCGCCGTGGCGGCCAACTTCACGGCGCCCATGCAGAAAATTGCCGCCGCCTTTGAGGCCGAAACGGGCCACAAGGCCGAACTCTCGTTCGGCGCGACCGGCAAGTTCTATGCGCAAATCACCCACGGCGCTCCCTTTCAAATTCTCCTGTCGGCCGACGACACCACGCCTGCCAGGCTGGAACGCGAAGGCAAGGCCGTGGCCCACTCGCGGTTGACCTATGCCATTGGCACGCTGGTGTTATGGAGCGCTCAGCCGGGGTATGTCGATGCCCAGGGCGACGTGCTCAAAACGGGCAACTTCAAGCACCTGGCGCTGGCCAACCCCAGGGTGGCGCCGTATGGCGCGGCAGCCATGCAGGTGATGGACAAGCTGGGCGTTGCGGCCACTCTGCAGCCGCGCCTGGTGCAGGGCGAGAACATTGCGCAGACCTTTCAGTTTGTTGCTACGGGCAATGCACAACTGGGTTTTGTGGCGCTGTCGCAGGTGATGACCGACGGCAAGATCCGCAGCGGATCGGGCTGGCAGGTGCCTGCCAGCCTGCACGACCCGATTCGCCAGGACGCCGTGATGCTCAGCCCCGGCAAAGACAGCGCCGCAGCCGCTGCGCTGCTCACGTACCTGCGCGGGGACAAGGCGCGGGCGATCATCAAATCGTATGGCTATTCATTTTGATAGCTGGCTGCGCTTGATACATAAGGGTTTAGATGCCATATCACATTGAAATCGATACACAACAAGCGCAAGCAGCTCACTATTTTGTAGCATGGTTCTGAGCCCCGAGGACTGGGCCGCCATCCGCCTCACGCTGAAACTGGCGGGCACCACGATGGTGTTGTTGCTGGTGCTGTGCACGCCGCTCGCGTGGTGGCTGGCGCACACGCCTTCACGCTGGCGCGGGCCGGTGTCGGCCGTGGTGGCACTGCCGCTGGTGCTGCCGCCCACAGTGATTGGTTTTTACCTGCTGGTCACGATGGGG
Source organism: Acidovorax sp. (assembly GCA_030692685.1). Taxonomy (GTDB): domain Bacteria; phylum Pseudomonadota; class Gammaproteobacteria; order Burkholderiales; family Burkholderiaceae_C; genus Acidovorax. Next base: position 55,280 of record JAUXZO010000127.1, on the reverse strand, counting down.
CCCAACGGGCCGCTGGGGCAGTTCACGCAGTGGCTGGGGCTGGGCACGCTGCCGTTCACCTTCTGGGGGCTGGTGGTGGGCTCGCTGATCTACTCGCTGCCCTTTGCCGTGCAACCGCTGCAACACGCGTTTGAAGCCATCGGCCGGCGCCCGCTTGAAGCGGCGGCCACTCTGGGCGCCGGGCCGCTGGACCGCTTTTTTACCGTGGCACTGCCGCTGGCGCGCCCAGGCTTCATCACCGCTGCCATCCTGAGCTTTGCGCACACGGTAGGGGAGTTTGGCGTGGTGCTCATGCTGGGCGGCAACATCCCCGGCGTGACGCGCGTGGTTTCGGTACAGATCTATGACCATGTGGAGGCGCTCGAATACACGCAAGCGCACTGGCTGGCCGGGGGCATGGTGGTGTTTTCGTTTGTGGTGCTGCTGGGCCTGACCCTCAGCCGCCGCAGAGCACCGTCGATGGTTCAGTGATGGAACCCAGCATCCCCATGGCACACATCACGGCACAGTTGGCCCTAGCGCGCCCGGGCTTCACGCTGGACGTCAACCTGCAATTGCCCGGGCGCGGTGTGACCGCGTTGTTCGGCCCCTCGGGATGCGGCAAGACCACTTGCCTGCGCGCCATTGCGGGGCTGGAGCGTGCGCAGCCCGGGCGCGTGGTGGTCAACGGCGAGGTGTGGCAAGACGACGCGCAGCGCATCTGGCGCGCTACGCACGAACGCGCGTTGGGCTACGTGTTCCAGGAAGCCAGCCTGTTCGACCATTTGAGCGTGCGCGGCAACATCGACTACGGGCTCAAACGCACGCCCCCCGCACGCCGCAAAGTGGCGCTGGAGCTGGCGGTGGAGTTGCTGGGCATCGGCCACCTCATGGACCGTAAACCACAGGCCCTGTCCGGCGGTGAACGCCAGCGTGTGGCCATGGCCCGCGCACTGGCCACCAGCCCCCGCCTGCTGCTGATGGACGAGCCCCTGGCCGCGCTGGACGGGGAGCGCAAAGCCGAGGTGCTGCCCTACCTGGAGCAACTGCACCGCAGCCTCGACATCCCCATGCTCTACGTCAGCCATGCCCTCGACGAAGTGGCACGGCTGGCCGAACACATGGTGCTGATGCAAGAAGGCCGCGTGCGGGCCCAAGGGCGCACCGATGCACTGATCGTGCGCCTGGACCTGCCGCTGGCCCATGGCGACACCGCCGCCACGGTGATTGAAGGCACGGTGCTACAGCACGATGCGCTGGACCACATCACCACGGTTGCGTTCGGCGGCGGGCAGTTGTTGCTGGTCAGCCCCACGGTGCGTGCGGCGGGCGAAGCCATTCGGCTGCGGATACAGGCCCGAGACGTCAGCCTGGCACTGACGGCCGCCAGCGACAGCAGCATCCTGAACGTATTGCCTGCCACGGTGGCGGCACTCAGCGAAGACAGCCCCGGGCAGTTGATGGTGGCGCTGGATGCAGGTGCCACGCGGCTGCTGGCGCGGGTGACCCAGCGCTCTGCCCAGGCGCTGGCGCTCGTCCCTGGCAAGCCGGTATTCGCGCAGGTCAAAGGCATTGCCGTCGTCAACTGAACGGCCGTTTTGCGCGGTCGCAATGCAGGGCGCACGTGCCTGCAGTGTGCCTGCAGTGTGCCTTTTTTGTAAAGAAAAGCGCCACCCTTCGGCCGTATGATCATCGCCAAAACAAGCGCGGGAGTGTGTGGACATGGTTTCAATCTGGCAAGATGCCGCACAGGCGTTTGGGGTGGCGTTCCCGCCACTGCTTCAAAGTCTGTTGTTCTTGGTGTTCGCTACGCTGGTGGTACATGTGTGCCAGCGGCTGGCAGAAAACACGGCGTATTCGGTAGACCCGTCCAGCCGGCGCATCAGCGCGTCGCACGCGGCGCTGTGTATTGGCTGCATTGTGTGGGCGCTGGATGTGGTGGGCCTCTTCATGTATGCAGAGCTGGCGCACCATGTGCTGGAGCTGGTGCCTGCACTCAGCGGCCTGCTCATCATGGCCATCAGCGCGCGGTTCACCATTCCTACGCTCTGCACCAGCGCCAGCAAAGGGCGCATTGTGTTTGCGGGGGTGTGGCTGGCCGCGGGCATGCTGGCCGCGCACTTCACGATCACACGCGGCCATGTGCACAGCTTTGCGCAGGTGAACTGGCTGGCCATTGTGTTGTCCATGGCCACGGCCGTGGGCCTTGCCACCTACACCTCGGTGCGCCACCGCTCGGCCAAGCTCAGCGTTCTCACGCCGCATTTCAGGCCACAGTCCTGGCACGACAAACTACTGTGTGGCGCAGCCATCCTGTTGCTGCATTGGCTGCTGGTCAACACCTTTCCCCTGCACCTGGGCGACCCCAGCGGCGAATCGGACGGAATCGCCCTGCTGGTCATCGTGCTGGTGTTTGCGATTGCGGTGTCCGTTGAGCAGCTAAGCAACATGCGCTGGGACGCGGACCGCCAGCAGCTTTTGCGCCGGGGGCTGTCGATGATGCGGACATCCAACGTGGCGCAGAACGACGAGCACGACATGGAGCTGTCCCTCATTGCCGACCACCTGCCCACGCTGCTGCAACCGGATCGCCTGGCGCTGCACTTTCAGCCCATTGTGGATTTTCAGCAGCGCGACGTGCAGTTTGAGGCGCTGCTGCGCCTGACGGACAAAACCCTGGGCGACATCAACCCTGAAACCTTTTTTCTGGTGTGCGAGCTGCAGGGCAAAACCGCCGAGGTAGACCGCATGATCTTGCGCAACGCGCTCGACTGCGTACAAGCCTGGAAAACAGCGGGCCTGCACGACGCATCGATCAGCGTGAATGTGGCGCCCGTCACTCTGCTGGACGACCACTTTGCCCCCTGGCTACGCGACGAACTGGCCCAGCGAGCGCTGCCCGCCCGCATGCTGAAGCTGGAGATGACGGAGCACGCCATCATTGCCCTGGGTTCGCAGATGGTGGCCGCCATCCACGACCTGAGCGCCATGGGCGTGGCTGTGCTGATGGATGACTTTGGCGCAGGGTATTCATCGCTGGGCATGCTGGCCGATTTGCCGATTGCAGGCTTCAAGTGCGACCGCCTGTTTGTGCGCCAGCTTGCGCAAGACCGGCGCCGGCAGTCGCTGCTGCGGCACGTGGCGGCGCTGGCGCAGGAGTTTGGTTTGTCGGTGGTGGTAGAGGGCGTGGAGACGGTCGAAGAACTGCAAACCCTGGCGTCGGTCGGGCTGCACAGCATTCAGGGTTATGTGTTCAGCCGCCCCATGCCGGCCCACACGGTACCGCAATGGCACCGCACCCAGATGCCCGCCCAACGCGCAGCGTTGCAGGCCACACTGCACGCGCACCGCACCGTGCAAGCCAGCTACGCAGCCCACGCCCCCGCCCTGCCCCCCGTGCCCTGGGCGCCCAGAGCCTGAGCCCCAATCACCCCCAATTACCCCCAATCACCCCCATCTGCCCCCATCTGTGACTGCCCTCAAAACACTGGTCCTTGGTGGCTACGGCAACTTTGGCACCCGCATCTGTCGCAGCCTGGCGGGCGACCCTGCCAGCCACCATAACATTGCGCTGCTGGTGGCGGGCCGTGATGCCAGCCGCGCCCAAGGGCTGGCCGCCACACTGCACCACGGCGCACAAGGCGTTGCACTCGACCACCAGGCCCCGGGCCTGGCAGACCGGCTGCGATCGCTGGGCGTGGGCCTGGTGGTTCACACGGCGGGGCCGTTTCAGGCACAGGCCTATGGTGTGGCCCAAGCCGCCGCCGAGGCCGGTGCGCACTACATCGACCTGGCCGATGGCCGCCGGTTTGTGTGCGATTTTCCGGCCGCCATAGGCGCATTTCGTGGCCGCAAAGCGCACGGCCATCACCGGTGCCAGCACGGTGCCCGCACTGTCGTCTGCCGTGGTGGACCACCTGTGTGCGGGTTGGCAACACATCGACAGCGTGGACACCTGCATTGCGCCTGCACAGCGCGCGCCCCGCGGGCAGGCCACCCTGGCAGCCGTGCTGAGTTACTGCGGTCTGCCGATAGACGTGTGGCAAGAGGGCCGCTGGCAGCCACAACGCGGCTGGGCGCAGCCCACTGGTGTGCATTTCCACCGGCTGCGGCCCCGGTTGGGCGCGGTGTGCGACATCCCGGATCTGGAGCTGTTTCCCGCGCACTACCGCACCCGCGACCGCGTGACCTTCCGCGCTGCGCTAGAGGTAGGGCTGGCGCAGCGCACCTTTGCCGCCATCGCGGCACTGCGCCACTGGGGCGTGTTGCCGCACCCCGAAAAGCTGGCCGCGCTGATGCACCACACCGGTGGTGTGCTGGACTTCATGGGCACAGGGCTGGGGGGCATGGTGGTGCGCGTGGCGGGTGCCGATGCGCAGGGCCAGCCCCGGCGCCGCGCCTGGCACATTGCGGCCGACAACGACCATGGCCCCGAAATCCCCTGCATGGCCGCGGTCTTGCTGGCACGGCAACTGGCCGCCGGGCAGGCTTTGCCCATCGGCGCGTACACCAGCACCCGTCAGTTGCCCCTTTCGGCGTTTGCGCCCGAATTCGCCCGGTGGGGCATGGTGACGGATACGCTGGAGGAAGCCTTGTAATGCTGCTGACATTGCGTCTGCCAACGACAAATCCCCCCAAGCCATGAACCCCGCCGCCCGCCAACTGCTGCGCTTGAGCCTTGTGTTTGTGTGGCTGGCCACGGCCATCGTCAGCGTGGTGGAGCTGCGCGGACAAAGCCGCGACTTGCTGGTGAGCCTGCCCACCGCCTGGAGCGACCTGCACCTGGCCACCGCCCTCATTCTCGGCGGCGCCGCAGCCAACGCCGTGCTGGGGCTGTGGATGGCCTGGCGGCCCGGCCGCACCGCCTACTGGGCCGCGTTGGTGTTGATGGGGGTGATGACCCTGCTAGCCACGTTCGTTGACCCGGCCTGGTGGCTGCACCCCCTGGGGCCATTGACCAAGAACCTGCCCATGGCGGCCATCTTGCTGGTGCTGCTGCAAGACGAAACCCGCGCACAGCCATGAGCCCGCACCGCTCATTCAAGTAGACACACGTTGTTAGCCGCACCCAGCGACAGAAGGGCATGGCCAAAGACCACCCCGCAACTGCTATCGCTCAGGGCGCCCCAAACCCCAGCCGCTGCAACACCGCCTGCGCCGCAGGCTCCTGCAAGGCCAGGGCAAACGCCTTCGCGGTGGCGGGTGCACCGGTACGCACCGTCAGCCCATACGCTGCACCCACTTGCAACGATGCGGGCAACTGCACCACGCGCAAACGGGGCACCTCGGCCTGCGCCGAAACGGCATTGGTGCAGTAGGTCAGAAACACATCAGCCTGGCGTTGGTCCATGACCCATGCGTAGGTGCCCTGGCCTGCGGGGGGCTTGGGAGAGTCGGCACCGCCCGTCAGCTTCAAGGCCTTGGCATCCAGCTGCGCGTAGGCGCCAGGCTGCACGGCGTCGGCCCTGCGAAACATCGCCCAGGCATAGTCGCCCGAGGGATCGGCCTTGGGGGTAGAGGTGCCCACCCGCACATCGCTGCGAAGCAAGGTGGGCAGCAGCGTGTCTGGGGTGGCGTTGATCTGCTCGCTGGTCAGTGCGCACAGCGCATTGCGCGTAAAAACTGCTGGCGCTTGCCAGCCACCGCGCGCCGATAGGCGCTGGGGGTGGTCCATATCGGCTGAGGCAAAAACCTGCGCGGATTCACCTTTTTCAATGCGGTCGCGCAGCAAGCCCGAAGCGCCAAATGTGAGCACAAGCTTTTGGCCTGTGCGGGCCTCGTAGTCGCGTGCGATGTCGGTCAACGCACCGCGCAGGCTACCCGCGGCGTAGACCTGCACAGGCACGGCGTCAGCCACGGGCGCCCCACCGGGCGCCAAGGCACAACCGCTCAACGCTGCCGCCCATGCGGTGACCGCCACGAACAGCGTCCTCGGGTTGGCAATGGTGGCGTTGGTCACGGCTCACGGCGCCGCGTTGGGGAAGAACAGTTGCTCGCCGCCGATCTTGTAGCCAGCAATCGCTGTCTGGCCTGCAGGCGACACGATCCAGTCCACAAACTTTTGCGCGTCCTGCGCCTTGACATGGGAGTGTTTGGCGGGGTTGACCACCATCACGCCATACTGGTTGAAGAGCTTGGTGTCGCCCTCCACCAGCACCGCCAGGTCCGCCCTGTTTTTGAAGTTGAGCCAGGTGCCGCGGTCGGTCATTGCGTAAGCACCGCTGGATGCCGCAATGTTGAGCGCGGGGCCCATGCCGCAGCCGCATTCCTTGTAGCCAGAGCCTTTGGCCGCGTCAGCGCCTGCAAGCTTCCAGTAGCGCAGTTCGGCCGCATGCGTGCCGCTTTTGTCGCCGCGCGAGATGAAGTTACCGTTGGCCGTGGCCAGCTTTTGCAGTGCCTGAACGATGTCTTTGCCACGGGTGCCAGCCGGGTCGTTCTTGGGGCCCACCAGGATGAAGTCGTTGTACATCACGGGGTAGCGCTTGACGCCCCAGCCGTCGGCCACAAACTTTTCTTCGGCCACCTGGTCGTGCACAAACAGCACGTCGGCGTCGCCACGGCGCGCCATGTCCAGCGCTTGGCCGGTGCCCAGCGCCACCACTTTCAAGTCCAAGCCACTGGCTTTCTTGAACTCGGGCAGCAGGTACGAGAAAAGGCCCGATTGCTCGGTGGACGTAGTGGAAGCCATGGTGATGCTTTGCGCGAACACCGAACCAGACGCTATTAAAATAATAGCTGCTAGCGCTTTATGGATAAGCGCTAGAGGCCGAAATGACTTAAATTTTTTCATCGCCGGGCCGCCCCAAGATGAAAAAGTGGCCCCCTTGGGGAGCGTGGGGGTCAATTCCTTTCATCGCCGGGCCGCCCCGAGATGAAAAAGTGGCCCCCTCGGGGGGCAGCGACCACACGAAGTGGGGAGCGTGGGGGGCAATTCTCGTCATACCAGTTCTCCTTTGACAAACAAACGGGCAGCCTCGGGCAGGGGGCCGTTGAAAAAGTCGTGCACTGGCAAGTCCGCCACCACACGGCCGTGCTCCATGTAAATCACGCGGCTGGCCAGGCGCTTGACCTGGCCCAGGTTGTGGCTGCTGAACACCATCGTCACAGGGTGCGCGGGCCCGGCTGCGCCGTGGCTGGCGGCAAAGTCGGCCATCAATGCTTCGACCTCGCGTTTGGCATGCGGGTCGAGGCTGGCGGTGGGCTCATCTAATAGCAGCACATCGGGCTTCAGCGCCCACGCACGCGCCAGTGCCACGCGCTGTTGTTGCCCGCCCGACAAGGTGCGCGCGTTCTGCGCGGCAATGTCTTGCAGCCCCACGCGCTGCAATGCGGCCAATGCAGCAGTGCGCGCATCGCGCCAGCGTGCGCCCCGCAGCCACAGCGCCAGCGCCACGTTGTTCTGCGCGCTGGTGCGCAGCATGTGCGGGCGCTGGAACAGCATGGCCAGGCGCATATCCCCATGGCACTGAAAGCCGCCGCCGCTGGCATCGGCCAGGCCATGGAGCACCCGCAACAGCGTGCTTTTGCCGCTGCCGTTGGCACCCACCAGCGCCACACGCTCACCGGCCGTGATGCGCAAAGTGACCTGGTCCAGCGCCTGCACGCGCCCGTAGCGCACGGTCACCTGGCGCATGTCCACCCACGGCAGGGCCAGTGCCGCGCTCATGGCGCCACCCCCACGGGCGTGCTGGAGACCGAGCCGTCCACCCGCTCGCGCCAGCGGCGCACCAGCGCGATCAGTACGTTGAGCGCCAACACCACGGCCAGCAAGATGATGCCCAGCGCCAGCGCCAGGGGCAGGTCGCCCTTGCTGGTCTCCAGCGCAATGGCGGTGGTCATCACCCGGGTAAAGCCGTCGATGTTGCCGCCCACAATCATCACCGCGCCCACCTCAGAAATTGCGCGGCCAAACGACGCAATCAGCACCGTGAGCAACGCGTAGCGCTCGTCCCATGCCAGCAACAAGCTGCGCAGCAGCGGCCTGGCCCCCATCGACCGCAACTGCTCGCCATGCGCGCGCTCCGCGTCTTCCACCGCCTGGCGCGTGAGCGCAGTCACCACGGGCAACACCAAAATGGCCTGCGCCAGCACCATCGCCTTGAAGCTGAACAGCCACCCCAGCGACCCGAGCGGCCCGCTGCGCGACAGCAGCAAATACACCACCAGCCCCACCACCACCGACGGCACCGCCAGCAAGGTGTTGAGCACCGCCAATACGGCGCCCCGCCCCGCAAACCGGGCCACGCCCAGCCAGGCGCCCAGCACCAGCCCAACTCCGCAAGCCAACATACAGGCGGTGGCACTGACGGACAAGGAGCGGCCCACGATGGTCCAGAGGACCGGGTCGGACGAGAGGGTGAGCTGCAGCGCTGTGCTCGCGCTTTCAGAAAGAGTGGACATGCGGTGGTGTGATCGGGTTCGGCTATCGTAGGCACCCCATCAATATCCAGCGATATGAACGTCCGTGCATAGGGTCCAACTTCACTACACACTCAGCCGGGATGCGGGCAACGCACTCATCCGAAACCCGTTGCCAGAGTTGCTGCAGGCCGTGGCCGAGCAGGGCTCCATCTCTGGCGCGGCGCGGGGACTTGGCCTGTCGTACCGCCATGTGTGGGGCGCGCTCAAGCGCTGGGAAGACCAGCTCGGCGGAGAACTCATCGTGTGGGGCAAGGGCCAGTCGGCGCAGCTGAGCGAGTTCGGCACCAAGCTGCTGTGGGCCGAGCGCCAGGCGCAGGCCCGCCTGGCCCCGCAGATCGCCGCGCTGCATGCCGACCTGGAGCGCGCGTTTGCCGTGGCCTTTGACCCCCAAGCCCACGTGCTGACCCTGTACGCCAGCCACGACGACGCACTGGTGGCGCTGCGTGCACACGCCGCCACACCAAGCGAGGCTGGGGCTTTGCACCTGGACATTCGGTTTACCGGCAGCGTGGACGCCATTCGCGCGCTGAACGAGGGTCGCTGCACGCTGGCGGGTTTTCACACCGTGGAGCACGCCGCTGCTGACGCGTGGACTGCACGCACCTACAAACCCCTGCTGCAGCCGGGGCTGCACAAGATCATCGGGTTTGCCCAGCGCACCCAGGGGCTCATCGTGGCACCGGGCAACCCGCTGGCGCTGCACAGTCTGGCCGACGTGGCGCGCACCGGCGCGCGTTTTGTGAACCGGCCGCTCGGAAGCGGCACGCGCGTGTTGCTGGACGACCTGCTCGCACAGTCCGGCATTGCGACCGACGCCATCACGGGCTATGGGCTGAACGAGCCCTCGCACACCGCCATCGCGCAGGCCGTGGCGGCTGGAGCTGCCGACGTGGGCATGGGCATCGAGCTGGCGGCCCGGGCCCGCGGGCTGGGCTTTGTGCCACTGGTGCACGAGCGCTACCACCTGGCCTGCCTGAAGGCCAGCCTGGACCAACCCGCCACGCTGGCACTGCGCCAGCTGCTGCAAACCCCCGACTGGCAAGCCCACATGGCGGCGCTGCCGGGCTACACCCCGTTGCACTGCGGCGAGGTGCTGGCGATGAGCACGGTGCTGCCCTGGTGGCAGTTTGCGCGCCAAAAGCGGTCAGCAACGCCTAGGAAGAAACCCTAATTGCTCCTAAAAGCAGAGCAACATCCTGAGCATCTGCCTAGGGATAGCCCCGTCACGCTACCGTCAGGCTCGGCCTAAACTGCTCCGTAGAATCGCGCCCTTGTAAAAGTTAATCGGGCGTCCTTCGTTGATCCGGAGGCCGCACCGCATGTCATACGCGCGGCCTTTCAATTGGAGACACCATGCAGGCTTTACTCAAATTTTCCAGGGCAGTGGACTGGCTGAGCAACGGGGTTGGCAAGCTCAGCATGTGGCTCATCCTGGCAACCACCCTCATCAGCGCCGGCAACGCCGTCGTGCGCAAGGCATTCAACATCAGCTCGAATGCGCTGCTGGAGATCCAGTGGTACCTGTTCGCAGGGGTGTTCATGCTGGGCGCTGGCTATTGCCTGCTCAAAAACGCCCATGTGCGCATTGATTTCATCGCATCGCGCCTCTCCGCACGCACCCGCAACTGGATCGACATCATCGGCATCCTGGTGGTGCTGTTCCCGTTCTGCCTGATCTGCATCGACCTGGGCTGGCCGCTGTTTGTGCGGGCCTGGGAGTCTGGCGAAATGTCGCAAAGCGCGGGCGGCCTGGTACGTTGGCCCGCCTATGCCTTGATTCCGCTGGGGTTTGCGCTGCTGCTGCTGCAAGGCGTGTCAGAGCTGATCAAACGCATCGCTTTCTTGCGAGGCGTGGGCCCCGACACGCTCTCGCACGACGATGAGCCGTCGGAAGAAGAGCAACTCGCCGCCGCCATGGCTGCGCAGCTCGAACGCGAATCCCAAGTACCCACCCCTTCCAAGGCAGGCTAAGCCATGCTAGTGACCTTCTTGACGCAAAACTTTGTCCCGCTGCTGTTCTGCGGCCTGCTGCTGCTGCTGCTGACGGGCTTTCCGGTGGCGTTTGCCCTGGCCGCCGCCGGTATGGGCTTTGGCTGGATTGGCATTGAACTGGGGCTGTTCCCCTCGGTATTGTTCCAGGCGCTGCCTTTGCGCATTTTCGGGATCATGCAGAACGACACGCTGCTGGCCATTCCGTTTTTCACCTTCATGGGCATCATCCTGCAGAAGTCCGGCATGGCCGAAGACCTGCTGGAGACCGTGGGACAAATCTTCGGCCCAGTGCGCGGTGGCGTGGCCATTGCCGTGATCCTGGTGGGTGCGCTGCTGGCAGCCACCACCGGTGTAGTGGCTGCGGCCGTGATCTCCATGGGCCTGATCTCGCTGCCCATCATGCTGCGCTACGGCTACAGCCGCGTGCTGGCCACAGGCGCCATCACCGCGTCGGGCACGCTGGCGCAGGCCATCCCGCCGTCGCTGGTGCTGATCGTGCTGGCCGACCAGTTGGGCCGCTCGGTGGGTGACCTGTATGCAGGCGCTCTGGTGCCTGGCTTCATGCTGGTGGGCCTGTATGTGCTGTTTGTGGTCATTGTGGCGATCGTGTTGCCCAAGTGGGCGCCTGCGCTGCCCCCCGAGGCGCGGATCTACCGCGAACCCAATGGCAACTCTGGACACAAATCGCTGCTGGTGCTGCTGGCTGTGTGTGCCACCGTGGGCGTGGTTTGGGCCCAGATGCACGACGGCCTGATGACCCGCTGGCTGGAACGCAGCATGCCATCGCCCAAGGATGAAATCGTCATCCTGTCGATGACGCTGGCGTCACTGACCGCCTTGGTGCTGTCTATCGCCAACCGCGTGGCACGCCTGGGCCTGCTGTCGCGCCTGGCGGAGCAAGTGACCTTTGTGCTGATGCCTCCGCTGATCCTGATCTTTCTGGTGCTGGGCACCATCTTCCTGGGCATTGCGACGCCCACCGAAGGCGGCGCCATGGGGGCCGTGGGTGCATTGATTCTGGCGATGATCAAGCGCCGACTGAGCTGGACGCTGATGCAGGAGGCGATGGACAACACAGCGCGCCTGGCCTCGTTTGTGCTGTTCATCCTGATTGGCTCGACCGTGTTCAGCTTTACCTTCAATGCGGCCGATGGCCACATCTGGGTGGAACACCTGTTCGACAAGGTGCCGGGCGGACAGCTGGGTTTCCTGATCGTGGTGAACCTGCTGATCTTTGTGCTGGGCATGTTCATTGACTTCTTCGAAATCGCCTTCATCGTGGTGCCGCTCTTGGTGCCAGTGGCCGAGAAGATGGGCATCGACATGATCTGGTTCGGCGTGATCATCGCGATGAACCTGCAGACCTCGTTCCTGACCCCGCCGTTCGGGTTTGCGCTGTTCTATTTACGAAGTGTGGCACCACGCAACGACTACAAGGACAGGGTGACGGGGGCCAACATCCGCGGCGTCAGCACCACCGAAATCTACAAGGGCTCCATTGCGTTCATCTGCATCCAGATCGCCATGGTGGCGCTGATCATGGCCAACCCAGGCCTGGTGACCGGCAACGTAGAGAAAGTCGAAGCCATGAGCGAAGAGGACGTGCTGCAACGCCTGAACAGCATGGGCGGCGACTTTGCACCGCCACCCGACCCTGCGCTGGACGCCGCCGCTGACCCTGCTGCCGATGCAGCTTCAGGCGACGTCCCAGCCACGGAAGAAGTGGACCCGCTCAAGGCCCTGCAGGATTCGATGGCGGGCGACAAGAAGAACTGACGGGGCGTGGCCCAGCAACAGCACAGCAACAGCACAGCAACAGCAGTAGCAGGAGCAGCGGGTGCTGATCCCGCTGCTCGCTGTTCGCCCCCCTAAGCCGGTCAGTCCGCACCGCAAGGCGGCAAAATGGAACAAGCCCCTGGCAGGAAATCATCCTGCCAGGGGCTTTTTTCATGGGCTTGAACGTGGGCTCGGCGCGGGCTACGAAGGCAATTGCAACGAGGGCGCGCAAGGGAGAATGACCTGCAGCAGATTGCACTCTCTATCAAAGGAGTCTGCCTCTTCCCCCGCCTCACACCGTCGCGTGGCCGTGGCCGTGGCCGTGGCCGTGGCTTATTGCAGCACGCCACACACCGCACAAACTCTGCTTGCAAGCCCCTTGCGACTTCCCTGCTGCGTTCGACACACTGGTGCGTGAGGTGGGGCAAGAGCCTTCAGCGCACCACTGCCCGCCAACGCCAACGCCAGCAGGCTTCAGAAACAACAAAGCCCGCCAGGCGAACCGGGCGGGCTTCGAAAATCTGCAGGAGCAGCAGCGTGAACCGCTGCCCCGCGCCTGCGCGCTTAGATCTTTTGTGCGGACATGAAGGTGTCGTAACGGGCTTCGGCAAAACGGAACCAGAGGATCTGGTCGCGCTGGAAGGTACGCATGTCGGCGTAGATCTTCTTCCACTCGGGGCTCTTGGCGTCGTTTTCGGCAAACACTTCCATAGATGCCTTGAAGGATGCATCCATGATGGCTTGCGAGAAAGGCAGCACCTTCGTCTTGGCAGCCACCAGCTGCTTCAGAGCGGCTGGGTTCAGTGCGTCGTACTTGGCCAGCATGTCGGCAGACGCATAGGCGCTTGCTGCTTCGATGATGGCGCGGTTTTCAGCGGACAGGGATTCGAGCGCCTTGTTGTTGATGAAGAAGTCCACTTCTGGGCCGCCTTCCCACCAGCCGGGGTAGTAGTAGAACGGAGCCACCTTGTTGAAGCCGAGCTTCTGGTCGTCATAAGGACCCACCCACTCGGCGGCATCCAGCGTGCCCTTTTCGAGCGACTGGTACACCTCGCCACCAGGAATGCTTTGTGGAACTGCGCCCAGTTTTTGCATTACTTCACCCACCAGGCCGCCGCCCAGGCGCATCTTCAAACCCTTGAAGTCAGCGGGCGTCTTGATTTCCTTGCGGTACCAGCCACCCATCTGGGTGCCCGTGTTGCCGCCCGCAAAGCTGGTCATGTTGTAGCCGTTGTAGAACTCGTTCATGAGCTTGCGGCCGTTGCCGTGCATCATCCACGCGTTCATCTGGCGGGCGTTGAAGCCAAACGGAATGGCCGAGCCCAGCGCGAACGCAGGGTTCTTGCCATAAAAATAGTAAGGCACCGTGTGGGTCATTTCCACCGTGCCAGCCTGCACGCCGTCCACCACGCCAAAGGGAGGCATCAGTTCGCCACCGGCATGCACGGAAATTTCGAACTTGCCACCGGACATGGCTTTGACGGCCTTAGCGAAAACCTCAGCGCCGCCGTAGATGGTGTCCAGCGACTTGGGGAAGCTGGAGGCCAGGCGCCAACGAACGGCTGCCTGTGCGTGGACGGCAGGCGCTACGCCTGCAGCCAGCACGCCAGCGATGCCGGCCTGCTTGATGATTGAACGACGATCCATGAGGTTCTCTCCGATATAGTGATTTCAAAACTTGGGTGCACGCGTTGTGCGCGGCGAGCCAAGGACTTGTTTCAGCCGGGTTCATTGTAGAAACATGCCCCCTGAGACTTTTGCGGGTTTTCCCGCGAAAAATCGACCTCTTGTACAAGACTTCAGGCTTCTGCAAGCATCTGCGGGACAGCACCAAAACGGCGCACTAAGGGCGCCGACACAACACCCAAAAATCCCGACAGCAGCTGCGACTGCAGAGGTGCATCCCATCTGAGATTGCGGGGCTATTGCGGGGCTATTGCAGGCTACTACCGAGCGATTTTTGGGCGACTACTGCGCGCTTGCTGCCAGAAAGCGGCTTGCGATCGATGCACGAATGCCCGCAGCGTCCAGCCCCTGCAGGGCCATCAGCTTGACCGGGTCGCCATGTTCAATAAACACATCTGGCAGACCCAGCTGGAGCACTGGGCGCACTATGCCCGCGGTGTTGAGCGCCTCGGTCACGGCACTGCCTGCACCACCCATGATGGCGCCGTCTTCCAGGGTGACCAGCGCATCGTGGCTTTCGGCCACTTCGCGCAGCAGTGCTTCGTCGATGGGCTTGGCCCAGCGCATGTTGACCACAGTCGCATCCAGCGCCTCGGCGGCCTCCAGCGCGGGGTACAGCAAGGTGCCAAACGACAGGATGGCAATGCGGGGCCCGTGGGTGTCTGCGCCCTTGCGCTCGCGACGGATCTCGCCCTTGCCAAACGGCAGGCTGTCGAGCGTGGCCAAGGGCGCAATGCCCGCACCACTGCCACGCGGGTAGCGCACGGCCACCGGATGGTCTTGTTCAAACGCGGCGCTGAGCAACTGGCGGCATTCGCGCTCATCAGCGGGGCAGGCCATGCTCATGTTCGGGACGCAGCGCACAAACGGAATGTCGTACGCACCCGCGTGGGTGGCACCGTCCGCTCCCACCAGGCCTGCGCGGTCCAGCGCAAACACCACCGGCAGGTTCTGCAAGGCCACGTCGTGGATGAGCTGGTCGTAGCCGCGCTGCAAAAAGGTGGAATAGATCGCCACCACGGGCTTGACGCCCTCGCAGGCCATGCCGGCCGCAAACGTCACGGCGTGTTGTTCGGCAATACCGACGTCGTAGTAGCGGTCCGGGAAGCGCTTTTCAAACTCGACCATGCCCGAGCCTTCGCGCATGGCCGGCGTGATGCCGACCAGGCGGCTGTCATGGGCGGCCATGTCACACAGCCACTGGCCAAACACCTGCGTAAAGGTGGGCTTGGGCGCTGAGGTACTTTTGACCAGGCCGACGGCAGGGTCGAACTTGCCAGGACCGTGGTAGGCCACAGGGTCGGCCTCGGCCAGCTTGTAACCCTGGCCTTTTTTGGTGACGACGTGCAGGAACTGCGGGCCCTTCAGGCTCTTGATGTTCTCCAGCGTGGGGATCAGCGAATCCAGGTCGTGCCCGTCGATGGGGCCGATGTAGTTGAAGCCAAATTTCTCGAACAGCGTGGCGGGCACCACCATGCCCTTGGCCTGTTGCTCGAAGCGCTTGGCCAGCTCCAGCAAGGGCGGCACGGGGCGCAGCACGGTCTTGCCCACGTTCTTGGCGGCGGCGTAGAACTGCCCGCTCATGAGCTGGGCCAGGTAGCGGTTGAGCGCACCCACCGGCGGGCTGATGCTCATGTCGTTGTCGTTCAGCACTACGAGCAGGTTGGCATCGGCCACACCGCCGTTGTTGAGCGCCTCAAACGCCATGCCTGCACTCATCGCTCCGTCGCCGATGATGGCGACGGCGTGGCGGTTCTCGCCCTTGAGCTTGGCGGCCAGCGCCATGCCCAGGGCTGCGGAGATGCTGGTGCTGGAATGTGCGGTGCCAAAGGTGTCGTAAATGCTCTCGGCACGCTGCGGAAAACCCGAGATGCCCCCAAACTGGCGCAGCGTGTGCATGCGCTCGCGCCGCCCGGTGAGAATCTTGTGCGGATAGGTCTGGTGACCCACGTCCCACACCAGCCGGTCTTCGGGGGTGTTGAAGACATGGTGCAGCGCCACGGTCAGCTCCACCGTGCCGAGGTTGGAGCTTAAATGCCCGCCCGTTTGCGCCACGCTCTCGATCACGAACCCACGCAGTTCGGTAGCCAGCACCTTGAGGTCTGCGCGCGAAAGCTTGCGCAGGTCCGCCGGGTCATTGATGGTCTGCAACAGGGGAAAGGACATCGTGGACATTTACTATTCTTTTAATAGCTACTAGCGCTTACTGGATAAGCGCTAGAGGCCAATTTGACACAATATTTCGTGCGGCGTGGCCAGACGGAGGCCACACAGCGTGACGGCGGCACGGCATCAGTAGGATCGCCTCACCACCATGTCGGCGAGCGCGGCCAGCGCGCGGGTGTCCGGCAGGCCGCTGCCGACCAGGGCGGCATGTGCCTCCACCAGCAACTCCTGGGCATAGGCCTGCGCCCGCTCGAGGCCCAGCAGCGACACATAGGTGGGTTTGTCGGCCGCAGCGTCTTTGCCGGCGGTCTTGCCCAGCGTGGCCGAATCAGCCACCACATCCAGGATGTCATCCACCACCTGAAACGCCAAGCCCATGGCCGCACCATAGTCAGACAACGCCTGGTAAGCCGTGGCAGCCGCATGACCACACACCGCCCCCATCAACACGCTGCCCTGCAGCAGCGCACCAGTTTTGAGGCGGTGCATCTGGCGCAGTTGATCTTCCGTCAACGCGACGCCCACACTGGCCAGATCAATCGCCTGCCCCCCGGCCATGCCTGCCGAACCGGCGGCACGCGCCAGCAAACGGCACAGAGTGGCCTGGACCGAGGCGGGAATCAAGCTGTCGTCTGGCGTGAGCAGCTCAAACGCAAACGCCTGCAAGGCGTCGCCCGCCAGCAGCGCCGGGGCTTCGCCAAACTGCACATGCACGGTGGGTTTGCCGCGGCGCAGCACATCGTTGTCCATGCAGGGCATGTCGTCATGCACCAGCGAATACGCATGAATCAACTCCACCGCGCAGGCCGCGCGAATGGCCGCATCGTCCAGCACCAGCGTGGCCTGCACCCCGCTTTGCGCACCACTGTTACCGCTGCAGACCGCCTCGTAGGCCGCCAACACCAGCAGAGGGCGCAAGCGCTTGCCACCATCTAGCACGGCGTACCGCATGGCGTCGCCCAGCCCAGCCGGGGCACCGTGGCCCACCCATTGCGACAAGGCTTGTTCCACGCGGGCCAAGTGGTTCTGGCTCCAGGGGGCCAGGTCAAACACGGGGCTTTGAGACATCGGTACCGCGCTCATTCCTGGGTCCATGGTTGGAGTTGCCCTTCGTCCAGCACCTTGATCTGGTCCTGTACGGCGTCCAGCCGCTGGCGGCAAAAGGCCAGCAGTGTGGCGCCGCGCTGGTAGCCCGCCAGCATCTGGTCCAGGGGCAACTGGCCCGACTCAATGCGGGCCACGAGCTGCTCCAGCTCTTCCAGCGCCGCCTCATAGGTGGCGGGTTCGGCGGTGAGAGCGGATTTAGCGGAAGCCTTGGGCATGGAGGAAGGAGCGGCAGAGCGCGGGTGAAAAACCAATGATTTTAGGCGCACCCTTGTAGCCAAAGTGTCAGACACGCACGGATACCCATTGCGCACAGTGCTGCGGTAGTAATGTTTTCAATACACGTAGCTGGGATGCGGGAATAACCCCACCGCCTATAATCCCATTCCAGTCGAGCCGGCTAGTCACCCTAGCCGGTTTCTTTTTTCCAGATGCGCATTCCAGGCGCACCTCCCGCACTTTCTCCCTGTGGGGAGTCTTTAGGTCAGGTCACCCATGTCTGATTTAAGTCTTCAACTGCAGCAGGCCGCAAGCCAACTACCAGTTTCAAGCTACTTTGACGATGCACTGTTCCAGAGCGAGCTGAGCACCATCTTTCAGCGCGGGCCCCGCTATGTGGGGCACCAATTGGCTGTGCCCAATGCGGGCGACTACTACGCACTGCCCCAAGAGGGCGAGGGCCGTGCGCTGGTGCGCAACGCCCAGGGCGGCATCGAACTGGTCTCCAACGTATGCCGGCACCGCCAGGCGGTGATGCTCAAGGGCAAGGGCTCGCTTCACACGCAGCAAAAAGGCAGCGCAGGCGGCAACATCGTGTGCCCTCTGCACCGCTGGACGTACAGCCCGCAAGGCGAGCTGCTGGGCGCGCCCCATTTTGCCAACGACCCCTGCCTGAACCTCAACAACTACAAGCTGCGCGAGTGGAACGGCCTGCTGTTTGAAGACAACGGCTACGACGTGGCCGCCGACCTGGCCCAAATGGGCCCACGCGCAGACCTCGACTTTGGAGGTTATGTGCTGGACCATGTGGAGCTGCATGAGTGCAACTACAACTGGAAGACCTTCATTGAGGTCTATCTGGAGGACTACCACGTGGGGCCCTTCCACCCCGGTCTGGGCAGCTTTGTGACCTGCGACGACCTGCGCTGGGAGTTTGGCCAAAACTACTCGGTGCAGACCGTGGGCGTAGCCAACCGCCTGGGCAAGGCGGGCAGCCCGGTGTACGAGCGCTGGCATGAGGCCCTGCTGGCCTTCCGGGGCGGCAAGCCGCCCAAACACGGCGCCATCTGGCTCACGCTGTACCCGCACATCATGGTCGAGTGGTACCCGCATGTGCTGACCGTGTCCACGCTGCACCCCGTCAGCCCGACCAAGACGCTGAACATGGTGGAGTTCTACTACCCCGAAGAGATTGCAGCGTTTGAGCGCGAATTTGTGGAGGCGCAAAAAGCCGCCTACATGGAAACCTGTATCGAAGACGACGAAATCGGTGAGCGCATGGACGCGGGCCGCAAGGCGCTGCTGGCCCGGGGCGACAACGAAGTGGGGCCCTACCAGAGCCCCATGGAAGACGGCATGCAGCACTTCCACGAGTGGTACCGCGCCGCGATGGGCGCCGGCACCATTGACGCCACGCCAAAGCGCTGAATACGGCGGCAAAACCCCGTCAATCCGCAGGCCTGCCGTGTCCTGCTCTCATTACAATAGCTGCCGTTGCTTGGTAAATAAGCGCTGGCAGCTATTTTCACTTATGCACCACACGGTGCACTTCAAGAGATCACAACCCGATGCAAGCCCTCTGGATGGTGTTGGCCGCGTTCCTGTTTGCCAGCATGGGGGTGTGCGTCAAGATCGCCTCGGACTTCTTCAACTCGGCCGAGCTCGTGTGCTACCGCGGCATCATTGGCATGTTCATTTTGTGGCTGCTGGCCCGCTCGCAAAAGGTGACACTCGCCACGCGGTACCCCGGCATGCACGCATGGCGCAGCCTGGTGGGAGTGGTGTCCCTCGGCGCCTGGTTTTATGCGATTGCCCACCTGCCCCTGGCCACGGCCATGACGCTTAATTACATGAGCAGCGTGTGGATTGCGGCGTTCCTCGTCGGTGGCACGCTGTTGGCGTGGCGCCCCTCCGCAGCCAGCCCACGTCCCGCGCTGCAGGGCCCGCTGGTGCTGACAGTACTGGCCGGGTTTGCAGGTGTGGTGATGATGCTGCGCCCCAGCCTGGACCAGAACCAGGCGTTTGCCGGAATGATCGGGCTGATGTCCGGCCTGTCTGCTGCATTTGCCTACATGCAGGTCGTGGCGCTTTCTCGCCTGGGCGAGCCAGAATCGCGCACCGTTTTTTACTTTGCGGTGGGCTCGGCGGTGGCGGGTGGCGCTGCGTTGCTGCTGACAGGCACATCGGACTGGCCGGGATGGAAGGCTTTGTGGCTGCTGCCCATCGGCGTTCTGGCTGCGGGCGGCCAGTTGTGCATGACACGCGCCTATGCCAGCGCCAAAACCCAGCGCGGCACCTTGGTGGTGGCCAATTTGCAGTACTCAGGCATCGTGTTTGCCGCCATTTACAGCGTGCTGCTGTTTGGCGACGTCATCCCGCCCATCGGCTGGATTGGCATGGCCCTGATTGTGGCCAGCGGCATCGTGGCCACCGTTTTGCGTGCGCGGGCAGCACCGGGCGCCCCGGCGGAAGAACATTAGGATGAAGTACCCCCTGAGTCGCTTCGCGCCTTCCCCCTGGAAGGAGGACACCGCCAGCGCAGCAGGGCGGCTCTTGCGCGGCGGTCCTGGCCTGGGATGCGCCGGTCTCTCAGGTCGTGAGTGACGCCCAGCATCAAGGGAGATTGATACGGCTTTCAACCCCAAGCCTTGACACAATGCTGGAAATCCCTTCGCCACCGCCCCACCGCTGCCATGACCTACTCCACCCTCATCTCCGTCCCCGAACTGCAATCCCTCATCGGCAGCGGCGCCCCGCTGATGGTGTTTGACTGCAGCTTTGACCTTACCCAGCCCACCGCAGGCGCACAACAATTTGCGCAGGCGCACATCCCCGGTGCGGTGTATGCCGACCTGAACCAGGACCTGAGCGCCAAACACGGTGCCCCCGGCGCTGGCGGCACGCTCACCGCCCAAGAGGCCGACATGCCCGCATCGGGCGGCCGCCACCCGCTGCCCAGTCGCGAGCGCTTTTCGGTATGGCTCTCCAGCGTCGGCTTGACCAACGACATGCAGGCCGTGGTGTATGACCGCCAGGGCGCCAATTACTGCGGCCGCCTGTGGTGGATGCTCAAGTGGGCCGGGCATGACGCAGTCGCCGTGCTCGATGGCGGTTTGCAAGCCTGGCAGGCCGCGGGCGGCGCGGTGAACAGCGGCGAAGAACCCGCGCACTTTCAATCCAACTTTGAACTGGGCGCTCCGCTGCGCCAGCTGGCCACGGCCAGCGACGTGCTTGCACGCCTGCATCAGCCGGGCCAGACCGTGATCGACGCGCGCGCAGGTGCGCGCTTTCGGGGCGAGGTTGAACCGCTGGACCCCGTGGCTGGGCATATCCCCGGCGCGCTCAACCGCCCGTTCGTTGACAACATCGGCGCAGATGGCCGCTTCAAGCCTGCTGCAGTGCTGCGTGCAGAGTTTGACGCGCTCCTGGCAGGCCGCGACCCGGCCACCGTGGTGCACCAGTGCGGCAGTGGCGTAAGCGCCGTACCCAATTTGCTGGCCATGGAAGTCGCCGGGCTCGGGGAAACCGCTCTTTTTGCGGGCAGCTGGAGCGAGTGGTGTGCAGACCCCGCGCGCCCGGTCGAAAAAGGCCAAGCCTAAGGTCAAGAAAAGGCTGATTCGGGGAGGTGCGGGCCGGTGCAAGGCGGCAACGGTAGCAAAAGCACAAAAAAGATGGTTTTGACCGCGCTATCAAAACCATGAGCAGAACCCGGGGGCCCGCGCTTGCCAACGCAGCAGGCGCCACAGAGTGAGATGCGGGACGGAGCCTCATCGCCTTGTAAGGCAAATTCCTACATACCCCACCGCAGAACCAGACACGCGGCACATCCAAACGCCGACTTAATTTTTGATTGGGGCAGTTTCACAATCCATTTCAACGGATCACGCAAAGCTGCAAACAGCAGAAAACGCAAGACCCGGAACTGGAAAAAAGGAAGCTGCCATGACCAACGAACAAATCCTCGCTGAAATCCGCGAAGCCAACCTCACGTACCTGATGTTGGCCCAGACCCTGATTCGTCAGGACAAGGCCGAAGCGGTTTTCCGTCTGGGCATGAACGAGGAGTCTGCCGATATTCTGGCATCGCTCTCGGCAGCGCAAGTGATGAAACTGGCCTCCAGAAACACGCTTCTTTGCAGCTTCCGTGTGGACGACAACCTGGTGTGGAGCTTGCTGACCAACCACTCTGCCAAGAAGGTGGGCAACGAAGCCACCAACACGCTGCACGCCAACATCCTGATGGCCAGCCGCGTGTCGGAAGTGCTCTGAACAAGCACGCTCCCTTCTCCGTTTTCCCGTCGCCACCGAAAGCCCGCCATGTCCAGCAACACCACCACTGCCAAAGCCCCCGTCAAGAGCGTTCTGAACGAGTCCAAGCAGATCGAACGTGCGGCCATGTTGATCAAGATGGGTGCCCGCATGCAGGTGCTGGAGTCGGAAACAACGCTGTCGTATGAACGCCTGATACGCCTGTACAAGGAAATCGCGGGCAAGTCGCCGTCCAAGGGACAGTTGCCCTTCTCGACCGACTGGTTCCTGACCTGGCAAGAGAACATCCACAGCTCGCTGTTTTTGAACATCTACGAATATTTGTCCAAGGGCGTGGATCTGGATTCCGTTGAATTGCTGACCAAAGCCTACCGCCTGTACAACGAACAAGTGGCCACTGCAGAGATCGAGCCGCTGTTGTCCTTCACCCGCGCCTGGCGCCTGGTGAAGTTTGTGGACGCCAGCATGTTGACCCGCACCAAATGCAGCCAGTGCAGCGGCCAGTTTGTGACCGAGCTGTATGAGAACCGCCATTTCACCTGCGGCCTGTGCAACCCACCTGCCCGCGCTGGCAAGAGCAAGACGGCCGGTGCATTGATGCTGCACTAAGAACCATCTGAATTTCAGGCCAAATTGGCCTCTAGCGCTTTATCCATAAGCGCTAGCAGCTATTAATTTGATACTAATTCAACACCATCGACATCGATCGATCAATCGATGGATTCAAAAAAAAGAGGCCGAGCTATGGCCTCTTTTTTGTTTCCGCACAGTCAGGAAATGGCACGCCGCGCTGCACCAATCAACTATCGCCCCGCCAGCAGCGCTCGCACGTTGTCATCCATCGGCACGGCATAGTTGTGCGCCGCCACCACCAGGTTGCCGTCGGGCTTGACCAGCTTGATGCTGACGTAAAGGATGGTGGAGGAGACCGCATAGGTGCCCACCACCACGGCCTGCGCGTCGTGCGCGCGGCTCACATCCCGCAGCTCGCGCGACAGCAGCAGCTCGCCTTGCTCGCGCTGCATGGCTACGCTCTCGCGCAACTTGAGCTCAGTGACCGGATAGCCGCGCTGCACCAGGCGCCCCGCAATCTGCTCTGAAAAAATCCGCCCCAGTCGCGATGACTCGTTGAGCCGGTCCACATTGACCAGCGTGGCCACCAGCACGGCGTGCTCCCGGTCGAGCGGAGCGCTCTGCAACAGCATGTCCGCTGCGGCATGGTTGGCCGTGATGATGGACGTGCGGGGTGCGCCGCCCCCGGCGCTTTCGCCGTAGTAATAACTGGACGCACATCCGGACAGCAGCGCAGCCGTTGCAACAACCACACCAGCCACAACGCCCGATGCGACAACCCGCTGGCCGCGTGCAAAGCGTCGCATCATGGGCTCACCACCCGCCAGGTCTTGATGGATGGCGTGGGCGGGCCCGGCAAGCGAGGCTCGGCAGGCAGATACAACAAGGCATCGTCGTGCGTGAGCGAATACACATCCGACGTCCCCGCCAGGTAGCGCCCCCCGCTTTCTAGCGATGCGGTCACCAGCACCTCGGACCGCGTGGGCGTGCCCAGGGGTGGGTACTCAACCGGAGTCTCAGCGGCAGCAGGCGCCTTTCGAATGGGCGGAGCGGGAGGGACAGGTACAGCCGATGCGGCTGCCACGGCGGCTCCAAAAGCGCTGCCCGATGCGATCACCACACCCCGCTCGGCCGCTGGCGCAGCGCCTGCCTTGATGTCCGAATCCTTGGCAGCATTGCCGTTCGCTGCCGGATAAAAAGATTGCGCCCCATGAAAATGCACTCCATCGCGCGCCACACTCACGCCCGATGCCAGGGGGACAAAGTGCAGCACGCTGGTGGCGGGCTCAAGGTGCTGCACCACCTGCGCATCCACCACCAGTTGCACGGCAGTCGGCTCAATCGCCACCGTCACGCCCTGGTCCACCAGATGGTTGATCAACAGCTTGCGAAACCCCTGGCTAAAGCGGGTGTCCGCCCTTGATGTCACATAGATCGGGTGCGCCCCAGCGGGCCAGTCGCGGGTCTTTTCGGCAATGCGGGTCGCCATGTCCTGCGCCAGCACATCCCAGTGGCGAACCGCGCGCATCGTCTTTTGGGTCGATGGCGCATGGCTCCCCGGCTGCGGCACATCCAGGCCCGCGCATCCGGCGCCCAGCACGGCAAGCCCCAGCAGGGGCCACCAACGCCAGCGACCGGGCAACGCGCCATGGGGGCGAATGTGATCAACAGATTCCATGGGCGAGATGCTATGCCGGTGCGCAGGAGCCTATCGGTCAAACAAGGGCGGATTTGCGTGGCACTTTGCCCACGCCGCCCTCCGATGGGGTGGCCGCCTACAGAACACCCCGCGACCGCAGCCTCACAATCCGCGCATGACTGCCCCCTCTGCCGAACCGCTGCCCACCACGACGCCAACAGCGCCAGCGCCAGTGCCCCCAATGCCACCTGCTGCCGCCCCAGCCGCTGAACCCGCCGCAACCAGCCCAGAGCACACGTCCACATCCACGGCGCCGCCCCCCGGCGCGGGTGCCTTGCTCCCTGGTGTCAGCGATATCCCGTACGGCAACCCGCTCACATTGCACATGCCCGTGGATGTGCGCAACATGTCGCTCGCCCTGTTGGCGCTGTTTGCCTCCGTGGCCCTGCTGCACTGGGCCAGCGCGGTGTTCATCCCCATCATGCTCAGCCTGCTGCTCACCACCGCCCTGCGGCCCGCGGTAGAGGCGTTGAAGCGCTGTCATGTGCCACGCTGGCTGGGTGCGGGGGTGTTGTTGATCGCCATCGTGTCGGGCCTGGTGGTCACGGCTTGGTCGCTCAGCGACGGTGCGGCGCAGCTGGTGGACTCGCTGCCTGTTGCGGCCAAAAAAGTGCGCGACAACCTCAAGGCCCGCACTGGCACTGCCAGCCCACTGGACACCATGCAGCAGGCCGCATCACAGATCGAGCAGGCCGCCAACGACAGCGGCGCCGCGGCCCCCACCCGCCGTGGAGTGCAGCGCGTCATCGTCGAACGCCCGCCATTCAACATCCGCGACTACCTGTGGAGCAGCACCGTGGGCCTGATGTCTGCCCTGGGGCAACTAACGGTAGTCGTCTTCTTGACCTATTTCGCGCTGGCCTCCGGCAACCTGTTTCGCAACAAGCTGCTGCGCATCGCGGGCACCAGCCTGGAGCGGCGAAAGATCACCATCCACGTGCTGGAAGACATCACCAGCAACATCCAGCGCTATCTGATGGTGCAGGTGTTCACCAGCGTGCTGGTAGGTATCTCCACAGGTATTGCCTACTGGGCTCTGGGGCTGGAAAACGCAGCCGTATGGGGCGTGGCCGCCGGAGTGCTTAACCTTGCGCCGTACATCGGCTCTGCACTGGTTACCGGTTCGTCGGCGCTGGTAGCCTTTTTGCAGTTTGGCACCATCGACATGGCGTTGACCATTGGCGGTGCGTCGCTGGTCATCCACACCATCATCGGGAACCTGCTCACCCCCTGGCTCACCAGCCGCACCAGCAGCATGAGCCCCGTAGCCGTGTTCGTCAGCGTGCTCGCCTGGGGCTGGCTGTGGGGCCTGTGGGGCCTGCTGCTGGGCATTCCGGTAATGATGGCAGTCAAGGCGGTGTGTGACCGGGTGGAAGATTTGAAGGCCATCGGGGAGTTGCTGGGAGACTGAGCCCACGGGGGCTGACGCGTACCGCGCAAAAGCCGAAATGCAAGCATTCCAAGCACGCTGCGGGCTCGCAATGTGTTAAAAATCGCAACAATGCTTGCCTCGTTTCTCTTCAACCTCGCCGTCTTGCGCAGCGGCATTCGCACCATGTATTGGGACGAAAGTGCTGCGGCGGGGCGCCTGCGGCATGAGCATCTCCAGGCGGTGGTCAAACTGACCCCCCTTGCGATGTCTGCCAACGTTGGCACGGCAAGCACCATCCTGTGGGCTTTTTGGGGAAACTGGACCCCCGGGCTCATTGGCTGGTGGACAGCCATGTTTTGCCTCGCATCGCTGGCGGCGCGCAACTGGTGGCAATTTCGAAACCGGCGCAGCCGCACCGTCTCGTGCAGGGGAATTCAGCGCTCCACCTGGCATGCCGCGGCGCTCGCCGGGCTGTGGGCGGTGATGCCGATGGCCTGGTTTGCAGACGCGAATTCGTCCCAGCAGTTATTGATTGGGACCCTGTTCACGGGAATGATGGGCGCTGGCGCCTTTGTGCTGGGACCCTTGCCCCTGGCCAGCGTGGCCTACGTGACGCTGTTCGCCATTTCGCCACTCGTCACTTTGGCCTTGGTGCAGGAACCCATGATGGCGGGCGCCTCCGTCTTGGTGGGGTTTTACGCCACCATGGTGCTGGGGGGCGCTCTTTCGTATTGGCGCAAGGCGACGGCGCTGATGCAATCTCAGACTGAGGCGGTGCGCCACGAACAAATGCTGTCGGTGATGCTGCACGATTTCGAACAGAACACCACCGATGCCCTGTGGGAGACCGATGCGCAGGGGCGCCTGCGAAACCCTTCGCCCAGGCTGGCAAGACTGCTCTACACCGGCAGCGAGGCACTGCAAAGCCTGCCTTTGCCGCAGTGGCTGACGGAGAACTGCGCAGACGGAGCGGCCGCGCTGGCGACCGCCATCGAAAAAGGCGCTCCGTTTCGCAGCATCGCATTGGTCACAGAGCGCCAGGGGCGCCGCCATCATCTGGCCATCCACGGCAAGCCATTGTTTGACGAGATGGGCGAACCCGCAGGGTGGCGTGGAGTGGTGGCCGACCGCACTGCCGTGGTCCGGGTGCAAGAAGAGCTGCACCTGCTGGCCCACACGGATTCGCTCACCCAGCTATCCAATCGCTTCGCCATGCATACGGCCGTCAACGAGTTGTTCGGCAAGGGCGTAAAAGGGGCCGCACTGCTGCTGCTAGATCTGGACCATTTCAAAAGCATCAACGACAGCTTTGGTCACTCCGTCGGCGACGCTCTGCTCGCAAGCGTGGGAGAACGCCTGCGCGAACACGCGCCACCCCATTCGCTCATCGCGCGGCTTGGCGGCGACGAGTTCGCGGTTCTGATCAGGCCCGCCGAGCGCGCAGCCTCTGATGCACGCAGCCCGCAGCTGCTCGCCGACACCCTGGTTGCCGCACTCGGCCGCACTTATCAACTGGGAGAACGGCGTCTGCGCGTCGGTGCAAGCATCGGCCTAGCCCATGTCGACCAGGACGTCACCAGCGTCGACGAACTTCTGGTGCGTGCGGACATTGCGCTTTACGACGCAAAGGCCCAAGGCCGGGGCCGCGCAGCGGCCTACAGCCCCGCGTTGCGCGAACGCACCCAGCGGCGCTCCATGATCGAAGACGGCCTCAGGCAGGCGGTACGCCACGACGAGCTCGCGTTGCACTGGCAACCCAAAGTGGACCTCTCGACCTGGAAGATCACCGGCGCCGAAGCCCTGATGCGCTGGACCCACCCTACGTTGGGGCCCATCAGCCCCGGCGAGTTCATCCCTATCGCCGAGCAAGCGGGACTCATCGAACTCATGGGATTGTGGGCACTGCGCCATGCCTGTGAATGCGGGCAGAACCAGCTGCAATTGCAAGGGACGCAGGTGGCCGTCAACGTCTCGGCCGTGCAGCTCGCCGACCCTCAATTTGTGCAACTCGTGCAATCGGTGCTTGAGTCCACTCGCCTGCCGCCCGAACGGCTTGAACTGGAGATCACCGAATCGGTGTTTATCGAGGACACGGAGGCCGCGCTGCGACAGCTGCATGCGCTGCGGGGCCTGGGCGTGCACATTGCCCTCGACGATTTCGGCACGGGGTATTCCTCGCTCAGTTACCTGTGTCGGTTCCCGTTCAGCAGCCTGAAGATCGACCGGAGTTTTGTGGTGGAAGCCATGGTCCGACCGGAGGCGCTGGCGATTGTGCACGGCATTGCCGGCCTGGCCAGATCGCTTGGCATGCGCACGGTCTGCGAAGGCATCGAAACCCGTGAGCAACTGGCGATGATCATTGACGCCGGCATCGACGAGGCGCAGGGCTATCTGCTGTCCAAACCCCGTCCGCTCGACCACTTCCAGACGTTTACAGAGCGCTGGGACACGGACCACGCGCCACTGGAGTTTCTGCCGAGCGGAACCCACGCCGCACCGGCGCCCCGCAGCCCGCAGCCCTGACCGGGGCCGCAGCCACACAACCAGTACAGCAGCAGCCACCGCTGCAGCAGCGATGGCGACCGGCGGCGTAGCGCTTCAACCCGTGTTTCGCAGTCCGGCAGCAATCCCATTGATAGAGATGTGAATCCCCGTCTGCACCCGCTCGTCTCCCTGCCCTGCGCGCCAGCGGCGCACCAGCTCTACCTGCAGGTGGTGCAGCGGGTCGATGTACGGAAAGCGGTGTTTGATGGACCGGGCCAGCGCAGTGTTGTGCGTCAGGCGCTGCTTGTCACCAGTAATGCGCGTGAGGGCTTCAGCCGTGCGGTGCCATTCGGCTTCGATGCTAGCGAACACCTTCTTGCGCAGGCGGGCGTCGGTCACCAGTTCGCTGTAGCGTGAGGCCAGGGCCAGGTCGCTTTTGGCCAGCACCATATCCATGTTGGACAGCAGGGTGCGAAAGAACGGCCACTGGCGGTACATCTTTTGCAGCAGGGCCAGCTGCGTCTTGGGGTCTTTGCCTTCCAGGTTCACAAACGCATCGACGGCCGAGCCAAAGCCGTACCAGCCGGGCAGCGTGAGGCGGCACTGGCCCCAGCTGAAGCCCCAGGGGATGGCGCGCAAATCCTCGATCTTCTGGCTGGCCTTGCGGCTGGCGGGGCGGGAGCCGATGTTGAGCTCGGCGATCTCGCGGATGGGGGTGGAGTTAAAGAAATACTCGGTAAAGCCCGGGGTTTCGTACACCAGCGCGCGGTAGCTGCCCATGCTGGCCAGCGAGAGCTGCGCGGCGGCGTCCAGAAAGGCCTTGGTGGCGGGCTTGGTGGGCTGCAGCAGGGTGGCTTCGAGCGTGGCGGCGACCAGGGTTTCGAGGTTGCGGCGGCCGATCTCGGGGTTGGCGTATTTGGAGGCGATGACTTCGCCCTGCTCCGTCAGGCGGATCTGCCCGCGCACGGTGCCGGGGGGCTGCGCCAGGATGGCCTGGTAGCTGGGGCCACCGCCGCGGCCCACCGTGCCGCCCCGGCCGTGGAACATGCGCAGTTGAATCCCATGTGAAGTGGCCAGTTCATCGAACAGCTCCACCAAAGCGATCTCGGCGCGGTACAGCTCCCAGTTGCTGGTGAAGATGCCGCCGTCTTTGTTGCTGTCGCTATAGCCCAGCATGATGTCCTGCTCGCCGCCGCTGCGCTGCACCAGGGCTGCAACACCGGGCAGCGCGTAGAACTCGCGCATGATGGGCGCGGCATTGCGCAGGTCTTCGATGGTTTCGAACAAGGGCACCACGATGAGGTGGTTTTTGGACTCGGTGTCCAAGGTGCCGCTCATCAAGCCCACTTCCTTTTGCAGCAGCAGCACTTCCAGCAAATCGCTCACCGTTTCGGTGTGGCTGATGATGTAGTGGCGGATGGCCTCGTGGCCAAAACGCTGGCGCATGACGCGGGCGGTTTCAAAGATGGCCAGCTCGCCTTGGGCGTGGGCCGAATACTGCGCACCCACTACGCGCAGCGGGCGGGCGTCGTTGAGCAGTTTGATCAGCAGCGCGCGTTTGGCCGCCTCTTGCAAGCTGGCGTAGGTGGGCTCGATGCGGGCCTTGGCCAGCAGTTCGGCCACCACTTCTTCGTGTTTGTCGGAGCTTTGGCGCAGGTCCACCGTGGCGAGGTGAAAACCAAACACCTGCACCGCGCGGATCAGCGGGTGCAGGCGCTCTGCGGCCAGCGACTCGCCATGGTGCGACTTCAATGACGCCTCGATCACGCGCAGGTCGGCCAAAAATTCTTCAGCGCTGGCGTAGGCGTTTTGCGGCGCCACGGCGTGGCGAGCTGCTTCCCCGCCCGTCAAATCCTTGAGCGATGCCGCCAGGCGCGCGTAGATGCCGGTCAGGGCGCGGCGATAGGGCTCGTCCACGCGGTGTTCGTTGGTGTCCGGCGAGCGCTGGGCCAGGGCCTCCATCTCGGCAGACACCTGAACCAGGCGGGCCGACAGCGACAGCTCGCCGCCCAGGTAGTGCACCTCGGTCAGGTAGTGGCGCAGGGCGACCTCGGCCTGGCGGCCCAGGGCGTATTGCAAGGTTTGTGCCGTGACGTTCGGGTTGCCATCGCGGTCGCCGCCAATCCACTGGCCCATGCGCAAAAAGCTGTGTACGGGGTATTGGCCCAGCTCGTTTTCCAGGTCAGCGTAGATCTTGGGAATCTCTCGCAAGAACGTGGCTTCGTAATAAGAGAGCGCGTTCTCGATCTCGTCGGCCACGGTGAGCTTGCTGTAGCGCAGCAGGCGGGTTTGCCACAGCTGGGCCACGCGGGCGCGCAGTAGCGCTTCGTTGGCGGCCAGCTCGCGCGGGGTAAGCGCGTCTTTGGCGCTGTTGTACAGCTGGGCGCGCACCTGGATGTCGTCGCGCGTGGCCAGCAGCTGGGCGATGTCGCGCTCGGCGTCCAAGATGCTCTTGCGCTGCACTTCGGTGGGGTGGGCCGTGAGCACCGGGGCCACGTAGCTGCTGGCCAAGGTTTGCGCAATGGTCTTGGGCGCAATGCCCGCCCAGCGCAAGCGCGACAGGGCGACTTCGATACTGCCCTCTTGCGTGTCGCCCGCGCGCTCGTGCACGGCGCGGCGGCGAATGTGGTGGCGGTCTTCGGCCAGGTTGGCCAGGTGGCTGAAATAGGTGAAGGCGCGAATCACGCTCACCGTCTGGTCGCCCGACAGGGACTTGAGCAGTTTTTTGAGCGCGCGGTCGGCCTCTTGATCCGCATCGCGGCGGAAGGCCACGGAGAGCTTGCGCACCTGCTCGACCAGCTCGTAGGCGGCCACCCCCTCCTGCTCGCGGATCACGTCGCCCAGAATGCGGCCGAGCAGGCGGATGTCGTCAATCAGGGGCTGGTCCTTGTCGGATCGTTTCATGCGAGTGTCTCCGGATGGTGGGCTGTGGGTGGCCCGTGGACAGGCCCTCCCAGGCGTGCCATGCACCAGCCACCGGTGCGGGCGCATGCTAGCATCGCCCGCCCCTGATTAATTACAAACAGGTTACGAACTTGAGCACGCAAAACGACGCCCCCCACGCTCCGCCGCTTCGCGTGTCGCGACCCTACGCAGGGGAGCGACATTCGCCACTGGACTGCGCGGCGGCGACCGCACTCCCTCCCATCGTCATCGCCACGCGCGAAAGCCGGCTGGCCCTGTGGCAGGCCGAACACGTGAAGGCCTTGCTGGAGGCGCGGGGCCACAAGGTCGAACTGCTGGGCATGACGACCAAGGGCGACCAGATTCTGGACCGCTCGCTCAGCAAGGTGGGCGGCAAAGGCCTGTTTGTGAAAGAGCTGGAAGTGGCGCTCGAAGAAGGCCGCGCGCACATCGCCGTGCACTCGCTCAAAGACGTGCCCATGGAGCTTCCCGAGGGCTTTGCGCTGGCCTGCGTGATGGAGCGTGAAGACCCGCGCGATGCGTTTGTCTCCCCGCAATACGCCAACGTGGATGCCCTGCCCCAAGGCGCCGTGGTGGGCACATCCAGCCTGCGCCGCCAGGTGCTGCTGCAGGCTCTGCGGCCCGACCTGAAGATTGAACCCTTGCGCGGCAACCTCGACACGCGCCTGCGCAAGCTGGACGAAGGCCAGTACGACGCCATCGTGCTGGCGGCAGCAGGGCTGAAACGCCTGGGCCTTGAAAACCGCATCCGCGCCACGTTCGAACCCGCCGCCATGCTGCCTGCGGCGGGCCAGGGCGCCCTGGGTATTGAAGTGCGCAGCGACCGGCAAGACCTGATAGCCGCGCTGGCCCCACTGGCGCACCAGACCACGTGGTTGACCGTGGCCGCCGAGCGCGCTGTCAGCCGGGCGATGGGCGGCAGCTGCTCGATGCCGCTGGCGGCGCATGGCACCTTTTCTGGCGATGTGTTGCAGCTGGATGCGGCCTGGGGTGACATGGACGGACAGGCCCCGTTGGTGCGTGCAGAGGCCAGCGCCATCGTCAGCACGCTTGCACAGGCCGAAGCGCTGGGCGATGCCATTGCGCAGCGCCTGCGCGCCGGTGGCGCCCGGGTTGCGGCCCCCGCGCAGAACCCCTGATTGCACATGCCATGCCCCGGGTGATCGTCACGCGGCCCGCCCGCGAGGCTGCGCACTGGGTACAACAACTCGGCCAACACGGCATCGCCGCCGCCGCGCTGCCGCTGATTGCCATCGGCCCCCATACCGACCCCACCGCGCAGCGGGCGCTGGCGCAGGCGCGCAAGCAGCTGAATCAATACCGTGCACTGATGTTTGTGAGCGGCAATGCGGTGGTGTACTTTTTTGAGTCAAATTGGCCTCTAGCGCTTGATGGCAAAGCGCTAGCAGCTATAAATTTAAGAGCATGGTCACCCGGGCCGGGCACGGCCCGCGCGCTACAGCAGGCAGGCGTACCACCCAGCCACATCGACGGGCCAGCGGCCGATGCGGCGCAGTTCGACTCTGAAGCGCTGTGGCAACAGGTGTCCGCGCAAATCAGGCCCGGCGACCGGGTGTTGATTGTTCGCGGCTGCTCGGACGGGGTGCACGAAACGTCCCAAGGCTCTGGCCGGGACTGGCTTGCCCGGCAGATAGAAGCCGCAGGCGGGCAGGTGGAGTTTGTGGTGGCCTACCAACGCGGCGCACCGCAATTCACGGACGCCGAGGTGGCACTGGCGCAACAGGCAGCCTGCGATGGATCGGTCTGGCTGCTGAGCAGCTCTGAAGCCGTCGCCCACTTGGCGCAAGCCCTGCCCACAGTGGACTGGAGCGCAGCAGAGGCCCTGGCCACCCATCCCCGCATCGCGCAAGCAGCCCGTGCAGCGGGCTTTGGCGCCGTGCGGGAATGCCGCCCGGCGCTGGAAGACGTGGTGGCCTCGATAGAATCGGCCGCATGAGTTCCGTGCCCCCTAACGACTTGTCGACCGCAATACCTGCCGCACCTGCGCCTTTGCCTTCGCCCACCCCGGCGCCGCAGGCCACCCCGGCCAGTGGGCGCAATGGTGTGGTTACGGTGCTGTTGACGGCGGTGGCCGTTGCGGCCCTGGCCAGCAGTGGCTTGTTGTGGCAAAAACTCAGCTCGATTCAAGAACAGCTGGCCCGCCAATCAGCCGACTCGGGCGCACTGGCCATTGAGGCCCGCACCATGGCCCGCCAGGCCGAAGAACTGGTGCGCGAGACCGCCGCCCGCCTGTCGGTGGCAGAAGCCCGGGTCAGCGAAGTGGCGCTGCAGCGCAGCCAGCTCGAAGAACTCATGCAAAGCCTGTCGCGTTCGCGCGATGAAAACCTCGTGGTCGACATTGAATCGGCCATTCGCCTGGCGCAGCAGCAGGCCCAACTCACCGGCAGCCTGGACCCCTTGGTGGCCGCCCTCAAAAGCGCCGACCAGCGCATCGAGCGCGCCGCGCAGCCCCGCCTGACGCCCGTGCAACGCGCCATTGGCCGCGACCTGGACCGCCTGACCCGCGCCGCCGTGACCGACACCGCGGGCCTGCTGGCCCGGCTGGACGAACTGGTGCGCCAGGTAGACGACCTGCCCGTGCTGAACGCAGTGGCCCAGGCCGCCGCTACCCGCCGCCTGGCCGCCGCCCCAGCACCGCAAAACACCCCGCCCCTCAACCAGGGCAACCTGGCATGGTGGCAGGCGGCCCTGCAACGCAGCTGGGAGGTGGTGCGCGACGAAGCCCGCGGCCTGGTGCGCGTGAGCCGCGTCGACCAGCCCGAAGCGATTTTGCTGGCGCCTGAGCAAACCTTCTTCCTGCGCGAGAACCTCAAGCTCAAGCTGCTCAATGCGCGTTTGGGTGTGCTGGCGCGCCAATATGAATCCGCCCGCGCCGACCTGGCCGCCGCCACGGCAGCGCTGAACAAGTACTTTGACCCGGCATCGCGCCGCACCCAAAACGCGGCCACCACCCTGCAAACGGCGCAAGCCAGCATGAAGGCCGCCGAACTGCCGCGCCTGGACGAAACCCTGTCGGCGCTGGCCACGGCCGCTGCGGGAAGATGAACATGCCCCCTGAGTCGCTTCGCGCCTTCCCCCAAGGGGGACGCCCCCAGTGGCCTGGCAAAGCCAGTTCCACGGGGGCACTCGCCTTGTGCGCGCCTGTGCATCGGCTATGGGCATCGCACAGCGCAATGGACCACTGAACTGATATGCGTGCTGCTCTTTGGCTTTTGGCGTTGTTTGGCGTGGCCGTGGCCGCCGCGCTGTTTGCAGGCAACAACCAGGGCACCATCACCCTGTACTGGCCGCCCTACCGCATCGACCTGTCGCTGAACCTGGTGGTGCTGCTGCTGGTGGGCGGGTTTGTGACCGTCTACGCGGCCCTGCGCGCACTGGCTGCGCTGCTGGAGCTGCCTCACCAGGCCCGCCGTTGGCGCGTGCAGCAAAAGGAGCGGGCCATGCACGCGGCCTTGCTCGACGCGCTGACCCACATGCTGGGGGGCCGCTTCATCCGCTCGCGCAAGGCCGCCGTGGCCGCGTTGTCCCAAGAAAATGCGCTGGCCACCGCAGGCGAGGCCGTGCCCCACGGCCGCCAGTTGCGCGCGCTGGCCCACATGATTGCGGCCGAGTCATCCCATGCCCTGCAAGACAGCGCCACGCGTGAAAGCCACCTGCACGACGCATTGCAAGAAGCGCCGCTGCGAGGCACGGTGAGCGAGCAAGAACTGCGCGAAGGCGCCCAGATGCGCGCCGCACGCTGGTCACTGGACGACCGCGATGCCAGCGCCGCGCTGGAGCGCCTGGCCGCCCTGCCCCAAGGCGCTGCCCGGCGCACGCTGGCCCTGCGCATCAAGCTCAAGGCCACGCGGCTGGCGCGGCAAACCCAGGACGCGCTGGACACCGCGCGCCTGCTGGGCAAACATCGCGCGTTTTCAGCCACTGCCGCGCAGAGCATCGTGCGTGGACTGGCCACCGAACTCATCAACAACGCGCACGACACCGCACAGCTGCAGCAGATCTGGACGTCGCTGGAGCCCGCCGAACGCAGCATGCCCGAGCTGGCCATCCATGCCGCGCAGCGGCTGGCCACCCTCGGTGGCGAGGCCACCCAAGTGCGCGCCTGGCTGCTGCCCGTGTGGGATCGGCTGGTGGACCTGCCCAACGCGCTGGCCGAGCACCACGCCCTCAAGCTGGTGCGCGCGCTCGAAGCCGGTCTGGACGCGCTGGATGCCCCGTGGCTTGCCCGCATCGAAGCGGCGCAACAAGCCAACCCCCGTGACGCGCGCCTTTCTTACCTGGCGGGCATGGCTTGCCTCAAGCGCGAGCTGTGGGGCAAGGCCCAGCAGTTGCTGACCCAGGCCGCACACCACCTGGCCGATACCAACCTGCGCGCCAGCGCATGGCGGCATCTGGCCGAGCTGGCAGAACAGCGCGGCGACGAAAGCGCAGCAGCCGACGCCTGGAAGAAGGCGGCTCTCGGCCGTTAAAACGCGCCCGCCCTGTCTGGGTGAACACCGCAAAAGCGGGGGATCGCCTTACAACAGCGGCCCGCCCTCTCGCGCCCTTTCTCGCCCCCAGCCGCCACAGCCGCCGCGTCCTCCCGCATTCGATCGCGCGCGACGCTTCCCAAGCGTGGGGGTCGGCCCGTCCGCGCAGCACCAACCCCGATCCGCGAATCCCGCCGCTGCACCGCCGCTGCACCGCTGTGTAGCAGCCCCCGCTTGTTTTGCACAGCATTGGGGAACTTTGAGCGCTCAGGCCTTATCAATTCAGTTTTTTTGAACTGAAGCATCAATCTGCCTGAAGCTGCGTGTCACACCGGCTTCCTACACTGCCCCAACGTTTGTCAAATCAAAGCTGCGATTGATCCTGTCGCCAAGCCCCCTCGGCCCCCGCCTTGTTTTCTGCCTTCCTGCCACACCGACCCGATGACTGCTTCCTCCACCGCTGCCGCGCCCCGCCGCTACACACGCACCGCCATCGTTTTGCACTGGGTGCTGGGCCTGGCGTTGATCAGCCTGTTCGGCGTCGGTATCTACATGACCGGGCTGCCGTTCTCTCCACAGCGCCTCAAGCTCTACAACTGGCACAAATGGGCCGGTGTCACGCTGTTGGTGTTGTCGGCACTGCGGCTCCTGTGGCGCGCCACCCACCGGCCGCCAGCACTGCCCAGTGCGATAGAAGCCGCCATGCCCGCCTGGCAAAAGCTGGCGCACCACGGCACCCACGGTCTGCTCTACACGCTGTTCTTTGCAGTGCCGCTGATTGGCTGGGCCTACAGCTCGGCAGCCGGGTTCACCATCGTGTTTCTGGGTCTGTGGCAGCTGCCCGACTTCGTGCCTGTGAGCAAAGAATTGGCCGAGGCCATCAAGCCCTGGCACCAGTACACAGCCTTCACCATGGCGGGCCTCGTGGTACTGCATGTGGCTGCGGCGCTCAAACACCACCTCATCGACCGCGATGGCTTGCTCAAACGCATGCTGCCGGGTGGATGACGCCCCCTCTGAGCCGATTCATGTCTTCCCCCGCTCCTGGGCATTGATACGGCTTTCACTTTCTGTGTTTTGAACGGAGTTTTCCGCATGTACCTTTCGTCCCAACTCTCACGCGTGCTGCTGGGCGCTACCCTGGCAATAAGCGCCCAGGCCGCATCGGCCCAACAACAACTGGTGCCCGCCCAAAGCGAGGTGCAATTCACCGCGCGCCAGATGGGTGTGCCACTGGATGGCCATTTCAAGAAGTTCAGCGCCCAGGTGGCGTTTGACCCGGCAAAGCTCGCCACGAGCAAGATCAACTTCACCGTGGATACCGGCAGCGCCACCCTTGGCTCGCGCGAGACCGATGCAGAGCTGCCCAAGCCCACCTGGTTCAACGTGCCCAAATTTCCACAGGCGCAGTTCGAGTCCTCCGCCATCAAGGCGCTTGGCGCGGGCAAGTTTGAAGTCGCGGGCAAGCTCACCATCAAGGGCAATGCCCAAAACGTGGTGGTGCCTGTGACGCTAACCCAGAGCGGTGCCACCACCACGGCCACAGGCACCCTGCCCATCAAGCGCCTGGCGTTCAAGATCGGCGAAAACGAGTGGGCCGACACCTCCATGGTGGCCGACGACGTGACCGTGAAATTCAAACTCGCACTGACCGGTGTCGGCAAGATTTAAATGAAGCGCCCCCTGAGTCGCTTCGCGCCTCCCCCCTCTCTCGCATTGCTGCGCAACGCGGGAAGGGGACACTCCCAGCGCACGCAAGCGACGCGCCGCCCGTGTCGCTTGGCGGCCCTTGCGCGGGAGCACTGGCCTTGGCCGCGCCTGTTTCAGGCTTGACCGGGCAACCAAAACCTTTTTCCGTGTTCCCTTTTCTCTAGACCTTCCTTTTTCAGGAGCTTTTCGCATGCGCAAATCCCTCGTTTCCCTGTTCGCAGTGGCCGCCGCCACCGTCATGACCGCGGGCGCAGCCCAGGCTGCCACCTACGCCATCGACCCTACGCACACTTTTGTGACGTTCGAGATCAGCCACTTTGGCGCCACCACCAACCGTGGCCGTTTCGACAAGAAGCAAGGCACCGTCGAATTTGACCGCGCCGCCAAGACCGGCAAGGTAGACATCACCATCGACACGACCTCGGTCAACACCGGCACGCCCCAGTTCGACAAACACCTGCAAAGCGCCGACCTGTTCGACGCTGCCAAACACCCGACCATGAAGTTTGTGTCCGACAAGTTCAGCTTCAACGGCGACAAAGTCAGCGAAGTGACCGGCCAGCTCACACTGCTGGGCAAGACCGCGCCCATCACGCTGAAGGCCACCCAGTTCAACTGCTACGACAGCCCCATGCTCAAGCGCGAAGTGTGCGGTGGCGACTTTGAAGCCACCATCGACCGCACCCAGTGGGGCATGAACTACGGCGTGGAATGGGGCTTCCAGAAGAACGTGCGCTTGGTGGTGCAGATCGAAGCCGTGAAGCAGTAATCGATATTGCCGAACCTCAAGGTGCGTAACGCCTTGCCAAGCCACCCATCGCAGCCATGCGTTGGGTGGCTTTTTCATTGCAAGCCCCTTTGGCAAACAGATCCAATAATTAACTTAACGTAAATTGATTACGAATAGTAGAATTACAAAAATCAACGCAAGGAGACTCTGAATGAACGCTGCCCTGAAGCCCGACCTGGCCACCCTGCCCGCGCCCGCCGCCATCCAGCAGTTGCATCACTACGCCTACAAGGCACGCGACGCTGAGGAAACGCGCCAGTTCTACGAAGACATCCTGGGCCTGCCGCTGTACCACATCATTCAGAGCGACTACGTGCCCAGCACGGGCGAATACTGCCCCTATACGCACTTCTTCTTTCGCCTGAAGGACGGCTCGTTCATCGCGTTTTTTGACCTGGGAGATGACGTCAAGGCCGAACCATCGCCCAACACCCCCCTGTGGGTCAACCACATCTCGTTTCGCGTGGACACAGTGCAAGAGCTGGAGAACACCAAGGCGCGGCTGGAGGCTTTTGGGATTGAAGTGCTGGGCGTGACCGATCACCACATCTTCAAGAGCATCTACTTCTTCGACCCCAACGGCATCCGCCTGGAGCTGACGGCGCAACTGGCCAATGCAGAAGCCATGGCCAAAGACAGCACCGTGGCCCACACCCGCCTGAACGAATGGACCGCCCGCAAAGAGCAGTGGCGCAAGGAGCGTGCCGACGGCAAGGCAGCCGAGCCCCTCAAGCCGCAGCAGAACGACCGGCCGGAGTTTGCCAAGGACTCAAACTGACTGTTGCCAAAAATACAGGGCCGGAGGCGAAGCGCCCCTAGGGCATATGCACAATGCCTGATCCTTTGCAACCCATGATCAGGAGCTTGAGCAATGCCACCAGCAAGAACTGTCCCCGGAGTTCAAAAATTCGCCTGCGTTTTGGGGGCAGCGGCAGCCCTGGTCGCGTCGGGCCTCACGGCTTGTGGCGGCGGCAGTGGCTCGGCAACTGAGGCAAGTGCCGATCCGCTGAAAGTGGACACCACCTACGGCGAGTCAGGCACTGCCTCGCTGTCGTTGGGCACCCCATGGTCTGCCACTCTGGGGATTCAGCCGGACGGCAAGCTACTGATTGCGAATACGCGGGTAGTAGCGCCAGTGCCTGCGCCAAACGTCGGGGGTTTGCAGGCACAACAGGCTGCTGTCATGCGGCTGGGTAGCGATGGCTCTATCGATAGAAGCTTTGGCCAAAATGGCGAGGCCCGCATTTCCGTGAAGGGCTCCGACAGCGCCGTAGACATCCAGCCCCAAGCCAACGGGCGAATCCTTGTGGCCGTCATGGCCCATGAGCCCTGCGCCATCCCATCCCCGCAGGAGCGGTGCCTTACCGAGTCAGGCTCTACGGGGTCGTGGCACAGCACGGTGGCAGGACTCACCGCGGCGGGAGACCTGGACCGAACCTTTGCCACGCAAGGCATCGCAGCGGGTTTTGACTCGGTCCTGATGAACAGGCTGGTGCTGGCCATCCACGCCGACCAGAAGCCGCTGTTGCTCACCTCTGCGGACAATGTGTCCATGCAAAGGTACGGACGCAGGCTGCACCGATTTTTTGCAGATGGGTCTCCCGATGCAGCGTTCAATCAAGAGGTTGCCGGGCAGCCAGCGCCGCCCTGCGAAGCCAGCGGTGAGGCGTTGTTGGTGTTGCAAAGCGGAACTGTTATCTCTGCAGGCGGACTCGGTGGGCGCGTTTACGACACGCCTGCGTCAGACCCCGGCTTGTGCATTGCCGCACATGCCGGTGGCTCGCAAGCGCAGACCACAGGGGGTTGGTTCTCGTTTGGCGAAACACTCAAGGAATACCTGCTCCAGGCGCACGCAGATGGCGGCTTTGCCATCGGTAGCCGCACCTGTGGCGTGGATACCTGCCGCCTCAGCATTGCCAGATTCCAAGCCGATGGAAGGGTAAACGCTTCGTTTGGCGACAAGGGCATAGTGCGCGTCGCCGTGCCGACGAACTTCTCCCTCAAGTCGTTCTTCACCCAGCCGGACGGTTCCATGGTGGCTTATGGCGCTGTGGCTGAGGGCCCAGCGCCCAGCGGCCCAACCGCACGCTACCGCGCAGTCTGGGTGGGGCTGAAGGCCGATGGCAGACCCGACAAGCGCTTTGGAGACCAAGGCATCGCGATCCAGGGGCTGGCCAACGCCGAACCGCAGAAGCTGCTCCGAGATGGCCTGGGCCGCTGGCTGGTGGTCAGCAGCGAATGGGACTCCGCAGGTAACGTGGTGCTGAAGGCCCAACGCACCGCCGGAACGCCAGCGCCCTAAAAATCTAATAGAAAATAGCATCAAACGCTTTATCTTAAAGCGCTAATAGCTACTAAATTTATAGCAAAATCAATCGCCCAACTGCTGCGCCCGCATGATCTGGTGCCGGTGCCAGTAGGCCCCCACCGTGGCGTTGAAGGCGTCCTTGTCTTTCTTCAGGCCCGGCAGCTTGATCTTGGTGGTCTTGGCGCCGATCACTCCCTTTTCGGGGTGGGTCACGACCAGGGCGTTGCCAAAGCTGCTTTCCTTGAATTCCAGCGCTTTCACCGCATCCCAGAACACCGTGGTGTCGTCGGCTGACGTCTTGATGCCGTTGATGCTGACCTCCACGGTGTCCGCGCCTTTCAGCGCAAACACCACGGGCGGAAAATACTGCAGCACCAAGGCGCGCTCCTGGTCGTTGGCGGGCTCGTAGCGGTAGGCCAGGCTGCGTTCGTGGTCTTGGGCGAACTGCTGCTCGTAGTCGCTCCACAAGCGCTGCTCAATGGCGTCGGCCGTCAAAATCTCTTGCACCCAGGTGGCGGCGGGCTTGCGCACGGCGATGGCGCTGTAGTCGTGCGCTTTCAGCGGCATGCCCACGTTGCGCAGCCGCTCGGGCATGGCGGGGTGCGAGTCAAACGGGTGGGGCACGTTGGCCGTCTTCATGGCGTTCAGAAAATCATCGGACGCGGCGTAGGGCGTGAGGCCCTGGGCCACAAAACCGGCGATGCCTAGCGACGTGTTGTCGTGCCGGTCGTTGCGGCCAAACAGCTCGTCCTCGATCTTGTAGCGGTATTGCGCGTAGGCGGCGATCTTGACCAGCGACTGCGCAATGGCGGCGGGTGACACCAGCTTGGCGGCAATGCGGTCGGCCTTGAACTCGCGCTCGCGGCTGTCGCGCGCCAGTGCGAACTCGAAAATGGTGCGGTACAGGTCCAGCACCGGCGATACCACGGCCGACAAGCCGCCCGTGCGGATGGCGTGGCGGTAGTGGTCAAACTGCACCAGCTTGGGCCCCAGCCGCGCGCTGCTTTCGGTGTCGCCACCGCGCAGGTGGGCCAGCTCGTGGCCAAACACGGCGTCGGCCTCGGTCTGGTCCAGCACGCGCAGCAGCGGCAGGCTCACAAACAGCGAGCGACCGGTCAGTGTCTTGTCGCCCACCGTCAGCGACGCTTCCGTCACAAAAAAGTTGGCATCAATGCCCGCCACGATGTGCTGGGGCGGCTCGGTCTTGAGGCGCTGGGCCATGTGGCGGATGCGCTTCCAGAGCATCGGCGCATCGGCTTCAGACACCAGTTCGCCCACGGCGCGGTTGTCTGACTGCACCCGTTTGAAGATGCCCGCCACCGCCACAAACACGCCCGCCGCCACGGCCAGCCCCACCACAATGATGAGCTTGGGCGAATACTGGTGAAAGAAAACCGCCGTCACCCAA
This sequence comes from Acidovorax sp., assembly GCA_030692685.1. Lineage (GTDB taxonomy): Bacteria > Pseudomonadota > Gammaproteobacteria > Burkholderiales > Burkholderiaceae_C > Acidovorax. Next base: position 13,909 of record JAUXZO010000127.1, on the reverse strand, counting down.
AACGACAACCACACGGCCATGGCGCCTTGCACCATCAGCGACGCGGCACTGGCCCAGGTGGTCAGGTGCCAGCCGGTAACAAAGCTGGCGTACTGCATCTTGCGGTCCACAAAGGCCAGTGCGCCCAGGCCCAGCACGGCCAACAGCAGCACGCCACTGGCCACCAGGGTGCCCAATGACACCTTGCGCGCCATGTTGAACTGCCACACATCGCCATACCGTTCGCACATCGCCGCGCGATAGTCCTGTGCCTCCGGGTCGGTGCTGCTGCAGATGGTGGACGGCGGGTTGCTGCGGTAGTAGTCCTTGCGGGCCTGCTTCTCGGCCGCCTGAAGGCGTTTGTCCGCGTCGATGCGCTGGCTGACGCCTTCGACAAAACGGGTGTCCTGGTCCCGCTGGGCGTAGCCGGTGAAGACATAGGTCACGGCCGGAATCAGGAACAGCGCAAGCAGCGCGTAGGCAAAGACCTTGGCCAGGCCCAGTTTGAGTGCAGATTGGATCGACATGGGTTCGGACGGTGTGTAGTGGCCTGGGCAACACAAACGCCAGCGATGCGCAGCTACGGCGGCCTCCAGGCGGGGTCACCCCCGTCCCTGTGGCGCAATGCGCTACCCGTCCCTCTTCTGTTTTGTGCTGTGCAAGCCGTGTTGTAAGTAGTAATCCGGCAGTCACGCATGGAGCCTGGCCGCGTTGCCGCGCCCTCCTCTCGCTCCATGGGGCGGGATTATCAGGACGCCAGCCTGGGCCGCACCGAAAATCAAGGTAACAAATAGATAGCGGTGTGGGACAGCGGTGCGGCCACAACGCGGCCACCACGCGGCCACCTCGGTCACTGGCTTCGGCAGTTGCCAGCTTGCCCGTTGGGCCATCACGCCACAGCGCATCCACCGCGGCGGCGCTCCCTTAAAATGCGCGGTTCACCCTCTTGTCCGTCGATGCGCCCCAGCGGCTGCAGCCACCACCGCCACACCCCATGAGCATGCCCCTGCAACAACCCGGCCTCGAAAGCCTGTCCAAGTCCTTTGAACCCGCTGCGCTGGAAGCCCACTGGGGGCCCGAATGGGAAAAGCGCGGATACGGCACCGCAGGCCACCGGGGCACGGGCGCCCCGAAGGCGGGCGAACCGGCGTTTTCCATCCAGCTGCCGCCGCCCAACGTCACTGGCACGCTGCACATGGGCCATGCGTTCAACCAGACGATCATGGACAGCCTGACGCGCTACCACCGCATGCGCGGGTTCAACACGGTGTGGGTGCCGGGCACCGACCATGCAGGCATCGCCACGCAGATCGTGGTGGAGCGGCAATTGCAAGAACAAGGCATCAGCCGCTACGACATGGGCCCCACCCCGCCCGAGGCGCGCAAGAACTTCGTGAGCAAGGTGTGGGAGTGGAAGGAAAAGTCTGGCGACACCATCACCACCCAAATGCGCCGCATGGGCGACAGCGTGGACTGGAGCCGCGAATACTTCACCATGGACGACAAACTGTCCAAGGTGGTCACCGACACCTTCGTGAAGCTGTACGAACAAGGCCTGATCTACCGTGGCAAGCGCCTGGTGAACTGGGACCCGAAGCTGCAGTCCGCCGTGTCCGACCTGGAAGTCGAGAGCGAAGAAAAAGACGGATCGCTGTGGCACATCGCCTACCCCCTGGTAGACCCTGACGGAAGCCTCGCGGCTTCGGGCTCGGTCAGCCTGACAGTGGCCACCACCCGGCCTGAGACCATGCTGGGCGACGTGGCGCTGATGGTGCACCCTGAGGACGCACGCTACACACACCTCATCGGCAAGATGGTCAACCTGCCGCTGTGCGACCGCCAGATTCCCATCATCGCGGACGATTACGTGGACAAGGAATTCGGCACCGGCGTGGTCAAGGTCACCCCCGCGCACGACCAAAACGACTACGCCGTGGGCCAGCGCCACAAGCTGCCCATGATTCAGGTTCTTGACCTGGAAGCGCGCGTGATCACTGACGGCATCTCCAGCGCGGGACTCGGCACTCACCACGAAAAAAACCCGTCGGGCTCACAACCGACTGCTTCGGATCTTGGTATTCCCAAGGATCTTCAGGGTCTGGATCGATTCGTAGCGCGCAAGTTAATCGTTGCGAAATTGGAAGCCTCTGGCGCGCTGGTAGAGGTCAAGAAGCACAAGCTCATGGTGCCCATCTGCACCCGCACCGGCCAGGTGATCGAGCCCATGCTGACGGACCAATGGTTTGTGGCGATGAGCAAGGTCAGCGACCAAGACCCCACGGGCAAGAGCATTGCGCAAAAGGCCATCGATGCGGTGGCCAGCGGAGACGTGACCTTTGTGCCCGAGAACTGGGTGAACACCTACAACCAGTGGATGAACAACATTCAGGACTGGTGCATTAGCCGCCAGCTGTGGTGGGGCCACCAGATTCCGGCTTGGTACGACGAAGACGGCAACGTGATCGTGGCGCGCAACGAAGCCGAGGCGCAGGCCAAAGCCCCCGGCAAGACGCTGCGCCGTGACGAAGACGTGCTGGACACCTGGTACTCATCAGCATTGGTGCCCTTCAGCACCATGGGTTGGCCCGAACAAGGCACCGCCGACACCGACGACTTCAACCTGTACCTGCCCAGCAGCGTGCTGGTCACCGGGTACGACATCATCTTCTTCTGGGTCGCCCGGATGATCATGATGACCACGCACTTCACGGGCCGCGTGCCGTTCAAGCACGTGTACATCCACGGCCTGGTGCGCGACGCGCAGGGCAAGAAGATGTCCAAGTCCGAAGGCAATGTGCTCGACCCGGTCGACCTGATCGACGGCATCTCGCTCGAACCTTTGCTCGACAAGCGCACCACTGGCCTGCGCAAGCCCGAGACCGCGCCCACGGTGCGCAAGAACACGCAAAAGGAATTCCCAGAGGGCATTCCGGCCTATGGCGCCGATGCGCTGCGCTTTACCTTTGCAGCACTGGCCAGCCTGGGCCGCAGCATCAACTTTGACAGCAAACGCTGCGAGGGCTACCGCAACTTCTGCAACAAGCTCTGGAACGCCAGCCGCTTCGTGCTGATGAACTGCGAGGGCCAGGACTGCGGCCTGATGGACCACACCAAGGCCGATTGCGCGCCTGGAGGAAAGGCCCATGGCTACATGGAGTTCAGCCAAGCCGACCGCTGGATCATGTCGCTGCTGCAAAAAACCGAGGCCGAAGTGGCCAAGGGCTTTGCCGAGTACCGCCTGGACAACGTGGCCAACACGCTCTACGACTTTGTCTGGAACGAATACTGCGACTGGTACCTGGAGATTGCCAAGGTACAGATTCAGAACGGCACCGAGTCGCAGCAGCGCGCCACGCGCCGCACGCTGATCCGGGTGCTTGAGGCCATCTTGCGGCTGGCTCACCCCATCATCCCGTTCATCACCGAAGCCCTATGGCAAACGGTGGCGCCCGTGGCCGGACTGAAGGGCGAGTCGATCAGCATTGCCCGCTACCCCGAGTCACAACCCGAGAAGATCGACGACGCAGCGATTGCCCACATGGGCCGCGTCAAGGGATTGGTGGATGCTTGCCGCGCCCTGCGTGGCGAGATGAACGTGTCACCTTCGACCCGCCTGCCGATGTACGTGGTGGGCGACACAGACTTCATGCGCGGCGTGGCGCCGGTGCTGCAGGCGCTGGCCAAGCTCAGCGAGGTCAAGGTGTTTGACGACGAAGCGGCGTGGGCCGCAGCCGCACAGGCCGCGCCCGTGGCCGTCGTGGGCGACGCCCGCATGTGTCTGTACATGGAAGTGGACGTGGCAGCCGAGAAGGCACGCCTGGCCAAGGAAATCGCCCGCATCGAAGGCGAAGTGACCAAGGCCAACAACAAGCTCTCCAACGAAGCTTTTGTGGCCAAGGCGCCTCCTGCCGTGATCGGTCAGGAGAAAAAACGCATTGCCGATTTTGGTGTGACGCTGGGCAGATTGCGCGATCAGCTGACACGGCTGGGCTAAAACCCACGCAATACTGTGTGACCCTTGGGTCCGTTACGGCGGGCCTTTTCACGCTTGAACCGCCCAAAAGGAACCCCATGACTGTTGCCACCACTGTCCGCAAAGCCGTTTTTCCCGTCGCTGGCCTGGGCACCCGTTTTCTGCCCGCCACCAAGGCCAGCCCCAAGGAAATGCTGCCCGTGGTCGACAAACCGCTGATTCAGTACGCGGTGGAAGAGGCCTATGCCGCAGGCATTCGCCACATGATTTTTGTCACCGGCCGCAGCAAGCGTGCTATTGAAGACCACTTTGACACCGCCTACGAGCTGGAAAACGAGCTGGAAGCCGCTGGCAAGCTGGAGCTGCTGAACCTGGTGCGGTCGGTACAGCCCGACGACATGGACTGCGCCTTTGTGCGTCAGCCCCGCTCGCTGGGCCTGGGCCACGCCGTGTTGTGCGCCGAGCCGCTGGTGGGCAAAGAGCCCTTTGCCGTGCTGCTGGCCGACGACCTGATGGTCGGCCCCCAGGGCGGCCAGCCCGTGCTGGCACAAATGGCAGCAGCGTTTCGCCAACAAGGCCGCTCGGTCATCGCCGTGCAGGAAGTGCCTGAAAACCAGGTTCACAAATACGGCATCGTGGCGGGCGAATCTGCTGGCGGCCCGCTGATTCGCATTGACCGCATTGTCGAAAAGCCCAAGGCCGCCGACGCCCCATCGCGCATGGGCGTGGCCGGCCGCTACATCCTCACACCCGGCGTGTTCGACGAGATCCGCAACCAGCCACGCGGCGTGGGCGGCGAGATCCAGCTGACCGACGGCATCGCCCGCCTGATGAACCACGAAGCGGTGTACGCGTTTCAGTACGAAGGAAAACGCTACGACTGCGGCAGCAAAGAAGGATTCTTGGAAGCGACGGTTGAACTGGCCTTGCAGCACCCGCAAGTGGGCAAGCACTTCCGTGAATATTTGAAGACGTTGGCGCTGTAAACTGCAGCTCAGCCCGACCCTCCAAACACTTCATTTTTGATAGCTGCTAGCGCTTATCCAGTAAGCGCTAGCAGCTATTTTTACTTGATTTTTTGCTGACTCATTCAGCCATTCGCCCTAAGCCCGTCAAAGGGCTGGTCGCAACAGCACCCGGCTTCGACAGGCTCAGCCCGAACGGTTGGGGGGTGGGAATCTGAGACAGTCGGCGAATCGTGCGATTTCTACCTGCGGCGCAGGATGTGGATGAACTCGTCACCCACCGTCTGCTGCTCTACCAGCTCATTGCCCGTCTGCTTGGCAAACGCCTGAAAGTCCCGCAGTGACCCGCCATCGGTGGCCACCACCTTCAGCAACTGGCCGCTGGCCATGTCTGACAACGCCTTCTTGGCCTTGAGGATGGGCAGGGGGCAGTTCAGGCCCCGGGTGTCGATTTCTTTGTGAATGTCCATGGTGTTGTTGCTTCCTCAATCCTTCGGCAGTGCCGGCTGCGGGTTGTCCAACCCGGCTCGACGCTCTGCATTTTCTTCGGCGGTGAAAAACACCGGTTCGTGTCCCCGGGTGCGCAGCCAGTCAGCCAGCGCGTAGCCCGTTCCTGCGGGCCAGCACTTGAGGTCAGGCAGATCGTACAGCCGGTAGTCCACCAGCTCGGGCGACAAGCGCACCTCGCCCTCGGCAACCACGTGGTAGGCGATGATGATCTGGTTCATCCGCAAGAACTCGTACGCGCCCACCAACGTGGTGGCCGTCACGTCGAGGTTGGTTTCTTCTTTCACCTCGCGGGCAATGCCCTCTTGCGGCGACTCGCCGGCTTCCATAAAGCCGGTGATCAGCGCAAACATCTTGCCCGGCCAGGCCGCATTGCGGGCCAGCAGCACCTGGCCGTTGATTTCCACAATCGCGGCCAACACGGGCGTAGGATTACCCCAATGCGTAAAGCCGCAGGCGGGGCAGCGCAGCCGCTCTTTGTCACCGCCGTCTTCGGCCATGGTGATGGGCTGCAGCGCGGTGCCGCAGTGAGAACAATGGCGGACTTCGTAGTGCATATTTTTTGATCTATCGATTACTCTTAATTTGATAGCTGCTAACGCTTATCCATCAAGCGCTAGAGGCCAATTTCATTCAAATTTCGGTGCCAAACCCCCCGCTGCATCCATCCCATCACGCCGGGAACACGCCGGTAGACAGATACCGGTCGCCCCGGTCGCACACGATGAACACAATGGTCGCGTTGCTGTCGCGCGCTGCCATCTGCTGCGCCACCCAGCAAGCGCCAGCGGCCGAGATGCCCGCAAAAATACCCTCCTCACGCGCCATGCGGCGGCACATTTCTTCAGCGTTGTCCTGGCTTACGTACACCAGCTCATCGACCGTACTCGCGTCGTAAATCTTGGGCAAATACTCTTGGGGCCACTTGCGAATGCCCGGAATGCGCGAACCCTCTTCAGGCTGCGCACCAATGATCTGGATCGCCGGGTTCTTTTCTTTGAGAAACCGCGACACCCCGGTGATGGTGCCCGTGGTGCCCATGGCGCTCACAAAGTGCGTGATGCGCCCGCCGGTTTGCTCCCAAATCTCGGGGCCCGTGGTTTCGTAGTGGGTGCGCGGGTTGTCCGGGTTGCCAAACTGGTCCAGCACCTTGCCCTCGCCCCGCTTTTGCATCGCCTCGGCCAGGTCGCGCGCATGCTCCATGCCGCCGCTCTTGGGGGTGAGCACTAACTCGGCGCCAAAGGCCTTCATGGTCTGCGCACGCTCGATGGACAAATCCTCCGGCATGACCAGCACCATGCGGTAACCCTTGATGGCCGCCGCCATCGCCAGCGCAATGCCCGTGTTGCCCGATGTGGCCTCGATCAGCGTGTCGCCAGGGCGAATGTCGCCGCGCTCTTCCGCCCGGCGGATCATCGACAGCGCAGGCCGGTCCTTCACCGAGCCCGCCGGGTTGTTGCCCTCCAGCTTGCCCAAAACCACGTTGCCACGCTCGGCGTTGTCCTTGGCGCCAATGCGCTGCAACGCAACCAAGGGGGTGTTACCCACAGCATCTTCAATCGTCGGATATTTCATGCGCCCTACTGTGCCATAATTTGTGGCTTCACGAATTACCGCCCGGGTGGTGAAATTGGTAGACGCAGGGGACTCAAAATCCCCCGCCGAAAGGCGTGCCGGTTCGATTCCGGCCCCGGGCACCACAGATAAGGCCGGTAGCTTTCAACAGCTACCGGCCTTTTTCTTTGGGTGCGCCAGCTGTGGCCAGCTGATTTTTGCGTTTGCTGGCCCAGCGCTGAATGCAGTTCCGGGTTCAGTTCGCTGGCATTGATCTGTGGGAGGCCACAGCTTCTCTAAGTCGTTTTCGAGCCCGCGCCAAGCTGGGTGAACGCCCGGCCGCCCTTTCAGGCTCCCAATCTCTACTCACCCATGACACAAGGCGGGTGTTGTATCCAAGTCCCTGCCCAATGCCACCTCCGGGGAGATTCCTCAGCAAATCTTCGCGCACAGCCTTGGGGGCCCCTTTTGCAAGCTTGAGCAACGCTTGCTTTGGGTCGAGTAATGCATCTGGCAACAGCGGGAGGACGCCTTTTTGGCCCACCAAATGACGCATCGCCTCGTGGTCCGCAAGTGCCCAAGCTTCCACTTCTCTCACAGCAATGCGCAACAACAGTAGGTCAGGCAATCGCTTCTTTCCCATCCAATCATCACGCAGTGCCACGGGGCACGCCAGCTGATCCAAATCAGTAAGCACCAGCACCACTTGGTGCTTGGCCATCTCACGCCAGCTGTCCATCTTTGAACGGAGATAGCCAAAACCGTTTTTACGCAACCGGTGCGTTACACAAAAAGGCTCAGGCAACTCTCCAACCAGCCGCAACGCCACCGCCTCGCTCAACTCATCCTCGGTAGCGATCGCGATAGGCGTCACTGCCACAACCCCAGTTGTGACACTGCACTAGGCCGCGTCTTGGGCAATACCACCTCCGCAACACTCAAGCCAGAGCGCAGAGCCCGACGTTCGTCATCATTCACGACGCGTCCAGTTGTGCCCTGCTTGCCAGACTCCAACAGCACCACGCCTCGCTCATCAATTCCCTGATTGCTTAGCAGTGCTTCGCTATGTGTAGTCAGCAGCACTTGACGTCGGTTTTTCTGTCCGCGCTGTAGCCTCTCAATGATCAGTGGAATCTGCGCGACGATGGCGTCGTTGAGCGAAATCTCGGGCTCCTCCAACAGAAGCATGGAATTACCCCCCTCCAGCAGCATCCACAACAATCCAAACAGGCGCAGAGTGCCATCAGAAAAATGCTCCTCTGACTGCCAACCCGCATTGGGCCGGTGGTGTTGATACCGCGCCTGAAGATGCGGGTGACCCATATCGTCTTTTTCGAACCGCAGTTCCGAGAATTGGGGCACCGCCAACGCCAGGGCAACGCCGATTTTTTTCAGGCGCGCCGTGCGCACTTTCTCCGAGGTCGCACTGAGCCGCTCCAGAAAACCCTGGCCAAAAGGATCATCCGACAGTCGATTGCCGCCAATCCGGTCACCAAACCGCAGCAACTGCGGCACCAAATGCAAATAAGTGATATCGCTCAAAAAATCCGCTAGTTCGCGAAAATCCTGGTTGGTCTGGATCTGTTCGAGATGCGTTTGCGTCAACAGCAGCGTGTCTTTTTTGTCCTTGCCATCAGGCCGATTCAAGATCAAGGCACCGTCACGCCATACCTGCTCACGCGAAACCAGCAGACGCTGCGCGCCCTTGCCCTCCGGTTTGAACGCCAACACATAGCGCCATGACGGCTCTTCCTGGTCCAGCTCACGGCTGAGCGCAATGTCAATCTCGACCTCAGGATCGCGGCGTGCGTGTAGGCAGCGCACCTTAGAAATGCCGCCGCGTTCTGCGATGGCGGCCTGCAATCCACCGCCTTGCCTTTTGCTCACATCACGCAGAAAACGCAGGGCGTCCAGAAGATTGGATTTACCCGCCGCATTGGGTCCCAAGACGTAGGTAACGTTCCGCAGGGGTACGTCCAGGCCTTGAAAATTGCGCCAGTTCTTGAGTCGGATATGGCTAAGCAGCATTAAATTGGTCCCGTCGATGTATCGAAGTTTGGGCATTATTGGCCACCTGCATGTCGGCCAGACGCGCCTACACCGCCGGGCGCGAACCCAGGCGCTTGTGCATGTCAGTGATGGGGTGGCGGTGCTGCACTTTTTTAACAGCAACCTCGCTCACTCCTCAACCACCACCCCCAGCGCAGCCAACTTCTCGGCATACGAATCCCTGCGCTTGACTGCTTTGGCAGCGGTATCTACAGCTGCCTGGATGGCCTTGGGGCCTTTGGCTGCAACGGCCTTGATCAGCGCTTGCTTGTGGGCGGCTTCGGCCTGAGCCCTTTTGAAAGTGGCGATCAGGTCGGCATGGGCAATGGGTGGATTCACAACGGCTAGCTTTCTACTGTGTGGCAGCGGGGTTAGCGGTATTTTCGCCGTTTGTTACAGGCCGCACCGGTGGGCTCTGGGGCGACGTGGAAGCGGCGGATGCGAAGCGCTGGGCCCTGCCCAACCACCTTGGTCGGTGGCGTTCAGCGGCGTTCGTCTGATTTCAACTTGCGCAATTGTTCCTCTGCTGTGGCGAGTTCGGCCTTGAGCGCGCTGATTTTCTTGTCGAGCCGTTCCATGTCTGCAATGCGGCGGGTCTGATCGGCGGACATTGGTTTGCAGCTAGCCGCCAGCGCGGCAAGCTGGTCGGCCAATTGTTTGCGTTGCAGCATCTGGCCCTTGGACCGGGCGAGTTCCACGCGGCGTTCCAGCTCTGCCTTTTCGGCGTTGCACGCCATGTTGGCGTCTGCGGTTTGCGCGGTGTTGGCGGTGGCAGCCGTGTTGGCGGGCTGGGCGCTGACAGAACTGGTCGCCCATGCCATCGCAATGGCGATGGCAACTGCGAATCGGGAACTGCTGGCGTGCATGCGGGAAGCCTTAAGGTGGAAGGCCCCGAGCATGACACCTATTGATGCGAGAGGTCGTGCATGCCCCGGGGCTGCGGCGGGGCTTGGGCAAAGTGCGAGCGGTGGTCTTTTGCACCGACCAAGCCCAGCGGGCACACCACACTCCACACGGCAAAAACCCCAGCGCGGGGGCTCGCTGGGGTTCTTGATTCATCCGCGCTGGGCGGCTGGGCGGTGCGGCCTTACTTGGTCGCGTCTTTAATCACTTCTTTGGCATCGCCGTAGTTCTTTTGCACATTGCCTTCAACCTGCTTGGCGGCGCCCTTGGCCTGTTGCTCGGGGCTGTTGAACACTTCGCCGGTTTTTTGCTGAACCTTGCCGGCTACTTCTTTGGCTGTGCCCTTGACTTGATCGCTGTTCATATCGTTTCCTTTCGGTGGGTTTGCGTGAAGAGCAGGATGGCTCTGCATGCCTGAAAGATTACGATGGCTGAATGGCGAACTCGGCGGGCGAAAGCCCTGGATGGGCGTCAGCAACGGCTTACAGCGGCGGGGCCGGCCGCAGGCAGCAGGCAACCCTCAGTAACCGCAGATGAGCAATACACACGGGCGCACATTAGCGCGCAGAACGCGCAGAACGCGCACAACGCGCAGAACGCTCATTAACGGCCCGCCAGCACCAAAAAGTCCTGCTCGTAGCCTTTGACCGACTGCACCGCCTTATTGCGCTGCGTGGCAGTCATGGCGTTGTGCACTTGTGAGAAGCCCTGGCACCCTTCATTTACCAGTGTCTGCGCGTAGCGCTGGTAGCTCGCATCGGGAGACTCGTTAAACCGTGCCAGATAACCGCGCAGCAGGGCTTGCGACTGCTCAGCGTTGGCGCGGTCGTCCGCAATTTTTTGCAGCACCTGCACCAGGTCTTTCTGGCGGCGCAGGCGTTCGGCATACGTGCGCTGCGGGTCAAACGATGACTGGGCGATAAAAGTGCGCAGGGCCGCTTTTTGCGGTTCATCCAGATTGCCGTAGAAGCTTTCTGCGCGTGACGAGAGTTGTTTGAAACGCTGCTCACGCAGCTTGTCGGGCGCGACATCTACCCATTCTTTTTTCCAGTCGGCGTTGCTGTCGGCCTGTTTCTTTTGCAGGGTACTGATCTGCGCATAGGAGAGCTGGGAGGCCAGCCATACGAGCTTGGGTTCGGCCTGGGTGATGACCTTGTCGATCTGGGTGCGCACTGCCCCATAGGTGCTGCAAGCTTGGTCGGGAGAGATGGCGGATGGCAGTTGTTGCTGAACCTTCTGCAGCAGCTCGGCATGCACTGGCAGCATGGTGTCACGGTGCCATTGATGCAAGTCTCCGAGTTCGTCGCGCACGCGGTTGGTCTGGGCGTCTGTCAGCCCGACGTAGTTGTTCAACTGCCAGTAAGCCAGGTGCGACACCTGGTTGTATGCCAGCTTGACGGTGCTGCACCCCTGCAACAGCACGCCACCAGCCGCCACCATGACAGCAAACAGTGCATTTCGAACGGTAAATAAAGCGTGCACAGAGGCTCCCTTGAATGAAGGATGGCAGGTGGAGCAGGATAGGCCCGGATGCAGGGCCAGGCCGTGCGGGGCGCAATACCCGGATGCAGTGGCCAGGTTTTTCTTGAGACAGCCACAAAATTCTCCGTGCCTGCCGATCTCGATCAGCTCAGTTGTCCTGTCGGCGGATCAGTTGCAGTCCGGTGGCCGTGATGGCGAGTTGGCCCGTGGTGCTTTTGGTGATGAAACCCCATTCAAGCAGACGGCCAGAAACATGGTCCTTGATGGCTTCAGGCACGGTGATTTTGTCGCCCATCTCCAGTCGCTTCAGCGTTTCAAGCTCATCCACAGTGGGGTCAAACGTCGGTGCGTGATAGGTCGAAGTCATGTTCATGGCAGATCTCCTTGGTATGGAAGTGATATTGAGCTCTGCCATGCCCGCTTGGTTCAGGCCGAAATGCCTGTCGAGGTGTCGGACGGCACCTCGACAGCCACCAGCCCCGGCGACAGACCCAAGGACGCACCTGCGTGCGCCATGCCCTGCAGCCACCGTGCAAACGCCGCCAGCACGGGCGGCTGCGGCTGCGCTGGGCTGACAAGGTAGTAGGCGCGCTCGCCCCGCAGCGGCCGGGCGCAGGCCACCACCAGTTCGCCGCTGGCCAGTTCGGCCTCAATCAGCAAAGGCGGCATCAGCGCTACGCCCATGCCATGTGTGGCGGCCACGGCCAACATGGAGAACAGCTCATAGCGCGGGCCATCGAGCGCGTGCGGGGCATCCACGCCCATGGCGTCAAACCACTGGCGCCAGCCATAGGGGCGGGTGCTTTGCTGCAGCAGCGGCAAGTCGGCCAGCGCCTCGGCTGCTACGGGCTGGTGGGCGCGGCCGCGGCCGCGGGGGGCGGCGGATTCGAGCAGGCGCGGGGAGCACACGGGCACCACGTCTTCGTGCATCAACAGTTGTGCCTGCACGCCAGGCCAGTTGGCCACCTGCTCGGGTGTGCCCGCGTACAAGGCAGCATCGAACGTGGTGTCGGCAAACAAAAAAGGGCGCGTTTGCGTGTCGATGTGCACCACGATGTCGGGGTGCTGCTGCGCCAGTTGGGGCAGGCGTGGGATGAGCCAGCGGGTGGCAAACGTGGGCACAGCGGCCAGCGAGAGGGTGCCGCCCTCGCCCTGGTGCGCCATCACATCCAGCGTGTCGCGCTCCAGCCCCTGCAGCCAGCGCGCCACCTGGCGGCCATAGTGCGCGCCCGCAGGCGTCAGCACCACGCCGTGGCGCGTGCGGCGAAACAGCTGCACACCCAAAAACTCCTCCAGCGCCTGGATCTGGCGCGACACGGCGCTTTGTGTCAGCGACAGCTCTTGCGCGGCGCGGGTATAGCTCTCGTGGCGGGCGGCGACTTCAAAACAGGCCAGGGCCTGGGTCGAGGGGATGTTGCGGCGCATGATGAAGAGGAACTTGTAACAGGGGCGCCACGCTTTGAAATATCGTGCGGCGAGCATTCCATACATTCTATAAGCGCATATCTGGATGAAAACAACTCGCTTGCGGGCGGCCACCTCAAGGCCTACGATGCACACCAAACCCGTTTTTTTCCCTTTCTTTTCGACCGGAGACACACATGGCCCACGCCGCTTTTCAATGGGATGACCCCTTCCTCCTGAGCCAGCAACTGACCGATGACGAGCGCGCCATTCGCGACGCCGCTGCGGCCTATTGCCAAGACAAGTTGGCCCCCCGCGTGCTGGACGCTTTCCGCCATGAAAAGATGGACGTGAGCATCTTCCGCGAGATGGGCGAAGTGGGCTTGTTGGGCCCCACCATTCCCGAGCAGTACGGCGGCCCCGGCCTGTCGTACGTGGCCTACGGCCTGATCGCCCGCGAAGTGGAGCGCGTGGATTCGGGCTACCGCTCGATGGCCAGCGTGCAATCGTCTTTGGTGATGGTGCCTATCCACGACTTCGGCACCGAAGCGCAAAAGCAGAAGTACCTGCCCAAACTCGCCACCGGCGAGTGGATTGGCTGCTTTGGCCTGACCGAGCCCGACCACGGCTCCGACCCCGGCAGCATGGCCACGCGCGCCTACAAGGTCGATGGCGGCTACAAGCTCAAGGGCAGCAAGATGTGGATCACCAACAGCCCAGTGGCTGACGTGTTCGTGGTGTGGGCGAAAGAAGTCTCTGAAGGCGGCGCGGTGGGCCCCATCCGCGGCTTTGTGCTGGAAAAGGGCATGAAGGGCCTGACAGCCCCCGCCATCCACGGCAAGGTGGGCTTGCGCGCCTCAATCACCGGCGAAATCGTGATGGACGACGTGTTCGTGCCCGAAGAAAACGCTTTCCCTGAAGTGCAGGGCCTCAAGGGCCCCTTCACCTGCCTGAACAGCGCGCGCTACGGCATTGCCTGGGGCGCTTTAGGTGCCGCCGAGTTCTGCTGGCACACCGCCCGCCAATACACGCTGGACCGCAAGCAGTTTGGCCGCCCCCTGGCCGCCAACCAGCTCATCCAGAAGAAGCTGGC
>JAUXZO010000123.1 GCA_030692685.1 Acidovorax sp. | reverse complement strand
ATCTCAAGGATCAGGGCCGGGCCGAATATGTGGCCGTGACCGACACGGAGGCTCTGGAAGGCTTCAAGTTGCTGTCCCAGACCGAGGGCATCCTGCCGGCCCTGGAAAGCGCCCATGCCGTCGCCTATCTAAAAACCCTCGTGCCCCAATATGGCGCTCAAGATATTATCATCGTCAATCTTTCCGGCCGGGGGGACAAGGATGTGGACGCGGTGGCTCAGGCCCTGGAGGTGACCGGTGCGGCTGACTAATAATTTAGTGGCACCGGCGTCTCGCCTGTGCTCTTGGCGGCAATATGCCGGAGGTGATAAGTGAATCGCATTGACGCGGTCTTTCGGAAACTTAAACAGCGGGGCGAAAAAGCCCTCATTCCCTTCATCACCGCCGGGGACCCGGACCTTGAGACCACCCAGGCCCTGGCTTTGGAAATGGCCGCTAAAGGCGCTGACCTCCTGGAGCTGGGCGTCCCCTTCTCCGACCCCCTGGCCGACGGCCCCACCATCCAGGCGGCCAGCACCCGGGCTTTAAAATGCGGGGTGCACTTGCCAGACGTCCTGGAACTGGCGGGGAAATTGCGCCTTAAGACCGATATCCCGCTGATCTTGATGGGCTATTACAACCCCATTTTGCAGTACGGCCTGGAGCGCACCGCTAAGGCCGCGGCCCGCCTGGGCGTGGACGGCTTCATCATCCCCGACCTGCCTCTGGAAGAGGCCGGGCCCTGGCGCCGGGCGGCCCTGAAAGAAAGGCTGGCCCCCATCCTTCTGGCCGCGCCCACCAGCGGCGCGGCCCGCATCAAGACCATGGGCCGCCTCACCCGTGGTTTTTTGTACTATGTCTCCGTCACCGGCATCACCGGCGCCAGGACTGAACTGCCCCCGGACCTGGTGGCCGCCTTAAAAGAAGTGCGCTCCCTGGTTAAATGCCCCCTGGCCGTGGGCTTCGGCATTTCGAGCCCAGAGCAGGTAAAGTGGCTGGCCCCCTACGTGGACGGAGTGGTGGTGGGCAGCGCCATCGTCCAGAGGGTGGCTAAATTAAGGGGTAAGGAATTGCTCCTTGAGGTGGGCGATTTCATCGCCCGCCTCAAGGAGCCCCTGCGGGGTGGGTGAGGGCGAGCGGGGGTGAGGTTTTGAGGGGAGGGCTGGGGGAACGCGGTTCCCCCACCCTCCCCTCAAACTCCCCTCCCACCCCCCTAAAGCAGGCTGGGGAAGGCGGGACCTGCGGCCCCGCCTCCCCCGTTTTCTTTAAGATTAGTGGCACAGGCATCTTGCCTGTGCTTATGAGCAGGCTGGAAGCCTGTTCCACCTTTTAGCAATGTTAACCAGATGGAGGCCTCCATTCTCCCCAGTTTTTACGAAGTTCTTGTATCTCAGCATTACTAGAGGGAAGCTTCCAGCATGGAAATTCTTTCTGTTTAAGCCTTGCCGTTTCTTGGAAATTCCTGCCAACTTGTTCCGCAACTTTGGGGCCACTCTCTAAGAAGGCTTCGAACCTCTCTTCTTTTGTAAGGTATCTCAGGAAAACATAAAAACTGCGAGGCCCCCTCAAGCATTTTTCAGGTCTAGGTGTAGGCCAAAAATTCACCTTTTTTAAGGATGTCTTAACCTGTAAAAATGCTTGATTACTCCCATCAAGCTCACTGACCAGAATATCAATTCCCCCGGTGTTGCGAATAGTTGGTAAAGCAACTAAACCTCTCAAGGTAAGTTGTGAAACTACGAAATGTACGCCAGCAATTCCAATAAGGGCATTTGGCAAGTCTCTATAAATATTGGCCATATTCATTTATCCTCCTTAAACCTCATAAATAACCGGAGATAAGTATATCTGGTCCCAACCTGCTTAAAGTCAGTCCTTTCGCCTGGGGGGCGTCTTTGAGGTGGTTGAACCCCTGACCGCCCAGGACCCCCGGGGCGTCCTGGCCGCCCAGGAATTTGGGGGCGTAGAAGAAGTAGAACTTGTCCACCAGGCGTTGGTCGAAGAAGGCCCCCAGGGTCTCGGCGCCGCCTTCCACCAGCAGGCTCTGCACCTGGCGCTTTCCCAGGAGTTCTAGGAGAGGCTTTAGGGCCACCCGGCTGGACTCCGCAGATTCCTGGGGGAGCACCAGGACTTCTACGCCCAGCTTTTTAAGAGCCTTGATTTTTTCTTTGGGGGCCCCTGGGGTGCATGCGACCCAGGTGGGGGCCGCCGATTCAAGGTGCAGCAGGCGGGCTGTGAGCGGCAGGCGCAGACGGCTGTCCAGAACAATGCGGATTGGGTCTTTTCCCCGGCTGCTACCAGGAGAAGGTAAATCTGATTTGAGGTGAGGGCCAGAAGAGCACAGGCGAGACGCCTGTGCCACTAGTTTCTCCTCAAACTCCCCTCCTAACCCCCTGTAAGGGGTTGGGGGAGGGGGTTTGGGGGAGGGGGCAG
>JAUXZO010000118.1 GCA_030692685.1 Acidovorax sp. | reverse complement strand
CAACGGCGGTTTTATTGAAACCTCGGCGGCGAATGTCAGAATCCGCGACGATGTACGCGTCACCACCAGCGCGTCACAGGGCCTGATGGGCACGTGGCTGATCGACCCCCAGGATTTCATCATTGGCCCCGGCGGCAACATTTCCGGGGCCACGCTCTCAGGCCAGCTGGTGAACAACAGCATCACCATCACCACGGCCCCCGGCCCAGGCAACGGTGACATTTTCGTGAATGACGCGATCACCTGGACAGCAGCCGGCGCCCCGACAACCCTGACCCTCAACGCAGACCGCGACGTCAATATCAATGCGGCCGTCACGGCCACCAACGGCAACTTTGTGGCTTGCTGTGGACGCGATGTCAACGTGAACGCCGCCATGACAACCACCAACGGAAGCATCCTGCTGGCCGCCGGACGCAACGTCAACCAGAATGCCGCCATCACCACCAACAATGGCAATCTCATGATGTGCGCTGCCAACGACGTCAACATCAGCGCCATGATCACGGTAACCAATGGCACGACGGATGCCAGCCGCAGTCTGGGGTTGCCGCGTGGCCTGACCCTCAGCGCGGACACGGACGGCACCGGCCCTGGCGTCGCAGGCGGCACCGTGGTGTTCGCCCCGCTGACGCCGGTCGCCGCGGTGACCAATGCGCCGGTCGTCGTCACCTACAACCCGGTCTCCTACACCACGCCGACGGACTATTCGACCAAGTTCACCCTGACCGCAGGTGCGACGCTAACGCAACGCATGCTGGTCTTTCCTGAAGTCACCAAGAACTTCGACGGCACCACCGCGGCGGTCCTCACCACACTGAAAGGCGCCCCAGCCGGCGTGAGCCTGATTGCCGGTTCCGGGGCCACCGCCACTTTCGACAACGCGACCGCCGGAACGAACAAGACCGTCACCTTTAACGGCTACACCCTCGGCGGTGCCAACGCTGCCCAGTATGCCCTCGCGTCCAATTGCTGTGGAACCATTGTCCAGAAAACAACCGGGACCATCCGACCAGCCATCGTCCCGGCGATTGTCCCCGGCGTGGGCATCTTCAACCCTGATGGCAGTACGGCACTCCCTTATGTAGAGCTGGCCATGCCCGCGCTCTTCACATTGGCGTCCTATCGGTCGGGGATGATGCCAACCTACATGTCTGACGCTGGCGATGTGTTTTTTGTCACCAAGGAAGAAGAGGTGGCAGCACCGACCGTGATACCTTTCACCCCACCGCCGCCCTATATCGCGCCACGGTATGCGCCCCGGCCAGCGCGCAACT
>JAUXZO010000113.1 GCA_030692685.1 Acidovorax sp. | reverse complement strand
GGAGCCAGTCTTGCAGGGCTGGCGGCAACAGTTGCTGTTGCTCGGGGTGGTAGGCGACGTAGCTTGTACTCATGCATCAACACAGCAGGCTTCGTGCCAGCATTCATCCCCGAACTGGGCTTCTGCCGCCCAGACTCCTAGTAGCGCTTCTATTGATAGCAACTTCACCGGATTGCCCCATAAAAAAAGCCCGGCATCGAAATGCCGGGCTGGGCGCTGAGAGCGCTTGAATTACGGCTTGCTGCCCGTAGGGAAGGGCCATGCTGCCTGAGGGTTCAGCGTGGTCTGTGCTGCAGGGGCCGCAGGGGCAGGCGCCTTGGGGGCCTTCTTGGCCGGTGCAGCTTTCTTGGCGGGTGCCGACTTTGCAGGCGCAGCCTTCTTGGCGGTCGCTGCCTTTTTGGCGGGAGCGGCGGCCTTCTTGGCTGGTGCTGCTGCCTTCTTTGCAGGTGCAGCCTTCTTCGGTGCTACTGCCTTCTTGGCGGGAGCGGCCTTCTTTGCCGGTGCTGCTGCCTTCTTGGCAGGTGCGGCCTTCTTCGCTGCTACTGCCTTCTTGGCGGGAGCGGCCTTCTTTGCCGGTGCTGCTGCCTTCTTGGCAGGTGCAGCCTTCTTCGCTACCACTGCCTTTTTGGCGGGAGCAGCTTTTTTCGCAGGGGCAGCCTTCTTAGCGGCTGGTTTTTTCGCAGTTGCCATCATGTTCTCCTTGGGTCAATTTGCAAAGAGCACTTCCTGTCTACAGTGGACAGAAAGCGATCCATGGAGATGGAGAAAAACTCCATCTCCATGAACACGGGAACGCCCCCACGGCTGCGCTCGGTGGCGCTTTCTGTGGTGGGCGTGGTGTAGATATCCATGGTGGTGTGATGCTTGCTAAAAAGGACGCTAGTCCCAGGACAGCGCACCACCAGACTGGTATTCAATAACGCGGGTCTCGAAGAAGTTGCGTTCCTTCTTCAAGTCAATCATCTCGCTCATCCACGGGAACGGGTTCTCTTCGTTGGGGAAGAGTGTTTCGAGCCCGATCTGCGTAGCACGGCGGTTGGCGATGTAGCGCAGGTAGCCTTTGAACATCGACGCGTTCATGCCCAGCACGCCACGCGGCATGGTGTCTTCGGCATAGCGGTATTCCAACTCCACGGCCTTCATGAAAAGGTCTTTGATCTCGGCTTTGAACTCTGCCGTCCACAGATGTGGGTTCTCCAGCTTGAGCTGGTTGATCAGGTCGATGCCGAAGTTGCAGTGCATGGACTCGTCGCGCAGGATGTACTGGTACTGCTCGGCTGCGCCAGTCATCTTGTTCTGGCGGCCCAGCGCCAGGATTTGTGTGAAGCCGACGTAGAAGAACAGGCCTTCCATCAGGCAGGCAAACACGATCAGCGACTTGAGCAGCGTCTGGTCGGTTTCGAAAGTACCGGTGTGGAAGTTGGGGTCCATGATCGCTTCGATGAAGGGGATCAGGAACTGGTCCTTGTCGCGGATGGAGGGCACTTCCAGGTAGGCATTGAAGATCTCGCCTTCATCGAGGCCGAGCGACTCCACGATGTACTGGTAGGCGTGCGTGTGAATAGCTTCCTCGAAAGCCTGGCGCAGCAGGAACTGGCGGCACTCGGGCGCCGTGATGTGGCGGTACGTGCCCAGCACGATGTTGTTGGCGGCCAGCGAGTCGGCGGTCACGAAGAAGCCGAGGTTGCGCTTGATGATGCGGCGCTCGTCGTCGGTCAGACCGTTCGGGTCTTTCCACAACGCGATGTCGCGCGTCATGTTCACCTCTTGCGGCATCCAGTGGTTGGCGCAGGTGGCGAGGTACTTTTCCCAAGCCCACTTGTACTTGAACGGCACCAATTGGTTGACGTCGGTCTGGCCGTTGATGATGCGTTTGTCGGCAGCGTTCACGCGGCGGTGTGTGGCTGCGGCAGGGGCCGCTTGCGGCGCCGCGGATGCAGTCATCGATGCGTGCACTTCCTGCAGGGAAGGGGTCTGGAAAGGCAAAGGCGGCTGTCCCGCCGGGTGGCTCTTGTTCAGTCCACCGTCCAGTTGATTTTGCGATGAGGGCTTGACTTCTTCGTCCCAGGTCAACATAGATTTTCCAGTGTTCGGATTATGAAAGCAGTGCTGCAAAAAGAAAAGCACTGAAGCGTTGTGCAGCAACGTTTTG
>JAUXZO010000079.1 GCA_030692685.1 Acidovorax sp. | reverse complement strand
GCCATCGACAAGCTCAAGGAGATGTTCGCATGAGCCGCGTGAATCCTACTACCGCAGAACGCAAGTTCGATGAAGGTCGTCTGATGCAAGTGCTGGTCGCTCCCATCGTGTCCGAAAAGGCCACCATGGTTGCTGAAAAGTCCAACGCAGTGACGTTCAAGGTGCTGCAGAACGCAACCAAGCCAGAAATCAAAGCCGCTGTGGAATTGATGTTCAAGGTTGAGGTCAAGGGCGTTTCTGTGGTGAACACCAAAGGCAAGACCAAGCGTTTTGGCAAGACCATCGGCCGTCGCGACAACGTTCGCAAGGCTTATGTCACGCTGCAACCAGGTCAAGAGCTGAACCTCTCCGGGGAGGCCGCGTAATCATGGCTGTCATTAAGATGAAACCTACTTCACCCGGCCAACGTGCTGTGGTGAAGGTCACACGTGACCACCTGTACAAGGGTGAAGCGTACGCCCCCCTGCTGGAACCACAATTCCAGAAGGCCGGTCGTAACAACAACGGTCACATCACGACTCGCCACAAGGGCGGTGGTCACAAGCACCACTACCGTGTGGTGGACTTCAAGCGCAACAAGGATGGCATTCCGGCCAAGGTTGAGCGCATTGAGTACGATCCAAACCGTACGGCACACATCGCTCTGGTGTGTTACGCCGACGGCGAGCGTCGCTACATCATCGCTCCGCGCAACCTGGAAGTGGGCGCAACCCTGCTGTCGGGTTCGGAAGCTCCGATCCGCGCTGGCAACACGCTGCCTATCCGCAACATCCCCGTGGGTTCGACCATTCACTGCATCGAGCTCAAGCCCGGTGCTGGTGCCCAGATCGCTCGCTCGGCAGGTGCTTCGGCAACGCTGCTGGCCCGCGAAAGCACCTACGCTCAAGTGCGCATGCGCTCGGGTGAAGTGCGCAAGATTCACATCGAATGCCGCGCCACCATTGGTGAAGTAGCCAACGAAGAACACAGCCTGCGCCAACTCGGCAAGGCCGGTGTGAAGCGTTGGATGGGTATTCGTCCTACGGTTCGCGGCGTTGCCATGAATCCAGTGGATCACCCTCACGGTGGTGGCGAAGGCCGCACCGGCGAAGGCCGCCATGCAGTCGATCCTTGGGGCAATCTGACCAAGGGTTATCGCACCCGTAACAACAAGCGCACACAGATCATGATCGTGTCGCGTCGCAAGAAGTAAGGGGCACAGATGACTCGCTCTCTTAAAAAGGGTCCATTTGTTGACCATCACTTGCTGGCCAAGGTCGAAAAGGCCGTTGCCACCAAGGACAAGAAACCAGTCAAGACCTGGTCGCGTCGCTCCATGGTTCTGCCCGATTTCATCGGTCTGACCATTGCCGTGCACAACGGCAAGCAGCACGTACCTGTCTACGTTACCGACCAGATGGTGGGCCATAAGCTCGGCGAATTCGCCCTGACGCGCACCTTCAAGGGTCACCCCGCTGACAAAAAAGCGAAGAAGTAAGGAACGACCATGTCTGAAACACGTGCAGTCCTCCGGGGCGTCCGTCTGTCGGTCGACAAAGGCCGTCTGGTCGCTGACCTGATCCGCGGCAAGAAGGTGGACCAGGCTCTGAACATCCTGAGCTTCACGCAGAAAAAAGCTGCGGGAATCCTCAAGAAGGTTCTGGAGTCGGCCATCGCCAACGCCGAACACAACGATGGCGCTGACATCGACGAATTGAAGGTCAAGACCATCTACGTCGAACAAGGCACCACGCTCAAGCGCTTCACCGCGCGCGCCAAAGGCCGCGGCAACCGCATTAGCAAGCCCACGTGCCATGTGTACGTGACGGTTGGCAACTAAAGGCTCGGGAAGACTATGGGACAAAAAATCCATCCTACCGGCTTTCGCCTCGCGATCAGCCGCAACTGGTCCAGCCGTTGGTACGCCAGCAACCGCGATTTCGCGGGCATGTTGGCCGAAGACATCAAGGTGCGTGAGTACCTGAAGGCCAAGTTGAAGAACGCAGCCGTGTCGCGCATCCTGATCGAGCGTCCTGCCAAGAACGCCCGCATCACCATTTACTCGGCTCGTCCGGGTGTGGTGATCGGCAAGAAGGGTGAAGACATCGAGAACCTCAAGAAGGAACTCGCACTTCGCCTGGGCGTGCCAGTGGCAGTCAACATCGAAGAAGTGCGCAAGCCTGAAATCGATGCCAAGCTGATCGCTGACAGCATTACGCAACAGCTGGAAAAGCGGATCATGTTCCGCCGCGCCATGAAGCGTGCGATGCAGAACGCCATGCGTCTGGGTGCCCTGGGCATCAAGATCATGTCGTCCGGTCGTTTGAACGGTATCGAAATCGCTCGTTGCGAGTGGTACCGCGAAGGCCGCGTGCCACTTCACACACTGCGTGCGGACATCGACTACGGCACCTCTGAAGCCAAGACCACTTACGGTGTGATCGGCGTCAAGGTCTGGGTCTACAAGGGTGACACGCTGGGTCGTAATGACCTGCCAGCCGTTGAAACCCCGCGTCCAGACGAAGAGCGCCGCCCCCGCGGTCCACGCCGTGACGGCCGCCCAGGTGGCGATCGTCCAGGCGCAGGCCGTGGCCCACGTCGTCCAGTCGGTGGTAACACCGCACCGGCCGACGGCAGCGACAAGCCAGTGGAAGCTGGTGGCGCTGATAACACCGCCGTTAAGCGCGTACGCAAAGTCGCCGCGCCCGCTACAGCAGCGGACGGAAAAGGAGAATAAGTATGCTGCAACCTGCTCGCCGCAAGTACCGCAAGGAGCAAAAGGGCCGTAACACTGGTGTCGCAACTCGGGGAGCCTCCGTTGCGTTCGGTGATTTCGGTCTGAAGTGCACCGACCGTGGCCGTTTGACGGCCCGTCAGATCGAGGCTGCACGCCGTGCAATCTCCCGTCACGTGAAGCGTGGCGGCCGTATCTGGATCCGCGTGTTCCCGGACAAGCCAATCTCTACCACGCCCGCAGAAGTGCGTATGGGTAACGGTAAGGGCAACCCCGAGTACTACGTGGCTGAAATCCAGCCAGGCAAGATCGTTTTCGAGATCGTCGGTGTGCCCGAAGAACTGGCCCGTGAAGCGTTCCGCCTGGCTGCTGCCAAGCTGCCGCTGCGCACCACGTTCGTCAGCCGCCTGATCGGCGCGTAATTCAGGAGAACAAGCAATGAAGACTACTGAACTACGCCAAAAAGACGTCGCCGGCATCGAGACCGAAATCAAGGCGCTGCAAAAGGCCCATTTCGGCCTGCGCATGCAAAAGGCTACGCAGCAATTGGGTAACACCAACACGCTGCGCACCACGCGCCGCGATATCGCCCGTGCCAAGACCATTCTTGCTGAAAAGCAAGCCGCCAAGTAAGGAGCCTATATGACGGAACCTAAAAAATCCCTCAAGCGCACCTTGGTTGGCAAGGTGGTCAGCGACAAGCGTCAAAAGACTGTGACCGTGTTGGTCGAGCGTCGTGTGAAGCACGAGCTCTACGGCAAGATCGTTGGTAAGTCGAGCAAGTACCACGCCCATGACGAAAATGGCGAATACAAGCTGGGCGACACCATCGAAATCACCGAGAGCCGTCCGCTCTCCAAGACCAAGAACTGGGTGGCTACCCGCTTGGTGCAAAAGGCCGGTCTGCTGTAAATCAGCACCCACCGCTCCGGGGCGAAAGCCCTGGGCGGTAAGGCCCTTCAAAAACGACCCACAATGTGGGTCGTTTTGCTTTGTGGGCCGCGATTGCGTGGCGCCGGGCAACGCGTTCTTTCAAACCGCCTGCATTCAGCAGACCATCATCCCAAGGAGAACTCAATGATCAAAGTCGGTGACACCCTGCCAGCCAGCATGCTGATGGAATATTCAGAAGTCGAAGGTGAAGGCTGCAGCATTGGCCCCAACCCGGTGCCGGTGGACAAGGCCACTGCAGGCAAGACCATTGCGCTGTTTGCACTGCCAGGCGCTTTTACGCCCACCTGCTCGGCCAAGCACGTGCCGGGCTACGTGGAAAAGGCGGCGGAGTTCAAGGCGGCAGGTGTGGACGAAATCTGGTGCGTGAGCGTGAACGACGCCTTTGTGATGGGCGCCTGGGCACGTGACCAGAAGACCGAGGGCAAGGTGCGCATGCTGGGTGACGGCGACGCCACGTTTGCCAAGGCCACCGGCCTGACGCTGGACCTCAATGGCAAGGGCCTGGGTCTGCGCAGCAACCGCTACTCGATGCTGGTGCGCGACGGCAAAGTGGTCACGCTCAACGTGGAAGCACCCGGCAAGTTTGACGTGAGCGACGCCGACACGCTGCTGGCCCAAGCCAAAGGCTGATCCTCACGGGATTGCTATTAAATTAATAGCTTCTAGCGCTTGTGCATCAGGCGCTAGGGCCCAAAAACATCAAAAGATGTCGACCTTGAGGTAGTGCGCGCCTGCTATCGGGTTGTGATAGTAGGGCGGGATCTCTTCGAAGCCCAGGTCGGTGTAAAGCGCCCGCGCAGACTCCATGTCGTCCAGCGTGTCCAGCAACACGCAGGCATAGCCCGCTTGGCGGGCGCGGTCCAGGATGGCTTCGGCCAGTTCGCGGCCCAGGCCAAAACCGCGAAATGCCTTGCGCACAAACAGGCGCTTCATCTCGCTGGCGTTGGGATAGTCTGCGGTGTCCATGGGGCGCAGCGCGCAGCAGCCCGCAATGGCGCCCTCCACCTCGGCCAGCAGCAGTGCACCGCGTGGCTCGGCGTAGTCGCCGGGCAAGTTTGCCAATTCGCCCTCGAAGTCCTGAAAACACAGGTCCACGCCCAAGGCGTCAGCGTATTCGCGGAAGATCTCGCGGACCGTGTCCAGCTCGGCAGGCGAGGCAGGGGTTCGCAGGGTCAAAGTAGGTTTGTCCAAAACGCGCCACAGTAAAGCCACAAAAGCCGCAGTGTAGCGAGTCCGGTTCAGAACGCCGCAGCCGCCAGGGACGAAACCCACCACGCCAACCCCAGGCTCAGGGCCAGCACGACCAGCGCGACAGTCCGGGTGAGCATGTCGTCGCGCGAAGCGTCTACGGGGCCAGCCAGGGCCTTATCACCGTGCAACATCGGGCGGACCAGCCGTTGCTTGCGCACCAGCACGTAGAACAGGACGGCCAGCACATGCAGTGCCACCAGGCCCAGCACGAGGTACTGCCCGATTTCCTTGTGGTACCCCGTGGCTTGACCGACGACAGCGTTGGAGACAAAACGGGTCAGTGGTCCGGCAAAGGCGATCTCGTCATCGCTGAGCAAGCCGGTGCCCACTTGCGCCACCAACACCGCCAGCAGCGCAAACACCGACAGTGCGCCCAGCGGGCTGTGGCCAACGCTGTCATCGGGGTGCGGCGTACCACGCAGGTAGCGCACCAGACGGGCCGGGGCGTACACAAACGCGGCAAACCGCGACCAGCGCCCCCCAATCAGCCCCCAGACGATGCGAAACACGAGCAGCGCAAGCACCAGATGCCCCAGGCGAAAGTGCCACTCCATGGCATTGCCGCCCACCTTGGCGGTGATCACCAGTGCGATCACGCTGAGGGCCAGTGTCCAGTGAAAGATGCGGGTGGGAAGGTCCCAGATGCGTACGGTGTGTGGCGTCGTCATGGTGTGGGTGGGGTGCTAAGCGTTGGGTGGGGGCGAAATGAAGCCATTGTGCGGGACTGGGGGTTTGTCCGGAAGCCTGCAGGCTGCGCAAAAGCAGGCAAACCGGCATACTGCCAATCGCCCCACGGTTTCTGTCCCCCACGATAAAGGAAGCTCTCATGAAAGCACTTGCCGCGTTCACCCTTGCCGCTGCCGCCTTGACCCTCTCGGCGCCAGCGTCTGCCCAGTTTGCCAAAGCCGAAGACGCCATCAAATACCGCCAAAGCGCGCTGTTTGTTATGGGCCAGCACTTCAGCCGCCTGGGAGCCATGGCCAACGGACGAGTCCCGTTTGACGCCAAAGTGGCGCAAGACAACGCCGATGTGGTGGTTCAGATGGCCAAGTTGCCGTGGGCGGGCTTTGGCGCTGGCACCGACAAGGGGGCTCCCACCAAGGCCCTGCCGGAAATCTGGACCGAGCAGGCCAAGTTCAAAGAACACGCCGACAAGCTGGAGGCCGAATCGATCAAACTGGCGGCGGCTGCCAAAACGGGAAATCTGGACAACCTCAAGACCGCGTTTGGCGCTGCGGCGGGCACTTGCAAAGCCTGCCACGACAACTACCGCGCGAAATAAGGGGCAAGCGCCAGAGCGGCTGTGCCGCTCGGTGTTGGTCGCCAGAGGCGACAGCTCTTCGGGCCGTCCAAGCCTGAGCAGGCAGGCTTGGAGCCTCGGCCCCAATCCCCTTCTCCCTGCGCGCTACGCGCTCCGAACAGGGGGATGACGCCAGCGCGGCGGTGCGGCCCATGCTCGGCGTCCGCTGGTCTGGACGGCGCCGGTCGTGGCCAGCTGTGAATGCCATCTTGCAAAGTTAATAGCTGTTCGCGCTTGCTCCGTAAGCGCAAAAGGCCAATTTCGTATGAAATCGGCCTTTTGTTTTTCGAGGTGTTGATCTGTTTCAGGTTTCGGCCAGAAGCTTCTCGATGAGCTGGTGCAATTCGGGGAAGTTGGGCGCGCCAACAAAGGTCTTCACGATCTCACCGCGTTTGTTCACGATGAAGGTGGACGGTGTCAGCCGCACGTCGCCCCAGGCGTGCGCCACGGCGCCGGTGTTGTCGATGGCAACCTTGAAGGGAAGCTTGCGGGTTTCGGCAAAGTTCACCACGTAGCTGGGTGGGTCGTAGCTCATGGCGACCGCAACGGTGTCAAAGCCCTGGCTTTGGTACTTGTTGTATGTGGCCACAATCTCGGGCATTTCGGCCACGCAGGTGGTGCAACTGGTGGCCCAGAAGTTCACCAAGGTCACCTTGCCCTGCATATCTGCGGTGGTTTTGCTGGAGCCGTCCAGCAGCACAAAGGTCGACGCAGGCGCCGCGGCACGGCCGGTGTCCAGATACACATAGGCCCCAACGGCCGCAAACGCCGCCACCGCCACACCTGCTGCCCAATGCTTGATCGCCATGACTTCACCATCCATCCAGAACAAGGGCGTTGCCCAAACCGGCATTGTGCCGGACGCGGTACCCGAGGCCTCTACCAGCGTGGCAGCACCCCCGATTCACTGCGGAGATGGACTCGGGCGCGCTACAAAAGTTCGGGGCCGCAGTTGGTTTGCAGGGGATGTGCACCCAACAGGGGCGGCACTGCCGATAATCGACCCAATGAATTGGACACTGACGGGCGCCACCGCCCTGCTGCTGC
This sequence comes from Acidovorax sp., assembly GCA_030692685.1. GTDB lineage: Bacteria > Pseudomonadota > Gammaproteobacteria > Burkholderiales > Burkholderiaceae_C > Acidovorax. Next base: position 16,902 of record JAUXZO010000079.1, on the reverse strand, counting down.
TTGCGGGCTGCAGCCCCGCGCTGAACTGGCGTAACGTGCCGTTGCCCGACGCAGCACTCACCATCACGCTCCCTTGCAAGCCCGACCGGGCCACGCGCCAGGTTGAACTGGCGGGCGCGCCCGTGGAGTTGTCCATGGTGGGCTGTGATGCCGACGGCGCCACCTTTGCGGTGTCGCATGCGGCGCTGGCCGACCCCTCCCAAGTCGGAGCCGCGCTGACACACTGGCGCAGTGCCGTGCTGGCTAACCTCGGGCAGGGCGCTGCTGACGCTGCGGTAGACACGCCTTATGCGCCCCCCGGCGTATTGCCTGTGCCGCAATCGGTACGCACCACCGTACAAGGACAGCGCGCGGACGGCAGCGCCGTCGCGGCGCAGGGCGTGTGGTTTGTGCGTGCGGTGGGGCCGCAGGTGCGGCTGTACCACGCAGTGGTCTACGCCCCCAAGCCCCGGCCAGAGGTGGCCGACCAGTTCTTTGCCGGGTTGGCGTTGCAATGAGCGGCGTGCTCCCGCGGCGCACCGCCGTCATCGTGTTTCTGGCGTTCGCTTTTGCGTACTTTTTATCGGCCTTGGTGCGGGCGGTTACCGCCACTCTGGCGCCCACGCTCGCACAAGAATTCACGCTGCAGGCCAGCGATCTGGGGCTGCTGGCGGGTGGGTATTTTCTGGGGTTCGCGGCCACGCAGTTGCCCCTTGGCACCTGGCTGGACCGCCATGGCCCCAAGAAGGTGGCGCTGGGCTTTTTGGGCGTGGCGGTGGTGGGTAGCCTGGTGTTTTCCGTGGCGACCGGGTTTTCGGGCTTGCTGGCGGGGCGCGTGTTGTGTGGCGCGGGCGTCAGCGCCTGCCTGATGGCGCCGCTGACGGGCTACCGGCGCTGGTTGGAGCCGACAGCCCAGATGCGCGCCAACTCCTGGATGTTGATGACGGGCTCGCTCGGGATGGTGGCGTCCACACTGCCCGTGCAGTGGGCGCTGCCGCTGGTGGGCTGGCGGCCCTTGTTCTGGGGGCTGGCCGGGCTGATTGTGCTGGCGATGGTGGTGATTGCGGTGTGGGTGCCCAGTTGGGGCAGCTCCCCCACCAAGCCGGCGGGCGCAGCCGGGTCACAGGTGGCCGGTGACGGGCCGGTACCTGAGGGCTACGCCATGGTGTGGCGCCACCCGTACTTTCAGCGCCTGGCGCCGCTGGGCTTTTTTGTCTACGGCGGCATGGTGGCCATGCAAACGCTGTGGGCCGGGCCCTGGATGCAGCGGGTGGCGGGCTACACACCGCTGGAGTCGGCCACGGGCCTGTTCTGGATCAATGTCTCCATGCTGTGCACGTTCTGGACTTGGGGCATGGTCAGCCCGTGGTTGCTGCGCAAAGGGCTGGGGGCTGACCGGCTGATGGCAGCGGGCTTGCCGCTGTGCCTGGTGGTGTTGCTGGGCATCATCGTCGCGGGGCCGCAGGCGGGCGGTGGTGCATGGGCGCTGTTTTGTGTGTCTTGCACCTTTGTTTCGCTGTCGCAACCCGCAGTGGCCATGGCGTTTCCGCAGGCGCTGGCCGGGCGGGCGTTGTCGGCATACAACCTGGTCATCTTTGCGGGCGTGTTTGTGGTGCAGTGGGGCATTGGGCTGGCGGTGGATGCGTTTGCCGCCGCAGGCCTGTCGACCGTGCCGTCGTTCCAGGCGGCCATGGGCGTGTACCTGGCGTGCAACGCGCTCGCCTATGCGTGGTTCCTGCTGCGGGGGCAGCGCCATAATGTCCTTTCAACCTCCACGCCATGAGCTCTACCAGCATCCTCATCATTGCCCACGCCCCGCTGGCCCATGCGCTGCGCGAATGTGCGCTGCACGTGTTTCCCGATTGCGGCGACAGCGTGACCGCGCTGGATGTGCAGCCCAACATGCCGCCCGAAGAGTCGCTGGCGCAAGCCCGCATCCTGCTCGACCAGCTGGGGGCCGATTCGACCCTGGTACTGACCGATGTGTTTGGCGCCACCCCCTGCAACATTGCGCAACGCGTCGTGGACGGTGTGCGCTCGCGGCTGGTGACGGGGGTCAACTTGCCCATGCTGCTGCGCGCCGTAAGCTACCGTGCAGAGCCCCTCGACTCCGTCGTCACCCGCGCGGTGGTGGGGGGTACACAAGGGGTGATGCAGGTGGCCATCTCCGCACCGCAGAACCAGAACCGCCGAAACCGACATGATCAAGAATCGTACGACCATCAGCAATAAATTGGGCCTGCACGCCCGCGCCTCGGCCAAGCTCACCAAGCTGGCAGGCAGCTTTCCGTGTGACGTTTTCATGAGCCGTGGCGACCGCCGCATCAACGCCAAAAGCATCATGGGCGTGATGATGTTGGCAGCGGGCATCGGCTCCGAAGTCGAAATCGAAACCAGCGGTGATCGTGAGCAGGAGGCCATGGATGCCCTGCTAGCGCTGATCGCCGACAAATTTGGCGAAGGGGAGTGAATATGACCCCCGCGGTCGCGCACTGCGTGTCGCTTCCTGCCCCCCAAGGGGGCCCAGCCCGCCTTCGGGCGGCCGGGCGCCGGGCTGACATGGCCCCCACGGTCGCGCACTGCGTGTCGCTCCCTGCCCCCGAGGGGGCCCAGCCCGCCTTCGGGCGGCCGGGCGCCGGGCTGATGTGCGCCTCTTTCGTCGAATTCGGATGACCCCACCATGACTTTCTCCGTCCACGGTCTCGCTGTTGCCCGCGGCATCGCCATCGGCCGTGCGGTGCTGGTGGCCTCCAGCCGCGTGGATGTGGCGCACTATTTTGTGCAGCCCGAGCAGGTCGAGGGCGAAATTGAGCGGGTGCGCAACGGGCGCAATGCCGTGGTCGAGGAGCTGCAGCGCCTGCAGACCGACATGCCCGCCGACGCGCCACACGAACTGACCGCGCTGCTGGATGTGCACCTGATGCTGTTGCAGGACGAGGCCCTGACGGGTGGCGTCAAGCACTGGATCACCGAGCGGCTGTACAACGCCGAATGGGCGCTGACCACGCAGCTGGAAGTCATCGCGCGCCAGTTTGACGAGATGGAGGACGAGTACCTGCGCGAGCGCAAGGCCGACCTGGAGCAGGTGGTCGAACGCATCCTGCGCTACATGAAAGGCGTGGCCAGCCCCGTGGCGCCGCCCGCCAGCAGCCCGCGCCGCAAGACGCAGCAAGACCTGCTGCTGGACGACACGGTGGACGTGCCCCTGGTGCTGGTGGCGCACGATCTGTCCCCCGCCGACATGCTGCAGTTCAAGCAAAGTGTGTTTGCAGGCTTTGTGACCGATGTGGGTGGCAAGACCAGCCACACCGCCATCGTCGCGCGCAGCATGGACATCCCTGCCGTGGTGGGCGCGCGCAGCGCCAGCCAGCTGGTGCGCCAGGACGACTGGGTCATCATCGACGGCGATGCGGGCGTGATCATCGTCGACCCCTCACCCATCATCCTGGCCGAGTACGGCTTTCGCCAGCGCCAGGTCGAGCTGGAGCGCGAGCGCCTGGCGCGCCTGCGACACACCCCCGCCATCACCATCGATGGCCACAAGGTCGAGCTGCTGGCCAACATCGAGCAGCCCGGCGATGCTGCAACCGCCGTGCGTGCCGGGGCGGTGGGTGTGGGCCTGTTTCGCAGCGAATTCCTATTCATGGGCCGCATGGGCAACCTGCCTGGCGAGGATGAGCAGTACCGCGCTTACTGCGAGGCCCTGGATGGCATGCAAGGCCTGCCCGTCACCATTCGCACCATCGACGTGGGCGCCGACAAGCCGCTGGACCACAAGGCCCACAAAGACAACTACCTGAACCCCGCTCTGGGCCTGCGCGCCATCCGCTGGAGCCTGGCCGACCCCGCCATGTTCCGCACGCAGCTGCGCGCTGTGCTGCGTGCGGCGGCGCATGGCAAAGTCAATCTGCTGTTCCCCATGCTGGCGCACACGCACGAGATTCAGCAGACGCTGGCGCAGGTAGACCTCGCCCGTGCCGAGCTGGACGCGCGGGGCGTGCCTTATGGCCCGGTGCAACTGGGCGCGATGATCGAGGTGCCTGCCGCCGCCCTCATGGTGCGCACGTTCCTCAAGTATTTCGATTTTTTGTCCATCGGCACCAACGACCTCATCCAGTACACGCTGGCGATTGACCGGGCAGACGAGGCCGTTGCGCATCTGTACGACCCGCTGCATCCCGCAGTCCTGCGGCTGGTGGCCGATGTGATTGCGGAAGGCGAGCGCCAGGGCAAAAGCGTGTGTGTGTGCGGCGAAACGGCTGGCGATGTTGCGATGACCCGCCTCCTGCTGGGCCTGGGCCTGCGCAGCTTTTCGATGCACCCGGCGCAGATTCTGGCCATCAAACAAGAGGTGTTGCGCGCCGACACCCGCAAGCTCGCACCCTGGGCGCAGCAGGTGCTCGAAGGCGACGAGCCCGCTACCTTGCTGGCGTCATAGGCGAGTGGTGCGGAACTCCTGATTTTATAGCTGCTAGCGTTTGCTGGATAAGCGCTAGACGCCTATTTGAATCATATTTTTGGTCAGCGTGCCCGCATCCCCATCACTGCCGCGCTGATGATCATCACGGTGGCGAGTGCAATGCTCCAGGTGAACGGGCGGCCACTCACCACCATGAGCAATGCGGTGGACGCCAGTGGCGTGATGTAGCTCAGGATACCGATGTGCCGGGCATCCCCGAGCTTCAGCGCCTTGTCCCACATAAAAAACGACGCCCCCAGCGGCCCAAGGCCCAGCACAGCCAACAGCGCCCAGTCGCGCGTCTGCAGCGACACCGCAGGCTCCAGCGCCACGTGGCACAGCAGCGACAGCACCCCCGACACCAGCCCGAACAACCCAATCGCCGTGGTTGGAAAAGCCGCCACGCGTTTGGTGAGCAACGAGTAGGTGGCCCAGATGAACGCCGCTGCCAGCGCGGGCAGATAGCCCCAGGCCAGCGTGCCACTCAGCGCGCGCCCGCCCGCGATGGCGATGGCCGCACCGGCAAACCCCAGCAGCGCCGCCAGCACATGCGGCAGGCGCAGCGACACCCCGGGCAGCACCACGGGCGAGAGCACCACGATGAACAGCGGCCACAGGTAGTTGACGAGGTTGGCTTCTACGGGCGGCGCGTTGCGCAGCGCGATGAATAGCAGGAAGTGGTACGCAAACAGGCCGTACACGCCGAGCGCCAACGTACGCAGCGGAATGCGCCACTGTGACGGGTCACGCAGTACAAAGGGCCATGCCGGCACGCTGCCGATGATGAGCGCAATGCCCGTGAGCAAAAACGGGGGCACGTGGGTGAGTGAAACGCCCAGCGATGCGAGGGAGGCCCACAGCGCGATGGCGCCCAGGGCATACAGATTGGCTTGCATGGTGCGGAGCTTACGCGGGCCAGCCGCCCGCGATCGTCGCGCAACGGCGGTCCGTCGTCGCGTATCAACGGTCGGCGCGGCGCAACGCAGCCGTGAGCGCCGAGGGAGAACGGTATCCCGTGCGCCGCGCCACCTCGGCCACGGCCATGCCGCTGCTGCGCAGCAGCCGGGCCTGCGCCATGCGCTGGTCGCGAAGCCAGGCCATGGCGCCCATGCCGTGCGCTTGGCGGCAGCGCGCAGCAAACTGGCTGGGACTCAGGTGCACCTGCGCCGCCAGGTCGGCCACAGACAGGTCGCGGTGCCACTGTTGTGCCGCCCATCGCTGCAGCGCGGGCCAGTCAATGCTGCGTCGGCGTGAAATGTCTGCTGGCGAGGCGTTTTGCGCAGAACCGTCGAGCCACGCCTCCAGCAGCAGGGCAGGGCCGTGTGTGGTGGCAAGTGGGCGGCCTTGCTGCAATGCGCTGGCCAGGTAGCGCGCCAGTGGCAACGCATCTGCAGGCAGCACGGCATTGTCGGGCTGCCCGGCGCACTGCGCCCACGCAGGATGTGTGGTGTCGAGCACCAGGCACACGCTGCCGCGAGAGGATTCAAAGTCGTGGCGATCCCCCGGGGCGATCACACAGCCGCCGCCAGCTGCCACGCGTACCCCCCGCCCCGCAACCTCCAGTTCCAGCGCGCCAGAGAGCCCCAGCAAGACCTGGAAGTGGTCGTGGCTGTGGCTGCCCGGCGATGCGCCGTAGTGCCGCAGCGAGAGCAATCCAGCCGGGGCCATCGCGTTCGTTGGTTGGATGGTTTTGTGTTGTGGGGCTACACGCCCGCGGCGTGCGCCTGCTGGTCGGCGTGGTAGCTGCTGCGCACCATGGCGCCCACAGCGGCGTGGCTGAAGCCCATCTTGTAGGCTTCTTCCTCGAACATCTTGAAGGTGTCGGGGTGCACGTAGCGGCGCACGGGCAGGTGGCTGTTGCTGGGAGACAGGTACTGGCCGATTGTCAGCATGTCGATGTGGTGCTCGCGCATATCGCGCATCACCTGCAGGATCTCTTCGTCCGTCTCGCCGAGGCCCACCATGATGCCGCTCTTGGTTGGAACCTTGGGGTGCAGGGCCTTGAACTTCTTGAGCAGGTTCAGGCTGAACTGGTAGTCCGAACCGGGGCGCGCTTCCTTGTACAGGCGGGGTGCGGTTTCGAGGTTGTGGTTCATGACATCGGGCGGTGCGGCCTTCAGGATCTCGAGCGCGCGGTCGTCACGACCTCGGAAGTCGGGCACCAGGATTTCGATCTGTGTCTGGGGCGACAGCTCGCGGATGTTCTGTATGCACTCCACAAAATGCCCGCTGCCACCATCGCGCAGGTCGTCGCGGTCCACGCTGGTGATCACTACGTACTTGAGCTTGAGTGCGGCAATCGTCTTGGCCAGGTTCAGGGGCTCGTCTTTGTCCAGCGGGTCGGGTCGGCCGTGGCCCACGTCGCAAAACGGGCAGCGGCGCGTGCACTTGTCACCCATGATCATGAACGTGGCCGTGCCTTTGCCAAAACACTCGCCGATGTTGGGGCACGAGGCCTCTTCGCACACGGTGTGCAGCTTGTGCTCGCGCAGGATCTCTTTGATCTCGTAAAAGCGTGTGGTCGGACTGCCCGCCTTCACGCGGATCCACTCGGGCTTTTTCAGCACCTCGCCGCGCTCCACTTTGATTGGAATGCGCGACAGCTTGGCCGCAGCCTTTTGCTTGGCCAGTGGGTTGTAGTCTTCGGTGGATTGCGCTTCGCGGACGACTTCAGGGGTGCTCATGGCGTGTAGGCAGCGTGTAAGAGAGATCAACGCGCGAGACGGATGCTGAGCTGCTGGCCCAGCACCTGCGCGGCTTCGTCCCAGGTGGTTTGGACCCCGATTGTAGAAAGGTCCACCGTTTGCAAACCTGCGTACCCGCAAGGGTTGATGCGCGCAAAGGGTTCCAGGTCCATCGCCACGTTGAGTGCCACACCGTGGTAAGTGCTGTGGCGGCTGACTTTGATACCCAGTGCGGCGATCTTGCCCAGGCCTTCAAAATCCGGTGTGGGCGCTGCCGCGTCCACGCGCTTTTGCGGCCGTTGGGGCAGCATGGCGTGGCTGTACGGATCGTCCAGGCGCACGTAGATACCGGGTGCGCCACCAACGCGGTGGCCCGTGATGCCAAAGTGCGCAAGCGTGCGGACCACGGCCTCTTCCACGCGGTAGACGTATTCCTTGACGAAATAACCAGCACGTTGCAGGTCTATCAGCGGATAGGCGACCACCTGGCCAGGCCCGTGAAATGTGACCTGGCCGCCGCGGTTGGTGGCCACCACCGGGATAGCGCCGGGGTGTAGCAAGTGATCACTTTTGCCCGCCAGCCCCTGGGTGAAAACCGGATCGTGTTCGCACACCCACAATTCGTCCGGCGTTTCTGCCGTGCGCTGGGCGGTGTAGTCCTGCATGGCCTGCACGGTGGCGGCATAGTCCGCGCGGCCGAGGTTGCGAGTGTTGATGGTCATGCGAGAACTTCGGGCCATGCCGGGTGCTTACAACACCACCTTGACCATGGGGTGCGAAGACAGTGCGCGATAAAGGTCGTCGAGCTGCTCGCGACTGGTGGCGGTGATGGTGATAGTTACTCCGAGGTAATTGCCACTGCGGCTGTCGCGCAGTTCAATGGTGCCAGCGTCGAAGGTCGGATCAAACTTGCGGGCCAGCTCAGTGATGGCATTGACAAAGCCGTCCGCCTTGACACCCATGACTTTGATCGGAAATTGGGAGGGGTATTCGATCAACGAATCCTTGCGTTGATCGGTAGCCTGTGTATCCAGGCCGTTTGCAGGCGGCGGGGTAGAGGAGGTCATGGTGAAAGGTGCTGGTATGTTTGCTGCGAATTTAATAGCTGACTCGGCTTGGCCATTGTGCGGTAGCAGGATCTTGGTGCAACGCATGGCGCGCATCCTGTATGCGCCAAATCGGTGCATCGCCATGCTCCGTGTGCATCGAAAGCCGTTGGCCCATCACCACAACAAAGCACGCGGGCGCACTGGTTTCGTGCCACAGATGCGGGTCTTTGTTGGGTGGCATGGGTTTTTACTTATAATTAGAGGCTTTGTGAAAGTTGCAGTCTGTAACGCTGGCGTCATTGAACAATGAAAACAATCGCCCCTGAGACTGAAACTGAGGCTGAAGAATCTGACTTCAAGCCCCTAACGGCCGATGAAGCCGCAGTGTGGCGCAGTCGCAATCCTCCCATCTCGGTGTGGAAGGTGGTGGCGGGTCAGGCGCTGGTTGGAGCATTGGTGGCCCTGGTGGCCTGGGTTCTGACAGGTAGTGTGTCGGTGGGCTGGTCTTCAGCTTACGGTGCATTGGCGGTGGTGGTTCCTGCGGCCTTGTTTGCCCGTGGTGTGTTGCGTCACAAGGCGTCGACCAATCCGCGCGCGGCCATGGTGGGGTTCTTTGGTTGGGAAATTGCCAAGATCGTGCTGACGGTGGCGCTGCTTGCGGCGGCACCGTGGGTTGTCTCGGGCTTGAGCTGGATGGCTCTTGTGCTGGGTATGGTGATCACGATGAAAACGTACTGGGTCGCACTGTTGGTGCGGCCTGGTGTCCGAAAAACCGATTGATATAGAGAAGAGTTGTCCGATGGCCGCAGAAGCGCACGCTCCGACTGCAAGTGAATACATCGTTCACCACCTGCAGCATCTTCAAAACGTCAACCAGACCAAAATTGTCGATTTCACCGTCTTCAATTACGACTCGATCATTGTTGGTTTGGTTCTGGGTGCCCTCACACTTTTGATTCTCTGGTCAGCCGCCCGAAATGCGACGTCTGGCGTGCCGGGCCGTTTCCAGGCTGCAGTAGAAATGCTGGTCGAAATGGTGGACAACCAAGCCAAGGCCAACATTCCCAACGCGGAGAGCCGCAAGTTCATCGCTCCCTTGGGTCTGACCGTGTTCGTCTGGATTTTCCTGATGAACTTCATGGACATGATCCCGGTCGATCTGCTGCCAGTAATCTGGGCGCAAATCTACGGTGCTGCAGGTCATGACCCGGCCCACGCCTACCTGCGTGTGGTGCCCACGGCGGATTTGTCGACCACGTTGGGTCTGGCATTTGCAGTATTGATCCTCCGCTTCTGGTACAGCGTCAAGATCAAGGGCGCTGGCGGCTGGGCGCATGAACTCGTGTCGGCCCCGTTTGGCACCAGCAAGAATCCCATCTTCGCCTTGATCCTGGGCGTGATCAATCTGCTTATGCAGATCATTGAATATGTCGCCAACACCGTGTCGCATGGCATGCGGTTGTTCGGCAACATGTACGCTGGCGAACTGGTGTTCATGCTGATTGCCCTGATGGGTGGTGCGGCTGCACTGTCGCTGTCGGGTGTGCTGCTGCCTGTGGGCCACGTCATTGCTGGCACCATCTGGACGCTGTTCCACATTTTGGTGATCTCGCTGCAAGCATTCATCTTCATGATGCTGGCACTGATCTACCTTGGCCAGGCGCACAACGCGCACTAAGTTTCCCTTTCGTTTTTTTCTTTCTTTAACTTTTCTTTTTTACTCAGGAGTCATCATGGAAAACATTCTCGGTCTCGTCGCTCTGGCTTGTGGTCTGATCGTTGGTCTGGGCGCTATCGGCGCTTCCATCGGAATCGCACTGATGGGTGGCAAGTTCCTCGAATCGTCGGCACGTCAGCCTGAATTGATCAACGAACTGCAAACCAAGATGTTCATCTTGGCCGGTCTGATCGACGCTGCGTTCCTGATCGGCGTGGCTATCGCTCTGCTGTTCGCGTTCGCCAACCCCTTCGCTTCGACATTCTTGGCCAACCTGCCCAAGTAAGTCCCGTTCAACGCCACTCTAGAAAGGTGTTGCCGTGAGTATCAATGCGACCCTGTTCGTTCAGGCCATCGTCTTCTTGATTCTGGTGTGGTTCACGATGAAATTCGTGTGGCCCCCGATCGCGAAGGCGCTGGATGAACGAGCCCAGAAAATCGCCGAAGGCCTCGCTGCTGCTGACCGTGCCAAGTCCGAATTGACCGCTGCTAACCAGCGCGTCGAAAAGGAACTGTCACAGGCGCGCAACGAAACGGCCTCGCGTCTTGCGGACGCCGACCGACGTGCCCAGGCCATCATCGAAGAAGCCAAGTCACGCGCAACGGAAGAGGGCAACAAGATTGTCGCTTCCGCTCGTGCCGAAGCCGAACAGCAAACGGTGCAAGCCCGCGAAGCCCTGCGTGAGCAGGTTGCCGCGCTGGCCGTCAAGGGTGCTGAGCAGATTCTCCGCAAGGAAGTCAATGCTGGCGTTCACGCCGACTTGCTCAACCGCCTGAAGACCGAGCTGTAAGGGGACATAAATGGCTGAACTCGCCACCATTGCCCGCCCTTACGCGGAAGCCCTGTTCAAGGCCGCTACTGCGGGTGCGGGCATGGATCTGGTCAGCACTGCTGTCTGGGTCGATGAACTGGCGGCCATTGCCGCCAACCCGCAGTTGCGTCAACTGGCGGACAACCCCAAGGTGACGGCAGACCAGGTGTTTGCTGTGGTCACGGGTGTTGCGCGTTCGGCGCTGTCCGATACGGCCAAGAACTTCCTGCGCACAGTCATCGACAACGGGCGCCTCAACGCGCTGCCGGAAGTCGCTGCGCAGTTTCGTGCCCTTGTGAATCGCCGCAGTGGCTCTTCGGATGCCGTGGTCTACAGCGCTTTTGCGATGGACACCGCAGCATTGGCCGAGGTCGGCTCTGCGCTGGAAAAGCGCTTTGGCCGCAAGCTCAATCTCACCGTTCAGCAGGACGAGTCCTTGATCGGTGGCATTCGCGTAGTGGTGGGTGACGAGGTGCTGGACACTTCGGTCAAGGCCCGTCTTGAACAAATGAAAGCGGCCCTCACCGCGTAACCGCGGCGAGGACAGCGAACCAAAGAAAGAAGGAAAGAGTCATGCAACTCAATCCCGCAGAAATTTCTGAACTCATCAAGAGCCGCATCGAAGGTCTGGCTGCCAGCAGCGATATCCGCAATCAGGGCACCGTAGTGTCCGTGTCCGACGGTATCGTGCGCGTTCACGGCCTGTCGGACGTGATGGCCGGCGAAATGCTTGAGTTCCCTGCCACCAAGGACGGCCAGCCCTCCTACGGCCTGGCCCTGAACCTCGAACGCGACTCTGTCGGCGCCGTGATTCTGGGTGAGTACGAACACATCTCCGAAGGCGACACCGTCAAGTGCACGGGCCGCATTCTGGAAGTGCCGGTTGGCCCAGAGCTGATCGGCCGCGTGGTGAACGCCCTGGGCCAGCCTATCGATGGCAAGGGTCCTATCAACGCCAAGCTCACCGACGTGATCGAAAAGGTCGCTCCGGGCGTGATTGCCCGTAAATCGGTGGACCAACCCCTGCAGACCGGCCTGAAGTCCATCGACTCCATGGTGCCTGTGGGCCGTGGTCAGCGCGAGCTGATCATTGGTGACCGCCAGACTGGCAAGACCGCCGTGGCCATCGACGCCATCATCGCCCAGAAGGGCCAAGGCGTTTCGTGCATTTACGTCGCTATTGGCCAGAAGGCTTCGTCGATCAAGAACGTGGTGCGCGCACTGGAACAAGCCGGTGCCATGGACTACACGATCGTGGTGGCCGCATCGGCCTCCGAATCGGCTGCCATGCAGTATGTCTCGGCCTACTCGGGCTGCACGATGGGCGAGTACTTCCGTGACCGTGGCCAGGACGCATTGATCGTTTATGACGATCTGTCCAAGCAGGCCGTGGCCTACCGCCAGGTATCGCTGCTGCTGCGCCGCCCACCAGGCCGCGAAGCTTACCCCGGCGACGTGTTCTATCTCCACAGCCGCCTGCTCGAGCGCGCAGCCCGCGTGAATGCCGACTACGTCGAAGCCTTCACCAAGGGTGAAGTCAAGGGCAAGACCGGTTCGCTGACTGCGCTGCCTATCATCGAAACGCAAGCGGGCGACGTGTCTGCCTTCGTTCCGACCAACGTGATCTCGATCACGGACGGCCAGATCTTCCTGGAAACCAGTCTGTTCAATGCCGGTATCCGCCCCGCTATCAACGCCGGTATTTCGGTGTCGCGCGTCGGTGGTGCTGCCCAGACCAAGCTGATCAAGAACCTCTCCGGTGGTATCCGTACCGATCTGGCACAGTACCGTGAATTGGCTGCCTTCGCGCAGTTCGCTTCCGATCTGGACGAAGCCACCCGCAAGCAGCGCGACCGCGGTGCCCGCGTGACCGAACTGCTCAAGCAGGCTCAGTACAGCCCGCTGCCCATCTCGCTGATGGGCGCCACGTTGTTCGCTGTGAACAAGGGTTTCATGGACGACATCGACGTCAAGAAGGTTCTCGACTTCGAACACGGCCTGCACCAGTTCCTGAAGACCAGCCACGCCGCACTGCTGGCCAAGCTGGAGCAGGCGAAGGCCATGGACAAGGACGCTGAAGCCGAATTGAACGCCGCTGTCGCTGCGTTCAAGAAGTCGTTCGCTTAAGCCGGACGAGGAGCGATCATGGCAGCAGGCAAGGAAATACGCGGCAAGATCAAATCGGTGGAGAACACCAAGAAGATCACCAAAGCCATGGAGATGGTGGCTGCATCCAAAATGCGCAAGGCGCAGGAACGGATGCGGGCTGCCCGCCCTTACAGCGAGAAGATCCGCAACATTGCAGCCAACCTCGGCCACGCCAATCCGGAATACGTGCACCCGTTCATGAAAGTGAACGATGCCAAGGTGGCCGGCGTGATCGTGGTGACGACCGACAAGGGCCTGTGCGGTGGCATGAATACCAACGTGCTGCGGGTCGTGACGGCAAAACTGCGTGAGTTGCAGGGCGCTGGCGTGTCCACTGAGGCGGTTGCCATCGGCAACAAGGGCCTGGGTTTCCTGAACCGTGTCGGCGCCAAGGTGGTTTCGCACGTGACGGGCCTGGGTGACAAGCCCCATCTGGACAAGCTGATCGGACCGGTCAAGGTGCTGCTCGACGCATACGCTGAAGGCAAGATCAACGCGGTGTACCTGTCGTACACCAAGTTCATCAACACCATGAAGCAGGAATCGGTGGTGGAGCAATTGCTTCCCCTGTCCTCTGAGCAGATGCAGGCCGAGAAGACCGAACACGGCTGGGACTACATCTACGAGCCCGATGCACAGACCGTGATCGACGATCTGCTTGTCCGCTATGTCGAGTCCCTGATTTACCAGGCCGTTGCGGAAAACATGGCGTCCGAGCAGTCGGCACGCATGGTGGCCATGAAGGCCGCCACCGACAACGCCGGCAGCGTCATTGGCGAGTTGAAGCTGATCTACAACAAGACGCGCCAGGCAGCGATTACGAAAGAACTTTCGGAAATCGTGGCTGGCGCCGCTGCTGTGTAAGCAGCTCAACAAACATCTAAATTGGAGCGAGAAAAATGGCTCAAGAGAATTCCCAAGTGAACGCAGGCGTTCAGGGCAAAGTTGTTCAATGTATCGGCGCTGTGGTGGACGTTGAGTTCCCGCGCGACCGGATGCCCAAGATTTACGACGCTCTGAAGCTCGAAGGTTCGACCCTGACGCTGGAAGTGCAGCAGCAGCTGGGCGACGGCGTGGTGCGTACCATTGCGCTCGGTTCGTCTGACGGCCTGCGCCGCGGCATCATGGTGACCAACACCGGCAACGCCATCACCGTGCCCGTGGGCAAGGCGACGCTGGGCCGCATCATGGACGTGCTGGGTGCGCCCATCGACGAGCGTGGTCCCGTCAGCCAGGAACTGACTGCATCCATCCACCGCAAGGCCCCTGCGTACGACGAATTGTCGCCATCGCAAGAGCTGCTGGAAACCGGCATCAAGGTGATCGACTTGGTCTGCCCGTTCGCCAAGGGCGGCAAGGTGGGTCTGTTCGGTGGTGCCGGTGTGGGCAAGACCGTGAACATGATGGAACTCATCAACAACATCGCCAAGGCCCACTCTGGTCTGTCGGTGTTCGCTGGTGTGGGCGAGCGGACCCGCGAAGGGAACGACTTCTATCACGAAATGGCCGATTCCGGTGTGGTGAACCTGGAGAAGCTCGAAGAGTCCAAGGTTGCCATGGTGTACGGCCAGATGAACGAGCCCCCGGGCAACCGTCTGCGCGTGGCCCTGACCGGCCTGACCATTGCGGAATCTTTCCGTGACGAAGGGCGTGACGTGCTGTTCTTCGTGGACAACATCTACCGCTACACGCTGGCCGGTACCGAAGTGTCTGCGCTGCTGGGCCGTATGCCTTCCGCCGTGGGCTACCAGCCTACGCTGGCCGAAGAAATGGGCCGCCTGCAAGAGCGCATTACCTCGACCAAGGTCGGTTCGATCACTTCTATCCAGGCCGTCTACGTGCCAGCGGATGACTTGACCGATCCTTCGCCCGCCACGACATTTGCCCACTTGGATTCCACCGTGGTGTTGTCCCGTGACATCGCCTCGCTGGGTATCTACCCTGCTGTGGACCCGCTGGATTCCACCAGCCGCCAGCTGGACCCTAACGTCGTGGGCGAAGACCACTACGCCACGGCCCGTGCGGTGCAAGGCACGCTGCAGCGCTACAAGGAACTGCGCGACATCATCGCCATTCTGGGCATGGACGAACTGGCGCCTGACGATAAGCTGGCCGTGGCCCGCGCTCGCAAGATCCAGCGTTTCCTGTCGCAGCCTTTCCACGTGGCCGAAGTGTTCACTGGCTCGCCAGGCAAGTACGTTCCTCTGTCGGAAACCATCCGTGGTTTCAAGATGATCGTCAGCGGCGAATGCGACCACCTGCCAGAACAAGCGTTCTACATGGTCGGTACCATCGACGAAGCCTTCGAAAAGGCCAAGAAGGTGGCCTGATTGCCCGGCGGCTGAGTGGCTCTTCAAAGCGGCTCGGCCTTCATGAGCAACCAAGCAAACCCTCTTTTCCTAGGAGCAATGATGAACACCATCCACGTTGATGTGGTCAGTGCCGAAGAGTCCATCTTCTCCGGTGAAGCACGTTTTGTCGCGCTGCCTGGTGAATCTGGTGAACTGGGCATCTTTCCCCGCCACACCCCGCTGATCACGCGCATCAAGCCGGGCTCGGTGCGCATCGAAATGGCCGACGGCAGCGAAGAGTTCGTGTTCGTGGCCGGTGGCATTCTGGAAGTGCAACCCAACTGCGTAACCGTGTTGTCTGACACCGCCATTCGTGGCAAGGACCTGGACGACGAGAAAGCGAATGCTGCCAAGGCGTCGGCCGAAGAAGCGCTCAAGAACGCCAAGAGCGAGATTGACTTGGCCCGTGCCCAGTCGGAGCTGACCGTGATGGCAGCCCAGATTGCCGCGTTGCGCAAGTTCCGTCAGAAGAAGTGATCCGATGTCCGCGTGTTCGCGGACCTTGCATCAGCAAGAAACCCGGCAATGCCGGGTTTTTTTACGCCTGCTTGATCTGCGGTTGGCCGTTGCACGCCATCTCAGCTAGAGCGGACCCTGTGGCGCCGGTTCTGTGAAACGCAGTTTCACTCCGCCCCATGACACGGTAATCGCAGTAGTGTCCGTGTCCGTGTCCGTGACCACTTCCATTTCCCCGCCCAGCAGTTGACGGCTGTTCAGAAAGCTCCGTGCAACCTCCAGCGAACGCACGGCAAATGTCAGCGATTCGATGCGCAAGTGGTCAGCAGGGAAAAGCGTCAGGGTGATCTCAGGAGTGAGTTGTATCGGATGGCCCGTTGAGCCACTGAGGGCCTGCCATTGCCGCAGGTGTTCTTTCAGGCTGGGCGTCCCCACGTGTATGGCGTGCAGCCCCAACAGTCCGAGTGGCCCGCCGCCAACGGCCTGCAACTCCTTGCCAAGCTGCGAACGGCGCTGCGCAGGTGTGACGGGCTCTTTCCACGGGTAGATGGTTGCAACCGGGCTCCATTCGCACAAGAACACACAACAGCTCGGCTCGGACAGGTCGAGCAGAACGGAGTTGGTGAAGTTGGTGACCTGTACTCCGCTGGTGTTGGTGGTTTCGAAAGCGCGGGCGGGTTTACAGGTAATGCCGGACGCGGTGATGTGCTCTATGGTTTCGGCCAGTGGCAGTGCAGGTTCCAGCGCGAAGCCGTGGAAAAGTGGAGGCTGCGCGTGTTCTGGCAGATCCGCGTTGGAGGCCGCAGCCCACAACTCCAGGTCTGTGTTGCCCACGTGGACCCAGCCGTAGTTAGCGAATGGGGTGCGCTGCAGCGGCCACGCCACGGGCAGCGCCAAGGTGTTGGTAAGCAAGTCGAACAAGGGCTCTGCCGCATGCAGGCGCAACATTACGTGGTCAATGGATCGATAGGCTTGCATTGCGCACTGGGTTGAGTTGTCGGCTCCATTGTGCTTTGCATTTGCGCGCTTGCTTGGGATTGCCGCCAGCATAGAAAAAGGCCGAGACCCCGTGAGCGGGCCTCGGCCTTTTAGGCATTTGCAACGGCATCCCCGCGCCGCAGCGCAGGCCCATCGACTTAGAACGAGCCGACTTCGCCCGAAGAAATCTTGCCGGTGCGCAGCGCGTCCACGGCCTGGGCGTTCACGGCACTGCGGTCAGCCGTGGAGGTGTAGACCAGAGCACGCGA
>JAUXZO010000077.1 GCA_030692685.1 Acidovorax sp. | reverse complement strand
TGCTTTCATTGCCGGTGTGGTGTTCTCTTACTTCGTCAATTCGCTGCTGGTATTCCGCGTGCCCTTGTCGTGGCGGAAGTTCATGTCCTTTCCGCTCGTCTACGTTGTGCAGTACGTTTCTGGGGCGCTACTGCTCAGACTGATGGTCGAGGAAATAGGCATCTCAAATAATTGGGCGCCCCTTCTAGTCACGGCCGCCTTGCTGCCCATCACTTATCTGCTTTCTAAGCTGCTGTTGATGCGCAAAACGAAGTCCTCAAGCTGAGCTGAGCTCGGGCATCGGATCTTTTCTCGTTGTTGTGACTAGCTCACGTTCCTTGTGTCCGTCATGTTCGCCTCAATCCATCACCGTCTTTTTAAGATCATTGAGGCATTGCAGCAAAGCTGCAGAACGCAGAGGGCCGCTGCATTGATGCCATGCTTGTTCATGCTTCTGGTGCTGGCCCTGCAGAACGGCTTGTACTTCTGGCGGCACCTGTTCGAGTACGGGGTCTTTCCCAACGACTTCCTGCTGACTTATCACGCGGTTCCCTATTACCTGGTGGAGGCTGCGAAGCTAGGCAAGGAAACCTCTTGGATTCCCTTCCAGGGGATGGGCTACCCTGCCTACATGAACCTGCAAAGCGGATTCGACTATCTGCCCATCCGCATGCTCTCCTGGTTCGGTGCCACCTACACGTTTGAACTGGCTACGCGACTGCAGATCGCCCACGTATTCTTAGGCGCTGTCGGCGCCGCTGTCTGTGCGCGGACCTTGGGCATGAAATGGTGGCAGGCCATCCTGGCCGGGGTTTTCTATCAGGGTTTCGGCGGCTTCTATTCGAACGCCCAACATCCGGATATCGTACGTGCCTTCGCACTCCTGCCGTGGTTGTGCACGCCCGTGTTCATGGACTGGAAAGACCTGTCAAGGCTGCAGTGGATGTCGATACTGCTGCTGCCGTTTTGGGTATTCATGCAGTGGACCGGTGCTTACCCCGGCTCAACAGTAGCCGTACTGTTCGTGCTGGGCTTTATCACCGTGACTAGAGCAGCTATTGAAAAACAGGAACGCGCCACCGGTGTCTACATCGTTTTGGCTATGCTGGCTGGCACCTTGCTCGCCAGCATGACGATCCTTCCGGCTATCGCGGACGCACGGGAAATCAAGAGATCCACTGAGGTCGGTTTCATGGAGTACGACTACCTAGTCGCAAGCGACCTGCTGTCTTTGGTGTTTCCCATCACCGATGACCGCCTACTGAGTCACGACCTGTCCATGCGTTCGCTGTTAGTTGGGATACCGGTGGTCGTGCTTTTCCTACTCGGAATGTTGCGCTGGCAACCCGCCCTTAAATGGCCACTGGTGGCCCTGTCGACGGCCTTACTCATCTCCTGCGGCCTGCTCCATCCGATGCTGACGACGCTGATCCCACCCTTGGGAGTAAGTCGCTTCGTGATGGCGGATTATCGCGGCATCATTTGCCTAGTCGTAATTTTGGTGGCGTGTGCTTCGCTGCAAGGGCGCAACGGGCAGGCTCGACGCATGCTGCCTATGCTACCAGTCGCCTTACTGCTCATCGGGGGGACTTTTTTCTTCGACCGCACCACTGATGCCGAATGGACGCTGTGGAACATGGATTTCGTGATGTTGGGCGTCTGCGCCATTGGTGGCATATCCCTAATGGCGCTCACTAGCCGCGGGCGCTACTGGCCCTCCCGGCTGATGCTGTTGGCTACCCTGTTTGCTCTTGGTTGGCTGGTCTTACTGGCGCTGACTTATCTAATTGGGGTGACCTTGGTCTCCCCGCGTTTCTTGTGGCTAGCCGCTGCACTGCTAGTACTGCTAGTACCGCTCAGCTCACACTTGCGAGAGCATCTTCCACACTTGACTGCCCTGGCGCTGTTGGTTTTGGGCGCCTACTACGTACGCTATCTGTATACGGTTCCGGCACACGGCCAATTGCCAATCTTGTTGGCCTTATCAATTCCTTTTGCGCTGTCGGCGGTGGTCCTGTGGATTTTGCCCGGCCCCAGCCGATGGCTAATCCCGGTACTGTTGACCGCAGCCAGCGTGATGAACTGGAGTGCGGTGCATTGGGATCAGCGTTACTTCTTAGCTCATCCCAATGATGGCTTGTCATGGGTCGAAGCTCACGCGGGCAAGTTTGACGAGACACGCCCGCGCCTGCTGGCTGCGCTCGAGTCCGGGCATTGCAGAACGGAGCGCAAGGACATCAGTGGTGCAGACCAAGCCTTTGCTTGGAACGGTTACTACACCGGCGAACACTACATGCGCGATTATTCAGGCCCGTTAAAACTGGCGCGCCAAATGGCCGTTCTCACATCGGATGTGAGCCGAACGTTTGCTCAAGCTGAATGGATCATGCTTGCGCTGCCGCGTGCTGTCCCGTCGGATGCGGGCACATTGGACTTGGCCGGCGCCACCCCCATTGACGCCACCTGCATCAGTAGTGGAACGGCAGGTGGGCAGATCCGCTTCCATTTGGACAAGCCATCCTTAGTGGTGGAAAACGAGATCTATTGGGATGGATGGACCGCGCACCTCAGTTGTATTGATTGCTCGTCCAGCCAGCAGCCTGTGCAACTAACCGCAGTGGAGGCAGGTGGTTTCCGAGCTTGGCAGCTACCTGCCGGAAGCTACGAGATGAAGTCTCAATTCAAAGCGCCGCACCGAGGGGCTGCTTTGGTCGCGACGATCCTTGGCCTCGTGCTGTGGATATTGCTACTGCTACTGCTGATGACTGTGATGCGGCGCCCCCGTTTGGGCGGGCTGCAAGGCCAACCGAGTTGATGCTGCGCCCGATTGGCTACATCGTCTTTCGTACGGCACTGACCGAGTTCATGAGGAGGTTGATTCAACCCAAGACAGCCCTCCATCTTCCTCGCGGCGACAAGGGCGGCGAGCTGCCGTCCTCTGATCAGAAGAGCTCACAAGATGTGGCTGGCTAACCAAGCCGGCCTGCGGACCTGCCCCCCGCCAGCCATACCAAGCTGAAGTTAGTGAAGTCCGTCAACCACCAGGAGAATGACGGACCTGAAGAAGAGCAGATTCACCGATGAACATATCCTCGGCTTCCTCAAGCGGGCCGAGGCCGGCATGCCGATCAAGGCTCCGTGTCGCAACGGCGGCTTCAGCGATGCCACTTTCTACAAGTGGCGCGCCAAGTTCGGCGGCATGCAGGTCTCGGAGACCCAGCGCCTGCGTGAGCTGAAATCCGAGTACGCCAAGCTCAAGCGACTGCTGGCCGAGGCCCGCCTGGACATGCACGCGCTCAAGAGCGTTCTGGGGGTAAAGCGCTAGCCCCACAGGCCAGGCGTGAGGCGGTGGGGCGCATGGTGAGCGAGCACCATTTGTCCGAACGCCGAACGTGCCGGCGTGTGGGGCTCTCCCGCGACAGCTACCGACATCCACCGACGGCCGACCAAACCACGCTGGATCTGCACGAGAAGATCGTGGAGATCGCGCATGTGCGCCGGCGCTTTGGCTATCGGCATATCCACGACCTTCTGCGCCCGCAGTTTCCCGGGGTCAATCACAAGCGGGTGTACCGCCTTTACCGGCAAGCCAATCTGGCCGTGCGCCGGCGCAAGAAGAGCAAGCGCCCCATCAACGAACGTGTGTCGCTGCAACTGGCACAGACAGTCAACGAGGTGTGGAGCGTGGATTTTTGAGCGACAGCCTCTCGGGCGGAAGGCGTCTGAAGTACCTCACGGTGGCTGACGATTTCAGCCATGAGAGCGTGGACATCGTGGTGGACTTCGGCATCTCGGGCCAGTACGTGACCCGGGTGCTGGACCGCGCTGCGCTGTTTCGTGGGTATCCGCAGGCGGTGCGAACCGACAACGGCCCGGAGTTCACAAGCAGGACATTCATGGCCTGGCCCCGGCGGCCACCCAAACTGCCCCACTTTTGGCCACCCAAACTGCTCCACCCTGGCCACGGTGATCTGACGCATTGAGTCCATTGCGTCGGGCGCCGTGAGGCCCGACAGGCAGGACGTTACTTTTGCTCCCTTATTCCG
>JAUXZO010000066.1 GCA_030692685.1 Acidovorax sp. | reverse complement strand
TGTTCAAAAAAATACTGCTCATCATCACCCTGTTGTATGCCGCCGCCGCGTTCGCAGCGGTCGACGTGAACAAGGCCTCCGCTGCCGAGCTGGACGGCATCAAGGGCATCGGCCCCAGCCTGTCCACAAAAATCCTGGACGAGCGCAAGAACGGCAACTTCAAGGACTGGAGTGATTTCATTGGCCGCGTAGGCGGCGTGGGCGAAAAAACAGCGGCCAAGTTCTCCACCGAAGGCCTCACGGTGAACGGCAAGAAGTTCAGCGCTGCAGCCGTCGCCAAAGCGGACGCCAAAGCAGAAAAAGCCGCGAAGAAGGATAAGGACGCCAACGCCGCTGACAAAAAGGCGACCACCAGCAAGAACAAGAAAGACGACAAGCCTGCTGACGCAGCGCCGTTGGCACAGGCCCCTGCGGCCGCCACCGCAGACGCTGCTACCAAAAAATAAGCACGCTGCGCAGTCGCAAAGCCCGCCTCGGCGGGCTTTTTCATTGGGGCTGCGCAAAACGCTCTGTAAAACCCCAGTGCCACGCAGTCAAAAGGCTTTTATCTTCACCGCCTAAAATTGCCCGCGCATGCCCCTGATCACCCTCATTCTTCTCCCCTTCATCGGCAGCCTGCTGGCGGCGGTTCTGCCCGCCAATGCCCGCAATACCGAATCCACGCTGGCAGGCCTGATCGCTCTTTTTTGCACCGTCCAGACAGCGCTCTACTTTCCCGAGATGGCCGACGGCGGCGTGTTGCGCCAAGAGATCACGTGGCTGCCTGCGCTGGGGCTGAATCTCATCATCCGCATGGACGGCTTTGCCTGGATGTTCTGCATGCTGGTGCTGGGCGTGGGCAGCCTGGTGGTGCTGTATGCGCGCTACTACATGTCGGCGGCCGACCCGGTGCCGCGCTTCTTTGCGTTCTTTCTGGCCTTCATGGGGGCCATGACAGGCGTGGTGCTGTCAGGAAACATCATCCAGATTGCGTTCTTCTGGGAGCTGACCAGCCTGTTCTCCTTCTTGCTGATCGGCTACTGGCACCACCGCAAGGACGCGCGGCGTGGCGCGCGCATGGCGCTCACCGTGACGGGCACGGGCGGCCTTGCCATGCTGGCGGGCATGCTGGTGCTGGGCCACATCGTGGGCAGCTACGACCTTGATCACGTGCTGGCCGCAGGCGCGCTGATCAAGGGGCACCCGCTGTACCTGACGGCGCTGGTACTGATCCTGTTGGGCGCATTGACCAAAAGCGCGCAATTCCCTTTTCACTTCTGGCTGCCCAACGCCATGGCGGCGCCCACCCCCGTGTCGGCGTATCTGCACTCGGCCACCATGGTCAAGGCAGGTGTGTTTTTGATGGCACGCCTGTGGCCCGCGCTGGCGGGCACCGAGGAATGGTTCTGGCTGGTGGGTGGCGCGGGCCTGTGCACTTTGCTGGTGGGTGGCTACGCGGCGATGTTTCAGAACGACCTCAAGGGGCTGCTGGCGTATTCGACCATCTCGCACCTGGGCCTCATCACGCTGCTGCTGGGGCTGAACAGCCCGCTGGCCGCCGTGGCCGCAGTGTTCCACATCATGAACCACGCGACCTTCAAGGCATCGCTGTTCATGGCGGTGGGCATCGTCGACCATGAAAGTGGCACACGCGACATCCGGCGGCTGTCCGGGTTGCGCAAGATGATGCCCATCACCGCCACCCTGGCCATGGTGGCCAGCGCGGCCATGGCCGGTGTGCCGCTGCTCAACGGGTTTCTTTCAAAGGAAATGTTCTTTGCCGAGACGGTGTATGTGAACACCACGCCCATGCTGGAGTGGCTGCTGCCCGTGGCTGCCACGGTAGCGGGCATGTTCAGCGTGGCGTATTCACTGCGTTTTACCGTGGACGTGTTCTGGGGCCCACCCGCAACCGACCTGCCCCGCCCACCGCATGAGCCGCCGCACTGGATGCGTGTGCCGGTGGAGTTGCTGGTGTTGGCATGCCTGGTGGTGGGCATACTGCCCGCTTGGTCGGTGGGTGCGTATCTGGCAGCCGCCGCAAAGCCTGTGGTGGGGGGTGAATTACCCACCTACAGCCTGGCCGTCTGGCACGGCTTCAACACGCCGTTTGTGATGAGCCTTATCGCGCTGGGAGGTGGCATAGCGCTGTACGCGGCGCTGCGCTGGCACCGCGCGCGGGGCACGCTGGATGCACCGCCGCTCATGCAACACATCAGCGGCCAACGCTTGTTTGAAGGCCTGCTGGCCGCGGTGTCCCTGGCCGGGCGCAGCGGCCGCCGCCTGCTGGGCACCGGGCGTCTGCAGTGGCAAATGCTCTGGCTGGTCAGCGCCGCGCTGGTGGCGGGCGTGTTGCCGCTGTGGGCACGGGGGCTGCCCATTGGCGACCGCGCCCAGTTGCCGCTGTCGCCCGCATTTGCACTCATATGGTTGCTCGGTGCACTGTGTGCCCTGGCAGCGGCCTGGCAGGCCAAGTACCACCGGCTGGCGGCATTGACGCTGCTGGGTGGGTCCGGGCTGTGTGTGTGCCTGACTTTTCTGTGGTTCTCTGCGCCCGACCTGGCGCTCACGCAAATCGTGGTGGAAATCGTCACGACCATCCTGATCCTGCTGGGCCTGCGCTGGCTGCCCCGCCGGGACGAAAGCCTGCGAGTGCCCACACTGGCCGAAGCGCAGCGCACACAGCTGCGCCGCTACCGCGACATGACCTTGGCGCTGCTCACGGGTGCGGGCATGGCCCTGCTCTCTTTCGCCATGATGAGCCGCCCGTTTCCGGACAGCACCTCCACCTTCTTTCTGGAGAACGCGCTCACCGGAGGTGGTGGCACCAACGTGGTCAACGTGATGCTGGTGGACTTTCGCGGTTTTGACACCTTCGGCGAGATCGTGGTGCTGGGCGTAGTGGCGCTCACGGTGTATGCGCTGCTGCGGCGCTTTCGTCCAGCACGCGAAGTGATGGACCTGCCGCCCCAGCAGCGTGCCCTGCCCGCCGATGTGGACACGGACCTGGCCAATCCGCGCCAGACGGCCGACACCGCCATCGGCTACCTCATGGTGCCCGCGGTGTTGGTGCGTTTGCTGCTGCCCTTTGCCACGCTGGTGGCAATGTACATCTTCATGCGCGGGCACAACGAGCCCGGTGGCGGGTTTGTGGCGGGCCTGGTGTTCTCGGTGGCGTTGCTGCTGCAGTACATCGTGTCAGGCACTTCGTGGGTCGAGGCGCATCTGCCGCTGTACCCGCGCCGGTGGATCGGGATCGGGCTGCTCACCGCACTGGCCACTGGCCTGGGTGCGCTTTTCTGGGGCTTCCCATTTTTGACCAGCCACACCGCCCACCTCACCTTGCCGGTGCTGGGCGAGGTCCACATTGCCAGCGCGCTGTTCTTTGACATTGGAGTGTTCACGCTGGTGGTGGGGTCCACCATGCTGATACTCACCGGTATCGCTCACCAGTCGGTGCGCAGCCACCGCTACAACAATGCGCGCGCTGCCGATGCAGCCGAAGCCGAAGCCGACGCTGAAACGGCAGACACCGCAAACGCCAGCAACATCGCCGCCGACAAACGGGGAGAAACCTCATGGAACTGATACTGGCCCTGGCCATTGGCGTGCTCACAGGTTCGGGCGTCTGGCTGCTGCTGCGCCCCCGCACCTTCCAGGTGATCATGGGACTGTCGCTGCTGTCATACGCCGTCAATTTGTTCATCTTCAGCATGGGCCGCCTGGGCCTGGCCATTGACAAGGAACCCGTGCTGCAACCGGGCGTTCCCCAAGACCTTCTCCATTACGCCGACCCCATGCCCCAGGCGCTCACGCTCACAGCCATCGTGATCGGTTTCGCCATGACGGCGCTCTTTCTGGTGGTGTTGCTGGCCTCGCGCGGCATGTCCGGCACCGACCATGTGGACGGTGCCCGCGCCAAGGATGCGCAGGAAATGCCTTGATGAAGAACACCCCCCTGAGCGGCTTCGCCGCTCCGTGCAGCCGCCAGAGGCGACAGCCCTTCGAGACCGTCCAAGCCTGCGCAGGCAGGCTTGGAGCCGCGGCTCTCAGCCCCCGCTCTCGCAGCGCTGCGCGCTGCGGGCAGGGGGACGCAGCCCTCGCTGCGGGGCGGCCCTTGCTTGGCTGCCCTGGCCTGGGCGCGTGGCCGTTCCATGCGCCGCGCCCTGGACTTCTGAGCCGCTTCCCGCTCTCGCAGCGCTGCGCACTGCGGGCAGGGGGACGCAGCCCTCGCTGCGGTGCGGCCCTTGCTGGCTGCCCCGGCTTAGGCCACGCCAGTTTCATGCCCAGCGCCGTGAACCACTGACATGACATCCATGGACTCTTTTCTGCACGGGCTGATGCCGCACCTCATCCTTGCGCCCATTGCGCTGCCCTTGCTCACGGCTGGGCTGATGCTGCTGCTGCGCGAAGAGCGCCAGCGCACCAAGGTCACGCTCAACATCGTGGCGACTTTTGTGGGCCTGGTGGTGGCTGTGCTGCTGCTGGTGCAGGCCAAGGAGCCCGGCGTGCAAACCAGTCTGGGGGTGTACCTGCCCGGCAACTGGCCCGCGCCCAACGGCATCGTGCTGGCCATCGACCGTCTGTCGGCCATGATGCTGGTGCTCAGCAGCACGGTGGCGCTGGCCACAGTGCTGTTCTCGGCCGCGCGCTGGCACCGGGCCGGGGTGCACTTTCATCCGTTGTTCCAGTTCCAGCTGATGGGCCTGGCTGGCGCGTTTCTCACGGCCGACCTGTTCAACCTGTTCGTGTTTTTCGAGATCATGCTGGCCGCGTCGTACGGGCTGCTGCTGCATGGCTCGGGTCGGCCACGGGTGTCTGCGGGCCTGCACTACATCGCCATCAATCTGGCTGCGTCGTCGCTGTTCCTTATCGGCGTGTCGATGCTCTACGGCATTACCGGCACGCTGAACATGGCCGACCTGGCGCAAAGCATGGCGGGCATCGCCCCCGCAGACCGCGGGCTGCTGCATGCGGCGGCCGCCATCTTGGCGGTGGCGTTTCTCATCAAGGCCGCGGTGTGGCCGCTCAACTTCTGGCTGGTGCCCGCCTACAGCGCCGCCACCGCGCCCGTGGGCGCCCTGTTTGCGCTGATGACCAAGGTGGGCGTGTACAGCGTGCTGCGGCTGTGGACGCTGCTGTTTGGCGCAGAGGCCGGTGAATCGGCGCAGTTCGGCAGCCAGTGGCTGATTGGCGGCGGCATGCTCACCCTGGCATTCGGTGCCATCGGCATGCTGGGCTCGCAACGGCTGGGGCATCTGGCCGGGTTTGCCGCCATCCTGTCGTCAGGCACGTTGCTCGCCGCTGTGGGTTTTGGGCAAAACCTTCTGACGGCCGGGCTGCTGTACTACATGCTCGGCTCCACCCTGGCGGTCAGTGCGCTGTTTTTGCTCAGCGACCTGATCGACCGCTGGCGCAACAACGGCTCCAACCTCGCCCCCTACGAGCAGACCGACGATGCTCCCTTTCTTTCTGCCGATCTGGTGCCCACCGACGGCATCAATCTGGACGACAAGGAGCAGGCGCTGATCGGCAAGGTGATCCCTGCCGCCGCCGCGTTTCTGGGCCTGGCCTTCATGGCCTGCACGCTAGTCATTGCGGGCCTGCCGCCCTTGCCGGGCTTTGTGGGTAAGTTCGCCATGATCCATGCACTGCTCAACCCGCTGGGGTTGGGATCATCCAACGGTTTTCAGCTGGGCGCTGCAGGCTGGATGTTGGTGGCCTTGCTGGTGGTGTCGGGGCTCATTGCGCTACTTGCGCTCACACGCTCGGGCATTCGCCACTTCTGGTCCGCACAAGGCCGTGCAGCGCCCCAACTGCTGGTGCTGGAGGGCCTGCCGATTGCCATGTTGCTGGTAGCCTGCGCGGCGCTGGTGTGGCAGGCGGGTGCGGTGATGCGCTACACACAGGCCACCGCCGATGCGCTGCATGCCCCAGCCACCTATGTGCGAGCCATCATGACGGCAGCCCCTGTACCCACTCCGCCACCGAGCAGCACGTCACCCACGCACGGCACTGTGGCCCCCGTGCAAGGGGGCACTCCATGACGCCCCACCCCAAAAACGGCAAGGACGGCAAAGACGGTAAAGAAAACGCCCGCGCTGCAGCCGGGGACAACACA
Organism: Acidovorax sp.; assembly: GCA_030692685.1. Taxonomy (GTDB): domain Bacteria; phylum Pseudomonadota; class Gammaproteobacteria; order Burkholderiales; family Burkholderiaceae_C; genus Acidovorax. The sequence goes on along the minus strand of JAUXZO010000066.1, from coordinate 22,857 downwards.
CCCAACACACCCAACACACCCATGCCGCCGCCCCGCCGCAGACCGCTGCAGCGCCTGGTTCCCGCCCCCTTGCTGTCGCTGGCCTTGCTGGGGTTGTGGCTGGTGCTCAACCGCAGCCTCAGCGTGGGCCACTTCGCGTTGGGCGGCCTGATGGGCATTGCCATACCGCTGCTCACTGCGGGGCTGCGGCCGCTGCCCGTGCGCATCCGCAAGCCCGGCGCCGTGCTGCGTCTCGCACTCACGGTGGCGAAGGACACCGTGTTGTCCAACCTCACCGTCGCGCGGCTGCTGCTGTCGCCTGCGAGCCGCAAACACCCGCCCGGGTTTGTGCACATCCCGCTGGACCTGCGCGACCCCAACGGCCTGGCCGTGCTTGCCATGGTGGTATGCATCACGCCCGGCACGGCCTGGGCCGAGCTGTCACTGGACCGCAGCATGCTGCTGCTGCATGTGCTGGAGGTGGATGACCCCGAGGGCATCGTGGCCAAGGTCAAGGAAAGCTACGAACGTCCACTGATGGAGATTTTTGAATGACCACCGTCACGACCACAACCCCCGTGCTTGACTGGGCCCTGCCCATCGCCTTGTTCATGCTGGCCCTGGCCATGGGCTGCGCGCTGATCCGTTTGCTCAAGGGCCCCTCTGCGCAAGACCGCGTGCTGGCGCTCGACTGCATGTACCTGAGTGGCATGCTCGTGATGCTGGTGATGGGCCTGCTGTATGGCAGCAAGAACTACTTTGAAGCCGCCCTGCTGCTGGCGCTGTTCAGCTTTGTGGGCGCCATGGCCATGGCCAAGTTTTTATTGCGGGGCGAGGTGATCGAATGACCGAAGCCGCCACTACCGTGCTGCCCCTGTGGCTTGAGATCATCGTGGCCGTGCTGGTGCTGTCGGGTGCGGGGCTGGCGCTGCTGGGCTCCACCGGGCTGCTGCGGCTGCCCACATTTTTTGAACGGGTCCATGCGCCCGCCATCATCGCCACGCTAGGCTGCTGGCTGATCATGCATGGCACGGTGCTGTACTTCTCGGTGGCCGACAGCAGCCTGGCGCTGCATGCGCTGCTGATCGCCGTGTTCGTGGCCATCACGGTGCCGATCATGTCGATCTTTTTGATGCGCGCCGCGCTGTTCCGCGCGCGGCAGATGGGGCTGGATGTGCCGCCCAGCCTGAGCCACCCGAAAGCGCCGCCAGAGCCCCAGGACTCCTGATTTAATAGCTGCTAGCGCTTGCTGGATAAGCGCTAGCGGCCATTTTGACCATTATTTCTGGCCGAGGGCACCAAAACCACCGCCACCCGGCGTGTGGATCTCAAACACATCGCCCGGCAACATTTCGGCCTGGCCGATGTGGTCCAGCAGCTCCACCCGGCCATCGCTGCGCACCACCTTGTTAATGCCCACGGCACCCGGCTGTCCACCGGCCATGCCAAACGCGCCGTGGTGACGGCCGTTGGACAAAATGCTGGCCGTCATCGGCTCCAGAAAACGTACGCGGCGGATGCCGCCGTCGCCGCCCTTGTACTGCCCCGCGCCGCCCGAGCCCTTGCGTATCTCGTAGCCCTCCAGCCGCACAGGAAAGCGGAACTCCAGCACCTCCGGGTCGGTCAGGCGCGAATTGGTCATGTGGCATTGCACAACGCTGGTGCCCGCAAAACCGCCCGCCAACGCTCCGGACGCATCCCACACGCCGCCCGCGCCGCTGCCGCCCGAAATGGTCTCGTAATACTGGTAGCGCGTGCTGCCAAAGGTGAAGTTGTTCATGGTGCACTGCCCCGCCGCCATCAGGCCTAAAGCGCCGTACAGCGCGTTGGTGATGCAGGTGGAGGTTTCCACATTGCCCGCCACCACCGACGCCGGTGGGTTGGGGTTGAGCATGCTTCCAGGAGGGATGATGACGTTCAGGGGCTTGAGGCACCCCGCGTTCAGCGGAATGTCGTCGTCCACCAGCGTGCGGAACACATACAGCACCGCCGCCATACACACCGCCGTGGGCGCGTTGAAGTTGTTGGTCTGCTGCGCGCTGGTGCCGGTGAAGTCGATGGTGGCGCTGCGGTTGGCGGCATCCACCTTCACCGCCACACTGATCTGCGCACCGTTGTCCAGGGGCAGCGTGAACGCACCGTCCTTCAGCCGCGTGATGACACGGCGCACGGATTCTTCGGCGTTGTCCTGCACATGGCGCATGTAGGCCTGCACGACATCCAGCCCAAACTCGGCCACCATGCGGCGCAGCTCCTGCTGGCCTTTCTCGTTGGCCGCAATCTGCGCACGCAAATCAGCCATGTTCTGCTGCGGGTTGCGCGATGGGTATTCGCCGCTTTCCAGCAGCGCAATCATCTCTGCCTCGCGCAGCACGCCGCGCTCCACCAGCTTCACGTTGTTGATCTGCACACCTTCTTCTTCGATGCGCGTGGAGAACGGGGGCATGGAGCCGGGCGTAATGCCACCCACATCGGCATGGTGGCCGCGGCTGCCCACGTAGAAAGTGGGCTCGGCCTCGTCGTCCGCGAGGTAGACCGGTGTGATGACCGTGATGTCCGGCAGATGCGTGCCGCCGTGGTACGGGTCGTTGAGCACATACACATCGCCGGGCTGCATCTTGCCTTTGTTCTCGCGAATCACCGTCTTGATGCTTTCGCCCATCGAGCCCAGATGCACGGGCATGTGGGGTGCGTTGGCGATCAGGTTGCCGACGTCGTCGAACAGCGCACAGCTGAAATCGAGGCGCTCCTTGATGTTGACCGAGTAAGCCGTGTTCTGCAGCTGCAGCCCCATCTGCTCGGCAATGTTCATGAACAGGTTATTGAACACTTCCAGCAGCACAGGGTCTACCGTGGTGCCCACAGCGTGCTGCACGGCGCGGGCCACGCGGCGGTTGAGCAGCAGGTGGTCCAGGTCGGTCAAGGCGGCCTCCCAGCCGGGCTCGACTATTGTTGTGGCGTTCTTCTCGGCAATGATGGCCGGGCCGGGGATCACGTCGCCGGGGCGCAGGTCTTCGCGCACGACCAGCGCGGCGTCGTGCCACGCGGGTATGCCGTCCACGCCACCGGTGTACATGCGCACAGTGCTGCGGCGCGGCACTTCGCGTGCGGGGTGCACCGCATGGCGCGGCTCCACAGGCGCATCGCCGGGCAACACCGCCTCGACGGAGACCGCTTCGACGATCAAACCCTTGCCCTGCATCAGGAAGGCAAAGCGCTGGCGGTAGGCGTTTTCAAACGCAGTGGTGATCTCGGCCAACGTGCCAAACGGAACAATCAACGCGGAATCGCTGCCTTCGTACCGCACATGCACGCGGCGGTGCACCACGGCAGTGCTGCCGACCGACTGCTGACGTTCCAGTTCGGTGCGCGCGGTGCTGGCCAGTTGCTCCAGCGTGGCTTCAATGCCTGCCAGCGCCTCGGGCGCCAGCTTCGTTTCGACAGCCTGTTCGCGGATCACGTTCTGGTCCGCCAGGCCCATGCCATAGGCGCTGAGCACACCCGCCAACGGGTGCACAAACACGCGCGTCATGCCCAACGCATCGGCCACCAGGCACGCGTGCTGCCCCCCCGCGCCACCAAAGCATTGCAGCGTGTAGCGCGTCACGTCGTAACCGCGTGCCACGCTGATCTTCTTGATCGCGTTGGCCATCTGTTGCACGGCGATCTGGATGAAGCCATGCGCCACATCTTCGCCAGCTCGACCGGTCTGCTGTGCCAAATCTGCAAACTTTTGCGCCACGGCGTCGCCATCCAGCGCCTCGTTCGCTGCGTGGCCAAACACGTGGGGGAAATGTGCGGGCTGGATCTTGCCCACCATGACGTTCGCATCCGTCACGGCCAGCGGGCCACCCCGGCGGTAGCTGGCGGGGCCGGGGTTGGCGCCTGCGCTTTCGGGGCCGACGCGAAAACGTGCGCCGTCAAAACCCAAGATGGAGCCACCACCCGCCGCCACCGTGTGGATGCTCATCATGGGCGCACGCATGCGCACGCCCGCCACCTGGGTCTCAAACTCGCGCTCGAACTCGCCCGCGTAGTGGCTGACATCGGTGCTGGTGCCGCCCATGTCAAAGCCGATGACCTTCACATGGCCCGCCAAGCCTGCCGCATCACCTTGAAGGGCCAGCTCCGCCGTGCGTGCCATGCCCACGATGCCGCCTGCGGGGCCCGACAAGATCGCGTCCTTGCCCTGGAACACCTGCGCATCCGTCAGCCCGCCCGACGACTGCATGAAGAACAGCTGCACGCCCGGCATCTCGCTGGCCACCTGCTCCACATAGCGGCGCAGGATGGGCGAGAGGTAGGCGTCGACCACCGTGGTGTCCCCCCGGCTCACGAACTTCATCATGGGGCTGGTGGCGTGGGATGCGCTCACCTGCGTAAAGCCAATCTCGCGTGCGATGCGGGCGGCGGCTTCTTCGTGTGCGGTGTAGCGGTAGCCGTGCATGAAGACGATGGCCGCGCTGCGCAGGCCCGCGTCGTAAGCAGCCCAAAGGCGTTCCTTCAAGTGCGCTTCGTCCAGCGCTTCGATCACCTCGCCGTGCGCGCCCACACGCTCCTGCGCTTCGATCACGCGTTCGTACAGCAGCTCGGGCAGCACGATGCGGCGGTCAAACAGGCGCGGGCGGTTTTGGTACGCAATGCGCAAGGCATCTTTGAAACCCTTGGTGGTGATGAGCAGCGTGGGCTCGCCCTTGCGCTCCAGCAGCGCGTTGGTGGCCACGGTGGTGCCCATCTTCACGCACTCCACCACTTCAGGTGTCACCGCCTCGCCGGGTTGCAAACCCAGCAGGTGGCGAATGCCCGCCACGGCGGCATCCTTGTACTGCTCGGGGTTTTCAGACAGCAGCTTGTGCGTGACCAGGCTGCCGTCAGGCCGCTTGCCCACCACGTCGGTGAAGGTGCCCCCACGGTCGATCCAGAACTGCCAGCGGGACAAAGGGTTGGGTTGGTTGGACATATCGATGCTACTCAATGTATAGCTATCAGCGCTTTATGGATAAGCGCCAGAGCCACTTTTCATTAATATTTTCGAGAAACAGAAAGGGAAATGACGGGCAAAGGAAGGGCAACAATCACAGTGACGCGGCAGACCGCGCTGCCTGGTCATACATGCCCGACAGCACACGCAGCAAGCGGGCCAGCTCGCCGATGTCGCGGTTGAGCGCATCGTCGGCGTTCAGGGCGTCGATCAGGCAACTCTCCCGAATTTCGCGGTAGCGCTGCACGTAGGCGCGGCCCGCGTCGGTGGCGGCGTAGGTCACTTCCTTGCCGTTTTTTTGCGAGGCGACCACGCCCAGGGTCTGCAACTTTTTGAGCGAATAATTCACCAGGTGCGTGTCTTCCACATTCATGATGAAGCAGATGTCGGCCAGGCGTTTGTCGCGCGCCCGGTGCGACACATGGTGCAGCACCACCACATCGAGCGGCATCAAGTCCTTGAGGCCCGCCGCCGACATGCAATGCACCACCCAGCGGTGAAACGCGTTGCCCGCCACGATGAGGCCAAATTCAAACTCGCTCATCTCAGCGCTCTGTGCAGACACCAGGTGCGATGACGACACGATGGGGCCGGAATCAGTCTTGGGCTTGGCTTTGGGTTTCATGACGACGTCGATCTAGCGTTGGTCTGCCATTGGCACGGGATATGCATGGGGCATTGTAGGCAAGTCGATAGCAATTTGTTGGCAATTTGTCAGCGTTTAGGCAAAACACCTATCGCATTTTGATCGGCTTCCGATACAGTGCCCTCTCGTATTCATTGACACCAAACCCTGCGGAGCTCACCCATGAAGCGTCGAATCTTCCCCGTCACCGCACTCAGCCTGGCCCTGGTTGCCGGTCTGTCTGTCACCTCGGCTTTTGCCCAGACCAAATGGGACTTGGCCGCAGCGTACCCGGCCACCAACTTCCACACCGAGAACATGGTGCAACTGGCGGGCGATGTTGACAAGGCCACCGGCGGCAAGCTCAAGATCACGGTGCACGCCAATGCGGCCCTGTTCAAGGCGCCCGAAATCAAGCGCGCAGTGCAAGGCGGCCAGGCGCAGATGGGCGAAATCCTGCTGGCCAACTTCCAGAATGAGTGGCAACTCTTCGGCGTAGACGGCCTGCCGTTTCTGGCCGACAGCTACGACGCATCCAAAAAGCTCTACGCCGCGCAAAAGCCTTTCCTTGAAAAGAAGCTGGCCGAACAAGGCATGGTGCTGCTCTACGCAGTGGCGTGGCCCCCCCAAGGCATCTACACCAAGAAGCCCCTGACCAGCGCCGCCGACCTGAAGGCCGTGAAATGGCGTGCATACAGTCCCGCCACCGCCCGCATCGCCGAACTGGTGGGCGCGCAGCCGGTGACCGTGCAGGCGGCAGAGTTCTCGCAAGCGCTGGCGACCGGCGTGGTCGAGTCGACCATGACATCCGGTGCCACCGGTGTGGACAGCAAGCTCTACGAACACCTCAAGTACTACTACGACACCCAGGCCTGGCTGCCCAAGAACGCCGTGCTGGTCAACAAGAAAGCCTTTGACGCGCTGGAAAAACCGCTGCAGGACGCACTCGTCAAGGCCGGTGCCGACGCTGAAGCGCGTGGCTGGGCCAACAGTGCCAAGGTCAACACCGACACCGTGGCCAAGCTCAAGGCCAACGGCATGACTGTGGAAGCCCCACCGGCCCAACTGAAAGCTGACATGGCCAAGGTCGGCGACACCATGCTCAAGGAATGGCTGGACAAGGCCGGCCCCGAAGGCAAGACGCTGATTGACGCCTACCGCAAGTAAAAAAAGCAAGCTGCCTGTTCTATGCGTCGATTGCTCGATTTTGTGTATGACGGTGCTGCCGCGTTGGCAGCGCTTTTCATGGTGGGGCTGCTGGGGATGGTGCTGTTGTCCATCCTCAGCCGCCAGTTGCACTTTCATGTGCCGGGCACCGACGCCTATGCAGGCTATCTAATGGCCGCCGCCGGGTTTCTGGCGCTGGCCCACACCTTGAAGCGCGGCGAGCACATCCGTGTGACGCTGCTGCTCAACGCGCTCAAGGGCCGCTGGAAGCAGGGTTTTGAGATCTGGTCGCTGAGCATTGCCACGCTGCTGGCCGTGCTGTTTGCTTACTACAGCTGCAAGCTGGCCTGGCAGTCGCACGAGTTTCACGACATCTCCACCGGCAGCGATGCAACCCCGCTGTGGATCCCGCAGATCGCGATGGCGCTGGGCACCGTGGTGCTGGCGCTGGCGTTTGTGGACGAACTGGTGCTAGAGCTGCTGGGCCGCCGCACGCGCCACAACCCCGACGAACAGCTGCGCAATGAATGACCGCGAAACCGCACTGTGTGCTTTGGCTTTCGGCCTGACCGCTCCCCGATCAACACAACGAACCCACGCCCTGCAGGCCCCTGACCATGAGTGATCTCGCCATTACCGGCTTGCTGGTGCTTTCGCTGTTTTTGATCTTGGGCAGCGGTGTGTGGATCGGGCTCACGCTGTCGGGCGTGGCCTGGATCGGCATGCAATTGTTTTCGTCGCGCCCCGCCGGTGATGCGATGGCGGTGACCATCTGGGGCTCAGCATCGAGCTGGACGCTGACCGCCCTGCCCCTGTTCATCTGGATGGGCGAAATCCTGTTTCGCACCCGCTTGTCACAAGACATGTTCAAGGGTTTGGCACCGTGGGTGCAGTTACTGCCAGGGCGTTTGCTGCACACCAACGTGGTGGGTTGCACCATATTTGCGGCGGTGTCCGGCTCCAGCGCCGCCACCTGCGCCACCATCGGCAAGATGACGCTCCCTGAGCTCAAAGCCCGTGGCTACCCCGAGCACATGATCGTCGGCACGCTGGCCGGTGCCAGCACCTTGGGCCTGCTCATCCCGCCGTCCATCATCATGATCGTGTATGGCGTGATGGCCGAGGTGTCGATCTCCAAACTGTTTGTAGCGGGCGTGCTGCCGGGCGCGTTGCTGGCGGCACTGTTTTCGGGCTACATCATCGTGTGGGCGTTGCGCAACCCTGGGCAGATCCCCGAAGCGACTGAGCGCCTCACGTTCATGCAAAAGCTTTCAGCCTCGCGTGCGCTCATCCCGGTGGTACTGCTGATCGCCGCAGTGCTGGGCTCCATCTACACCGGTATCGCCACCGCTACTGAGGCGGCTGCGGTGGGCGTGGTGGGCTCGCTGGTGCTGTCGGCGCTGCAGGGCTCGATGAACTGGGCGAGCTTTCGCGACGCCCTCATGGGCGCTACTCGGCTGTACTGCATGATCGCGCTCATCCTGGCGGGGGCTGCATTCCTCACGCTGTCGATGGGCTACATCGGCCTGCCCCGCCACCTGGCTGAATGGATTGCATCGCTGGGCCTGAACCAGGCACAGCTGATTGCCGCCCTGGCCGTCTTCTTCATCATTCTGGGCTCGTTCCTGGACGGCATCTCGATGGTGGTGCTCACCATGGGCGTGCTGATGCCCACGGTGCAGGCAGCGGGCATTGACCCGATCTGGTTCGGTATTTTTGTGGTGCTGGTGGTCGAAATGGCGCAGATCACGCCACCCGTAGGCTTCAACCTGTTTGTGCTGCAAGGCATGACCGGACGGCAGCTGACCTGGATCGCCAAGGTCACGCTGCCCATGTTCTTGCTGATGTGCGCTGCTGTGGCCCTGATCTACGTCTTCCCTGGCATCGTCACCTGGCTGCCGCAGCAAATGTCGGCCCGCTGAACCGGGCAGGCGCAAGTCAATAAGCGCCCCGTTACGGACCGCGGGGCGCTGCATTACATCAACGACAATCGGCAGATGCTGAACGTATTTGCCATCTGCATCGGAGCCAGTCTCGGCGCGCTGGCACGCTGGCGCCTGGGTTTGTGGCTCAGCCCCGGCGGGCTCATTCCTTGGGGCACGCTGGCGGCCAACCTCGTTGGCGGTTACCTGGTGGGGCTGTGCGTGGCAGTGTTCCACGCCATGCCCCAACTGGACCCCGTGTGGCGTCTGGCGCTGGTCACGGGGTTTTTGGGCGCCCTCACCACGTTCTCCAGCTTTTCTGCCGAAGTGGTGCAGATGCTTATGGCGCAACGCTACCTTGCGGCCGTTGGCACCACCGCCCTGCATTTGGCGGGCTCCCTCGGCCTGACGGTGCTGGGCATGCAAACTGCTTCATATTTAATAGCATCTCGCGCTTGATAGACTTGCGCCAGAGGCCATTTTCGTATGAAACCGCTATTTCACTGCCCTCGAAACAATCCGCTGGAGACCCCGCAGAGAGACCTCCCCGCACTCTTCGCCCTCTGCGCCCTTCGCAGTCTTCGCAGTCTTCGCAGTCTTCGCGCTTCACACTCTCCTTTTCTTCTTCTTCAACCCCACTGACACCGCGAGCCTTCCATGGAAGCCAACACCCAACTGAACGACAGCCGTCTGGCCGATGCCTGGGCGGAACTACAAAACCATGCGGCGGGCGGCAACCCACTGCACGCCGACGCTTACCGCCTTGCGTTTGCCGACCCGGAATTTCTGCTGCGCCGCGAGACGCGGGGCATTCGCTTTCAACTGGAAATGCTCAAGCCCGACCTGGGTCAGGCAGAGCAAGGCATTGAAAACACCGTGGTGGTGTACGGCAGCGCGCGCTTTGTGGCGCCCGACGAAGCCGACACCCAGTTGGCCGATGCCGAAGCGAGCGGCGATGAAGTGCGCCTGCAACGCGCCCACCAGGCCGTGCGCAACGCCCGCTACTACGACCTGGCGCGCCAGTTCGGGCGGGTGGTGGCCGAACACAGCGAGCGCCAGCCGCCCGCGGACCGCATCTACATCTGCACCGGCGGTGGCCCCGGCATCATGGAGGCCGCCAACCGTGGTGCCCATGACGTGGGCGCCCTCAACGTGGGCCTGAACATTGCGCTGCCCCACGAACAAAGCGGCAACCGGTTTATTTCACCGTCGCTGAGCTTCAAGTTTCATTACTTTGCGCTGCGCAAGATGCACTTCATGATGCGCGCCAAAGCACTGGTGGCCTTCCCCGGCGGCTTTGGCACGCTGGACGAGCTGTTTGAAGTGCTCACCCTGGTGCAGACCAAAAAGGCCAAGCCGGTGCCCATCGTGCTGTTTGGCACGGACTACTGGAAGCGCCTGGTCAACTTCGAGGTGCTGGTCGAAGAAGGCACCATCTCGGCCCAAGACCTCAAGCTCTTCCACTACACCGACGACCCACAGGAAGCGTGGGAGCTGATCAAGTCGTTCTACCAACTGTGACCAGCAGCACCTGACCATCCGCCCATTGAAACCGCTCAACGGATGATGGGCGGCGGCGGAGGAACCGCAATCGGTGGCAGTACAAAAATGGGCCGCACGATGGGCGGCAAAACAAAAATCGGCGGCCGCACCACCGGAGGCGTCGTAGGCGGCGGCGCAGTAGGCGGTGGCGTCGCGGTGGGTGGTGTTGTCTGGCCTGGCGGCCGTGTGGTCGGTGGCGTGGTCGGCGTGGGTGTGCCTGTGAATGGCGGTGGCGCAGGCACTGACGGGTCGAACGGCCCGGGTGCCGGGACTGGCACGGGTGGAGGCATCGGCACGGACGGCGCCGGTATCGGCGCAGGCGCAGGTGTCGGTGGCACGGCAACAGGCGGTGGCACCGGCACAGTAGGGTCCGGCGTTACCCGCTCGCCGCCGCCCATTTGCTCTCCGGCGGCAAACGGCACCGGCGGCGGTGGCAACGGCAACACAGCCCGGGTGTGGGTATAAAACGGCAGTTGGCTGCTAGACACCACACGCACCGATTCACCGGCCTTCACGCCCACGCAGCCTGCCTCGGTGCATACCTCGATTTCATCCTGCTCCCCGGACACCACCAATTCCCCCTCAGCATTGAACGCCACCACAAATGCCGAGCCGCGAATGCCCACCACAGCTGTTGGCGTGGTGACCTTGTAGTTTTGCGGGTTGCGTTTGCCGATCAGGCCGGTCACCGCACGCATGCCGCCTCGCAGCAGGCTGACCGCAAAATTCTCCTGGGTCGGGTCGCCCGTGTCGGCATAACGGGTCACGGTAAATTGCGAATCCGGGTACAGCGCCACCAGGCCGCCATCCGAAAAACGGATCTGCGCACGGCCCCCCGCACCCGTCACGACCACGTCGCCGCTTTCCACCTCGGACCCTTTCGTGGCAGCTGCCACCACAGCCCCTCGGCGCAGTTGCACATCCCCGGTCGCGAACTGCACAGCACCGGCGGCGGCCAGCCCTTGCACAGGCCAGGCGGCCACCATGGCCATCCAGAGCGCTAGCCGGGAAGAAGGAAAATTGGATTGCTGCATCACAGGCTCCCTCAGAACTCACGCCGTACGGTGACGGAAAAAACACGGCGGTCGTAGTCGGTGATGGGCAATGTGGAGTCATTGCGCGTCAACGCCCATTGGGGTGTGATTCGCCACCCCGGCGCAGGAAGCCACGATGCCCCCAGCACCCAGTGCGCCTGCCGGTCACGCCGCGTGACGCCAAAGAAAGGATCCACCGCACCGTAATTGCGTCGCTCGTAGTTGAGGTGCGTGAACGCGGCCCATTGCGTGCTGATGGCCCATTGCACCCCACCCCGCAGCCCGACCAGGTCGTGCCCCAGGTTGTCCACCCCGGTGGCCTTGGGCGCCTCTTGTCCGGCATAGAGGCCTGCATAAAAAAGACTGCCATTGCGCAGGACGTGAATGTAGGAGGTTCCACCCACCGTGCGGCGCGCGTCCCGCAGCGTTTGTGCGGGGTAGCGCAGCCCCTGCACCTGCAAAAACGTGTCCCATTGGCGGAACCCGTCGATCCGGTAAATCCACTCGCCCAACAGGCCGCCAATGTTGCGCAGTGTGTCGCCGTCCAGCCGGTACGTCGCTCCCTGTGCGCTCAGCATCCATTCGTGGCGCTCCATGCGGTAGGCCACACCGGCATTCACATCCAGCTGGTCACTGTCATAGGACCTGCCGGCGTTGGAATGCCCGCGGACTTCAGTTGTTGCGGCGCCAATCAGGGACCAGCGTGCATCCAGCACATGCCGTCCACGCACATTGCCCGACAAGGCTGCGTACGAGGCGCGTTGTCCATCGGCACCGGGCTGAAGCGTCCAGGGGGGTGTCCCGGGCGGTGAAAGCGCAGGGGCGTTCAGCCCTGGCCCCGCGTTCACGTTGGAGTCGCGGCCCAGCGTGACATCAACGTACCCCTTCCAAGTGGACCGCCCTTCGTGGCCCATGCGGTCGTAAGACACCAAAAACTGATCAATGCTGAGCGCGGCATCCACAGGAATGGCGCGGGCACGCGCCTGCTCAGACAGGGCAAGCACCGCCTTCCGGTCGCCGACGGCATGCAGCGCGCGGGCCAGCTCCAGCTGGGCAACAGCGTTGTCGGGCTGCGAGGCCACCACACGTTCCCAGGCCATGATCGACCGGCTGTATTGGTGTGCGGCAAAGGCAGCACGGCCCATGGCTTCGTCAAACAGGGGGTCGCCAGCTCGGTGGGACTCCTGCGCGTCCAGCAACTGAAAAGCCCGCAGGGCGTCGCCTTGCTGCACCCAAGACTGCGCCTGGTTCACCAGATCTTCGGCATGACTGAGCGACCAAGGCACCAAACAGAGCAACGGCACCAGTAGCAGGTGCCGTGCAGGCCATGAACCCATTTGAATGCGCATAGCAGCCCCCTGTGTCGGACCTCGGGAATCTACTCCTTTCCGCCCCCTTTGTTCACCCCCCATTTGCCCTATCAACAGCGCAGCAACACCCGCCCCGGCACACCTGCACTGATCAAAACCCCATTAAACACCACTCAATGGTGTGTATTGCCCTTGCCTGCAGGCCCCATTCGCCAGGCCGTACGCGCCCCAGCCGCCACCGAGGCGCCCACCACCCAGAACAGCCCGCCCACACCCATCACCGCGCCCGCAGTGCCAAACAGCATCGGCATGAGCACGCTGGACGCGTTGATGGCCATCAAGCGCAGGCCCAGCGCCTCACCATGGCGGTGGGATGGCGTGATCTGGTGCAGCAAACTCATCACCATGGGCTGCACGGAGCCCAGCGCAAAACCCAGCAGCACCGAACACAGCCCCATGCCCAACGCGCTGTCCAGCAAGGGGTACACCCCAAACAACACGGCGGTTACCACCATGGCACCGGCGACCACCACCCGCTCACGCAAGCGCTCAGCCACCAGCGGCATCAGCACACGGATCACCGCGGCGGCAATGGCAAACGCACCCAGGATCGAGCCGATGACCGACGCGGACAACCCACGCTCGTGCCCCAACAGCGGCACCACAAAGGTGTGTACATCCCAACACGATGACAGCAGCCAGTTCACGATCAGCAAACGGCGAAACGGCGGCTCGTTCATCAGGTCCCACGCACGCTGGGGCGGGCCGCCTGCGGCAGCTATCACCGGGGGCAGCTCCACCGTGTCACGCACCCAGAACCAGGTCAGTAGCGGCAAGATGGCCATCAACGCAAACGCGGCGCGGTAGCCCTCGGTGCTGCCCGCCGCGCTGCCCGCGTGGTCAATCATCAGCCCCGCGCAGAACGGCCCGATGAAGTTGGACACCGCCGGGCCAATGGCCAGCCAGCTGAACACCTGTTTGAGCTGGGTCGAATCGTGCGCCGCGCGGCCCACATGCCGCTGCAGCGCAATGGTGGCAGCGCCTGTGGCGCCACCGGTCATCAGCGCGGCCAGGCACAACACCGGAAAAATGGGCAAAGCCAACGCCAACGCAGCGCCTGCAGCGGCCACCGCCACCGAGTACCCGACCGGCCGTTTCAAACCATGGCGGTCCGCATACCGGCCTGCGGGCAGTGCCAGAAACACCTGCGTCAGCGCAAACAGCGCCAGCAACACGCCCACCGCTGCCGCGCTGTAGCCCTCGCGCAGCGCCAACAGCGGCGCGGCCAGGCGCATGCCCGCCATGCACGCGTGGATGCAGACCTGCCCCGCAATCAATCGGGCCAGTGCCCAGTTCATGGCAGGTCGTCCTCGGGGTCTTGGTCTCGCTGTGGCTGTGGCTGTGGCTGTGGCTGTGGCTGTGGCTCGGGCAACAACCCATCGGTCTGTGCACCTGCCAACGGCACAGCCACATCGGGTGCGGGCAAATCCTGCACATCACGCAGGCGCTTTTGGATGGCGCGGGTGCGCACGCCCACTTCGTCAAATTTCTTGGCGGCGGCGTCGATGGATTTTTTGGTGGCCTCGACCACCTCACCAAACTTGGCAAACTCGGTCTTCACGCTGCCCAGCAGGCTCCACACCTCGGACGAGCGCTTTTCAATCGCCAGCGTCTTGAAGCCCATCTGCAGGCTATTGAGCATGGCCGCAAGGTTGGCCGGGCCGGTGATCATCACGCGGCAATCGTTCTGCACGGCCTCGACCAGGCCCGGGCGGCGCATCACCTCGGCAAACAGGCCCTCGGTGGGCAGGTACAGCACGGCGAAGTCGGTGGTGTGCGGGGGCGAGACGTATTTGGCAAAGATCTTTTTCGCTTCGAGCTTGATCGACGTTTCAAACGCGTTGCCAGCGGACGCCATCAGCAGTTTGTCGGCCGCATCCTGCGCGTCCATCAGACGCTGGTAATGCTCCACCGGGTACTTGGAATCTATCGGCAGCCACACCGGGTGGTCGTCGCTTTTGCCTGGCAGTCGAATGGCAAATTCCACCAACTCGTCGCTGCCCGGCACGGTCTTGACGTTGCGCGCGAACTGGTCGGGCGTGAGCACGTTGTCGATGATGGCGCCCAGCTGCATTTCGCCCCAGGTGCCGCGCGACTTCACGTTGGTCATGACGCGTTTGAGGTCGCCCACGCTGCCCGCCAGCGTCTGCATTTCACCCAGGCCTTTGTGTACCTGTTCGAGCCGGTCGCTGACCAGTTTGAAGGATTCTCCCAGGCGCTGCTCCAGCGTGGCGTGGAGCTTTTCGTCCACCGTGCGGCGCATTTCTTCGAGCTTGGCGGCGTTGTCGGCCTGGATGGCGCTCAGCCGCTCGTTGAGCGCGGTGCGCAGCTGCTCGGCGTTGTGCTGGCTGCCCTGCACCAGGCCGGTAAGCTGCTGCGACACGGCATCCTGCAGCACCGAGAACTGGTTGCGCAGCTGGTAGCTGTTGCCTTCGAGCTGGTCCTTGAGCGCGCTCGACAGCCGCGCCTCAAACACGCCAAACGCGGACAGCAGCTCGGCGCGGCCATTGCGCGATTCCGCAACCGCCTGGGCCAGGCGTTCGTCCACGGCGTGGCGCAAGGTCTCCAGCGTGTGTTGGGTGGTCTGGGTAAATCCCCCCAGCTGCTTGGCCAGCGCGTCCATGGCGCCATCGTTCTTGGCCACCGCCAGCTGCGTGGCCCGCGTGGTGTTCTCCATGGCATGCAGGCGTGCCAGCCATTCGGGCGGCAAGTCCGCCGGCGACCGCCTTACCAGCATCACCAGCAGCGCCACCAGCAAAATCACCACCAAGGCCAACGCGGCCAGCAATACAAGCGTGTCAGTAGTCAAAGCTGATTTACTATTATTTTTATAGCTACTAGCGCTTTATAGATGAGCGCTAGAGGCCAATTTCATTCAAATTCCTGATGTCAGCGTGCACGGGCGGCCTCGGGGGCGGGCGTGTTCACTGGTGTCAACGCGCCACGCCCGTCAAAGAACGCAATCAGGTTGTCAGCCGCCAAGTCCGCCATGGCGCGGCGTGTGGGCACGGTGGCGCTGGCGATGTGCGGGGTCAGCACCACGTTGGGCACGGTCAGCAGGTCGGGGTGCACGCTGGGTTCACCCTCAAACACGTCCAGCCCGGCCGCCGCAATGCGATGTTCGCGCAAGGCAACGGCCAGCGCCGCGTCGTCCACAATGCCGCCGCGCGCAATGTTGACCAGCGTGGCCGTGGGCTTCATCAGCGCCAGTTCGGCCGCGCCGATGGTGTGGTGCGATGCCGCGCTGTAAGGCACTACCAGCATTACATGGTCTGCGGTGGCGAGCAGCTCGTCCTTGCCCACATAGGTCGCCTTGCATTCGGCTTCCAGGTCTGCAGAAAGCCGCGAGCGGTTGTGATAAATCACCTTCATGCCAAACCCATGCGCGCCGCGTTTGGCGATGCCTTGGCCGATGCGCCCCATGCCGATGATGCCCAGCGTGCTGCCGTGGATGTCGCTGCCCGCAAACATGTCGTAGCTCCACTTGGTCCACTGGCCGGCGCGCAGGTAGTGCTCGCTCTCCGTCATGCGGCGTGCGGTGGCCATCAACAGCGCAAAGCCGAAGTCAGCCGTGGTTTCGGTCAACACGTCGGGCGTGTTGGTGCCCTGCACGCCTGCGGCCGTCATGGCGTCGACATCGAAGTTGTTGTAGCCCACGGCCATGTTGGCGACGATTTTGAGGCGCGGCGCAGCGGTCAGCAGATCGGCGTCGATGCGCTGGCTGCCGGTGGTGAAGGCACCGTCCTTATCGGCTAGCCGCGCGGCCAGCTCGGCGGGGCTCCAGATCGCGTCTTCAGAGTTGTCCTCCACGTCGAAATGCTGGCGCAGGCGGTCGACGATGTCAGGGAAGATGGCGCGGGCTACCAGGATGCGGGGTTTGGTCATGGGTGTTGTCTCGGGTGCAAAGGTAGGACAAGGACAAGCCAGGGGCACGGCAAAGCGCAGCCCCTGCGCGGGTTCAAACGGTGCTGGGAATGTCAAACACCTGGCGCAAATAGGCCAGGTACTTCTCGTCATCACACATGCCTTTGCCCGGCGTGTCCGACAGCTTGGCCACGGGCTGGTCGTTGCAGCGGGTCATCTTGATCACCACCTGCAGCGGCTCGTGCGCGGGCGCGCTGCCCAGGTCGTTGGTCAGGTTGGTGCCAATGCCAAAGGCCAGCTGGCACCGGCCGCGGAACTGCTGGTACAGCTCGATGGTGCGCGGCACGGTAAGCGCGTCGCTGAAGATCAGTGTCTTGGTCAGGGGATCTACGCGGTTCTTGCGGTAGTGGTCAAGCAAGCGCTCGCCCCAGGCAAACGGGTCGCCGCTGTCGTGGCGAGCGCCGTCAAACAACTTGCAGAAGTACAGGTCAAAGTCGCGCAAAAAGGCGCTCATGCCGTACACATCCGACAGCGCAATCCCCAGGTCGCCACGGTATTCCTTGGCCCACATCTCAAACCCAAACACCTGGCTGTCACGCAGGCGGGGGCCCAGCGCCTGGCAGGCTTGCAGATATTCATGCGCCATGGTGCCCAGCGGCGTCACGCCCAGCTTCATGGCGTACAGCACGTTGCTGGTGCCCGCAAACTGGCCGGGGCCCGCGGGCGAACCCGGGCGGCGGTCGCCAGTGCCCAGGCGGGCCACCAGCACGCGCAGCACCTCTTCGTGCCATGCGCGGCTGAATCGTCTGCGGGTGCCGTAGTCAGCGATCTTGAGGTCCGACAAACCATCGGCCTGCAGCTGGGCGATTTTGACGTCCAGGCGGCGGCGGCCTTCGGGGAAGTCGGGCACCTTTTGCGTGTTGCGAAAGTAGACCTCGTTCACGATGGCCAGCACCGGAATCTCAAACAGGATGGTGTGCAGCCATGGGCCGCGAATGTTGATGTCGATCTCGCCATTGGGCTGCGGCGTGACGATGATGTACTTTTCGTTGAGCTTGAACAGCCCCAGAAAATCCACAAAGTCGCTCTTGATGAAACGCATCGACCGCAGGTAGGCCAGCTCAGCATCCTGAAAATGCAGGTTGCACAGCGAGCGGATCTCGTCGCGGATCTCGTTCACAAAAGGCGCCAGCTGCACGCCGGGGTTGCGGCACTTGAACTTGTATTCGACCTGCGCCCCCGGAAACTGGTGCAGCACCACCTGCATCATGGTGAACTTGTACAGGTCGGTGTCGAGCAGGCTGGTGATGATCATGGACAGGGCGGGCCTCAGAACATGGGTGCGGTGTCTGCAGGCCGCAGGCGGGGCAACAAAGCCGCAAAGTGTAGGCCATCGTGGGCTGCGGCGCAGGGCACGCACGCAGACGGTGCGGCACAGGCTTGACCACCCGCATGGGCAGAATATTTCAAGCCAAAACAGGCTCTAGCGCTTATCCAGAAAGCGCTAGCAGCTATCAAATTGATTAAATCAGCGGTGCAGTGCCTCAGCCTGCGCCCACCAGGGCCTGCAGCACCTGGCGCAACGCCTCGGGTACCGGCACGGGTCGGCGCGTCGCGCGGTCTACATACACGTGAATGAAATGCCCTGCCGCCGCGCTGAGCGCTTCGCCCTGTGCGAACAGGCCCACCTCGTAGCGCACGCTGGAGCCACCGAGCCGCGCCACGCGAATGCCTGCTTCCACTGTCTGCGGAAACGCGAGCGGCGCAAAGTAGTTGCACTGGGTTTCGATGACCAGGCCTATGGTTTCACCCGCATGGATGTCGAGCACGCCCTGATCAATCAGATGTGCATTCACCGCAGTATCGAACCAGCTGTAATACACCACGTTGTTCACATGGCCGTACACGTCGTTGTCCGACCAACGCGTGGAAATGGGCCGAAACACCGGGTATGCGCTGCGGGGTTGGGGCGCCGGACGGGCCTGAGCAACCGTAGGCGCAGGGTTGGATGGAGCGGCGGAAGAGGTGGTGCTGGCAGGCGATGTCATGGCCGCACATTCTGCCAGCGCTGGTGGTACTGCTGCGCCACCCGCCAGGTGGTGAGCTGGGCCTGCAAGGTGTCTTCCAGGTTGCGCCCGTAACCACCTGCCATGGCAAAGGCCAGCGGAATGCGCCGCTGCCACGCCCAGTCAAACACGCGCCGGTCGCGGGCCTCCAGGCCATCATGGGTCACGGCCAGACGGCCGAGGCGGTCGCCTTCATGCGGATCGGCACCGGCCAGATAGAACACCAGACCGGGCGAGAACCGCTGCTCCAGCGCATCCAGCGCGTGTTCCAGCGCCCGCAGGTACTCGTCATCCATACAACCGTCGGGCAGTTCGACATCCAGGTCGCTGGGCTCCTTGCGAAACGGAAAGTTGCGCGCGCCATGAAGTGACAGGGTGAACACGCTATCGTCCGCCTGAAAGATGTGGGCCGTGCCGTTGCCTTGGTGCACATCCAGGTCAATCACCGCCACCTTGAGCGGCATCGCCTGCCCGCCCTGCCCCCGCGCCCATTCGGCTTGCATCAGCCGCGCAGCCACCGCCACGTCGTTGAACACACAAAATCCGCTGCCCTTGTCGGCGTACGAATGGTGGGTGCCCCCTGCCAAGTTGCCTGCGATGCCGTGGCTTAACGCGTCTCGGCTTGCCGCCACCGTGGCGCCCACCGAGCGCCGCGCGCGCTCGGCCATGGCCTCGCTCCAGGGGAATCCAATCTCGCGCTGGGCGGCGGGCGACAGGCTGCCGGTGGCAACTGCATCGATATAACCAGGCGTGTGAGCCAGTGCCAGTTCAGCGTCGGATGCGGGGAGGGCGACCTGCATCGCCACGCCCGGCAATTGCTGGCTGATGCGGTCACGCAGCAAGCGGTACTTGGCCATGGGAAACCGATGGCCTTCCGGCAAGGGAAGGACAAAGTGGTCTGCGTAATACGCATTTAGCGACGTATTCAGCGCGGCATTCAGTAGGGCTTGCATGACGCGATTGTGGCGAGCGGCAGTTTCTGGGTGATCAACCCTAATTTGGTGCAACGCAACAAAAAGCCCTTGCAATACCGCACCAAGTCCCTAAAATTCAATCCATGCTGCACTGCAACATGACTTTACCGAGTCAGGGCCAGCGCAGATGTCTGTAAGCCACCTTGCCCCTCGGGGCACCATTTTTAGGAGATATGACATGTCGCTGACCGCAGAACAAATCCTCGCATCCCACAAAGCCAACATCGAAACCCTGTTTGGCCTGACCACCAAGGCTTTCGAAGGCGTCGAAAAACTGGTTGAACTGAACGTGACCGCTTCCCGCGCTGCGCTGTCGGAAGCCTCCACCCACACCCAGGCGTTCCTGGGCGTGAAGGACGCACAAGAACTGCTGGCTCTGCAAGCCGGCCTGTTCCAGCCCCTGGCTGAAAAGACCGCTGCCTACAGCCGTCACCTGTATGACATTTCTTCGGGCACCGCTGCCGAGTTCGGCAAGGCATTTGAAGGCCAGGCAACGGATGCACAAAAGGCATTCACCAACCTGGTAGACAGCGCCGCCAAGAACGCCCCCGCTGGTTCCGAAACCGCCGTGGCCGTGATGAAGAGCGCCGTCTCTGCCGCCAACAACGCTTTTGAATCGGTTCAAAAAGCCGTCAAGCAAGCATCGGATGTGGCTGAAGCCAACTTCAACGCTGTTGCCAGCACCGCTGCCAACGCCGCCAAGACCGCTGCCCCCCGCAAGCGCTAAGCCCACCGTTGGTTTCTCGCGATCTGGAGTGCAGACTCTAGGTCGCTTTCAGGGAATACCCTGATAATTCAAGCCACGCGCTGCTGACACCGTCTACAGCGCCCCAGTTGTCTCCTTGGATCCTCTCGAAACCCCCGTTTCAAGGATCCTTTTAAAGCCCGGTTTTACGACTGGGCTTTTTTTTGCCTGTCGTTTCCGCGAGCGGTTTTGGCGCCTTGCGCCAGATCAAATTCCCCAGTCACAACCCGGACTCCCACAAATACTTAACAAGAATAATTCGTGTTTGCTTTATCATCGCCGCAGTTTCAACCTTGAAAGATACATCCATGTCGAAGACTGTGAAAGCCCTGCTGAGTGCTTGTGTTCTGGCCGCCACTGCGGGCGCCGTTAATGCCCAGGACCAAGTGGTCAACCTCTACTCGGCCCGCCACTATTCCACGGACGAGGCGCTGTACTCGGGCTTCACCAAGGCCACCGGCATAAAGATCAACCGCGTGGACGCGGACGACGCAGGCATCCTGGCGCGCCTCAAAGCAGAAGGCTCTGCATCGCCTGCCGACGTGATCCTGCTGGTCGACGCAGCCCGTCTCCATAAAGGCGAAGTCGATGGCCTGTTTCAGCCCATCCAGTCCAAGGTGCTCAACGATGCCATTCCTGCCAACCTGCGCAGCGCACCTGCGGCAGACGGAGGCGTCGCGTGGTTTGGCTTGTCCACCCGCGCCCGCGTGATCGTCTACAACAAGGTCAAGATGCAAAAGTCGGATGTGGCCACTTACGAATCGCTGGCGGACCCCAAGAACAAGGGCAAGCTGTGCATCCGATCTGGCTCGCACCCTTACAACCTGAGCCTGTTTGGTGCGGTCACCGAACACATGGGGGAGCAAAAAGCAGAGGCCTGGCTCAAGGGCATGGTGGCCAATCTGGCGCGCCCACCCAAAGGCGGGGACACCGACCAGATCAAGGCAGTGGCGGCAGGAGAATGCGACATTGCAGTCACCAACAGCTACTACCTGGCCCGCCTGATGCGCTCCAACAAACCTGAAGACGTGGCCGTGGTGAACAAGGTCGGCGTGGTGTTCCCGAACCAGGAAACCTGGGGCACGCACCTGAACATCGCAGGTGGTGCCGTAGCCAAGCATGCAAAGAACCAGGCCAATGCGGTCAAGTTTCTGGAGTACCTGGCCAGCCCGGAAGCACAGAACTATTTCGCCAACGGCAACAACGAGTGGCCGGCAGCCAAGGGCGTAGCCCTGGACAACCCCGCGCTCACGTCCATGACGGGCGGCCAACCCTTCAAGAGCGAGACCATCCCGATCAGCGCGGTGGGTGCCAACACGACCAAGGTGCAGCAGATGCTGGACCGGGTGGGCTTCCAATAAGCGCTCTCTTCCCTGTCCCTCTTTCAAAGCCCGGTCCAATCCGGGCTTTTTTACGCCAGCAGCGCGCGCAGCAGATACGCGATAATTGACGTTTACGTTAACGTCACTTACAGGAGACAGACCATGGAAATCAAAGGCAAGGTATTTATCGTGACCGGCGGCGCATCGGGCCTGGGCGAAGGCACGGCCCGCATGCTCGCGGCGCAAGGCGGCACTGTCGTCATTGCCGACATGCAGGCGGAAAAAGGCGAAGCCGTGGCCAAAGAAATTGGTGGGGCGTTTGTGAAGTGCGATGTGAGCAACGAGAACGATGGCCAGGCTGTGGTGGCCAAGGCCGTGTCCATGGGCAAGCTGATGGGGCTGGTGAACTGCGCTGGCATTGCACCTGCAGAAAAAACCGTGGGCAAAAATGGGGCCCATGCATTGGCGGTTTTCAGCAAAACGGTCACTGTGAATCTGGTCGGCAGCTTCAACATGATCCGCCTTGCAGCAGAAGCCATGTGCAAGAACGATCCCGAGTCCACCGGCGAACGCGGCGCGTTGATTTCTACAGCAAGTGTGGCGGCCTATGACGGCCAGATCGGGCAAGCTGCCTATTCGGCGTCCAAGGGCGGCATCGTGGGCATGACGTTGCCCATTGCCCGGGACCTGGCACGCAACGGCATCCGCAACATGACCATCGCTCCCGGTATTTTCGGCACTCCCATGCTGTTTGGAATGCCGCAGGAAGTGCAAGACGCGCTGGCCGCTGGCGTGCCCTTCCCAAGCCGACTGGGTACCCCACAGGACTACGCCAAGTTGGTGCAGCACATCTTTGAAAACGACATGCTCAACGGCGAGGTGATCCGCCTGGACGGCGCCATCCGCCTGGCACCGCGCTAAGTCACATTTGCTATCGTGTTAATAGCTTTCAGCGCTTTACCAGTAAGCGCTGGAGGCCATTTCTATGTGGATCTTCAAAGCCCGGAAAGTGGTGCCACATATTTTGCAGGCATAAAAAAACCGCTGCAGCCTTGCGACTGCAGCGGTGTATGACTGGCGGAGTGGACGGGACTCGAACCCGCGACCCCCGGCGTGACAGGCCGGTATTCTAACCAACTGAACTACCACTCCTGGCAGGCAGCTTTTGCTTGTGTCTTTCAACACAAACCAAGCGCTACAACTTGGCGACCCCACGGGGATTCGAACCCCGGTACTCACCGTGAAAGGGTGATGTCCTAGGCCTCT